>DYCF01000018.1 GCA_019418225.1 Clostridiales bacterium | reverse complement strand
CTTAAAATCCTGCGAGCTAACCCTCGTACCGGTTCGATTCCGGTCTCGGGCATATATTTAAAAATATGCCAAGCATTAAATAAAAGCACATGCATATGTGCCGATGTGGCTCAATTGGCAGAGCAGCTGATTTGTAATCAGCAGGTTATCGGTTCGAGTCCGATCATCGGCTTTATATGGAGGGATTCCCGAGCGGCCAAAGGGGGCAGACTGTAAATCTGTTGCGATAGCTTCGAAGGTTCGAATCCTTCTCCCTCCATATTAATTAAATAATGACGCGGGATGGAGCAGCTAGGTAGCTCGTCGGGCTCATAACCCGAAGGTCATAGGTTCAAATCCTGTTCCCGCTACCACATGCCCAGATAGCTCAGTCGGTAGAGCAGAGGACTGAAAATCCTCGTGTCGCTGGTTCGATTCCGGCTCTGGGCATTATCGAAAAACCTTGTAATTAAGTAGATCTTAGTTATGAGGTTTTTTTGTGTATATAAATTTATTGTCATATTAATTAGGACATTGGTTTTGGGAGGGATTGTAATTTAAATAAGTCTTTTTTGCATACAATGTGAGTAGAAGGAAATATTAAAAGTACAGAGTAAAAGGAGGCATATTTAATGATTGATTTTATTAACCCAGAGTATATTAAGCTGAATGTCATGGATTTGAATAAGGCAATGGAAGCAGTGAAGGATTTATTAGTGACGGGAGAAAAGGTTGAAGAGGCTTTTAGAACAGTAAGGGATAAGGTGATTTTTACATCTAAAAGGATTATAGCTATTAATGTACAGGGTGTGTCGGGGAGAAAAGTCGATTATACAACTATTCCATATAGTAAAATACAAACGTTTTCTATTGAGAGTTGTGGAACATTTGATTTAGAAAGTGAACTTAATATTTGGGTTAGTAGTGTGGGAAAGATACACTTTGAAATATCTGGTGGATATGATATTAGGAAGATTAATAAGTTACTAAGTGAATGTATATTATAGTATGGAGTGTTAAATTAGGGTAAAGTTTTTTTGTAGTATTAGATTTTAATAGTATTAAGTAAGGTTTACTTCGCGATAGATGTTGAGATTTAGGTGAATGAGATGATTAAACAAAATTATGTACGTATTCAAGTAAGAGATAAAGGAAGTACAGGGAAACCAATAGGCGTGATAGGAGCCTGTTGGAAGATTCATAATGAGGGAAAGTTATCTGAGGAGGACCAAGAGTTATTTTTAAAGCTTGAAAAGTGGTTTACAAGTTTGTTGCCTGAACCACCATTTTATAAAGAAGGAAATCCACAGAAAGCCATTTGCTATTTTAAGGTTGATGGAGCAGAGAAGATGTTAGAACGAATTACACCATTAATGTACTTATTAGATAAGTATGAGTATGAATATGATGTGGTCTATACCAATTATATAGGAAAGATTATATATGAAGATGAATATCAAGTGGCTGTAATTGATGAGAAAAATAGGATGAGTAAAAATATGTAGATGTACATATAAAAATACTGTAATATGAGGTATGAGAAATAGAGTAGGTTTAGTGTATATCTGATTAGTGAGAAGATTATTATGGAGATAATATTTATACATCCTAATAAAAAAATGTGCTACTACAAAGTTATAATTGATTTTGTAGTAGCACATTTTTTTATTAGGAAAGTTTGCTCTTTAAGTTTCCTGTATCTTGAGAATATAATACGAGTCATTTTCTTACAGAGTAGATGAGCTCCATTTCTAATTGTATTATTCTCTTGTATGTGGTAATAGATACCTTGTTAGAGAGAGAGTTACTCCGTTATAAAGGTAGTTATAGAGGTAGTTGCGCTGATATAGGGAAAATTATCTCGTTATAGAGGTAGTTACCCTGTTATAGAGAGAGTAACTTCGTTATAAAGGTAGTTATAGAGGTAGTTGCGCTGTTATAGGGAAAATTATCTCGTTATAGAGGTAGTTACCCCTTTATAGAGATAACTATCTCTATAAAGGAGTGGCTTGTTTAGAAGCAGATGATTTATGAGGTGTAAAGGTGCGGTTTACAATGAAGATACCTAAACAAACTAAAATGAGAGCAATAATATTTTTGAACTCAAATATGGTTTCTCCTAGGAATATAGCTGATAAAAAGGCTCCAAAGATAGGAGTTAGACAATTGTAGATAGCAACCTTTCCAACACTATTGTATTTTAGTAGGACAGCCCAGAGTGAGAAGGCTACGGCAGAAAGTGCTGCCATGTAGAGTAATAGACCTAGAGAGGTGAGCGTAAATGGACCTATTGAACCACCTAGTAGAATACCTAGAAGAACTAAGATAAATCCACCTATAGTAAGTTGATAGCCTGTTACGACAAATGTGTCTTGGTGTTGTGTAATTCTTTTGCCATAGATAGAAGCAGCTGAAAGAATAAATGCCGCCAATATTACAGAACCGTCCCCTTTTAGGCTGAAAGCTGAAAATAGGGTACCGCTATCATCAAGGTTAATAAGAACGATACCTAGGAAACCAATAATACATCCTAGTGCTTTTGAGAAACCGAGCTTTTCATTTTTGTAAATGAAGTGAGCGATTAAGATGCTAAAGAAGGCACCTGTTCCATTTAAGATAGAACTACGAACACCAGATGAGTAGGCTAGGCCTAAATAGAAGAATATGTATTGTAGTGTTGTTTGTGTAACACCAAAAATAAAGACCTGTCCCCAAGTTTTGCGGGAGAAGGAAGTGAGATTTTTTTTGGTGAGAAGGGCAATTAGAAGAACTAAGAGACCGGCGAGGGTGAAACGAAAACCTGCAAAGAGGAATTTTCCAGAGAGATCATTTGCTTCAATATTGAAGAGCTCATAGCCTATTTTTATACATGGGTAGGCACTACCCCAAAGTAAGCAGCATAGAGAGGCGCCTAGGGCAACAAACCATGTGCTTGTTAAAAAACTTTTGTTTTCCAAGTTAAGGACTCCTTCCAAGTAAAAATTAATCATAAAAAAATCCTCCAATATAAATAGAGGTCTAATATAGTATAAACGAAATCATAAAAATATTCTATAATATGATGAATTAACTAGGGTGAAAGATAGAAATTAATAGTTATAAATGAATATATGGCAGGAGAAGAAAATAGAAATAAGAATAGAAACAGGGGTAGAAATAAGGATATAAATAAAGACAGAAATAAGGATAGAAACAAGAATAGAAACAAGGGTAGAAATAAAGACAGAAATAAAGACAGAAATAAAGACAGAAACAGGAATAGAAACAAAGGTAGAAATAAGAATAGAAACAAAGGTAGAAATAAGGATAGAAATAAGAATATAAACAAAAGTAGAAATAAAGATAGAAACAAGAATATAAATAAGGATAGAAACAAGGATAGAAATAAGAATATAAACAAAGATAGAGCAAACTGTAGGGTACTAAATAGTTCGTTCTATCTTTATTTTGGGAGAGGTAATATAAATAAATCTAAGTATATAAAGAGAGATTAGTATCTGAAAGAAGAGTTTAGTGAAGCGTGTAAGCAGAGATGCCGTGTTCCATTGTGTCTAGGCCGGAGCGTTCTTCTTCGGTATTTACGCGAAGGCCTATTGTTTTATCAATGAGTTTGAAGGTGATAAGATAAAGAATTGTAGCGGTGAGGATACAGATGATTACACCGAAACATTGGATACCTAAAAGTTTGAAGCCACCGTTGTAGAAAAGGCCACCTTCTTGAGAAAAGAATCCAATGAAGATAGTGCCGAGGGTACCACAAACACCGTGAACTGAGATCGCACCTACGGGATCATCGATATGTAGTTTTGTATCTAGGAATTCTACAGAGAGAATCATGATGGTACCAGTGATTAGACCAATGCAAAGCGCACCAGAGTAAGAAATAACAGAAGCACCAGCTGTTACCCCTACAAGTCCGGCAAGTGCACCATTAAGGGTTAATCCTGCATCAGGAGTTTTGTAGCGAATTGTGCTGAAGATTAAACTTGCCATGGTACCGGCAGCACCACCAAGAAGTGTTGTGATAGCAGCGTGAGCTGTTACTGGAGAGGTAATGTCTAATGTACTACCTGGATTAAAGCCGAACCAACCGAACCAGAGGATGAGTACACCTAGAGCACCAAGTGGGATATTGTGACCTGGGATAGCTTTGGCAATGCCATTTCGATATTTACCGTTTCTAGGGCCTACCATTTTTGCACCTATTAAGGCAGCTACACCTCCTAAGGCATGAACAACTGTACCACCAGCAAAGTCGACGAAGCCTAATTTGCTTAAGAAACCGCCGCCCCAAACCCAGCGACCGATGAAAGGATAGATGAAACATGTGGCAACAATACAGAAAATGATATAAGCAAAGAATTTAGTTCTTTCTGCCATAGCACCTGAAACAATAGTGGCGCAAGTTGCACAGAAGATTGCTTGGAAGAAGAAGTATACTTCAAATGAGATACCAGATACGCTATCTGGAACATTTGTGAGGAAAAAGCCAGTTGTACCTATAAGTGATCCGGGTTCACCACCATACATAAAAGCATAGCCGACCATATAGAAAGAAAGTACACCGATACATATGGTTACAAAGTTTTTCATAATAATGTTTACGGCATTTTTTGATTGTGTAAAGCCTACTTCTACGAGGGAGAAGCCGGCATGCATAATGAAAACAAGAATTGCAGCTATAAGTGTCCACATTGAGTTAAGTACGAAGATTATATCCATAATGAAAGCCTCCTATAAAAATTTAGTATGTATATGACCGTTTTTAAATTAGAAAATAGAGATATCTTCTAATCGGTATAACAATTTGGGTAATAAAAAAGGCGTTCTAAAATAACAGCTCAACTGTTTTTTAGAACGCCTTTGTTCAATTAGGATTATAAGAGGGAAAATAGGAATTTGTCAATAACTTTGTGTTAAAAAATTTATTGAATTCTAAAAATAGGTGTGGAGATATGCTGTATAAATTTGATGTAGATAAACAGAAAGTATGGATAAGGAGACGCCATAATGTGATAAAATAAGGTGATAAAAGGTAGATGTGAGTAATTGATTGTAGACTTAGAATGTTAATAAGGTAGATGTGAGTAATTGATTGTAAACTGAGAATGTTAATAAGATAGATGTGAGTAATTGATTGTAAACTGAGAATGTTAATAAGATAGATGCGAGTAATTGATTGTAAACTTAAAATATTAATAATGACAACAATTGAGTATAAAAAGGTTTACAATTATTAGTGGAACCTATACAATAATGTGTGGAAATATTTAAACAGGTTATGGTAGGAGGAAAAGACATGGCATCATTGGCGGAGATTGCAGACAAGATTAAGTCTGGCTATAGCATTACGAAGGAAGAGGCAATGGCGTTACTTGATAATGAGCTTCAGGAATTATTAGAAGTAGCGGATGAGATCAGAGCACATTTTTGTGGAGATAAATTTGATTTTTGCAGTATTATTAATGGAAAGAGTGGTAAATGCAGTGAGGATTGCAAGTATTGTGCACAATCAGCTCATTATAAAACTAATATAGAGGAATATGAACTTCTAGATACACAAACAGTGCTTGAGGATGCGATTCATCATGCATGTGAAGGTGTAGGGAGATATTCGATTGTTACTTCTGGAAAGAGGATGACTAAAGATGATGTGGAAGAGGTATGTAAGATTTATGAACGCTTAGATGAAGATTTAACTTTAAGATTATGTGCGTCACATGGTTTGTTAGGAAAAGAAGATTTAGAGACACTCAAAAAGTCTGGTGTAAAACGTTATCACAATAACTTAGAGACATCTAGAAGATTTTTCCCAAGTATTTGCAGTACACATACCTATGAAGAAAAGATTGAAACGATTAAAATGGCAAAAGAAGCAGGGCTTGAAGTCTGTTCAGGTGGGATATTTGGAATAGGTGAAACGATGGAAGACCGCATTGATATGGCTTTTGAATTAAGAGAATTAGACGTAGATTCTATTCCACTTAATATACTTAGCCCTATAGCAGGGACACCTTTAGAAGGATGTCAGTATATTACAGAAGATGAATTTTTGCGTGCAGTAGCTATTTTTAGATTTGTAAATCCTACAAAAGTTATTAGATTAGCTGGTGGCCGCAGTCAGCTAAAAGGTTATGGGGAAAGAGCCTTTAGAGGTGGTATTAATGGGACCATAACAGGAGATTTATTAACTACTTGTGGAAATAATATTGCGAAGGATCGTGAGTTGGTTACGGAATTGGGGTTTGTAATTGACTAACATGAGTAGGTAAATAAGTATATATGAATGGATATATTAGGGACAGGTTTATATTAATAGAAGAAGAAGATATATTGGAAGAAATACAAATTATTAGTTAGTGAAATGAGGACTTCTAGTAAATAGAGCATATATGGAATTCAGAGATTTAAGGATGACATATTATGAAATATTTATTAGAAGTTTTTATTTATTTATTTATTTATTTACTATAAGCTTTTAAGTTATTTGCTGAAATTTTAATATGCAGATAATGTTAATTTAATAGTGAAGTGTTAAAGTTGATATATAAGAAATGGGAGATTAGAAGAAAGGAGAAAAAATTGAGGGGCGTTTACTAAGGATAGATTATTGAGAGAAGCTAAGGGAGAGGATATATTATGGTATTGAACATTGCACATCATGGTGCGAGTGTATATGCAAGGGAGAATACGATGGAAGCTTTTGAGAAGGCGATACAGCTTGGAGCAGATGGGATTAAGACGGATGTACAATTATCTAGTGATGGCGTAATGGTATTGATTCATGATGAACAATTAGGGCGTGTGGTAGAAGGAAATGGATGGGTTAAGAATCATAGCTTTTTGGAATTAAAGAGGTTAGGTGTGCCAAGTTTGGAGGAGTTACTGACATTAAGTAAGAAGAATAATTTGTTTTTAAATCTGGAACTTAAAAATAGTTTAGCACACTATGAAGGATTAGAGGAAAAGATAATAGATACCTTGTATCGCTATGATATGATGGAACAAGTGGTATTATCCAGTTTTAATCATTATTCATTGGTGAAGTGTAAACAAATAGATAATAGCGCACGAACGGCAATATTATGTGGGCAACCATTATATAGAGTAGAACGTTATTGTAGTTATGTAGGAGCTAATGGCATACATGCTAGCTATAAAAATATTACTAAAGAGATGGTGACGCAGGCAAATAAAGCAGATTTGGCAATAAGTGCGTATACTGTAGATGATGAAATGGAAATGAAACGGCTTATTAAGTTAGGTGTAGATATGATTATTACCAACTATCCTGATAAGTTAAAGGAAGTCATTAAGAAACGTGAAAGAAAGACTAGTTAGATTTTGGACAAGTGAAGAATAAAAAAGAAAAGAGGACTCTTTTGGCTTATATTATAGAAAAGGAGATGTCACGAAAAATTTATTTCGAGACATCTCCTCTTTTTGTATAGAGTAGGAAAGTAAGAAGAGTAAAGCATAAAGTAAGTAAAGATGCATAGTAATGATAGAAGAAAGAGAAGTGGAGACTAGAGGAGCATTGAAAATGAAAATAGTTAATTTAACTCAAAGCAGAGAACGGTATCCGGATATTGAGCTTATTAAAGTCGAGAGTGAAAGTGTATTTTTCTCAGTACAGGTTAATGAGGGGAAAAGATACTTTTATGAAGTTAGAAGATACGAAACTGAAAATAAGAGATCGGAGTTACTGTGGCGGTATGAACTAGGAGAAGATATATTTTATACACAAAAAGTATATATGGATGGCAATAAGATTATTATTGCAAAACTACAAGATAAGGGGCAAGTAGAGATAGAGGTATTAGATAAGACAACGGGGAAGTTTATTAAGGCAGAAAATATTTGGATAGGCGATATACAAGGGGAAGAGATTATAGCCATTAATCAAAGGTATTTCTTAGTTGGAGGAGAAAATAAGAAAGCGGAGAACATGTATTACTTATGTGATATAGAGGAGCAAACAAGTTATTTAGTAACAATGTTGAGACTTGTAGGAGGACTACCAGCAGGTCATGGATTAATTAGGCGATTGCCATGTTTCAAGAGACAGGGAGAAGAGTGGGTAATCTTTAATGAATCTTATATGGAAGATTATGAGTATGAGCAAATCTACGATTGTATTATGGCTAAAAACTTCGATGCAAGTCAGATTAGGGAAACTGAAGGATTGTATGTGCTTCCATTAACTACATTAATAGAAGGAATAAAGCAAAGGGAGGACATTATACCTTTTAGAGAAATAAAAAAACGATGGATTGATGGTTGGATACGTTATTTAGGTATAAAGAATGGGAATATTTATTATAGAGAAAAGGACTTTGAGACACAGATAGAAAATGTATATGCAGTGGATATAGAAAGTTTAGAAGAACGTATTGTATGTCAGATTAATCACCAGCAGTTAAATGGTGTTTTGCGATATGACCTAGAACAGATTTATGAGGATATTAGAGGGGAAGAAAAGAGATATGTAAGGGGACATTATGGTTTAGATAAAACTTTAGAGATTCCTATGCATAAAAGACTTCGATTTGAGGCGTATTTAGAGAATAGATATATTGTTACCTCATGGTGGTGGGAAAATGAGGTAGATGGTGTATATGAGTATAAAGAATTTGTAGGAATTCAAGATACACAAGGTGAAGGGATAGAGAAGCAGATGCTAGTTTATGAGGGGCAATGCTATGTGGAAGGAACAAGTGTGGTGATATATTGAGGGAAGACGAAGGGCAGAAAAGAGTAAAGCGAGAAAATTTAAAAGTGCGAATAGTGAAAGGGGAAGAAGATAGTAGGGCGTAAAAGGTGAAATAATGAAGTGACGGGGAAATGGTGAAAAAGATGGTGGGGAAGAGGAGATAAGATAAATAGGCTGGAGATATGGAAGGGGATGCTGTAAACTTATAGGTAAGTTGGCATCCTCTTTTTGATGGAGGATAGGATAAGTTAAATGAGAGAAAGAGAAGGAGGAGAAGGATGGAATTTATACCAGCGAAGACGATTGTGACAAGATGTAAGGGAAATGATTGGTTTGGCATTGACTATAAGATGAATATATATAAAGGGTGTAATCATGGCTGTATATATTGTGATAGTAGAAGTAGTTGTTATGGTATTGATAACTTTGATGAAGTTAGGGCTAAGAAGGATGCATTGCAGATTATAAGAGCGGAATTAAAGGGTAAGATTAGAACAGGTGTGGTTGGGACAGGCTCTATGTCAGATCCATATAATCCTATGGAAAGAAAGTATGGGTTAACCAGAGGAGGATTAGAATTAATTGCACAATATGGATTCGGTGTAGCTATAGCTACTAAAAGTCCTCTTATTACTCGGGATATAGATATTTTGAAACAAATTCAAAGAAATGCCCCTGTACTTGTGAAGATGACGGTAACGACTTGTGATGATGAATTATGTAAAATTATAGAACCGCATGTGGCACCTACGTCGCAAAGATTTGCAGCGATTAAGGAATTATCTGAAGCCGGAATTACATGTGGCTTATTATTAATGCCAGTATTACCTTTTATTGAAGATAATGAAGAGAATATATGTGAAATTGTAAGACAAGCAGCCTTTAATGGTGCGAAGTTTATTTATCCTGCCATTGGAATGACACTTAGAGAAAATCAAAGGGAATATTATTTTGAAGCATTAGAGAGGCATTTTCCTGGCGTGAAAGAAAAGTACATTACGCATTTTGGGAATAACTACGAATGTAGAAGCATAGAAATAGGGAAACTATGGAAAGTATTTACGACGCAGTGTACAAAGTATGGGCTCGCTTATAAGATGCAAGATATTATAAATTTATATCAAACACCTTATAAAGTTGAGCAGCTTACACTTTTTTAAAGAAAGCATTAACGTCTCTTTTTACGTCGCTTTTTCTTTTTGGGATGAAAGTTTGGCATTAGGTCAATGCGGCGTTTATAGAACGGGTAGAGAAAGGCAACGCCGCTACTACCTGGCCAGAATAAATCGAGTGCAACATGACTAAGCATACCAGTACCTAGTCCAAGAGCAAAGATTTCGAAACCAAATAAAGAGATTATAAGAACAAGACAAAAGATAAAGCATAACGAATGTGTTAAACTTCGATGTCCAAAATATCTATAAAGAGGTTTACTAATAAAAGGAATATAGCGACCTAATAGACTATAAGGATGATCAATATCTGGAAGCAGGCTTCCTAATATAATACTGATACTAAGCAAAATAATATTTAATGGGGTACGTGAAATTGAGAGGCTAGGTGTTAGAAATATAATTAAAATAAATGCAGTCACCATGCCACCACGTAGATGTCCTTTATAACCGGCCATAATAAGATACTCCTTTAGAATAAAAATATAGTATATTATGAGATAAAAGCATTGAGAAAGCAAGAAAAATGTCGTTTATATCTTATTTATAATCATAAGCTATGCTGTAGCTTATAGATGATTTAAAGAAGAGAGAGCTATATGTGCTTAAATATAGATTTCACATTTATAAAATTTAGTGATTGATTATATTATAGCTATGTGAAATGATTGAGAGAAACCTATTTATATAATGGCTCATTTAAAGTTATAGTTGGTTTCTTTATAGAAAAGTGCAAATAAAAGAATAGTTTAAATAAAAGCGTATTTAAAGAGGAGACTAATTAATGGGAAGAAAAGATAAAGTGTTTTTTGATAGTAGTGCGCAGGCGTGGAATGTACCAGAGAAAAATATTAGGATAGCAGATGAAGTAATTGAACGATTGAATATAAAACCAGATGAAAAGGTAATAGATGTAGGATGTGGGACAGGCGTTTTATATGATTTACTTACAGAAAGAGATGTAATGCACTATGTAGGAATAGATAGTTCTGAAAATATGTTAAAGGTATTTGCAGAAAGATTTCCTTTAGCAACATTAGTTTGTGTGGACTTTGAAGGAGAAATCTCACATATACAAGGCGAAAATGATTATTGTATTATATTTAATGTAGTACCACATTTTGAAAATCTCTTAAGAGTTTTTATGAATGCAAATGAGCTTTTAAAGACAGGTGGCCAATTAGTAATGGTACACTGCAGAACAAGAGAAGAGCTAAAGGCACATCATAAGGCTATTAACTATACCTCAGCTAAAGAGGAGCCAATTCCTTTAGATGATGAGTTAAAGGAATTATGCCGTAAAACAGGATTTGAAATAAAGATGATAGAAGATGAAAAATACTTTTATTTTGAATGCGTGAAGATATAAGTGTTTAGAAGTGAGGATATAATTGAAAGAGAAAATCTGATAAGGCAGATAGAACATATATAGCATAGAGATAAGGTGGGAAGTGTCTTGAAATAAATTTCATGACACTTCTTTCTTTATTTTCAGGGTAGGAAAGTTTGACTGGGGTTTTATTGAAAGAAGGTGTAAAATCATATAGTATAAAGATAACAATATTAATGCACTAGGGGAAAAAGGAGAAAGTTACATGGGAAATCCATTACATAAATTATTCAAGAAGTTGTTTACAGGACCGCAGAAGAAAGAAGCTGAAACTGTAAGCAATGTGCAGCCAGAATTAGAGCAAGAAGAAGGCATAATAGAAGAGAGCATATTAGAACAAGAAGAGAATACAGCAGAAGAAGAGATAGCATTAGAACAAGAAGAGAATACAGCAGAAGAAGAGATAGTACTAGAACAAGAAGAGAATACAACAGAGGAGATAGCACTAGAACAAGAAAAGAATACAACAGAAGAGATAGCACTAGAACAAGAAAAGAATACAGTAGAAGAAATAGCACTAGAACTAGAACAAGAGGAAAATACAGAAGAAGTAGTAGGAGTAGAAGAAAAGCAACCTTTACGAATTAAAGATTACATAGAAGATGAAACTGAAGAATTAGAAATTAATGAAGTAGTCATTGAAAGAGAGATTAGAGATTATATTACAACTAAGGCCTATGAAGAGAAGTTAATTAATGATATTGAAGAACAGGGAATTATACGAACAACACAAATAAATGGGCAAGTTGTAGCTTATATGCTAGACTATCCAGGCATGACGATAGTTAGAGCAAAGAGTTTCCTAAGCAAATTCAAGGGATACATTACGTTTAAATCAGTAGCTAGATTGTTTACCAGAGAGGAATGGGAAGCATTAGAAAATACATTAGACTGGCGTATTCATATTAAAATGCAGCCAGTATATAGTGAAGTTAAAATTAAGGATGTATTTAAAGAAAGCAGTTATGAACCACTCCATAAGCTAGCAAAGATTAAAGAGATTAGTAAGTTAGGTGAAATTACGACAGCATTTTTAGTGAGTTATAAAAATTACACAGGTGTAGGAACGAAGAAATATCAAAAGACGTTAGAGATATTAGCACGTTATGCTATGAAAGACAGTAGTTTTGCGTGTATAGGAATAGCACAAGAAGCAGCTGAAGCTATAGCGGATTATGAAATTTGTTTAGAATCACACCTATATGAAGTGTTTAATAATTCTACGTTAGGACAAATTGGGATAATTTATGGCATAGCTATAGATAACGGTTTAAAAAAGGTGAAACTAAAGCAGTTACAGCATAAATCCATAAATACTGCAAGCGGGCTTATCAATAGACCAGCATTAGAAAATGCATTAAAATCAATAAATCAAATTGTTGTGCCAAGTTTAGCCTTTGAGCAGTATGAAGATAGAGAAGGATTAGAAGTGCTGAAGTATCGTTTTGAGGAAGGATACAGTTTAGAAGAAACTGCAAATAAGTTAGGACAAACATTAGAAGTAACAAGTAAGCTCCAAATGCAAACATTAGAAGCACTTACTGAAATACTAAGAAGCAGTAAGCTTGTAGAAATTCTTACTTATTTAAATAAGGGAGATCATCATGTAGCCTTTAAAGTTGTAGAAACTGTTTTAGGAGAAAAAAACAGACAAATCATAAGTCTGATTAAATATAATGCATTTCATGATTTAGGATATAATCCGATATTGAATATGGTCTTTCTCCATGAAGAAGTAGGTGAAGAGCAGCTGATGGAGACATTAGCTGACAAATTACCAGAAGCTTTTGAGTTAACTACTTATGAGAAGACAATCGAGCAGGCAATAGGAGCAATTGGTATAAAAAAATGGGGGAAAGATGTAATTCCTAATTTATTAGAAGCAATGGGCTACAAGGCGAATGGGAGATTTTACAGTAAAGAGAGTATCTCAAGTAGCTATATTTTAGACATGATTTTTAGAGATAAATTCAAAAAGCCTGTTTATTTAGATGAAGACATGGTGGAACTTTTAGTAGAAGAAGCGAAAAAAGAATATAATTATGTCCTAGGAAATAATAAGCTGACAATAGAGCAAAAGATAAAGGAAGCTCAAGAGGTTGTACAGGTAGGTAGCAATACATATGTGCATAGTAGTCGATTAAAATGTAAGAAAGAGATTATTGATGAATTAGAAAATCATTTAATGGAAGTTGCTAAGACGGCAAGTAAGGTGAATGCCTATGATTTATATAATAAAATGAAGGATCAACTCAAGGGAAGCAGTATACAAGACCAATATGGTTTATATCATGTGATTTTCTATTATTTTGGACAGCGTTATAAAAAAGAAGGCGAAGGTAGCTTAAATATTATTTTAAGGGAAGAAAAACGAGAAAAAAACCAAATAGTAGGACTTGAGCAAGTGGCACCAAGATTACAGCAGCTTATTAATAAGTATATGGATAATGGATATATTAAAACGCAAGAATTTTTACAAGAAATACTAAAGCGAGAGGAATTACAGGAATTTCTACAAGTCAATCAATTAGATGATTATAAAGTAATAGCAAGTGTGTTAAAGCAAGTAGATGATACATTATTAGGTGGGGATGAGTTTTTATACCGTGTTAATAGTTTATATCAAAGTTTAGAAGAACTTGAAGCAGCACAGGTGTAGGAAGAGAGATCCCTAAAAGGTGGGAGAGTAAATGAAAGTAGTACCATTTAATAGACCAAAGGCCATATGGGAGATACTGAATGAATGTACGACGGCAGGCATATTAGATAAGCAGAAGGCAGTAGATAGGATAGACCCATTAGAGGAAGGACAAATTCGCATTTCAACGGCACTTTTAGATACTTTCTGTAGCGAAAGCCAAGAACAAGTAGAATGGGAAGTGAGTGCTATCTGTAATTTATTAAAACAAATTACGGAGAGACACTTAACTGAATGTAGGATTGTTCAGAAAAAGCTTAAACAAATGGATTTTAAGACATTAAGTGTAATGGGAGAATTAAGAGAGCGTGTAACAGAAGAATGCTTTACACATACAACTTATGAGATGTTTAAAAAGATTTTGTTTGAGACATCAGATAAGGAGATTTTTAAGCTGGCAATTACATTAACGACTATGGGTGAATGGTGCGAGGAACTTATTGAGGACTATATGATTATAGGACAAAATGAAGAATTCTCTAGATATATTTCTTATGGATTTACACACTGGATTACTAAGAAATCATTTGAAGAGGCCGCCTTTAGATTACTGGAGCTTAGTGAAGATTGGGGAGCGGTATATTTAACACAGTTACTTGTGGAGCAGAAAGAATTATTAAAAGACATCAATGTCCAACGTAACATATTAGTAGGGGCATTAAAAGAGAATACAATACAAATGGAACTAAGTACAAAGCTTACAAGCAGCTTAGACTTACCAAGATTATTTGAATTAGCTACAAAGGATCAGGAGCTTTTTAAACAGTTGGTGCAGCTTTTTAATTCGTTATTCTTCGATACAGGGATTTGGGAAGTAATAGAGGAGGATACGAGAATATTAGATGTTTATATAAAATATTTAGAAGAGACAAAGTTCGACACTTTAAAATTACTAGGAGCTAAAGATATATGCAGCTTTATAGAAGATGACGAAACAGAGCAATATATGGTAGAAGCGCATGGGCAAAGAGTATATGATAAGTTTAGAAAACGTGTATTAGCGCTATGGAAAGAAGTCTATTCAATACCACTACTTAAAAAGTGTATAGAAGAAGGTATAGGCTTATATAGCTGGTGCAATTTTATTAAAGAACATGGTGTAGTGGAGCTTATTGAGACTTGTAAGGAATTGTATAAAAAAGATAACGAGACGAATTGTATGATAGAAGATGTACTAATTACGATTGGTGACCTTGAAATAAAAAGGTATATTTATGGAAAGTTAAAGGCGATTGTAAATGATAAAGAACGTTTAGATGAAAAATATTCATATAGTAATCCGTGGGGAGCAACTTATGCACGCGAAAGCAGTATTATGAATAAAATTAAAGTTATAAGACAATTACCATTTGAGGAAGTGGCAGACTTTAATGCACAACTGTTAAGTGACTATAATCCGCAGGTGCGAAGTGAAGCGATTAATGTGCTCTATATGAGAAGTGAGGAAATGATTAAGGCACATGAAAATGTAGTGGAAAGACTTATAGATCGTTTAGGAGATAGTCCATTTTATATCCGAAATGATGCATTAAGATTATGTGAGGAGAAACATATTAAGATTTCAGTAGCACGTGCTAAAGAAATAGAGCAGCAGTGGCAAAGCAAAAATGAAAAAAATAATATGGAGTTCATGAAGGCATTTAAAGAAATTCAAGAGCGAATTATGAGTATCGTGCCTCCTAATAAGACATTATAGTAGTGAGGAAACTATCACTTATTAGAATGAAAGGAATAGACAAAATGTTAGTAGGCACATTACAAATTAAGTTACATGCACCTTATGTTCATTCTTTAAAAGAAAAGAGAATGATTGTAAAAAGTATTATGGGTAAGGTGAAAAATAAGTTTAATGTGGCAGTTTCAGAAATAGCAGAACAGGATATTCACCAAATTATTGTTATAGGTATTGCTTGTATTGCAGACCATACTGGAAATTGCGATAGTATTTTGGATCATGTGATAAGCTTTATAGAAGAAAACTCAGAGGCGCAGATGCTAGAAGTGATTCGAGATATTATGAGTACAGAGGAGTAAAATGTATGCATGGAAAAACTCCAAAAGGGGTCTGAAACAAGAAAGAAATATGCCATGTATAAGGATGAATTAGGGGAGCTTGGAGAAGAGATTCTTAAACTAAGGGTACCTAATAGATGGTAGAAAGTTTTATGGAAAAGTGTAAAATAGTATGATAATATAATAATATAATAATGAGAGCAAAGGGGCTAGTATCTGGGTAAAAGATTACTAGCTCTTTTTTTGCTAAGTAGCAGATTATAGAAAAAGTGTGACAACCTGAAGAGACACTTGAATTAATGAGGAGATGGGGTAAATGATATTATTAAAGGGAAATATTATTTATACTGCAGTGCCAGAGAAATTTGAAAGCTATCCACATAGCTATATTTTAGTAGAGGATGGTAAAGTAAAAAGTATTACTAAGGAAATTCCGGAAGGATATACGCAGGAGCAAGTGGAGGATTTGGGAGAAGCACTCATTATACCTGGATTTGTAGATATACATGTACATGCACCGCAGTGGGAGAATGCTGGAATTGGATATAGCAAGGAACTTATTCCTTGGCTTAATGAGTATACATTTCCTTTGGAAAGCCATTTTAAAGATATAGCATTTGCTAGAGATAAGTATAAAATCTTTGTAGGAGATTTAAAGAAAGTAGGTACTACGCGTGCTTGTGTTATGGCGAGCTGCCATAAGGAGGCAACAAGTGTTTTGATAGAGCTTTTTGAAAAGGCAGGACTAGGTGGTTATATTGGAAAGGTGAATATGGACCGAAACACATCAAAAGATTTAATAGAAGAAACGCAGGCTTCTGCAAGGGAAACAGAGGAGTTAATATTAGAAACACAGGATAAAGCTGAAAATCCATTAGTTAATTATATTGTGAGCCCACGATTTGTACCCTGTACAACGGGAGAGCTTATGGGGCAGTTAGGAAAACTGGCAGCCAAATATGATTTACCTGTACAGTCACATTTGGATGAAAATCGTAGTGAGGTAGCTTGGGTGAAGGAACTGCATCCTGAAAGAGAAAGTTTCACGGAAGTTTATGCACATTATGGTCTTTTAAGACAAGGAAAAACCATTATGGCACATTGCATTTATAATACAGAAGAAGAAATAGAGATGCTTAAGAAATATGATGTCATGGTAGCACATTGTGCACAGTCTAACTTTAATTTAGCGAGCGGTATTATGCCACTTAGACATTATTTAGATAAAGGGATTAAGGTAGGGCTAGGTTCAGATGTAGGAGCAGGCCATACCTTAGATATGAGAGCTCATATTGTGGCAACAGTGATGGCATCTAAGATGCACTGGGTAAATCACCTTGAAGACCAACCACTTAGTATCAGCGAGGCATATTATTTGGCAACTAAAGGAGGCGGACAATTCTTTGGGAAGGTAGGAAGCTTTGAAGAAGGGTATGAGTTTGATGCACTTATTGTGGAAGATGATTATTCAAGGGAAGATAGAAAACTAAGTTTGGAAGAGAGATTGGAGAAATTTATTTATACAGGAAGAACAGAGTGGCTTAAGAGAAGGTATGTGAGAGGAGAATTAATACATGTGTAAAGCCATAGCGGGTAGTATATGGGGGTGGTTATAAAGAAAAATGATACACCAGTACAGTCTATAACACCTAGTATAAATGGTGAGTGGGTGTGTAAAAAGTGTCAGAACAAGAATAAAAGCAGTGCTATGATTTGCAAGGTATGTGGACAATATAGATAGTGATTGATAATAGATAATCTTATGGATGAAGATATAGAACGAAGCGGCTTTAAAGGCGCTTGCAGATAGTGAAGAGTATAAATATAGAAGAAGTGAATATTACTTTTAAAGAGAAATAATATATAGGGGGATTAGTATGAAATACACATTTATTAAAGACTATAAAAATCAGGAAGAGGTTCGCAAAAGTTTTAGTGAACTGGCGAAAAAGACTTTTTGTATTAACTTTGAAAAGTGGTATGCCAAAGGATTATGGGGGGATAAGTACATACCTTATTCTTTAATGGATGGGGATAAGGTTATTTCAAATGTATCTGTGAATTTAATGACCTTTGAAATGGATGGAGAAGTTAAAAACTATATTCAGCTAGGGACTGTTATGACAGATAAGGCTTATAGAGGGCAAGGCTGTTTAAGATATTTAATGGAGGAGGTACTGGCTGAGTATGTAGGAAAGGTTGATGGAATTTACTTATTTGGCAATGATAGTGTGATTGAATTCTATCCTAAATTTGGTTTCAAGAAGGCTAGAGAATATAGCTATAGCAAAGAAGTACAGGCAGAAACAAGTACCTTAAAGATGAAATCTGTAGATATGACAAGGAGAGAAAATCTAGATAAGTTTTTAAAAACGGCACGAGAAGGAGCAAGCCAATATAGATTTCAGATGAGGGATAATGAAGGCCTTTTAGGGTTTTATGCAATGGACAGTGAAATGGTATATCAATTAGGATCTGAAGAAGTGTATGTGGTGGCAGAAGTAGAGGAAGATAAATTATTTATTCAAGACATTGTTGCAAGAAAAAAGGTAGCATTAGAGGAAGTGGTAGGAGCCTTTGGAAGCCAAATCAAAGAGGTGAGATTAGGATTTACGCCTTTTGAGGAGGAGGCAGTCAGCTATATAAGGGTAGAACATCATGAAGAAGACTGTACATTTTTCATAATGGGAGAAGATTTGAAGCAGGTAGAGGTAAGAAAGTTAATGTTTCCAGCGTTATCACATGCATAAGTGGATATAATAATTGATAGGTTAATGAAAAAAGCTATAAGACTAGGAATGTTACAAGTCTTATAGCTTTTTGATACTTAAGGCATTTAAGGAAGATAGCTTAAGGCCATACAACCAATCATAAGGATACTACAAATGACTTCAATAGCTCTAAAACGGTCCCCTTGTGCCTTAGAAATGGGTTTGCCAAGTAGTAGCCATATTCCAAAGCCTACGAGAAAAATATCATTTAAAGGTAGGAAGAATTTATAACGCGCAAAATAAAAAACAAGAATACAAGCAACAAATATAGTGATGAAGGCAAGCGGATGATTATAATCTAACTTATAAGTATGCTCTTTGACCTTCGCAGAAGGAGATTTGGATTTGAGAAGTTCTGCAATCTCACTCATGTTTTCAAAACCACATAGACGGACACTTTGACTAGAGGTTTGGATATCGATAGTGTTGACGTTGCCATTAGGTGCATATTTGATAGCAAGCTTTTGAATGAATTTAAATTGAATCGGGGGTTCGAGTACTTTTGATTTACGTTGAATAAAATCCTCACCTATGGTTAATGTATTTTCTTTGACTTTCTTAAGCATAATACGGCTTACAATGAAAATTTCAAGTTCTAAAAAGATAGAAACACAGCCAATAAAGCAGATGAAAAATTGAAAATTAAAAGGGGTATCAGTAGTATGTTGTACTAAAAATGTCATAAGACATATACCAATAGGGAGCATAATCATTGAAAGGAGATAGTTGACCTTACTTCTTTTAATGAACAGCTCAGATATTCTATAAGTTTGTGGTTGAAATTCAATTTGACTATTTAGTTCATTCATATAAAATCTCCTCTATGGATAAGATAAATAAATTATAACATGGACAAGAGAATATTAGAGTAAAAATTAAAAAAACAATACGAAATATGAATAACTAACAATAAGATTGCTCATAGTGTATAATGAATAAGAAACTAAATGTAAGAATAAAAAATGAACAACATAAAATAGAAAGTATATAGGTAAATTTAATGAAAAATTTTAAAATGGTTATTGAGTATGATGGAAGTCGTTATAAAGGCTTTCAAGTTCAAAGAGATACAGATCTTACAGTACAGGCTAAAATAGAAGCTGTACTTGAGAAGATGACGGAAGAAAAGATAGAGCTTATTTGCTGTGAGCGTACCGATGTAGGCGTACATGCAGAAAATTATGTAGCAAACTTTAAGACAGAATGTATTTTAAGTGAAGAGTGTATGTTAGATTACTTATATGAATTTTTACCAGAGGACATTGTAGTAAAGAGTTTAGAAGAAGTGGGTGAGCGTTTCCATGCCCGCTATAATGTAAAAGCTAAGACTTATGTTTATACAATTAATTGCGGAGCACGAAGAAATGTGTTTACGAGAAAGTATGTTCACCATATGGATTATGATTTTGACCTTGAAAATATGAGAGCAGTAGCTGCTATTTTTAAGGGAACTCATGATTTCCAAAGCTTCACAAGCTTAAAACCAAATGGTAAATCTACAATGCAGACTGTAAATGATATTGAAATCATTAAAGAAGGAAATATGATTCAAATTCGCATTACAGCAGATGACTTCTTACTTCATATGCCAAGAATGATTATTGGCGCACTTATTGAGGCTGGTAAAGGCACAATTACAGCAGAGCAGACACAAATTATAATGGATAAAAAACAAAGAGCGGCTGGTTATCCTATGGCGAAACCAAAGGCACTTTCATTAGTAGACGTGAAGTATTAAGAGAAACTCTTGATGTAGGCATTTAGTGATGCTTATGTTGAGAGTTTTTTGATTAGGATGTGTAGTTATAAGAGAAATTGGTTATAAGTAAGTAGAGTAACTTTTAAAGCAAAAGTTTTTAAGCTATAATTTAAAATAAGAATTAGCTAGTAAATTTAATAGAGTATTTAAATAGATATATATAATAGGAGCGTAAACATGATATCAAAATTCAATTTAGATGAGTTTTTATTAAAGTATCCATATACAATGAAGATGATAGAGGAAAATAATATAGATGTAGAAGAGTTATCAGCCATTTACAATGATTATATTGCCCATATGGATGCTTATCAAAATCATGGTGATTTCATTGCCAATATCTTGCGCTCACAAGAAAATATTCATACAGTGAAATCTAGGATGAAAGACCCAGATGGGCTTATTGAAAAGGTGATTCGAAAAACAGCAGATAGAAAACTTAAGTATGGAGAAGATTTTCAGTTTAATATAGCAAATTATAAGGATGAAATTAATGATTTAATTGGAATAAGGGTTATTCATATCTTCAAGGAGCAATGGCGAGAGATTCATGAATATATCGTAAATACATGGAAGGTTATTGAGATTACGGCTAATGTGAGGGAAGGGGATAATGTAGATGTGTTTAATGACCTCAATATAGAGGTGAGATCAAGGGCTTCAGGATATAGATCAGTACACTATCTCGTAGAATTTTATCCAACCAATCGCAGAGTTATTGCAGAGATTCAAGTGAGAACTATTTTTGAAGAAGGGTATGGGGAAATCGACCATCGTTTAAGATATTCTCATGTAGAGATTCCAGAAATCCTTAAATCTAATTTACTACTCTTTAACCGTATCATTGGAAGTGCGGATGAAATGGCTTCTCTTATTAACACACTCAGTAAGGAATGGTGTGAAAAAGAAGTAAATTATCAAAAGGTAATAGAGGAACAAAAACAGGAAATAGAAAGATTAAAGAAAAATAAAGATTCAAAGATTGCGCCATAAAAAGTAGAATATTTTTTGCTTATAATATAAAGTGGGTACCACAAAAATTTCATTTTTAGGTACCCATTTTTATTATTTTATAAGTCCTCACGAATGAGGAATGTATTGCCATCTTGGTCTTCAAAAGAAAACATTTTGCCATATGGCATGATTTGAAGCTCGCCAACTTTAACGCCGTTTTGTTTAAGCTGCTCATAAGTAGCAGCAATGTCTTTTGTGCTGAGAATGATATTTGGACAAGCTACATTGGCATCTGGTCTTTGAGCTAACATAAGTTGTTTTTCATAAAGAACGAAGCTTGTAAAAGCATCTGCACTAGGACCAACTTCTAGCCAAGTCATATTTGGTCCCATAGGTTGCTCAAGTTTAACAACAAAGTTCATTTTATCAAGCCAAAAGCTTTTAGCTTCTGCTTGGTTATTTACATATAAAGTAATTTTACCAATTTGATTAATCATAATATCCTCCTAAAAATTAAAAAGTGATAGTTAGGTTTTAGTATACCTAAAACAAGATATAAAATACAAGTTAAATACATATAATGGAAAAAGAGTTAATATTTCCTCCGGGAGGTAGCGTATGCTTGTAGCTATAACTGCTGATGGGCGAAATGTAGCGAGAGAGTTTGGAAAAACGAAGGCTTTTGAGATTTTTGAAATACAGAAAGGACGCCCTAGTGGCCGAATGTTAATTGATACTTCTGTTGGCGTAGCAGGAAAAGATTTATTATACATCTTACAAAATGAAGGTGTTGATACTTTGCTATGTAGCGCTATTACATCTGAAGAGCAACGTGAATTAGAAAAATATCAGATTAAAGTAATTACAGGTGCCAAAGGAAATACTAGAAATATTTTAAGTGCTTATTTAAGAAGTGAAAAAAATAAGTAGTATAAAAAAATAGGTAGCTAGTGCCTTGAGAAAAAAGAAAAAGATAATAGCTAATATAAAACAGGACTATATGCTTTCGCAATAGTCCTTGTTTTATATTGATATGTTTTAGGCAAATGTTAGAAGATGAGTTATTCGAGATTTAAGTGTTTGTTTAGGATGTAGTTAATAATAAAGAATAGAATTACATCTACTAAAAGGCTGCCAAGAATGCCGAGTGTACATAGCATGCCAGGAGAAAGAATAGAAAATGTATGCATAAATGTGCCACCTACAAACATAACAAGCATCTGAAGAATAGAATTAATGACAAAGAATGCTACAAAGGCTGTGATGCCACGATGTTTTGAGAAAACTGGAAGTTGGCCAATAGAAAGTGCTAAGTAGATTTCTAAGATAGAGCCCACGTAAGTGAATAATGCTATAAAGCAGAATGTAATCATCATCACAAGTGCTTGACGGAAGGCTTCTTCTTGCATAGCTGTACCAATAGCATTAGAGATAACATCCATTTGTGTAAAGAGGACAGTGAAGAATTCTTTTATAAAAGTAAAATTAAAGCCGCCCACTAAAATAATAAAGGTTATGATTGCAATAATACCGCTAATAATGGTCCAAAAAACAGTGATGAGCAGTTTTGACAAAATAAGCTGGTAAGGTTTTACTGGCAGTGTAAACATGAGATAGCCTTCATCACCTAAAAGATTCTTATTGAAGCGCTGAATAAGAACAACTAGAGTAAGCACACCTAGCGCAATAAAGAGACCAACCATAATCATTATCATAATGCCAAAACCAAAGCTGATATCATTTGTCATAAATAAGTTATTGATGATGGCTACTAAAACAAGTGCAATATAAAGTGGAACGAAAGTTCTACTTGTAGCTTTAAATTCATATTTTAATAATTTTCCTAACATGAAAATACCTCCCTAAATAAACTATCAATTGATTTTCCTTTTTCCTCTCTAATCTCGTCTACATTTCCTTGTAAAACAATATTACCTTTGGATAAGAAAATAACCTCATCACAGATTTGTTCAATTTCTTGAATAAGGTGTGTAGCGATAAGTATAGAACTTGTTTCGCTATAATTTTTAATAATCGTTTTTAGAATATAATCACGGCCAGCAGGGTCAACGCCGCCAATAGGTTCATCGAGGATATACAAGTCAGCTTCCCTAGACATAACTAAGATAAGTTGCACCTTTTCTTTTGTACCTTTTGAAAGTGTTTTAAGCTTTGCATTTAACTCGATATGAAGGTTACCAAGCATTTCAAGTGCACGATTATAATTAAAGTCATCATAGAAATCTTGGAAGAAATTAAGTAAGTCTTCTACCTTCATCCAATCATTGAGATAAGTACGTTCTGGTAAGTAAGAAATCACCTTTTTAGTAGCGGGCCCTGGGGCATTGCCTTTTATCTCAATTGTGCCAGCAGTGGGTTCAAGTAAACCATTAATAAGTTTAATCATTGTGCTTTTGCCACTACCATTAGGGCCAAGTAGGCCAATAATTTTACCACTAGGGATTGAAAAACTTACGTCTTCAAGGGCAACCTTTGAGCCATAAGATTTATGGATATTTTGTAATTTTAATAAGTTATCACTCATATTAATTCTCCTTTATATATGCATCAATTAATGGAATAAGTTCATTAGGGGCATACCCTAATTTAATAAGTGCAGTAATAAGCTCTTGCACTTTACTTTTGGCATATTCATCACGAATCGTTTGAATATAATCTTCATCTTCAGTAACAAAACGTCCTGAGGTACGCTTTGTAAAAACGAGATTTTGTGTTTCTAATTCTGCAAGGGCACGTTGCATGGTGTTCGGATTGACACCAGCTTCCTCTGCAAAATCACGAACGGAAGGTAATTTACTGCCAACAGGAAGTTCTTTTGAAATAATTTTGAGTTTAAGCATCTCTACAAGTTGAATATAGATTGGCTTATCGCTATCAAATTTCCATGTCATATTGTTGTCTCCAAACTGTATTAAAGGATTAATACAATAATACGCCTGGACGTTTTAATTTGTCAAGGAGTTAAATTTAGGAAATAACTAAATGCCTTGAAACTCATAGTACATAAAATTATTTAGCATAGGGTATAAATAAGAGAGAGTATAAGCCCAAAGTGTATTACGGCGTACATACAAGGTAGAAGGGATTGTGACATCAATGAGAAATATCATCAAACGTATAGGCATAGTACTTGCATGCATAGTAAGTATTTATATAGCAATGGGAGAAGGGGTAAGAGCTACCGCAGTGAATGATTCCAAAGAATATGTGCTATTAGGCGCCAATGATTTAGGCATGCACTGTATACAGCAGGATTATTCAAGTTTTATGATTTTACCACCAGCTAATAATATTCGTGTACAGGTTTTTGAAAAAGGACAGACTAAGAATAGGTTAGTAACTGATGGCATTAAGGTGAGTTATGAAATGATTGATAATACGACATCTGTAGGTAAAAGCAACTTCTGGCAATATGCTAAGGACTATGGATATAATGTATCAACTAACATAGGCATAACGGGAAATGGTTTAGCAGGTGAGATGAAATTATCTGAAGATCAAAGGTACTTTGAGGCTACTGCTGTACCCGTTACCCCATATAACGATGGCAGTAAAGTACGTAATCCGTATCAGCTCGTTAAGGTAACAGTAACAGATACTAAGACAGGTAAAGAATTAGCAATGACAGATAAAATTGTAGTTCCAGTTTCTGATGAAATGGATTGTGGCATCTGTCATGGTGAAAATAATACAGACCTTAATATTTTAAAAGCTCATGATAAATTATCAGGGACAAGTTTAGTCGCAGATTTAATGAAGGGTGAACGTCATAAATGTGCAGATTGCCACGAAGACAATGCAATAGGAGAAAAAGGAAAAGAAGATATATTACCTCTTTCTGAGGCAATACATGCTTTTCATGCAGATAAAGTGGAAGTGTCACCTATTCAAGATCCGGTCTGCTATAGCTGTCATCCAGGTGTAGAAACACAATGCTATCGCGGTGTGATGAAAAAAGAGGGGATTGCCTGTGGCGATGAGGATTGTCATGGCGGAGTAGCACAAGTGGCTAAAAGCCAGTCTGAAGGTAGACAAGCTTGGCTACAAGAGCCTAATTGTCAAGAATGTCATGGGGAGAAATATGCAAATAATGAAGGAAAGTTGTATCGTAATTCATATCTAAATAATTCACCAGCCCAAGAGATGAATGGAAAGGTTCAGTGTATTTCTTGTCACAATGGCCCTCATGCAGAGTGGGAATCTACCCTTGAAATAGATAATAAGTTACCTGAAAGTATACAAGGTGAAGCAGGACCTATTGAAAAATGTAGCGTCTGTCATAATAACAAAAAACAAGGTAAGGTGCATCATAGCTTAACTAAAGAGCAAAGAAAAGTGATGCAGGAAAATAAGAAGGCAAGAGAAGGAAAGGCGGAAAGTAAGATAAATATATTCAAAAGTTTATTTAAGAAATATAGAGAAACCAGCTAAAAACTTGAAATATATCTAGGTAAATAGGTTTCTCCCAATGATTTCACATGACTAAAAACTAGGACTAATCAAATTTTATAAATGTGAAATCTATAGGAAAGATAGAAAAACAGCAGGAGGAAAAGTATGTTAAGAGCGGAAGATTTGTTGATTGCTATAAGTGTTATTGCATGTGGGGCAAGTGGTTTATGTTATGCAAAAAATAAGGGGGATAAAGTATGTAGAGATAGAGCTTATAGATTGTGGCGTTTAGGCATGATAGGTATAGGGACTGCATTTATGTTGATGCTATGCTATTTAGTAAATCATTACTTTAGCTTTAAATATGTCTACGAACACACTAATTTGGAATTGCCTTTTATATACTGTATCTCTGCCTTATGGGCAGGGAAGGAAGGTTCATTTTTATTATGGGGATTTATATTAGTGCTGATGGGATACATGGTTTTAAATATAAGTTATGTTAAGGACCTAAAGCATCAAAGAACATTTCCTGTTTACGCAGGAATTACAGTAGCTATACTTACCATGAGTTTCGTTGTAAGGCCTTTTAAAGTATTAAATGCAATACCGGCAGATGGAAAAGGGTTAAGTAAAGCTCTTCAAGATCCTTGGATGGTAGTACATCCACCACTTGTATTTATAGGTTATACTGCTATGGCGATTGTGTTTGCATTAGGGATGAATCGTTTAGAGGGAGGAGACTATGAGGAGGTTATAAAAAACTGGGCAAGGAAAAGTATGCTTTTTCTAGGACTTGGTATTATGACTGGGAGTGTCTGGGCGTATCGCGCCTTAGGTTGGGGTGGATATTGGGCATGGGATCCTATTGAAAATATAGCTTTGGTACCATGGCTACTTTTATGTGCGTATAGTCATATAAACAAAAATAAATTGGCAAAACAAAATGGTGATTTTCGTAGCTTTAGCAACGAAAAAGGAAAAAATATTAACTGGACAAGAGATAAGTGTATTTTGCCGTTTATTATTGCTGCATTTGGTACATTTTTAGTAAGGAGTGGACTTTTAGCAAATGCATCTGTACACGCTTATGTAGGCGAGATGGCAAGAGGAAGATTCATTATACTAGGTATATTTGTAGTTTGTATCATAGGCATAATAGGTGTTAGAGGCTTTAGACAGCTTAAGAAGCAAAAGGGGCAAGGGCTAACAAGAAGAACATTAGATTATATAGCATGCTTTAGAGTCATGACGTGTATTTATGCGTATGCGATTTTAATTGGAACCATATGCCCTTTATTTATAAAAGTACAAGTTCCTATGCACTTTTACAATAGATTAACTATAGGTTATGTGATTGTTAATGGCCTATTAATTTTAGGTATAGAACGTCAAAAAATTGGTAAAAAATTGAGTGTGGTTTTGGTATTGGGAGCAGTTATAAGTGTAGCTATGGCACGATATTTTGATTATAGAAGTGTGGGGCTTACATTAGTTTTATGGATTGTACTGATTCCTCTTTTAGGATATATCTTAACAGGGCTGAAAGGAAGAAACAGGTATTATTATTGGACACATCTGCTGCTATTAGTGATGTTGGTAGGTGGTATTACTTCAGCAGGCATGGGAGGAAAGTTTATGAAAGCAGCTGAAGAACAAGCGCCAATGAGTATATTTTCTAGGATGTTGGAAGACCGAGTAATAGAACAGCCAAAGGGGACTAATTTACATGAAAAAGATAGTATAATAATTTATACGACAAAACCACTTATTAGTTTGTTTTGGATAGGAAGTTTTGGACTTCTAGGAGTTATGGTAATTGAAAATGCCAGAAGAGGGGAAAGTAAATAGTGAAAAATAAAAGGTGAAGGAGAGCGGTAAGATGAATGAACGATATGATATAGCTATTATTGGAACAGGACCAGCAGGACTATCAGCAGCAATTAATGCTAAGATTCGTAATAAGAAATTTATTATATTTGGGAATAAAAATTTTAGTACTAAATTAGAGAAGGCACATCAAATCGACAATTATTTAGGACTACCAGCTAAAAGCGGTGTCGAGATTCAAGCTGCATTTAGGGAACATATGGAGCAAATGGAGATTACGATTACGGAGCAAAAGGTTACAAATGTTTATCAGATGGGTGATTATTTCGTAGTTATGGCCAACAATGAGATGTATGAAACCGAAGCCGTTATTTTAGCAACAGGTATGCAGGCGGGTAGAATGCTTGAAGGCGAAGAACAATTCCTTGGAAGAGGCGTAAGCTACTGTGCAACTTGTGATGGGGGATTATACCGTGGAAAAACTGTAACGGTTATTGGTTATGATAAACGTGAGGAAGAAGAAGTAGATTTCTTAGCAGGATTAGCTGCTAAAGTATATTATGTACCAATGTATAAAGAACCTGTAGAAGTAGTAGAAAATGTAGAGATTATCAATGATAGACCTGTCAAAATTGAAGGCGAAAATCAAGTAAGCAAATTAGTGCTAAAAGATACTGAACTAGAAACTGATGGTATTTTTATACTTAGAGCTAATATCAGCCCAAGCACATTACTACCAGGTATTGAATTAGATGAGCAACATGTGAAGGTAGATCGCACAATGAAAACAAGTATCCCAGGTTGCTTTGCAGCAGGGGATATTGTAGGAAAACCTTATCAATATATTAAGTCAGCAGGTGAAGGAAATATTGCGGCTTTATCAGCAGCAAGTTATGTAGACGCCAAAAAGAAAGGATTAAGGTAGTAGATTAAATCAAAATGGAAAGAGGAGATGTTAGCAGTTGATAACTTAAAATTAACTGCATATAATACTATTAATTTAATAAACGACATAACGAAGACTTATAGCGTAAGCTATATTTCGGCGTATAAGATTAAGAAAAGCTATGATAAGAACAAGTAGTAGTCAGTAAGGCATACAGAAAGTTACCGGTGAGTGTTTTTACTCAATTGATGAGAGGTGCATGACAAACTGATTATGAATACATCTTTGAGCTTCACACCGAATCAGAAATGTAGTAGGCTGTGACGGATTCCTGCACACGTTATAGTGCTAGAGTATAACCTCTCAATTTGGGAGGCGTACTTGAAGAGGTAGGTAGCGTGAGCTACCTATAAACCTAAGGTGGTAACACGAGAGCGGCTAAAGCACCTCGTCCTTTGGAAACAAGGGACGAGGTGCTTTTTTGTCGTAGGTAAAAAAATTTCAAATTAATTTTAAACAAGGGGTGATATTTTATGAAAAAATCTATTGAGGAACAAATTAAAATCATTACTAAAGGTGTAGCAACAGTTGTTAATGAAGAGGACTTAAGAAAAAAGCTGGAGAAGAGTGAAAAGGAGAATAAGCCTTTAGTGATTAAGTTAGGCTTAGACCCTAGTGCGCCAGATATTCATTTAGGGCATGCAGTAGTACTTCGCAAAATCAAGCAGATGCAGGACTTAGGACACCGCGCTGTGATTATCATTGGTGATTTTACAGGGAAGATAGGTGACCCTACAGGTAAGTCTAAGGGCAGAAAAGCATTAACAGATGAGCAAGTATTAGAAAATGCTAAGACTTATGAAAAACAGATTTTTAAGGTGCTTGATAGAGATAAGACAGAAGTGCGTTTTAATAGTGAGTGGCTCAGTAAATTGAACTTTGAGGATGTTTTAAAATTAGCGGCAACAACGACAGTAGCGCGTATGCTAGAACGAGATGATTTCCAAAACCGCTACAAAAACAATATTCCAATTGGTGTACATGAATTCTTTTACCCATTAATGCAAGCCTTTGACTCGGTGACATTAGAGGCAGATATTGAACTTGGTGGAACGGACCAGACCTTTAATATTCTGATTGGAAGAACACTTCAAAAGACTATGGGACAGGATGCACAGGTTGCATTATTTATGCCAATATTAGAAGGGCTTGATGGCGTGGAGAAAATGAGTAAGAGCCTAGGTAACTATATTGGTGTAAATGAGCCGGCACATATTATGTTTAAAAAGGTGATGGAAGTGCCAGATGCGCTTATTATCAAATATTTTGAACTTGCTACAGATGAGCATCCTGACCGTATTAAAGAAATTCAAACTGCACTTGAAGAAGGTAAGAATCCTAGAGATGTAAAATTTGAGTTAGCTCAAATTATTACGGGATTATACCATACAACAGATGAAGTCAAGGAAGCTGAGAAATACTACGAAGAAGCCTTTAGTAAAAAGGCTATTCCAGACCAGATTCCAGAAATGAAGTTAGGTGAAGCATCAGAAATGCAGTTAGTTCAGTTAAGTCCTATATTGGTGGCAGAGCAATATGTAGCCAGTGGCAGTGAGTTTAGACGCCTTATTTTACAAGGTGGGGTAAGAATTAACCAAGAAGTTGTAAAGACGTTAGAGACAACAGTTAAGGTGGGAGATGTACTGAGAATCGGTAAAAAGAAATTTATAAGGCTTATATAGAGAAACCAACTAAAACCTTGAAATATACATGTAGATAAATAGATTTCTCTCAATGATTTCACATTACTAAAAGTCATGAATAACTAAAATTTATAAATGTGAAATCTATGGGGAGGTATCAAAAAATACAAAATAAATTTTTAAAATTGTTAAAATCTCCTCATTGTGACCCTAGATACTACCGAATATAATAATAGAGTAGTGAGATAATTCAGTCTATTAAAAGAGATAAAAGCTGTAGCGGTAGCATAAAGCTGATGGGGGGGCGAAGAGATGCTGGAAAAAGTTAAAGGTGTAAAAGAGGAAGTCTATTCATATGCTGAAGTAGGTCAATTTTATATTGATAATAGATTAGGAAAGATAACAGGAATAGATTCCATTAAAAAATTTATTGACATTGGGATGAGTGAAATTATTAGTGAAAGCTATAGGATGATGAAGCAATTAAAAAGGTCACCTTATACTTTTCAAGAAGAAGTTTTCCATGAAATTTTAGCACCAGCGTTAGCAAGAGCCTCAAAAGGTTTTATGATGAAATCACCAATTAGAGTACACTGGGACAATTTAGATGAAGAGGTTGCTATAAATACCGATCAGATTTGGGCCGATTATAGATGCAGATATGGGGCATATAATTACTGCATTGAAGCTAATAAAAAAAGTATTTCTTATATAAAATGCAAACTTACAGATGAGGCTAAGGAAGAGTGGACTATGTCTTGTGAGAAGCTTGAGCAGATTAAAGAAAAGTTAGAAGCTCATGAAAAAAGGAGTATGGTGAGCATTACATTACAAGCCTTAAATGTCTATGTAAGTGCTATGGATGAGACTGGATTAAGATATGATTTAGAAGGTTTACGAAGAGTACAGAAAGAAGCAATTAAACAGATGGGACTAGAGTATGGAGTGAATTGGTCTTGTCTATGGGTATTGGATAGGGAGATAGTCCAAAGTATAGAGTATATACATGGTTTTGAAATGTATCCAGCTATATTATTTTTAGCAAGGGTTAATTAAAAATATAAATAAGTTAAAATACGCCTTAGCGAGATTAAATAGGTCTCGCTAAGGCGTATTTTAGTATTAGAATAATTTGCTGAGTAGACTAGGGTCTAGTGAAGTTGTAGGGTTGAAATCAGAAGAAAGACCATAATCAATAATTGATTTGGCAAAATGTCTGATTTCAATATGAGACCAAACTTCTTCAAGACGGCTAGTACAAACGAGCAGTTTACCGTTTAAGACATTGGCTTCATATAAGAGGCCTAGATTATGATTACGCTCAAAGTTATCAATCATTTGAACAATAGGACGCATTTGAGGTGTGACTGTATCGAGAATCTGGCAATCCGCATGAGTCACCATATTGTACCAGCAAGGCGTACTATAATATTGAGCTGGAAATTCCTTTAAAGCCGCATGGTCATTTTGGATGAGAAGACCCATTGTACCAATAGGGATAGGTTTGCCCACTGATTCGGAAATAGACCTAAACATTGGATAACACCAGAAGTCTGTACAATAAGTACCAGGGATACTAGCTGCTAAATGATTTTGTGGTAGAAGAAGTACACACTTACCTTGTTGTAAATTTTCCTTAGCTTCATCAAATGTGTGGACAATGTGGAGTGATTGACCGTTAGCGTGGATAACTTCTGTTAATTCAAAATCCAAATGTGGATAAAGCATAAGGTCATAGCTATTTGTAATGATATGAGAATCTACATCTATGGTGTTATTAGTATTATTAGTGTTTGCTAAGTGAGGCGGATTGATTAGTGTTAATGAAAAGGTAACAGGTGTTGGGACATTTACTTCTGGAAGACGGAAATCAACTTCACCTAAGGTGCAAAGACCATAGCTTTTATCAAGAACAGGAAGTATGCCTTCTGCCAAAACTTGAGTAGGCGTGGTAAGTTGCCATTTTACTTGATTGCTTTTAAGTGGCTTATCTCCATAATAAGCAAGATGTACTTTGCTATTAAAGAGTTCGCCTGCTTCATAAATATAATTGCCAAAATCACCTAATAAAACAGTATCGCAGCAGAAGTTACGCCACGCCTTATCTGAAATCAAACCTTTAGATTCCATGAAAGCATCTAAAATGCCTACAAGGGCAGTACCCTGGCCACTAAAGTCTTGTAAATCTAAAAGCTGGAACCCAGCTAAATGTTTGGTGCGAAGTGCTGTTTCGATTTCCTCTTTATAGCAACTTACAGCTAATTGACCAGATGCTTTAAAGTAATCTGGCGCTAAATCAAGAAGTCCTTTTTCAGTAAGGCGTTCACGAAAGACTTCGAAATTCTTGGCTTTAATAGAACCAGTATATTTTTGGATTTCATCAAAATTAGGGAAGGTTTCATATTGTCCAACCTCATGAGAAATGACAGGAATATGCGGAATGAGTGCATCATTGATTTCCGCCATAGAAACCTTTTTGACCCCTGTACCATATTGAATTTCTATACTTGTAGCATCACAGCTATTTGAATGCTCGTTCTTTAAATTGGAATCCGTAAGGGCAATGGTGTCAGAGATAGATTGATGTTGATTCAGATATTTAATGATTTCAGTGGGATAAATGGCTTCATCAAAATTGTAATGAGTACCAGGCGCCATGGTTTGCAAAATACCTTGAGGTGCATCACACATGGCATAAGATCCGCGGAAGAGGCGATCTCTACTAAATCGTACGCCACTGAAGAAATCATCATGTTCTAAGATACAAGGACAAAATTGAAAGTTATTAGAACCCTGTGTATAAAGATGACGAGAGTCAAGGGCTTTATATTTTCCCAAAATTGTATTTAAGATTTTTTGACTACCCCAGAGCTCATTGCCAAGAGACATCATCACAAAAGAAGGATGATTACCAAAGGTGCGAAGCATATTAAAGCCTTCTTTAATTAAGTAATCCTGTTCAGCTTGATTGTGATTTTCTTCGCCTTCCTCTGTAATCGTGCCCCAGAAAGGCAGTTCAGGCTGCATGTAAATCCCTAAACGGTCTGCTGCCTCAAAGGCCGCTTCTGGTGGACAGCAGGTATGAAAGCGATAATGATTAATGCCATAAGCTTTAGCGGTACTAAGTACATGAAGCCAAGTGGTAAGATCTGTAGGTGCAAAACCTGTAAGAGGAAAGATGAGTCCATCATGCTTACCGCGTAAGAAGGTAGGACGGCCATTGATGATAAATTTATCTTCTGAGCCTTTGAATTCACGAAGCCCAAAAGAGAGAGTATGCTGATCTAATAATTGTTCCCCTGAGAAGCATTTGAGTGAAAGTTTATAAAGGTTAGGATGATGTTCATCCCAGAGAAGTGCTTCTGCCCCTAAGGCATAAGTGATTTCAAATGCCTTGCCTTGGAGGGTATAAATCATAGGTTTGGCATGATGCGTAAAATCACTGTTGAAGCTACGTGCTTCCACAAGAAGATTAGTAGGGGCGCAGCTTTCTAATTTTCCTTTGATTGTAATAGTTTTATTGGCAACGTTAGGGAAAACCATAATGTCCTTTAAGAAACAGTCACTAAAAAAGCGTAGTTCAATCTTACCTGTGATTCCATTCCAGTTGGTCTGGGTATCTTCAGAAGTAAGGTGGCCGCCTTTAGTAGGATAATCAGTGTTATCCACGCAGATAGTAAGTGTATGTTTTCCTGGAGAAAGTGCATGGGTAACATCATAAAGATGAGGTGTACATAAACTATTTTGACACCCAATATATGTATCATCTATCCAAAGTTTAGTGATACGTGTACGTTCTAAGAAAAGGAAAATCTGCGAATTATTTGTGGCATCAGAAATAGTAAGCTCACGTCTAAACCATGCCCAGCCCAAGAAGGCATATTCATCTGTAAGGCTACCTGTTTTAATTTCTTCATTAATAGGGCCTTTTTGGGCATGTGAAGTGGTGTTAGGAAGTATAATTGTGTCCGAGAAATTCTGAGGCATCCCTTGTTTATTAGGGTCTAGAGCAAATTGCCATTCACCTTGTAAATCCATTAAATTAATCATAAATTCCTCCTATTTAAGTAGTGTATAGAATCAATCTATAGAGAAACCAACTAAAAACTTGAACTATACATATAGGTATATAGGTTTCTCTCAATGATTTCACATGACTAGAAACTGTGAATAACTAAAATTTATAAATGTGAAATCTATATATGAATGAAACAGTGAAATATAAAAAAGCGAGACATAAATTTAAGATTTGATATAAGTATAATATGCTTGTACATAAATAACTACGCTAATAAATAGATATAAAAGGTAGAAAATATATTTTTCAAGAAAAAGATAAAATAATAAAATAAATATTTGCAATTTGTAAAATTATATATATAATATAGATAATTATATATATAATAGATGGTTATCTATATTAAAGCGCTTTAAAGATTGAACATTAAAGGAGTCTAATATGATAATAGGAAAATGTTTGAAATGTAATGGGGAATTAAAGCATAGTGACCATTTAGTATTTGCCAAATGCACAGAATGTGGTGTTGAGGAAAAGACGTATATACAGTGTGAGAATGGTCATTATTATTGCAATACGTGTGCTTCTAAGAGTGTAATAAATAAACTGTATAAAATGGTTCCTCTTATAAGCCAAAAAAATCCTTGTGAGATAGCTGAAATGCTATTTGTTGAATGTGGTATATGTGGGAACTCACCACATCCCCTAACAACAGCAGCCTTTCTAATTGCCTATAAAAACTTAACTGGCAAGATAACTGATAATGATGTATATGAGGGAATAGATAGAGCACTCAAGATACCTGGTGGGTGGTGTGGTTACTATGGAAATTGCGGAGCAGCAGTAGGTTTAGGGGTAGCTTTTGCAATTATCAATAAGTCTACTCCTATGAGTGACGAAGAAAGAAACATTGCAAATATAGCTACAGCAGAAGGACTTTTAAGTGTAGCAGATCAGGGCGGGCCTAGATGTTGTACTGCATCAGTAAGGCGTGTTTTAGAGAAAAGTATTGAAGTAGCAAATACATATTTAAATGTAAGTTTTCCATTGTATGAACATGAGATGAAACCTTGTTGGCAAAGTAAATACAATGATGTATGTAGGCACAATAAGTGTAAATATTTTAAGGGAGTTTAGGAGGAAAAAAATGATTAATCAAGTACCAGAAATTAACGAGGCTTTTAATGAATTTAGTAAAAGAGTGTTTGAAACACAAGTATTAACTGAAAGGGAAAAGGGGTTGGTAGCATTAGCTACTGTGACGTCTTTCGAAGATGCTGATGCAGTTAAACAAGCCGTTATGAACGCAAAGCAACTTGATATATCAGTACAAGAAATTGGATGTGTTATGGCGATTGTTGCAGCTATGAAGGGGCAGAAGATAACAAAGTTATTAGAACAAGGTGGTAAAAGAAATGGGGGAAGATGTTGCTAAGACAAGATGTAGTATATAAAAAATCAGTAGTGATTGTTGTACAAACTCATTTAAGAGAAAGTGAAATTTCATTAATTCATAATATGGGATATCAGATTGTTTATATAAAACAAAATATAGATATGGATGAATTGATTGCAATAGATTTCCCATATGAAGTAGAGCAGTCAAATGTAGAAGAGGTAATAAATCTTACAAAACAACTATGTGAAAAATTTGATGTAAGACGTATTTTTACTCTTAATGAATATTATATACCAGTTGTCGCACAGCTAGCAGAGGAATGCCATATTAAATATTGGGGACTTAAATTAGAAGCAGCTGAAAATTGTAGGCATAAGATAAGAGCAAAAGAAAAATTTAAGGAGAATAATACGCCATCAGCAAAATATGTAGTTATAAAGTCTGTAAGGGAAGTATTATCAGTAATAAATCAAATTGAATTTCCAATAGTAGTAAAGCCTTCTAATGAATCAGGCAGCAAATCCGTTTTTATATGTAAAGATATGCAAGAATTAATCGATGCAGTAGAATGCATAGAACATACAGGTTCTAACTTCATAGGTCAAAAGTTAGACGAAGAGATTATAGTAGAAGAATATTTAGAAGGATTAGAGTATAGTGTAGAGTCTTATACTATAAATAATGTACATACTATTGTAGCGATTACGAGCAAGAAGACATTTGATTGTATAGAGATTGGACATATGGTTCCGGCTATATTAGATAAGACAGAACGAGAGGCTATTGAAACAATTACTAAAGCTGCATTAACTGCACTAGATATTGACTATGGTGTAACACATACAGAAATTAAGCTCACTATAGATGGGCCTAAAGTAATAGAGGTAAATGGAAGACCTGGAGGAGACCATATAGATGAACTTGTAAGAGCTGTAACAGGATTAGCTATGAGAGAAATAGCGTTAAGCATAGCTATGCGTGGTAATTTGGAGGATAATCAAGTTTACCCAATTTCAGCAAATTCAGCAGCAATTGCATATGCCATAGCAAATAAGAGTGGAGTTGTACAAATTAATGATAACGAAATATCCGAGAAGAATATAGAAGATGTAAGTCTAACCGTTGAAAATGGTGAGTATGTAGAACGAACAACTAATAACTTTAATAGATTAGGTTATGTTATAGCCTATGATGAGGAGAATGCTAGAAAGATAGCAGAAGAATACATAGAAAAACTTCAAATCCAGATTGTTTAAAGCTATTTTAAAGCTATATAGAAATGAGGGATACCAATGAAAAAGAACTTATCATTAGTTTGTATAGCAGTATTTATATTAGTCATAGGGACGGGAATAGTAGCACCACTATTAACTCCATATGCACAAACGCTAGGAGCCACGGGTGTAGAAGTTGGATTATTATTTAGTGGATTTTATTCAGTTAGAATATTAATGGGAACATATATAGGAAAACTAGCTGATAAAAAAGGACCTAAGGCTATATTAAGATATAGCTTGATATTATATCCGATTATAGCAGTACTTTATGTCTGCGCATCAAATTACATAGTGTTATTTATAGCACGACTATTTCATGGAATGGCATCCGCTATGATGTTACCTATGGTTATGGCCTATATAGGAAAAATAAGTCCAAAAGGACAAGAAAGTAAGTATATGGGAGTCTATAATACAGTAATATTTATTGCTAATGGTATAGGCCCTACAATTGGCGGACTAATTTCTAAGAATTATGGCTATCAAATGGCATTTTCATCTTTGTTGATAGTTTCATTAATTTCCCTAGTTATAGTAGGTTTTCTACCAACCACTCAACTAGATACTGAAGAAAAAGATGATAATAATTTAGTTGAAAGAAAAACAAAAAAATTTGTTAATAAAAAGCTTATTGGACTAGGAATTATTAATGTAATTAGTGCTATATTGTCAGTATTTACTGTTTCATTTTATGCTATGTTTTTAACTAAATTAGAGATGGATGTAACAGTGATTGGAATTTTATTGACTATTAATAATCTTATAATAGGTGGAAGTCAGGTTATAATAGCCACGATGGTAGAGCGTGTACAAAAGAAAAAATTAATTATAGTATCAGGTCTTGTGACATCTACTATAGTATTGCTATTAAGATTCACTGATAATTTTATAGGGATTGTTACTATGTTTGTTATATTGTCCATTGCATCAGCCGTCTTACTATGTGCATCATCAGCTCTAGCAACTATTATGGGGAGAGAAGAAGGTATGGGTGAGACAATGGGATTTTTAGGCTCTGCAACTAGCCTAGGCGCAGTCATAGGACCATTAGTTTTAGGTGCACTTGTAGATTATATAAATGTAGAATTTACATTTTATTTTGTAGTAGCTGTTTGGATTTTAGGTATAGGTACATTCGGCGTATTCTATAGAAGTGTTACAGAACAGGATGTTAATCAAGAGTATAGTATATAAATTTAATAGATATAAATGGAGGGATTAAGATGTCAGAGAATGAATGCTGTTGTTGTAGTGGAGAAAAGAAAAAGTTAGATAAAAAAAGCCAAACAATCAAGGATTTCTATAATTCAGCTGCTGAAGGAATGGGACCTTATACTAAGGATGTTGATAAATTTTCACCAAATGGTCCAACAGAAGAAATCGTTAAAATCCTTATGGGAAGTGATAAAAAGAGAATTCTTGATATTGGCTGTGGCATGGGGACAACATTAATGCGTATTGTGAATGAGTATACGCAAGGTGAGTTATTTATGGGTGTAGATTTTAGTGATAAGATGATTGAACGTGCTAAAGAAGGAAGTAAAACGTTACCATTAGAGATTAAGAAGAAAATAGGCTTTTTTGTGGCAGATGTTAATGAACTTCCTTATATGGATGAACAATTTGATTTTATTTATACAGAGTGTGTACTTAATTTAGTAAGAGACAGAGAAAAGGTTATGAGTGAAATAGAAAGAGTATTAGCACCAGGTGGAATATTTGTATATACAGATTTCATTTCACTTAAGCCAGTGCCAGAAGAAATTAGAGAAGATTTAGGACTAGTAAGTGGATGTAGAGCTGGAAGTATTACAATGGATGAAAATATGGAATATATGAAAAAACACTCTTTTAAAGATATTCAAACATATGATTATTCTTTTGAGAAGAATAGACGATATAAGGAACTTTTAGAAGATAACATAGAAGCACAAGAGCAAGTAAAACAATTTGAAGAAAAGAATCCATTTGCGGCTAAATTCTTAGAAGATGAAATAGGTTACTATGTAGTAACTGGAAGAAAAGCATAATACTTCATAAAAGGAGTGAAGACATTGGAAAGCTTAGTGTTCGTTGGATATTTTGGTGAGGTAATTAAGGCAAGTAAAAGGTACACTAACTTCTTTAAAATTCTTATTATAGAAACTAGTTTTAGCTGCGAGATGGAAGAGTTAAAAAGCTATTTTGATGATGTAATATTGGTAGAGGATTCAACTGACCCTGTAGAGATGTCAACCGTGATCGAAGAGATACAAAAAAACAATACTATTCATGCATTATATGCTAATCATGAATGGGTAGTGGAGGTATGTGGCTATCTAAGAGAAAAGTTTCATATACCAGGTTTAAAGGAAATGGTATGTAAGAAATCAAGGGATAAGTTCTTGATGAAAAAGGTTATGTCAGAAGCTGGTATCAAGACGGCAAATGTTGAATGCATTGAAAGTTTAGAGAGCATTAATAGATTTATTGAGAAAAATGAATATCCTGTAGTAATAAAGCCAAGAAATGGTGCAGCTACACAAAATACATTCCTTATTCATAATGAAGATGAATTACAAGAGGTAATTAACTTAGTAGATGTCAGTCAGAATTTTATTATAGAGTCATATATTAAAGGCGAAGAATATCATTGTGATTCCATTGTTATTAATGGAGAAGTTGTATTTTCCTCAGTATCTAAATATCTCGCAAACTGTATCCAAACAATTAAGGGACAAAAACCAGTAGCATCAATAACTTTCCCAAGTACATACGATGATAATGCGACTATAAGTAAGATAAAGAAGGTTAATGAGAAAGCTATTAGTGCATTAGGTGTAGAAACAAGTATATGCCATTTGGAAGTTTTCATTACAGAAGAAGATGAATGCATTTTTGGTGAAATCGCTACGCGTATTGGTGGAGGGGATCTTATTGGAAATACTATTAAATACGCATATGGTGTAAATTTATATGATGCATTTATAGAGATTCAGTGTACAGGAGAATTTCATAGAGAATCAGTAGATGGGCAGAAGTTTGTTGGTTTTGTGGCGTTACCTACAAAGGAAGGCAAAGTAGTAGAAATAGCAACAGAAGATGATTATAAGAACAAAGAAGATGTAAAAGAGGTAAGAATTTATAATCATGTAGGTGATTATATTGATGAGAACATAAATACTACTAAAAGAACAGGATATGTCATAGTAGAAGGAAAAGATTACAAAGAGGTAGCGCAAAAACTTATGCAAATATATGAAGAGTTTAAGTTAGTTGTGGAGATACCAAGGCCATCACTTTTCTCTATATATAATTAAGCAGGGAGAATGAGATTAGATAGGTGTAGGAGGTGAATTGAATGGAAGTTGTAATCAGGAATATGACTGAGTATGATTGGGAAGATGTTGCTAGAATCTATAAAGAAGGAATTGAAACCAATAAGGCAACGTTCCAAACATGTATACCAAGTTATGAACAATGGGACCAATCACATATAAGTAATTGTCGTTATGTTGCTATATATGATAATAAAGTTATTGGTTGGATTGCGCTATCAAATGTATCTAGTAGGTGTGTATATGCAGGCGTTGCGGAAGTGAGCATTTATATAGATGCAGATTATCAAAATAAGGAAGTAGGAACTAAGTTACTACAGCATATGATAGTACAATCAGAAGCGCATGGCATTTGGATGCTTCAGTCTGGTATTATGCAAGATAATGAAGCAAGTATTAGATTACATAAAAAATGTGGATTTAGAGAAGTTGGGTATCGAGAAATGATAGGCAAAGATAAAGATGGTAAATGGAGAAATACAGTACTTATGGAGAAAAGAAGTTCCTTAGAGAAGTACATGAATATATAAAGACCCAAAAGGAGCCGAATATGGATAGGAAAGAAACAGATATTGCATTAGTTTTCAAAGCTTTATCAGATGTTAATCGGTTAAAAATTATTAAGATTTTAGAAGGCGGCGAACAGTGTGCATGTCGTTTGTTGGATAAGTTTAATATTACACAACCCACATTATCGCATCATATGAAGATTCTCTGTGACTGTAAGTTAGTGAATAGTAGAAGAGAAGGTAAGTGGATGCATTACTCCTTAGACCAAGAGAGGTTAGGAGAGGTGAGTAGTTATATTAGCGGGACTAAAGGAGAAGAAAGTAAATGGATTTATAGAGATTATAATAAGGAGAGAAAGCAGATGGATGTATTAGATTTAATACAAAGTACTAAAATCAAGGCATTAAGAGGTGAAAAGATAGATAGGGAAACTATTATTAGATTATTAAGTATTAATCCAGAGACATCAGTATGTGAAGAACTTGGTAAAGCAGCTTATGAAGTGGCACAAGTTGTTACTAAAGGAGCAGCTTATTTATGGGGAGCTATGGGGGTAGATTATAAGCCTTGTGAGATGAATTGTGATTTTTGCTCATTAGGAGAAGCATGGGGACTTGTAAAGGCAAGTAGAGAATTTAGTGATGAAGAAATTATTGAGGAAGTAGCCGCATATGTAAGTGATGGCACAAGATGGATTGTATTAAGAACAACAGAGTTTTATAGTTTGGACATTTTAGGTGAGTTAATAAAGAAAATTAGAAAAGAAGTTGTGGGAGAGTATGAAATAGGATTAAATGTAGGTGAATTTGATGATGAAAAAGCATTGAAGCTACATGAAATAGGTGTTGATTTTATCTATCATTCATTAAGAATGGGAGAAGGGAAAGATACACGATTTGATCCTAAGGATAGATTAAATACACTACGTGCTATTAAGAATTCACCATTAAAGTTAGTATATTTGGTGGAACCTATAGGGGTAGAACATAGCAATGAAGAAATTGCAGATATATGTTTATCAGCTATTGAGCATAATGCGATAGTATCTGGTGCAATGGCGAGGATACCAGTAGAAGGAACGCCACTTGGTAAATACCCTCAAATTTCGGAGAAGAGATTGGCACAGATTATAGCCATTACAAGGTTAGCAGGAGGATATCATGTGCCTGATATCTGTGTACATCCAGCAAGTGAGTTAGCTATTAAATATGGGGCAAATGTAGCTGTTATTGAAACAGGATCAGTACCTAGACAAGGGTGTGATTGCTTTAAAAATAAATGGAATGAGTTTGATGCAGTAGTAGCTAAGGCTTGGTTTGAACGAAATGGGTATGAATTATGTCAAAAAGCTAGATAGAGGGAGAATGTATGAGAAAACGCATAGTTAAGATAATAACATTTTTTATGTGTAGTTGTTTAATTGTAGGTTGTAATGGGGAAGCAGAAACTATGCAAAATCATTCAACCAATATTAAAGTAGGAACATGGAAAACTGCACAAACTATCCAACCATTTTTTTATGATCAATATATGGATGAAAAGTATCAAGTGGAGGTGTTACCATTTACTAATCCCGGTGATCAAAAAACAGCGTTATTATCAGGAAGCTTAGATTTGTGCGGGACGACATTAGTAACAGCTATTACAGCAGCGGCTAATGGAGAACCTATTAAAATAGTAAGTAGCCTATGCAACAAATGTTCAGCCTTTGTAGTAGGAAACAATTCAGGGATAAATAGTGAAAGTGACTTAATTGGAAAGAAGATAGCCTATGTACCAGGTACAATGCATCATGCATTACTCTTAGATGTTTTAAAGCGAAATGGAATTAATGCAGATACAGATGTAGAGCTTAGACGTATCGACTTTTTTGATATGGGACAAGCTTTGGCAAATGGAACTATTGATGCATTTTGTAGTGGAGAACCATATCCGTCACAGGCAGTAAAAGAAGGGTATGGCAAGATTTTAAGTTATCCATATTTTGATGAAGGAATAAGTACTATAAATGGTGCAATGATTACAACAGAGGATATGATACAAAATAATCCAGAGAAAATACAAGAAATAGTTAATGCCCATGTAGAAGCAACTCAATATTTAAATAATAATAAAGAAATATGGTTACAAAAATCTACTGAATTTGGAACAGATAAGGATGTATTAGATATATCAGCAGAGAATATAGAATTATGTTGGGATATTGACCAGGAATATATTGAACATACTAAGAATCTAGCACAATATATGTTGGAGATGGGAATTATAGATAATCTCCCTGATATTGAGGAATTATTCGATTTAACATTTTTAGAGGAATCAAAGAAGGAATAGTAATATGAAAAGGATATCTTTTAATAAAGATTCAAAAAAATTTCATATAGATTGGGTAGGTTTGATTATTCCTGTAATATTATTTGTTGTATGGAGCTTAGTTGTAAAATTTGGAAGTATCCCTACGTATAAGATGCCTTCACCAATTAAGTTAGGACGAGTAGGCTTGGATTTTATATGCGGAATATATCAAGAAAACTCATATTCAGGAAAATTAATGGAAAATCTATGGGCTAGTTTATGTAGAGTGTGTATAGGATTTTTTATAGCAGCATTTTGTGGAATAACGTTAGGATTTTGTTCAGGACGAGTTAGGATTATAAAACGTTTAGTTGATCCAATGATTAATGCAATTAAGGCAATTCCTGGGATTGGATGGTTACCTATTTCCATAGTATGGTTTGGAATTGGTGAAAAAAATACTATATTTCTAATGGCATTAGCAGCATTTTTCCCAATCTATATAAACACCCAAGAAGGTGCAAGTAATATTTCACCATTATTAATTCGAGCAGGGCATATGTTAGGAGCTAATAGATTTAAACTGTTTACAACGATTATTTTTCCAGCAGCATTCCCGAATGTTTTAGTAGGACTAAGAACAGGGATGGGTGTTACGTGGGCTTATTTAGTACTAGGTGAGATAACTGGTGTAACTAAAGGATTAGGCGCTATAATGAGTGATGCAAGAATGTTAGGACATGTAGATATGATATTAGTAACAATGGTGATTATTGCTATATGTGGAAAGTTAACTGATTTCTTGCTGGTTAGAGTATGTTCAATGTTTTATCCTCTAAATGGGAGGGGGAGAATTAGTGAATAGACCTCTTTTAGAATTAAAAGATATTAGCCTAACATATAATACATATTTGAATACGGAGTTAAAGGTGTTAAAGAGTATTTCATTATCTGTCAATAAGGGAGAGATAATAGCTTTATTAGGACCTAGTGGATGTGGTAAATCTACACTATTAAATATAATAGCAGGTTTAGAAAAATCTTTTCAAGGGAGTATGATTCTTAGAGGAATAAGTGATGATAATCGTAAAGGTGAAAGAGGATTTATATTTCAACAACCTGTACTATTTAGTTGGTTAAATGTAGAAGAAAATATCGAATATGGATTAAAAATAAAAAAGGTTCCTAAGTATAAAAGAAAACAGATAGTTAAGGAGTACATAGAAGCAGTAGGTTTAAAAGGTTTTGAAAAGTACTATGCGAATGAACTCTCGGGAGGAATGCAACAACGTGTAGCTTTAGCAAGAACATTAGTATTAGAGCCTAAGTTAATATTAATGGATGAACCTTTTGCGGCTTTGGATCCGAAACTTCGTAGGGAAATGCAGCGATTGATTTTGAAGTTATGGAAAGAACATAAATATACAATAGTGTTTGTAACGCATGATATAGAAGAGGCTATGATTATTGCAGAACAAGTATATTTAATGTCAGCATCTCCGGCCTCTATTATTTCAAAAATTGATACGTCATTTAAAAATAAATCAAATGATATTAATGAATTAGAGTTTGTTAATTTAAAGAATGAGATAAAGCAGTTTTTTAAGTTAGATATGGTTGAAATCAGCTAAAGTTAAAATAAACAAGAAGGAAACCCTTATTTGGAAAGGGTTTCCTTCTTGTTTATTATTTAATAGCGGCTTCTAATTCGCTGAAAATGTCTTGGACATGTTCTAACTTTTGTGCACGGTAGGCATTACTACCGCAGAAGAGGAGAGCGTTATCGACATCACCTTTAGCCGCAGAAATGAGGGCAGTGGAGATACAGTATGGAATATCGGTAACACTACATTTTTCAAGACAGTGGTAATAGCAAGCTTTGTTGCCAGGTACGTTTTTAATAAAAGGATTGTAAATAGCTCTGCCAGGCATGCCTACAGGGCTTTTTATGATGCCAATATTATCAGCTGTCGCATTAATATAAGCCTCTTTATAGGCAAGGGGGGCATCACATTCATAAGTTGTTACAAAACGTGTCGCCATTTGTACCCCATCAGCACCTTTTTCTAGGGCATGGGCAATGTCATGACCTGAATAAAAGCCACCAGCTACAACAACGGGAATGTATTTATTGTATTTCTCGCCATATTCAGTAGCAACGGCTTTTACATCTTCCATAATATCTAGTACATTAGGATTTTCTTCGATTTCGTTGACAGAAAAACCAAGGTGTCCACCAGCTAAAGGCCCTTCTACAACTAACATATCTGGAGCAACTTGATGTTTACGATCCCAAAGTTTACAGATGACTTTAGCAGCTTTACCAGAAGAAACAATAGGTGCAAGTTTAACCTTCTTACTTAAGCTAGCCTTACATACCTCTTCACCTCTTTTGGCATAGAGCGGAAGATTTACAGGAAGTCCAGCACCAGAAATAATGAGGTCAGCACCAGCAGCAATAGCTTGTTTAACCATTTCTTCATAGTGACTAAGGGCAACCATAATGTTTACCCCAATGATGCCTTGCGGGGCAATGGCTCTGGCTTTTGTAAGTTCTTCTTTGAGTGCAGTTAAGTTGGCATTAAGGGTATTCGTTAGAAAGTTGGCGGCACGGTAGCCGATTTGCGCAGAGGAAATGATACCAATCCCACCTGCTTTTGCAACATGTCCGGCAAGGCTGTGAAGAGAAATGCCTACACCCATACCACCTTGAATAATAGGAAATTTGGGTATAAGACCATTAATATTTAAAGAATGTTTCATATTTTTACCTATACATAAAACTATAAAAGTTTATGTCCTTTCTCACAAGAAAATTTTTCTAAAAATAATACTTTGAAAATCAAAGCGAAAGGTTTGATATTCAAAGTATAGGCGTGCTTTAGAGTTTTGTCAATAGTATTAAAAAGTCAGTAAACTTTAAGAAAATACATTGACAACTAGATGATTTCCCAATATACTTTGAACCTAGAAAGGTTTGAGGTTAAAAGTAAAAAATATTCCAAATTAGGAGGTGTGAGGTTGAAGCGTGGGGAGGAGGTCATCAATGAGCTGTTGGTAGACTCTTTTAATAAGATTACAGCCATTGAAAGAAATGCGTTAAGCAGAGGTCCCATGAATGATTTAACCATTAGTGAATTGCATGCTATTGAAGCTATAGGTCTTAATGGTGGCACCATGACAGAGATTGCTAAAAAGTTGGGGGTTACAGTAGGAACACTGACAACGATGGTTAATCGTTTGGTGAAAAAAGAATATGTAGATAGAATGCGGCAAGAAGATGATAGACGTATTGTAAAAATCGTTCTTAAAAGAAAAGGAATTATTGCTTATAAATTACATAGTCGTTTTCACCATGTGATGATTAAGAAAATGTTAGCGGACATTGAAGAAGACCAAGTAGATGTCCTAATCCAAGCATTAAGTGCACTTAATCATTTTGTGAAAGAAACTTATGAGAAATATTAAGTCATAGAGAGTTAAACCAAATGTAAAGAGGTGAAAAGAAATGGGCATTAAAATTGCAGGCCTTGGGAAATCTGTTCCAAGCAAAGTATTAACCAATGCAGACCTTAGTCAAATGGTAGATACCAATGATGAATGGATTAAGTCACGTACTGGTATTGAAAGAAGACATGTGGCAGTGACAGAGACGACGACGCAATTAGCAAGTGAAGCCGCTAAGGAAGCTGTGCAGCAGGCGGGCTTAATGACAGAAGAAATAGAGCTAATCATTGTGGCGACAGTTTCACCAGATGCCACAATGCCAAGTACAGCATGCAAGGTAGCACAAATTATAGGTGCCACAAAGGCAATGTGCTTTGATATTACTGCAGCATGTAGTGGGTTTATTGTGGCATCAGATGTAGCAGTTAGCATGATTGAAAAAGGCACGTATAAAAATGCCCTTGTCATAGGTGCGGAGGTGCTAAGCCGAGTAGTCGACTGGCAAGACCGCGGAACCTGTGTTTTATTTGCAGATGGGGCGGGTGCTGCCGTGTATAAGGTAAGTGATGAAAATCAAGTTTTAGCCATTCAAACAGGATGTGACCCTAAGGGAGCTGATGAAATTACCTTACCTACAGGAGAAGGCGATAAGACCTTCTATGAAGGTGAAGTAGCGCCGAGGGTAATTGGGATGAATGGTAAGACAGTATATGCCTTTGCGACAACCAAGGTACCAGAGAGCATCAAAAGTTTACTAGATACACAGGCACTTACAAGTAGCGATGTAAGGTGGTATATCTTGCATCAAGCCAATAGCCGTATCATGGATAGCGTTGCGCGTAAATTAGATATGCCTAAGGACTGCTTTTTTAAGAACCTTTCAGAATATGGCAACACATCAGCAGCAAGTATTCCTATGGCACTCTATGAAGCAAGTGAATTATTTGAACCAGGAGATTTAATCATTCTCTCAGGCTTTGGTGCAGGACTTACTTGGGGCACGATGCTTATTAAGTGGTAATACACAATAAATGAAACTAAATTATTAAAAACTGAAAATTAACTTTAGGAGGACATAAAAATGTTAGAAAGATTACAAGAAATTATTGCAGAAAAATTAGGTGTAGAGGTAAGTGAAGTTAAACCAGAAGCAAGCTTTACAAAAGACCTAGGTGCAGATTCATTAGATTTATTTGAAGTTGTTATGGGAATTGAAGAAGAGTTTAATGTATCAATCGATAATGAAGATTTAGATAAAATTAAAACAGTACAAGATGCGATGGATTATATTAGTGAAAACCAAGCATAAAAAAGGGGGAGTCAGTAGTGAAAACAATCTGCGACTTACTAGATATTACTTATCCAATCTTCCAAGGGGGAATGGCTTGGATTGCAACGCATTCTATAGCAGCAGCAGTGTCTAATGCCGGTGGCTTAGGCATTATTGCTGCAGGGCATGCCCCAAGTGAGTGGGTAAGAGAAGAAATTAGAGCATGTAAAAAGCTTACAGATAAGCCTTTTGGCGTGAATGTTATGTTGCTTAGTCCTTATGTGGAAGAAGTTATGCAAGTTATTCTTGAAGAAGAGGTAGCTGTTGTGACAACGGGCGCAGGAAATCCTGGCAAGTATATGGAAGTGCTCAAAGCTGCAGGCATTAAAGTTATACCAGTCGTACCTTCAGTAGCGTTGGCAAAACGCATGGAAAGAAGTGGCGCAGATGCAGTCATTGCAGAAGGCTGTGAATCTGGTGGACATATTGGTGAACTTACAACGATGACACTTGTACCACAGGTAGTTGATGCCGTAAGTATTCCTGTAATTGCAGCAGGTGGCATTGCTGATGGGCGCGGCATGGCAGCAGCTTTCATGTTAGGTGCAAAGGGCGTGCAGATTGGTACAAGATTTTTAGTAGCTAAGGAATGTCAGATTCCAGAGAGCTATAAGCAAAGAGTTATTAAAGCAAGTGACATTGATGCAGTTGTTACGGGGCGTTCAACAGGACATCCTGTAAGAAGTCTTAGAAATCAATTAACAAGAGCCTTTGATAAACTTGAAAAAGCAGGTGCTAATCAGGAAGAATTAAATAAGTTAGGTGTAGGTGCTTTAAGAAGAGCAGCTATTGAAGGCGATGTGAATAATGGCTCTGTACTTGCAGGACAAATCGCAGGTATGGTGAAAAAAGAAGAGACAGCTAAAGAAATTATTGAAGATATCGTCGGGAAGGCAAAAGAGCTTATGCATTAAAAGATGCTTAGACGCCAGAAGCAAAGAGCAAAAAATTAAAGATTAAAGATTAAAAGCTAAAGATTAAAAATTAAAAGCGAAAAATGAAAAGTTAATGAGAGAAGTGGCAATATAGTCTGCATAGAGATAACTGAGTGGGGACAAGAAGAGATACAAGAAAATACATGAAGATACTTAGGAGGTTAGGCAAAATGAAGGTGGCAATATTATTTCCTGGACAGGGTGCACAGCATGCTGGAATGGGACTGGAATTATACAATTATTATACAGAGACAAAGCAAATATTTGATCAGGCAGATGAATTATTAGATTGGAATTTAAAAGAAGTTTGCTTTGAAAATAAAAATGAACTTATTAATCAAACACGTTATACACAAGCTGCCTTATTTACTACCAACTATGGAATCTATAAGGCCTTAGAAGCGGGGGGAATTAAACCTTCTTGTGTACTAGGGTTTAGTCTTGGAGAATATGATGCGATTGTGGCAAGTGGTGTTTTAGGCTTTGAAGAAACATTAGCTTTAGTCGAAGAACGTGCTAAGCTCATGGAGGAATGTGCTATAAGGTATCCTGGAGGCATGTATGCCGTTATAGGAATGAAGAGGATGCAGGTTGATGAAATCTGTGAGGTTGTGAGTCAAAGGTTGGGCTCATGGGTAAGTGTGGCAAATGACAATTGCGAAGGCCAAGTTACCATTGCAGGTACCAAAGAGGCACTAGAAGAAGCAGCTATTGCTTTAAAAGAAGCAGGCGCTAAACGCGTTATTCCTTTAAAGGTGAGTGGGGCATTTCATAGTTTACTGATGGAGCAGGCGGCTAAGGAACTTGCTAAGAAATTAGATGACCTTACATTTAATGAACCGACTTGTCCAATTGTAAGCAATGTCACAGCTCAGTTTATGAATGCTAAAGAAGTTAAAGAAAATATTCCACTACAAGTCATTAAGGGAGTACGCTTTAGAGAGAGTATCATGAACCTTGTAGCACAAGGTTTTGATACATTTATTGAAGTAGGTCCTAAGTGCACTTTAAGTGGTTTAGTTAAGAAAATTAATCAAACGGTAGACGTTTATAATATAGAAAATTTAGAGACACTGCAAAATGTGATAGAGAAAGTAGGTGTCACTCATGCTTAAAGGTAAGGTAGCACTCATTACTGGCGGTGTACGTGGCATCGGCCGAGCGATTAGTTTATGTTTTGCAGAGCAAGGTGCTGATATTGTTGTCAACTATACAAGTGAAGGCAGCCAGTTAGAGGCAAAAAAATTAGTAGAAGAAATTAAAGCAATGGGCGTTAAGGCGAAGGCAATTCGCTGTGATGTTTCAAAGAGTGAAGAAGCAAAAGCTATGATTAGTGAGACTGTAAAGGCATTTGGTAAACTTGATATTTTAGTAAATAATGCAGGAATTACCAAGGATATGCTGCTGCTTCGCATGAAGGAAGAGGAATTTGACCGCGTCCTTGAAGTGAATTTAAAAGGTGCATTTAATTGTACTAAAGAAGCTTCAAGAGCCATGCTCAAAACAGGTGGTAGCATCATTAATATGACATCTGTAGTGGGGCTTATGGGTAATGTGGGCCAAAGCAATTATGCAGCGTCAAAGGCTGGACTCATTGGCTTTACCAAATCTGTAGCAAAAGAATTTGCAAGTAGAAATATCCGTATTAATGCTATTGCACCAGGATTCATTCAGACAGAGATGACAGATGTTCTAAGTGACACTGTAAAGGAAACTGTAACGGGCAGTATACCTATGAAACGATTTGGCAAAACTGAAGAAGTCGCAAAAGCTGCCCTATTTTTAGCCAGTGATTTATCAAGTTATGTGACAGGTGAAGTGCTAAGAGTTGATGGTGGAATGGCAATGTAAAGGAGAAATAAAATGAACAAGCGAGTAGTTATCACAGGAATGGGTGTAGTTTCACCAGTAGGAAATACAATAGAGACATTTTGGGATTCATTAAAAGAAGGTGCCTGCGGTATTAAGTTATTACCTGAAGCATTGCAACTTGAAGATATACAAGTGCGTGTAGCGGGGAGTGTAACAGATTTTAGTCCAGAACCATACTTAGATAGACGCGAAGCAAAAAGAATGGCTCGCTTTTCACAGTTTGCCGTTTATGCAAGTCATAAGGCAGTAGAAATGGCAAATTTGGATATGACAAAAGAAGATGCAAACCGCGTAGGCGTTATTATTGGTAGCGGAGTAGGCGCATTGGGCGTGATAGAAGAAGAGGTATTGAAGCTTCATCAAAAAGGGGCTAAAAGAGTTTCACCGCTTTTTGTTCCTATGGCAATTGTCAATATGGCAGCAGGAAACGTATCCATTAGATTAGGTGCAAAAGGTGTATGCAGTACAGTTGTAACAGCTTGTGCATCAGGGACACATTCCATTGGAGAAGCGTATAGAAACCTGCAAGCAGGTATTAATGATGTCATCATTGCCGGTGGTACAGAAAGTTGTATTTGCCCAATTGGGATTGCTGGTTTTAATTCATTAACAGCACTTAGCACATCACAAGATCCAAAGCGTGCGTCTATTCCTTTTGATAAAGAGAGAAATGGATTCGTACTTGGTGAGGGTGCAGGTATCTTAGTTCTTGAAACTTTAGACCATGCTATAGAAAGAGGCGCTAGAATCTTAGGTGAAATTGTAGGATATGGTGCAACAGGTGATGCCTATCATATTACAAAACCAGCAGAAAATGGTGAGGGTGCGGCGCGCGCTATGGCATTAGCAATACAGGAAGCGGGCATAAAACCAGAGGAGATAGACTACATTAATGCCCATGGGACAAGTACAGAGTTTAACGATTTATATGAAACAGAGGCAATAAAATCAGTATTTGGTGAAAATACAAAAGTGGCTGTAAGTTCAACTAAATCTATGATGGGACATCTTTTAGGCGCAGCAGGAAGCGTAGAAGCTGTAGCCATAGTGAAAGCTGTAGAAGAAGACTTTATACCACCAACCATTGGTTATGAAGTAGCAGATGAAAATTGTGATTTAGATTATGTACCAAATGAAGGAAGAAGCCAAAAGGTACGTTATGCGATGAGTAATTCATTAGGTTTCGGAGGACATAATGCCACTCTTATTGTGAAAAAATGGGAGGAATAAAACCATGGAAATTAATAAAGTAAAGGAACTTGTATCAGCGTTTAAAGAAGCAGGACTTACAAATTTATCATTAAAATGTGATGAGTTTGAGCTAAAGCTTAAAAAAGAAGTTACTGTAGTTAGTGCAAACGGCATAGGTGACGGTCAAGTTGATTCAGCATATCAATTTGAATCAGGTAGCTATAGCAACGAAAATATCCAAGATGATAGTTGTGGCAATGAGAGCCATACAGAGGAGAATGCAGTGCATGTTGTAAGTGCTGATACAAAGTCAGTATCTCAAAAAAGCATTAAGGCACCTATGGTAGGGACATTCTATAGTGCAAGTGCACCTGGCGCTGAACCTTTTGTAAAAGTAGGTGACTACGTGAAAAAAGGCGATGTTGTCTGCGTCATAGAAGCAATGAAACTAATGAACGAAGTGGAAGCAGAAGTAGACGGCGAAATCGTAGAAATCTTAGTCCAAAATGAAGACATGGTAGAATACGGCCAACCATTATTTATGGTGAGGTAATAAAGAATGATTGTTTGTGTGTGTGGCTACTACTAGCTGCACCTTCCGTAATTTGTGAAGCTCTAAGTTCAAAAATTAAAGAAACGCACTGAACTCACTGCGTTCAAACAGCAGTGCTAAAAGCTCCTTAAATTTTCACTAAGAGCTTCATCAAATTACTCCACAGGCAGACTAGTAGTAGCCACACACACAAACTAGTGTAGTGGAGAAAAGAAGAAGTTAACTGTATCTGCTTGGGAAAAATACAAGGTAATAGTTGGCGTAGACATAGTAGCAAGGATATCGATAAATTACTAATAAGAAATGATTGAATAATGATAGATGTAATAAGTATGAAGTTGAATAACGTAGACTTAGGTTGGAGTAGATTGAGAAGTAGAAAGTAGGAGGGATGAGAAGATGTTGGATGTGAAACAGATTATGGAGATTATTCCGCACAGATATCCTTTTTTACTGGTGGATAAGGCTGAGATTGCTGAGGATGGGAATGGTGCTGTTGGTTATAAGAATGTGACGATTAATGAGCCATTCTTTCAGGGGCATTTTCCTGTAGAACCGGTGATGCCTGGGGTGCTTATTGTGGAAGCTTTAGCTCAGGTGGGTGCTATTGCACTTTTATCTAAGGATGAATTTAAAGGTAAGATTGCTTACTTTGGAGGGATTAAAGAAGCTAAATTCAGAGGCAAGGTTGTACCAGGTGATACGCTGAAGTTGTGCTGTGAAATTATTAAGTTAAGAGGGCCTATGGGTGTTGGAAAGGCAACAGCTTATGTGGGTGATAAAAAGGTTTGTGAGGCAGAACTCATTTTTGCTATTGGTTAATTAGGAGGGATAAGAGGATGATCGAGAAAGTACTTGTGGCAAATAGGGGAGAGATTGCTGTAAGAATTATTAGAGCTTGCAGGGAGATGGGAATAGAAACTGTGGCTGTATATTCTACAGCAGATAAAGATGCGCTTCATGTGGCGCTTGCAGATGAGGCAGTATGTATTGGCAGTCCTCTTCCTAAAGATAGCTATCTTAATATAGAAAACATTATTAGTGCAGCAGTACTTACAGGATGTGATGCACTGCATCCAGGCTTTGGCTTTTTATCTGAGAATGCTAAGTTTGCAGAGATTTGTACCAATTGTGGCATTAAATTCATTGGCCCTAGTAGTGAGATGATTACACTTATGGGTGATAAGGCAAAGGCAAGAGAAATGATGATAGCAGCTGATGTACCTGTCGTACCTGGTTCAGAAGGCAAACTAGAAAATACAGAAGAAGCCATTCAGTTAGCTGAGCAAATCGGCTATCCTGTGATGCTTAAGGCATCAGCAGGCGGCGGTGGACGTGGTATGCGTATTGCTAGAAATCGCGAGCAGCTTAAAGAAGCCTTTGGGGCAGCTAGTAGTGAAGCTTTAAGTGCCTTCGGTGATGGCAGTATGTATTTAGAAAAGTATATCGAAAATCCAAGACATATTGAGTTTCAAATATTAGGTGACCAGTTTGGTAATGTGATTCATCTCGGAGAAAGAGATTGCTCATTACAAAGAAGACATCAAAAGGTTATGGAAGAAGCGCCATCACCCTTTTTAAGTGAAGATTTAAGAATGGCAATGGGTGAAGTAGCCATTAGAGCAGCAAAAACTGTAAATTATGAAAATGCTGGAACCATCGAATTCATCGTGGATGAATCGGGCCATTTTTATTTCATTGAAATGAATACAAGGATTCAAGTAGAACACCCTGTAACAGAAATGATTACGGGTATAGACCTAATTAAAATGCAAATTCAGATTGCAAGTGGTGAGCCTTTGGGTGTGAGCCAAAGTGAGGTGCAGATTAAAGGGCATGCCATAGAATGCCGTATCAATGCTGAAAATCCAGAATTAGATTTCAGACCTTCTGCTGGTGAAATCAAAGAGCTTTACTTACCAGGCGGAAGAGGTGTACGTGTAGATTCTGCCCTTTATGAAGGTTACAAAGTACCACCTCAATACGACGCAATGTTGGCAAAGATTATTGCTTATGGTGATACAAGAGAAGAAGCCATTCAGATTATGAAACGTGCTTTAGATGAAATAAACATTGAAGGTATTCAAACAAATATATTATTTGAATATCAGCTTTTAAATCATCCAGACTTTGTAGTGGCCAATGTAAATACAGGCTTTATCGAGAAAAATTTAGACAATATCTTAGGAGGAATCTTAAATGAGGCTTAGGACGTTGTTAAAGAAAAAATATGCGACCACATCTCAGCATGTAGGAAAAAAGAAAAATGAAGTACCAGAAGGTATTTATGTGAAATGCCCTAAATGTAAAAAGAGTATTTATCGTCCTGATTTAAAAGGAACTTTAGGAATTTGTCCACACTGTGGTTACTATTATCCACTGACAGCTAAGGCGCGAATAAGCCTTATTGTGGATAAACATACTTTTGAAGAAATTAATCAAAATCTAGAAAGTGTGAATCCATTAGCTTTTAGAGAATATGATGATAAACTTGCAAAGTATCAAAAGAAGACGGGGCAAAAAGAAGCTGTTGTAACTGGTAAGGCAAAAATAGAAGGACATGAGGTTATGCTTGTTATTATGGACGCTAACTTTATGATGGGAAGCATGGGCTCAGTAGTAGGTGAAAAAATTACAAGAGCAGTTGAAATGGCCACAGCGTGTAAATTGCCTATCATCATCTTTACTGCATCAGGTGGTGCCAGAATGCAAGAGGGGATTTTTTCACTCATGCAGATGGCAAAAACGAGTGCGGCACTAGCAAGACATGATGAAGCTGGAATGTTACAGATGAATGTCCTGACAGATCCAACAACAGGTGGCGTCACAGCAAGTTTTGCAACATTAGGCGATATTATACTTGCAGAACCGGGTGCCCTTATAGGTTTTGCAGGTCCAAGGGTTATTGAACAAACTATTAAAGCAAAATTGCCAGAAGGTTTTCAGCGTGCTGAGTTTTTATTAGAAAAAGGGCAGATTGATGCCATTGTAGAAAGACGTGATTTAAAGAAAACGTTAGGTATGTTACTAGACTTTCATACAAGGGAGGGAAAGTAGATGGAAAGATTGGAACCATGGGATAAGGTATTACTGGCAAGAAAAGCAGAAAGACCGCGTGGTAAATTCTATATTCATGCCCTGTGTGATAAGTTTATAGAGCTACATGGTGATAGAGCCTTTAGAGATGATCCGGCTATTATTGGTGGGATAGGTGAAATAGAAGGTAAAGTTGTAACGCTCATTGTGCAGAGCAAGGGTAATACAGCTAAGGAAAATATAGCTAGCAACTTTGGAATGCCTCATCCGGAAGGCTATCGCAAGGCACTTCGTTTAATGAAGGAAGCTGAGAAATTTCACAGGCCTATTATTTGCCTTATTGATACACCCGGAGCATATTGCGGTGTGGGCGCAGAAGAAAGAGGTCAAGGTGAAGCTATTGCAAGGAATCTCTTTGAAATGTCTAAATTGCGTACACCAGTTATCGCAGGAATTATTGGAGAAGGCGGCAGTGGCGGAGCTTTAGCTTTAGGTGTAGCCGATAAAGTATTTATGCAGGAACATGCGATTTACTCTATTCTTTCACCAGAAGGCTTTGCAAGTATTCTATGGAAAGATGCGAGCCGTGCCAAGGAAGCGGCACGCAAAATGAAGCTTACGGCCAAAGATTTATTGGATTATCAAATCATAGATCAAATCATTGAAGAACCTGCTAGTGGGGCACATCAAGATCCAGAAGCTGCGGCAGAAAAGTTAAAACAGTATTTATTAGAGACATTAAATAGTTTAGAAGAAGTACCAACTGACCAGCTCGTAGAAGCACGTTACAACCGCTTTAGAAAATATGGGCAGTGGAAAGAATTAGGGTATTAGAGAAGGTCCGTTTAGGGGCATGCAATGCATAGCTCCCTAAAGGGCTTTTTTTGTTGGGAAGAAATAGATTTTTACAGGAAGATTACTATTTGTTTAAGATTGAGGAGAGGACAAGGCTAAGAACAAATAGGTGTGGTAATGTAAGAATAGACAAGGTGCTAGATAAAGGTTAGATAAAAAAGAGAAGGGGATAAATAAACAGCAATATAAATAAATGACAAGACAAATAGCAGATAAAAAAATAGAAAAGAAATTAGATAAGATGTTAGATAAAAAGATAAATAAAGGTGCTATAAATAAAGATGCTATAAATAGAGATGTTATAAATAGAGATGTTATAAATGGGAGGATGATATTGGGATGAACAAACAATGGGTAATAATAGGACTTATGGCAATAAGTATGGGTGGGACGTTATTTGCAGAAGATATAGGAAGTAGTAATCAAGTGGCTTTAAAGCAAGAGATAGCAAGTAGCAATGCAGTAGCAAATAAACAAGAAACAGCAAGCAGCGATGCAGTAACAAATAAACAAGAAACAGCAAGTAGTGATGCAGTAACAAATAAAGAAGAAATAGTAAGCAGCGATGCAGTAAATAAACAGGAAATCGTACAGGAAGCGAACGTAGCAAAAAATGAAGAAGTGGCACCAACAGCAGCTCAGAAAGTGAGCGAGGACCAGTTAGATGAAGTCAGCATTGTACCTGTGAATTATCAAGGTAAGATTTTTACCAATGGAGAATATATTGACTTATCTTATGAAAAATACAAAGTATATAGTGAATCAAATACGAGTTATTTGCCACTGCGCTTGCTGACAAAGGTAGTGAGTACCAATGAGGAAATTTGGGAAGCTAAATGGGATAGTAAGAAACCAAATGAGGTTATTTTGCAGTGTAATTATATGACGAGTACAGAATTAGGCGGCTGGTTAAGTAGCGGGAAGACTAAGACAATTAAGCTAACGGTAGGAAGCTGCGCTGCTGAGATAAATACGTCTGGGACAAATGATGATGCAGCGACGAAGAGTATGCAGCAGTTATCTAAGGCACCTAAGAAAATAAATGGAAGTATTTGTTTACCACTACGTGCCATAGGCGAAATACTAGGTAAACAAGTGAGCTATAAAAATGGTTTGGTTTTTATAAGCCAGAATGGTATTAACTTAGAAAATGAAGAGATGACTGGTGCAATTCAAACAGTGAAGACACATCTAGAAAGTAATAGACAGGCTGTTCAATCTGATGAATATGTAACGGCCGTAACAAATTACAATGGGATTAATTATTATGCAGTTAGTCACTATAATGAAAAGACTGGTGAGAATGAGCTAACCATTTATAGCCAGCAAGGTAAAGGGACGCCACAGGTACTTAAGAAAATTGAAAGTGCCTATAATACCAATGTACAAGTAGTGGATTATGACTTTTATTATTTAGTTAATGGCAGTAGAGGGGCAAACTTAGAAAGATTTGACTTAACCACAATGCAGTCACATGTTGTATGGCAAATGGCAGTTGATGAGAATTTCAATTTTGTCAGTAGGGTAATTCCAGTAGAGGATGTGCTTTATGTAGTCGTTCATAATGGCGATTGGACTATGGGAAGTGAAGAACTTTACAAGATTGTTGATGGAAAATGTGAAAAACTGATAGGATGCAGTCAATTTGGTAGCCTTATTATAGATGGGAATATGATTTACTACACAGAAATGTCTAACTGGCTCAATACTCAGAACATAGGCTGTTATAATCAAAAGACCAAACAAAATGGAACGATAGGTAGCCCAAGCTACGTGTATGACATGAAGATGAGTTTAGTGGATGACGAAGCTAATGGCTATGGTATTTGTGGCAATGCCTTTATTAGAAATGGCAAGCTTTATACATTAGCTTATGAAAATGGTAGTTCAAAGAAACAGGCAGTATGTAGTATTGACTTAAAAACCAATGTACAAAAACAGATTACAACGCCAACGGCAAACTATTGGCTGAATGGAGAGCATATTTATTATATTGAATCAGCTACAGGATACATAAAAACAGTAGATTTAGAAGGCAATGGAGAAAAGACATTGGTGAGCACGCCAGTTCAAAAGGCTGACCTTCAAAATAATTGCCTCTATTATACAAAGCAGGGCGGTAACAAAGATTTGGGCAGTGGACTTTATATCTATGGTTTAGGCACGGGAACAACGACTACAGTAAGTGATAAACCTATCAGAGATTTTAAAGTATCTGGCAAACGCATTGCTTATGTGACATCTGGTTACGCACCAGGTATTTATAAATGGATTGATGGTAAAAATACCTTACTTGAGAAAAGGCTTGTAAGTATATTTACATTAGGCGAGGGCAGTATATCTTATAACTTAATATATGATAAAGGTAATTTTGTAGTAACTTATTAAAGTTAGGGATAAAATTTGAAGGGCCTTGGAATAAAATAAGGAGATAGTATAATAATTAAAAGAATATGCACAAAAGATGTTAAAGGAGTAGCGGTGCAAAATTGAAGAGCTATAAGAAGGTCGTGGTAAAGTTAGAGGATTTGACGCTAACTTTATTACGGCCTTTTGGGTTATAGGCGCAGGTAAATTTATGAAATAGATGAGGTTGCTTATAGTAAAAACATAAGTAGGTCTTAAAATAAGGTATAGAGAAAGCAACTAAAACCTTGAAATATACCTGTAGGTAAATAGATTTCTCTCAATGATTTCACATGACTAAAAAGCATGAATAACTAAAATTTATAAATGTGAAATCTATAGAGAAAGCAACTAAAACCTTGAAATATACCTGTAGGTAAATAGATTTCTCCCAATGATTTCACATGACTAAAAACTATGAATAACTAAATTTTATAAATGTGAAATCTATAGAGAAGAAAATATAAAAAGTAGTATTAGATAAAAAAATAATATCAAATATAAAAGTAATAAAATGAAATGAGGTGGCAGTATGAGTGTACTAGAAGATATTCGATTTGAGAGAAGTCTGCCAAGGGAGAATAGAGACCAGATTTTAAGTAAAATAGGTGAATTCGTAAGGGCATGGGAAAGTAATATTGACCCTACAGAATTAAATCGTAGGTTTAGCGTGAAGAAGGTATATGGTGAGACGATGCTGCCGGAAGTGTGGAAGTTTAAGGTGAGTGATGGGTGCCGTATACTTTTCACGAAAGGAAAGAGTTTGGATTTAGAAGAAAGTGGTTATGAGGATGCATTGATTTTACTGATGTTCTGTAAGCATGATACACAGATTGTGAAGGCGAGGAATCTATCTAAGGTAATGCCGAAGGTAGAAGAGTCACTTGAGGCAAGTGGCAATATGGCACAAATGGTAGGTGACATAAGTGGCGGTGATACGGAATTATTGGCAGATCAGGTGGCAGATGAGAAGGCAATGCAGCTAAGATATGATCCGGAAACGTCTATTACTAGAGTGTTTAAGCATATTGGTATTGAGGCACTTATTGATTTAGAACGATTACAGGGAATCTATTATTTAAACAAAAATCAAAGGGAATGTGTGAATGCAGATTACAGGCCCCTTATTTTATTTGGAAGTGCAGGAAGTGGCAAGACGACTATAGGTGTTTATAAATTAGTAGATTTAATTAAACAGAATCCAGGCATTAAGGTGGGATACTTTACTTACTCAAGTAAATTAGCACAATCCGCAAAGAAGATTTTTCATACGGTACTTGAAAATGAGTTAGAGGCAAATGAAATTGCAGATTATGAAGCACAAGTAGATTTTCATCCGCTTAGAGATTGGCTAAAGGAAGAGACACAGACGGATTATATGATTCAGTATGACCAGTTTAATGAGAAGTTCTTTATGCCACTGCGTCAGAATTGGAGTATGAATCCGGAATATAAAGATGTGATTTTAAATTTAACGGGTTATGAAGCGTGGCGTGAGATTAGAGGGCTTATTAAGGGGTATGCAGGAGATGCATGGCAGCCACATATTGAGGAAGATGGCAGCGGGCTTTTGCCAGAAGCAGAATATATGCGATTAAGTCAGCAGCATTCCTTCTATAATGCAGCACAGCGCAAGGTACTGTATGCCTTAGCTCATAAATATGTGCTTTGGCAAAAGGAAGAAGGTATCTATGATGAAAATGACCTTTGTAGAAAGCTACTAGCAAAAGAAACGTTGTCAAAAGAGACAGAGCGTGGTTTTGGTAGCTTTAGCTACGAGGAGAGAAAAGATGGACTAGATAAAGAGAGCATGCCAACTTTATATGATTGGATTGTAATTGATGAGGTACAAGATTTAACGGAACTTGAGATTTATCTTTTACAAACAAGAGTACGACAGTCCGGGAACTTTCTCTTGAGTGGAGATTATCATCAGACGATTGCACCTACGTATTTTGATACGAAGCGTATTATGACTCTTTTAGAGCATCATAACTATCGTTATAAGGAAGATGCCAATCGCCTTGTCTTAACGCATAATTATCGAAATCCTAGACAGGTTGTGGAACTGGCTAATGGTATTAGCCAGCTTAGAAAAAAGCTCTTTGGGAAAGATAAACGTAATGATTATAGCGAAGAAGTTGCCATGTGCGAGCAGGAAGGAAACCTTTATACTTTGTGCGGAAACCGCATAGAAAAGATGAAGTTGCTAAGAGAAGCCGTTAAAAAGGCTTATGTTTATATTGTGGTGGCAACGGATAGGGAAAAGGAAGAGTTAGAAGAACTGCTAGAAAATAAAATCCGTATCTTTACCATTTATGAAGTAAAGGGCTTAGAAAACAAATATATTATAGGTGTCAATTTACTTAGCAGTTTTAAGAATAAATGGCAGTTTATTGCACAGTGTAAAAAGGAAGAGACTTTATCTGAGGGTATTAAGGAAAATTATTTTTACAGATACATTATGAATATGCTTTATGTGACTTTAACGAGGACACAGGAAAGTTTATGCCTGATAGAAGATGAGGTAGATGCAGATTTCATTACAAATCTTTTTGACATGGAGATGCAGAATGAAACCGTATTTAATGATGAGGTCTTTGGGTTAGATGAAGACTCTAGTGCAGAAGATTTTTATTTGGAGGCCCTTAAGTTTGAGGCGGCAGAAGATTATAGACGTGCACTTATGCAATATGAGAAATTACGTATGCCGAAGGCAAGGTTACGAGAAGCCTTTTGTAAAGGTAAACTGCAAGAAGCCAATGGGGCATTTAAAGAAGCAGGTGCTTTTTATGAAAAAGCTAAGGCATGGGAAGATGCCACAAAGGTATATTATAAGGCTAAGATATATGAGAAATATTATGAATGCTTCGTAAGATGGGATGAAAAAAGTTTTATGAAAGAAATCATATGTAATGAAAGCATTGTATATGAAAGAGATCTGCAGCCTTATATGACAGCATTTTTGAGAGATAAAATAGAAGCAATGTGTGTGAATTATTATATAGAGAGGTTGCCACATGAGCAGGAGGAGCAGGATTTTACAATCCTGTGTGCTGAGGAATTTAGGCAGGACGTAGAAACATCTGCTAAAATGCTAGAAACAAATATAATGAGATAAAAGATAATGAGAGATAATACGCAGTATATATAGGAGGAAGCGAACAGATGAATGATGCGCAAATGGAGCAGCTTATAGCTGGAATTAGAGAAAATGAAAACAAGAGCCAAAGTTTAAGTGAAACACTTATGGCATTTAATGAATCTTTTAAAAGACTTATGGCACAGATAGAGTCGGTGGGGCAGCTAAAGGATTTTGAAGAAAGTCATGAAAAGATTACAAGTTTAGAAGAACATATTGCAGGGATTAAAGAAGATTTAGAACTTATTAATACAGCACAAATGGTAAGACTTAATGAACTGGGCAGAGAAATCGAAGGACAAATGAAAAATGAGTTTAAAGAAGAACTCAAGAAGGAATTAAAAGAGGAAATTCTGAGGGGATTTGAAAAGATTATAGATAAGAAACAAATAAAATTAGAGCAGTCACTTGTTATAGGGGAAGCTTTATATACAATTGATGAAGCACATCAGGCGGTTATGATGAGAAAGGATACAGGTGAAGAAACGAAGGTTTATGAAAGTAAGATGTCCATCAGTGGTATATTAAAGGCTTATAATAGCAAGGGCGAAGAACAAGTCCTTGTATATCTTGAAAATGGAGAGATTCATTTATTTTGATACTTCTTTTACCTGTGAAAAATTTTAGGACTAGGGTTCACAGATATACAATAAATGACATGCCTGAGATGTTATACTAATCATATAAAGTACCTTAAAAATCACGAAATTAAGCCATAAATTTGATAGCTTATTTATGTGAAGTTTAAAGTCCCCCTTGCATATAATAACATCATGTAATTATTGAAGGGGGGCTTCTTTATATGAAAATAATAAAGAAGTTACTACCAATCTTATGCCTGTGCATAGCCTTAACCGCTTGTGGAACAAGGCAGAGAGCAGATGAAAAGGCACCTCAAATTACACTAGGGGATTTAGTGGCAGCCAATACGACGGAATCGGTTCTAAAAGGCCATTGCACCAAACTAGTGAATACAATTTATTATAAGGAGGACGGAAGCGCAGATTTTTCGACTTATGAAGGTATTAGCATAGGTAAGGAGGGGTATGAAACAACTTATGAAAATTCCTATGGTTATACTGAATTTCAAAAGGGAGGAAGGATGTATATCTTTGATCCAGAAGATAATAAATTTAGTATACGCCTCTTTATAGACCATCAGATAGAAGCTTATATTGGGGACCTAGAAGCAAAGGATTTAAATGTTTGGGGCGATGAGAAGATGGTAGAGAACTCCATAGAAAATGGTGTAGGGACAATGATTACAGAAGTTCCTATTAGTAGCCAAGATGTATATTTAGGTAGTTACTTTGATGCGGGAAAATATGATGTGATGCGCTTTGTGTATACGTATAATCCAGAGACATTGGAGCTACAGAAATACAGTGAGATTGCTTATGGTGAAGAGGCGGAATTGATTTTGACAGAGTCTTTTATAACCTATACAGAGGAAGGGTTAGAAGTACCTGAATTTGTAACAAACTTAGAGAATGATAAAGCAACTTATAATGTCACATTACACCGTGAAAATGGTAAGGTCAATAAATATACAGTTTCTAAGGAGGCTGTCTTTCAAGTGTTCCCACCAGAGGGATACGCACTCTATAAAGAAGCAGAAGGAAAAACAATGATTACAGTGGCTGATATGGTAGCCCAGGATACAGATATATACATTTTACCAGAGCAATAAAAAAGAATAGCCCGCCTCTTGCCCCTAAATACGCTACGGGATACGTCATATATGTATGTGGGAGTCCATAGTATATATAGAAGAAGTATAACCAAGTAAAGTGGTTGTAAGGAGATGAGATTATAGAACGTATCGTATTTATGGCAGTAGGAGGAGGGGATGAAATAGGTGCAAGTAGCTACTACTTGCAAATAGGAGATACGAAGCTTCTATTAGACTTTGGTCTTAGAAGTGAAGGAAATAGACTGCCAGATTATGATGAGTTATTAAGGAATGCCTTAATTGAAAATATGTATGATATTAAGACCATCATTATATCTCATGCCCATAAGGATCATTATGAGGGCGTGAGATATTTAGAAGAGGAGTCAGATAAATTTAGAATCATAGCAACGCCTAAAACTAGAGATAGGATACTAGAACAAATTAATACTGCAAAGTATGAGATGGATAAGGAAGCATTAAAGGTAAAGAGTTATATGCACTCTATCATTCCATATGAGTATTTTAAATCCTTTTATTCTGGAAATGTAAAGATAACATTTTTACCGGCTGGCCATATGAGCGGTGCAGCTATGACCTTAATGGAATATAAGGACTTTAGAGTTTTATATACGGGAGATTTCTCTTTTCCACTAACTGGCTTTAGCCCAAAGGAATGTGAGAAAAAGGTACTACAAATCTTGAAACAATGTAATGTACTCATTATGGAAAGCACACATGGGCAAAGGGATGAAGTTAATCTCAATACAAAGCGACATGCAGACTATGATGAATTGGTGCAATTTGTGAGGCTTGTAAGTCCTAAACATTTATTCTTGGTGCATCAGAATATGCAATATAAAGCGATGACACTTATGGCACAAATACAAGAAGAAATGCCAGATATAGATGTCGTGCGGGTGGAAAATAAGAAGGTATATGAAGTGGAGATGAAATAATGGACGGAGAGGAAATTCTAAAATTTAATTTTGTAAACTTTAAATCACAAATTATGAAGTATGATAAAAAATTAGTGATGAAGGCTAAAGTAGAGGAAGAAATTGTAGAATTGATGGAAAGCACACCTACCGCTCAGATTAAACATTATGAAGAAGAGTTAATTAAAAAGGGGTATGAGGGAAGAGTTGTTAGATGGTGCCTAAAGGATATAGATAATCTAAGCAAGAAAAAGCGAGAAGAACTGATTAAAGAGAGTAAAGAAGTAGCTGAAGCCATATATGCCTTCAGTATTGGTGGAGATACAACTAAAAATAAATATACTCAAGTATACAAAAGCTTGAATGATAGGAAGTGGATGGCAATACAATATAAACTTGTCACCTATTATTTTGCACAATTATTAGATAGAAGGTTACTGAGCACTTATGGGGAATTAATGCAGGCAATGACCTGTGTAACGGCTAAGCATTTCATGAGAGAATTCATAGATAAGATGGCAATGTCAGCAGGTATTAAGGTATACAATGACACAAGCTATATGGATTTAAAAAGTGCTTTGAAACTGAGTCAAACGCAGTTAAGAGATTATGAAAATCATATAGATAAAAATCAAAAGAACGAGCAGCAAAAATATATTGCCCAGTTTTTAAGTGCACTTAATGAAGATGACCAAGGCAATTTACTCAATGAACTGAGTAAATGTAATGAAAAGATATTAGAATTAGAAGCAAAGGGGTATGTGGTACCAGAAGAGCTACAATCTATGATGGTGCTAATAAAAGGCCTTGCTAGATTTCTAAAGAACTATGGGATAACGGCAGTCACGCATAAGAAGCATTTTATTACAACCAAGCAGGAATTAGATGATTGTATATATTATGGAGACCCTTTTATGAGTGATGAAGATAAGAGAGATATAGAGGTGAAGTCACCCGGTTGGCGATATAAAGAGAGCATCATATCGAAGCCAGTTTATATGGGTAAGAAGGTGACAGGATGAACCACAATTTTTATTGCGCGATTGACTTAGGAACGACTAATACGGCTATTGCATATGGGACATTTAATCATAAGAGCAAGAGGTTTGAGGCGCATATAATGCGGCTTAAGGTACCTCAGAGTAATGGGGAATTTATAGAACAGGAAGTTGTCCCATCCTGTGTTTATATGGATCAGAAGGCGAATCCTATAGTGGGCAGTTATGCCAAGGAGATGGCGGCAAAAGTGCCACGGCAGGTAGTGACATCTGTGAAAAGTAGCATGGGAACAGGAAGAGAATATTACATTTTAGATAAGAAATATACGGCACCTCAGATTAGCAGCTATATTATAAGATTTGCTTTGGCAAATGCAAAAACATTCTTTAGACAATTTCCAGATGATGTGATTATTACAGTACCAGCATCCTTCGATAGTGAAATGAGAAGAGATACCTTGAAGGCAGCGGAGCTAGCAGGCATTAAGGTAAAAAATGAAGATGGCTCTATGCGTAATATACTTTTAGATGAACCAAGGGCTGCATTATATAACTTTATTGATGGCCTAGATAGAGACCTTTTCCCAGAAGCAGTGTTAGCATTAGAGAAGCCTAAAAATATTTTGGTGTATGACTTAGGGGGAGGGACGCTAGATGTCTCTCTTCATAAGGTATGGCGTGATGAAAATGAAGAAGTTAAATTTGAGGATTATGCTATATCCAGACATACATTGGTGGGCGGGGACAACTTTGATATATTGTTTTCCAGATACTTATACAATAAGATTGCCCATAAGGTAAAGGGGATTAATCATCAAGAAAAAGAGGTAGGATTACAAAAATTAAAGAAGTTAGCTGAAAAGGCGAAAAAGGATATTGTAGCATGCTATCAGCAGTATAAACTCATTTATGAGCAGCAAGCCATAGAGGAGCCTATAGAGGAAGTCGTCATAGAGATTAGTCATCCAGCTATTATGGGCGGTGTGCCTATTGACGAAAAAATCACAGAGAAAGAATACGAAGAAGTGGTAGCAGAATTACTTGCTAAGGACTATACCTTACAAGATGTAGCAAGGGTAGAAGCAGGCGAAATCTTAGATGTAAATAATATAATCTATCCTATATTAGATGTACTAAGCAAGGCATATCAAAAAGAAGGTAAATGTGTGAAAGTGGATGCGGTGCTTTTAAATGGTGGCATGACCAAATTGCCACTTATTCAAAGACGATTAAAGGAGTTCTTTGGCATAGAACCTTTAGAAGTACAAAATCCTGATTTATCAGTGGCATTAGGTGCTGTATATTATCATCATGCATTACACAATGGGTTGCAGATTTCAAATATCTTAAATGATGGCATTGGCATTGAAACGATAGGGGGGTATGTAAGGCATTTGGCAAAGCCAGGTGTAATCTTACCTTTTACATCACCAGTTTATGATGAATTTGCAGTAAGGGATGGCACCACATCTATAGAGATTCCGTTTTATCGCGGGAGCAGAGAGGACACCCATTTGCCCAATAAACAAATAGCTATGCGGGAAATTACCTTTGATAGACCTTTGCATAAAAGAGATAAGATTTCTATTCAGCTAGAAATAGATGAAGCTGGTATTGCCACAACGAAAGCATGGATTAATGAAGATGTGGCGCATAAATATACGATGGAAATCAGATATTTAATGGAGGAAGAAAGAGAAGCAGCAGAAGTAGAAGATGCCAGATTAAAAAATATCGGGAGAAAGAATCTAAAAGAAGCCTATGAAGATACCACAGAATATGTGGTAGGTGAAGGTATAATTGAACAGCTCATGAAACAGTGTAAGCGTTATTCACGGGAAAAATATGTACAAGATAAGAGTAATTGTATGCTAAAGATTAAGGCAGCGGAGAAGATGATAGTAAGCGGCAGCAATAAAAACGAACTTATGGGCTGGCTGATGCAACGCATGAATAAGGAGTCAGATATATTTACATTAAGTAGATTAGCACTTACAGCAGGGAACTTAATGAAAGTGACGGGACTCAATCAACAATTTTTAACTTATGTAAGTAAAGAAATTACAGATCTTAAACAGAGCTTTTTTATTGAAACGAGAAAAATTCAATATTATAGATATCTCATAGAGGCAATAGGCAAAACGGGAGATAATCAGATAGAAGAGATATTAAGAGAATTGCTGAATATCAAAAGACCCAATATGAGAGGCTTAGTTGACGCTGTGATTATATCATTAGGTAAGGTTGCGACCACAAGAGAATCTATGGATGTACTTATTCGTTATTTAACTATTTCACAAGAAAAAACGAATATATCTACACTTTGGGCAATTGGTAAGATAGGGAGCAGAGAAAATACACATCCTATTGATATTTCACAAGTGGAGTATAGTATCCCTGTCATTATAGATATTATTAACAAGGAACAGCGACAAGATGTAACTTATATTACTTATAATGGGATGTATGCACTGATAGAGATAGGTGATAGACGAAGGCGAAGAGATTGCATTAGTGAAGAATCAGCCAAGAAGATTTTAGCTGTTATTAAAGATTTGAGAAGAAGACAAGTTAAATGTGCAGGTGCCAATATAATGAGCCTCTTAGAAATAGGTGAAATACTTGTGAATGGTGACACACTTTCAAAGGATCAGGAAAGGAATTTATTGCACATTAGGTCTATGTTAGAGCCACGAGATGATAAATAGGTGATTTTAAGGTGATTTTTTATAACGAAGAGTAAAAGAATATGGTAGAATAAAGAAGAAAATATAAAAATCACCAAGGGATCAGTAACAGGAGGAAGAAAAAAAGTTGAATAGAGAGGTGGAACCTAGAAGAGCAGAAGAATATTATATCAATCTTCTGGCAGATTATGGCCAAGATGAAAAGGCATATAGGGCATTAAACTGGCAGGATGAACAGACATTACCAGCAGAATTTATAGAATTTATTTATTCAGATGCTTTTTTAGAAATGCTAAATGGGGATATTAAAAGTTGGTACGAGGACATAATAAATAACATAAAAGCTTCAGAGGCTTATAGATTATTTGAAGAGAAAGCAAAACATTTTTTTATGAAAGAAAGCATTTTTGATAATCTGGTAGAAATCAATAGCCATATTATAGAAGTTTATGAGTATCAAAAGAAACAAAGCAAAAATATAGAGCACCTTAAGCAGACAGCAACGTTACTGAGAGATGGAAATACTAAGGAGGACAATAGCAGCTTAGAAATAGCACAAGAGCCTACATGTCTAACACAGGCAAATCAGCTTATGGAAGAATTAATTGCTTCTTATAAAAGCTTGCAAAAGCAGCATCGAGAGATGCGTTGTAGAAAAAGAAAACTAGGTTATTTAATGAAGAAGCCGCTATATGATTTAGGTATTCTAAAAGAAAAAAACAATGAAACTGTATTAGAAGAGCAGCTTCAAGTTTTAGAACAAAAAATAAATAACATAGAGACAATTAGAAGCGAACTTCAAGAAAGGTATGACATAGTAGAGGCTGCTACTGAAAAGTTACAACGAGAAATATTAACACCGCAAGCCATTGGTGAGTTAACCAATATTCAGCAACAACTTCCACTAACCAATGATGCCATTTTAAAGCAAATTGTAAAGCCACTTATGAGGCAAATCCATCAGAAGTGTGGCATTGCCATACCTAAGGGGGCGTATTGTTTCAAAGTGTACATTGAAGTGTGCATCCTAAAGGCGGTAAAGGGGAAGGCTGGTAATTTATAATGAAAAATAAAAAGGAGAGAAGGGAGAGGAGACGCACAGCGGGATAATTGAGGAGTAAGGAATAAGAAGGTAAGAATTAGAAACGGGAAATGGAGATAGATTATAAAGAGGGGAGAGGAGAAAGTAGTAAAGTGAGGATAGTAAAGTGTTTGATTTTCAGTTTGATTGGGATGACAGTATCAGTGTAGGGGTAGAAGAAATAGATCGCCAACATCAGCAGATATTAGACACGTTATGTGAGATTAGGGATTACATGACATATCATTTTTATACAGAGGAACAAATTTTGCTGAAAAATAATAGCATTTATTTAGGCGAACATAAAGCGCAGCATGAGGAATTTATGAAGGTTATCAATGCTGTGGACTGTGAGGAGCTGCTTAAAAATCCAACAGCAGAGCTAAAGAAGTTAAGAACATTTTTACAACAATGGTTTTTCACACATATTTTACAAGAAGATAAAAAGTGCTTTCAGGTAAAGCATAAATAAATCAATAAATAAAAGCAGTTTGAAGAGGTAATGCGTTAAGACTTTTCAAACTGCTTTTTTAATGTGTAAATATATAAAATATGCTAGAAAGGCTACAATGCAATAGAAGAAGCGCCTAAAGGAGGAACTGAGTACTGTAAATGCAGCAAATAGGTCTAGGGCGCGTAAGACGTAGTGCCTTGTTAGGTTTTATAGGAAATGAGGAATATGCTATCTTTGAGTTGCGCAAATAAAACAGCTGCAGCGGAAAGAAGCTGAGATGAAACCAAGTGTAGAAAGTGCATTTGAGATGTGGTGGGAGAAACTAAGGAATTTACGTAATAAGTTTTGTAGGGAGACGTATTTATTTGGGTATGAAAAGGAAGATATAGAGCAGGAATGTTACTTCATCTTTAGAGAGACATGGGAAAACTATGATGAAAGTTTAGGGGTAACCTTTGGAACATATTATCGGGCAAGGCTCTATGGCTGGCGTGCCAATATGAATCGTAAAATCAAGCTAAGACAGTTCACACTTTTAGAAGATGAAACAGGATATGTAGATGAGACTATCAGTATTGAAGAAAAGATTATTAGCAAAATGTTATGCGAGAAATGCTTAAGTGTGCTTTCAGATATAGAATATGAAATTATTTGTGAGTATTACATGAAACAAATGCCGTTAAAGGTTATAGCAGAACGATTAAATTTAAAGTATAGGACAGTAGAAAATAAGAAGCAGAAGGCATTGGAGAAGTTGAGAAAGGAAATTTAGAAATAATTTTTAGTAAATATTGAATTATTAGATTAAAGAAAATATAATATTAATAATGGGACACATATATAAATGATTTCACATTTATAAAACTATGAATCACTAAGTTTTATAAATGTGAAATCTATAGAAGATAAATCTATAGAAAAGAAATCTATGTAGAATGAAATACGGAAGAGAAATAGTGCTTAAATTTAGGGATGGTCATAATGAACATCCCTAAATTTATATAGGAAAAGCTAGTGGGATACATTATTAAACTAAAGGAGATTAGATATATGAATGTAGTAAAGTTAAAGATTAATCCGTATCAAAATACTAATTCTATACGCATTAATGATAAGCCGCTCTCACCAAGTAGTACATTAAATAGTTTAGAGAAACGTCCATTTTTGGAGTGGGCTTATATATTTTTTGAAATAGTAGAAGAAGCTATTGGGGATGAATTTAAATTAATCGTTACAGCAGGGGAATTTGAAAATATATTACTTAGTCACTTAAAGACAGCTCATTCAAGGTGTACAGAATATATTTATGAACCATTTGAAGTAGATGAAAGTGATGAAATCCGTTTAAATACATTAGAAACATTAGGGAAAAAGTATCTTGCAGATTATAAAAAGTTTGAAGATAACATTTTAATATGTGATGAAGCTATTCGAAAGATTGCTTTACCTATGCGTTATACAACAACTTTTGAAGAAAAACAAGCAGATGTTATTATGGTTAATAATGAACCAGAAAGCGTAGATTTAGCAAAGAAGCAGGATGGCAAATTCATTATTTACTTAGATGAGCCTATTCAGGCCAGAAGAGTAGGTAAGAGTTATGTGCTTGGGCTTACCGATAGTGAGGCTTATAAATTTTTAGAAACAGTAGTACAAAGAAAGCTTTATACACCAAGAATTATAGCCTTACATCATGACTTGCAGCAGGAAGCTGAAAACTTAAGCGCAGAAGAATTAAACCTATTGGCTAGGGCCATTGCAATTGATAGCGATGCTATGAGCGATGGCGAAGTTGCAGCAACTGAAGTAGAGGAAGAAGTAGAAGCAATAGAAGAAGTAGAAGAAATAGCACCTATGCCATTAGGGGAAATGGTTATGGGAGTTGATAAAACTCAAAAAGTGGATTTTGAAAAATATGCGATAGATGAAGAAGATGTAACAAAAATAGAAGTCATAAGTGATGATCCTAAGGTTGCAGTGATATTAGATGAGGGCAGAATACGAACCATTTCAGAAGGAACGTGTACGATTACTTTAAAGGGTGAACATACGCAAGCGACTATAACACTTATAGTAAGGCCACAGATTAAGACGATTACATTAAGCCAGAGCCAATGGCGTGCTGTGGTAGGAGAGGTGAAACCTATAGAGGTTACAGTAGAACCTAGTGATGCCTATAATACAGAATATAGGTGGTATACGACTGATGGTAGCGTAGCAACTGTAGCAAGTCAAAAAGATGGTTCACAATTTTTGTGGGCAAGAGGTGTAGGAAGTTGTATGCTGACCTGCCAAGCAGTAGAAGGTGCAGCTACTACTAGCATTGCCGTTGTCGTAGATGCACAAGTTGAGAAAAAAGAGGGGAGTCACATATGGCTTATATTATGTACTATAAGCTGTATTGCTTACTTTATATGTTACGTGATGCAAGCACAAGTAGGCATTATCTTAAGTGCCATTTTAACCTGGATTCTAGGTATGGTAACAATTATAACAAGAAAAGCCGACTGGATATGGGCATTAATATTAATGGCATTACCAGTGGTTGCATTATTGTTGATTTAGAGTAACAATACCGAGACAGTTATATGAAATGCATATAAAAAGGTTAAGGGATGAAGTAAGGGCTGTTTATATGCCAATATTAAAAAAGGGCTATGACGAGATTTTTAAGGATTTCGTTATAGCCCTTTTGTTTCATTAGTTATTATTCATTAGATTAATAAGTGCATTAACGGTAAGTTCTTGCTGTATTTTAGATGAAATAGTAGCAGTGGCATCCCCGGACTGTGAGCCATAATTTCCGAAGCCTGCATGATTGCCACCTATAAGGGGAATTTCCTTATAGTTAGCAGAATCCGTTGGTAAGAGTCTTTTGGCGTCTTGATAAGCAGACATATTGAGGACACCATCGTTGGTGCCATAGAGGGAAACGACTTTAAGGGGTTGGTCCGTTAAGTCCTTATTAGGGTAAGAAGCTAGAAAAGCAATACCCTTAATTAAATCAGGATTTTCATCAGCATAACTTGCAGCCATGACGCCGCCTAAAGAGTGGCCACCTATATACCAGTCTGTGATATTTGGATAATCTGCAATGATTTGACGTGCAGCATCCTTTTTCAAGATAGCCATATTAAGGGGCATCTTTGCAATGAAACTGGTAGCACCTTGTTCTGCAAGCTTAGCCATAAGTGGTGCATAAGCCTTAGCATCAACTAATGCACCAGGATATAAGATAAAGGCACTCCCTGTAGCCTCAGCTACGGGAATGAATGCATAATAATCAGAAGTCTCTACAACAGTAAGACTAGATGTAGATTCTAAACTTGCTATGGCTGTATCATCAGCATGATAGAACTTTTGATTTACAAAGAGCCCAAGTGCCAAGCTAATGATGAGCATGAGAGAAAGTAGAAGTGTCTTTTTATGTGTAATTAATTTTTTAATAGAAATTTTAGACATGATTATTAACCTTTCTAAGAGATATGATTAATATATTTTAGCAGAAAAAGAAAAGGATATGAAATTTATAATAAAATATTTTTGCAAATAGATATAAAGTGATATATCAGAGCATTTTTAAACACAAATGTGATATTTGTCTAAAAAATAGTGAATAATTAGTTGAAAAAACATAGAAAATGTTGTAAAAATAGAGTATAGATATTTTAAAATTATGACTATTCATATTAAAGAGGGTGATAAGGCTAGTCGGGATAAGGTCCTAAAGGGGAGTTGTGTGGTTGGTATTATTAATTAAATAATTGGAGGCGGCTATGTTTAGGAAGATACTAAGATATGTAATGTGTTCGTTAGTTTTACTAGTTTGTCTTGGCATGAATGATGAAGTAAGGGCAGCTACAACATTTGCAAATGGTGCAGATGTGAGTTGGGTGCCTGCTATGGAAGCAAATGGGTACGTTTGGTATGATCAATATGGTGTAAAAAAAGATGTGCTTAGTATTTTAAAAGATGATTTCGGGGTCAATGCTGTGCGCTTAAGGGTATTTGTGAATCCATCAGGGGACATAGGAAATGGGTGGTGTGATAAGGCAAATACAATCGCTATGGCAAAAAGGGCTAAAGCATTAGGTTTAGACGTGATGATAGACTTTCATTATAGTGATACTTGGGCAGACCCAGCGAATCAAAAGATTCCAGCAGCATGGAGCAGTTATAGTTTCGAGCAGCTCATGAATACAGTTTACAACTATACATATGATGTCATGTCTAGTCTAGCTAGTGAAAACATTTATCCTAAATGGGTACAGGTGGGGAATGAGACGAACAATGGCATGCTTTGGGATTATGGAAAGGCTACTAATAATATGAAAAACTTTGCATGGCTCATTAACTGTGGTTATGATGCTGTAAAGGCTGTTAGTCCTAATTCCAAGGTAATCGTTCACTTAGCTAATGGCAATGATAATGCCCTCTATACGTGGATGTTTGATGGGCTTGTAAACAATGGGGCAAAATTTGATGTGATTGGTATGTCCCTATATCCTTCGACATCAAATTGGTCAACACTTACAGCCCAGACATTAACCAATATGAACAGTATGATTTCTAGATATAATAAAGAAATAATGATTTGTGAAGTGGGGATGGATTATGCAAGCCCAGACATTGTACAAACATTTTTAGCCGATATGGTATCTAAGGTAAAATCATTATCTAATTCAAAAGGATTAGGTGTATTTTATTGGGAACCAGCAGCTTATCCAGGCTTTAATGGTGGTTATAATTTAGGGGCATGTGATAGTAACGGTAAATTTACATCTGCCCTAAAAGGTTTCGGGACAAGCACGATACCTACTTATAGCGGTTATTATAAGTTATTAAACCGTAGCTCTAATAAATGCCTCGATAGTCTAGGTAGCACAACCAATGGCACAGATGTCGGACAATGGGAAAGTGGTTCTAGCTATAATCAGCAATGGCAGTTGGTACATGTAGAGAGCGGTTATTATAAAATCCTTTGCCGAAATGGCAATATAGCCCTTGATAGTCTAGGAAGAAGCAGTGACGGTAACAATGTAGGCTTATGGCAAGAAGGAACAAGCTACAATCAGCAATGGAAAATCGTTGACCAAGGAAATGGCTATGTGAAATTCATCAATCGTGTCAGTGGCAAATGTTTAGACACAGGTGGCTTATCGAACAATGGGGATAGTGTACAGATGTGGTATGACAATGCAAGTTACAATCAGCAGTGGAAGTTAGTGTCGTAGAGTGATTTTATGGATGGAAAAATAAAATAATATATAAACCTTCCTTATAGGAAGTGGTAAAACTGTTTACTATATAAGGAAGGTATTTTATTGCTGTAATTTTATAAGTAATGAAGAGGGCAGACAAAAATGCTTATGAGACAAGGAAGTTACAATATAACAAAATGAAATATTTAATATCTAAGGTAATAATAGTAATGTTTCTGTTATTATAAATGCTAAATAGTAGAATACATCAAGTATAAATCTAGCTGTATTGATGTAATATTAAACGGGCACATTTAATTAACTAAATAGTTTGGCAAAAATAAAGAAATATAATAAAATCAAATAAATTTAACAGTTTATAAAGATATTTAAACCTACATATTTATAGGAAGGAGGGATATTATGAAAAAAACAACTAAAACAGTAAAAAACAATACAATTGCTGGAACAATTGGTGCTGTTAAATAATTAGAAAACAATAAGCTTATAAAATATAAACTGTTAAATTATAGCAATCTTAATACGATGGATATTGTATTAAGATTGCTATTTTTAAATTCTAAGATGTTTATTATGTATTAGGAATAAGGGGATGAAAAATGAGACAGGTTAGTAATAAGTTAAGTATATGCAAGCATGGGGACTATTATTATGTGTATCATAAGTTATTTGGGAACTTATCAAAGTTTGATGAGAAATGCATAAAGATGCTTAATAACTTTTCTAAATATGAAGAAAAGTATCCTGAAATTATTAAAAGATTAAGTGATAACTATTTTATTGTCGAGGATGATGAAGAAGATGAAGTAGTTAGAGAAGAAAGAGAGGATAGAAAGTTAGCAAATGATGGAAGGAATTTAATTGGTTTACAACTTATTGTATCAAATTATTGTAACTTCAATTGTAAATATTGTTTTTTAGATGAAGAGCATAAGTTAAGAGATAATAGTATTTACAATGCACCCTCTAATATGAAACTTGAAGTTGCACAAAAATCTATTGATAGAATGATTAATAACATCAAAATAAATGGTAATAGCGTCTTATCGATTGAGTTTTTTGGTGGTGAGCCATTAATGAATTGGCCTTTAATAAAAGGAGTGTTTGATTTATATAGAAATGGTGAAGATTTAACGAGTATACTTCGCCCAGTATTACAAATTTTAAAGAGAAAAAATATTTTAGTAAGTTTTAATTCAGTTATCTCAAAGTGGACCATTGGTAATTATGATTATAAAGGATTAGTTGAATTTTCTTTAGAAAATGGAGTTCGAAATTTGGGATTAATATTAGATTTAGATGCAGAGTTTTTGACAGATACTTGGACAGAAGATGATATTGTTACACTATTATTAAATACATATGATTATGGAAGATTAAAGGGGCTAAATGTTACTGGTTATTGGGAAAAGATGTATCAACAGATAGCTAATAAGGACTATACATATTTTGAAAAAGGATATAAGGCCTGTCCAGCAACAGGGTGTAAGGTAAGCGTAGAACCCTCTGGAGATATATTTGCATGTAAGTGTTGTACATATAAAATTGGTTCTCTAGAAGATTGGGATTCTCTTTTAAAGGGTGAAAGATATACACAGTATTTAAATAAGGTATATATGAATGGTGAAAAATGTAGTACATGCGAATTACACGCTTTTTGCTCAGGTGTATGTGTAGGGGCACTTGAAAAGAAGGGGAGCATGTATGGGATAAATGAAAGTCTTTGTTATATATATAAAAAGGTAACTCAAGAGTTGATAATGAGATCACAGGATTCTGATTTTGATTCTATATTTATTATGAATGAGCAGATGGAGGAATAAGAATGAGCCAAGTTCAAGTATCTAAATATGTGAAGTTTATAGAGAGGCCAAATGATACAGTTATTTATCATAGTCAAATTGGTGGTGCGTGTGCAATTGATGAAAAAATAAGAGAAATCTTTGAAAAGTTGAAGGATATTAAAGTATGTAATTCACCTCAGGAATTGATTTCTAAGCTAAAATTTAATATAGATGAAAGCGAACTGGAAGAAGTTTTTCAAGAATTTAGTGAAAAAGGATTTCTCATTGTAGATGGAGTTGATACAGATTATGTAGAGAAGTATACAAATGAAAGAATACAAAATTTATCAACGGGTAGACAAATAAAGACTATTCAATTAGTAGTAAGTAACAATTGTAATTTTAAGTGCAAATATTGTTTTGAAAATAAAATATATTGTTCTGAGGAAAGAGAAAAGTATCAACATGATATAAATAATAAGATTATGAGTTCAGCTGATGCTATAGAGTATATTCAAGTAGTAATAGATACCATTAAAAAGGAAGATGCAGATGCCTTGCATATTCAGTTTTTTGGGGGCGAGCCATTAACTAATAAGGAAGCCATAATAGCAGTTCTAGAACATTTTGAAAACGGGAAACAATATGGTATTGATATCTCATATAGTATTGTGACAAATGGTTCTTTAATTGATAAAAATATAGCTGAGTATTTTAAAAGATACAACGTTGGTGTAGTTATTAGCTTTGATAACCCCAAAAAAACAGATAGGAATATGAAATCAGGGAAAAACAGTATTGAGAAGGTTATAGAATCTTTAGAAATACTAAAAAGTAATAATAATCATGTTGCATTTAATTCAGTTTTATCACAACAGACTATTGAATATTTTGATACTTCAATTATAGATTGTGCATTAGAATATAATGTAAGCGAGGTTGGTATAGTACTTGATTTGGATCCAAGCTTCTATACAAAAGATACAATTGAAGAAATCAGTGACAAGTTGATAGAGGTTTATCAATATGGGTTAGAAAAAGATATTCAAGTATCAGGTTATTGGATGAGTACATATCTAGCATCACTTGATTTTATGGCTATGAAAAAAGGGTTTAAGACATGCTCAGGAACAGGAAGCCAATTTAGCATTGAACCAAATGGAAAAGTTTTTTCTTGTAAGGGTTCATCAGCATACTTTGGTGATATAAGAGATATTAAAGAATTACTAAGTAATGAAACATATCAAATATATGCTAAGAGAAGTATTAATAATTCAAGTAAATGTAAGGCTTGTGATATTGAAGGATTTTGTTCAGGATTCTGCTTAGGGCCATTGGAACAAAGTTTTGGAAGTGCAAATTATGTACTTGAAGAATATTGTGAATTATTAAAAAGGGTAACTCAAAGATTATTTGCTATAGAAGGAGACCTAGATTATTATGAGTTGTGATGAAACAGTTAAATTACCAGAGAAGGTAGGTACTTATAATTTAGGGGTAAATTTTTGGCTGTTATTATTTGGTAAAATAGTTTCTCAGCTTGGAGATGGAATATTTAATCTAGCGTTACCATGGTACATATTAAGTGTTACAAATTCGGCAACAGCAATGAGTTCATATTTAGTATTAGCTAATGTTGTGTGTGGCATCTCAATTATGATTTTCGGAAGATACATAGATCGATGGAAAAAGGAAAAGGTTTTATATATAGCTGATATTATACGTGGAATTTATATACTCTTTCTTTTTGCTGTTATAGTATTTAAATTGGAAGGACAGTTAATATGGATGTACATATGTGCAGTAGTTTTAAATATATGTGCAGCACTATTTAACCCTGCATCAATGAGTATAATACCCGAATTGGTGGAGGAAAGGGGATTAGTGAAAGCTAACGCATTACTATCTATGGTAGATAATTTAATAGCTCTAATAGGATTAGCAGTTGGAGGAATAATATATCAGATATTTGGAATAAAACTAATCTTTCTCATAGCTGGTATGGCCTATGTTTTATCTGGTGTTTCTGAGATGTTTATACATCCTAATAGATCTATTACAAATAGTAGAAAACAAGAAAATACTAGTTTAAAAGATGGTATTAAGTATTTAATGACGAATAATAGAATACTTTTTATTATCGTATTTGCTTTAGTTTGGAACTATATATATATATCTGTATATTCTATATACATTCCATATGTATTTAATACCATATATAAGACGACTATTGGAGCAGTAGCCATAATTCAAATAGGTATGTTCGTAGGAATGATTATAGGAGCTAGTATAGCCTCAAGGTATAACATGAAAGAGAATATGTATAAGCACTTAACGCATGTAGTTATTATACAACTTCCAGTATTTGTAATGCTACCTATAATATTGATTATTAATAGTGTGTACATAAATTATGAGTTATTTGTCATTATTAGTTTTAGTGTACTCTTTTTCATTTTAGGTATTTCGGTTGCAATTGTTAATGTAAATATAGGTGTAATTTTGCAAAAAGAGGTAAAAGGTGAATTCTTAGGAAGGGTATATTCATTTAAAGCATTAGGAAGTATGATATCTATGGCATTAGGATTAGCAATTGGTGGAATTATCATTGAGAGAATAGATGTTAGTGTTGCTTTTGCAATACAGGCCTTTTTATTTGTAATATTATGTTTTACAATGATAAAGAAATTTTTAATTAAAGATAAAATAGCTGATGAAAATTAAGTTTATGAAGGTGAAATATGAATCCATGGGAGATAATTGATTTACAAGATTATGAGAAGCATATGAAATTAAATACAGTACAACAGTTACAGGTACTTAATTTAATGATGAAAGATCAAATATATAGATATAATATAAAGACATTATGTATATTAGGAGTAGCTGGAGGAAATGGTTTGGATCATATTCAGCGCGATAAAATTGATAAAGTATATGGTGTAGATATTAATGGTAAATATTTAAGTGAATGTAATCAGAGATATTGTGGATTATCTAATACACTAAAATTGATTCATGCAAATCTGCTAGATATAAACAATATAATTTTACCTCATGTAGAGTTGGTTATTGCTAATTTACTTATTGAATACATAGGCATTGATATTTTTTTAAAGAATATTTTAAAGATGAATGCACATTATGTATCGGTAGTAATTCAAGTTAATCATGAAAATACCTTTGTATCAGATTCACCATATCTAGAAGCACTTAGCTGCTTGGATACAATACATCATGATGTTAATCAAGAAGAGCTGATAATCAATATGTGTAATAGTGGATACTTATTTATATATGAAGAAAGAATTGAGATGCCTAATAAGAAAGAATTAGTACGTTTAGACTTTAAAAATGCAAGTTACAATCAGTAGTGAAAATAAGTGCAGTATCTTAAATATTAAAGCCTAATCCAGTATAATAGAATTAATATAGTTTATTAGGGAAAAGAGGCCGTATATGAAACAACATGAAGTAGTAGCAGCAATTATTATTTATGAAGATCGTATACTTTGCATGCAGAGGAATAAGGGGAAATATGATTATGTTTCCTATAAATATGAATTTCCAGGAGGCAAAATTGAAGATGGGGAGACTCAGATGGCTGCATTAGAGCGAGAACTAAGAGAAGAGATGGCACTAGCAGTTCAAATAAGGAAAGAAGATTTCTTTATGACAGTAGAGCATACTTATCCAGACTTTAAGATTAAGATGCATAGTTATATTTGTAAGGTAGATACACCTCACTTTATAAGAAAAGAGCATGTAGATCATAAGTGGCTAAAAGTAGAAGAACTTATGACACTAGACTGGGCACCAGCAGATATTCCTATTGTAGAGAAATTACAAAAAGAATTAGTAATATAATCAGTAATATAAAAGGAAGGTTCCAATATATTCTTGTGATGAATGTATTGGAACCTTTTTGACTAGGTAAGATATTTATTTTAGTGTCCCTGTTTGTGTAAATTCTGTATAAAGCCCGCTAGGTACTTCGTGGTGCAGGGCGATAAGTGTTGTAATTGGCTTTTCACCATAGAATTCGATGACATCGCCTGTACCAATATAAATATAAGGCTGAACGATGCCATCTAGTTCTTTATATTTTCGAATAAAGAGATGAAGGCGGATGTTATTTTCTTTGTTATGTACAATGTTTTGACCACGTTCAGAGGTTGTAGATGTTGCGTTAGGTGACTGCCACTGAAAATGACCAGAGTCAATGAAGAGGTCTTGATAGTTAATGCTTTCTTTAATGCCTTCGTCCTTGTGAAGGTCAATGAAGAGGAAGAAATCATTGCCATTCGTTAAGAGACCACTACCACGGAAAGCACTATGACATTTGGTATAGTTAGATAAAAGGGCAGTATCAACCATGCTATATTGTTCATAGAGTTTGAAGAAAGGTAAGCCGTAGTTGGTATCGCCGAAATTCTTTTCATAACATATTAAACCATAGTAAATAACATCTTCAATAAAGACGCTATAGCGTTTATCTTTTAAGAGCTCCGTTAGCGTAGCCGTTCTGGTCAAAGTTTCATTTTCATAAGAAAAAGCAGAAATGGTACTTTTGAGCTGACCCGAATCATGATAAGCACGGCTAAGGCATTGAAAGGCATGTTCTACGGTGGCTAAGGTTACTGTTTCCATGTATTTAGAGATTTCTTGAACAGCTATTTCAAGGGTAATGAAATCATGTTTTAAAAGGTATTTAAGTATAGCAAATTCATGAGGTCTCTTGATAGGCAATTGACCTGAAATCTCTTTAAGAAATTTACTAAAAGGCTCATAGGCTAGAAGATAATTAAGGCGTTCTTCTTTTTCCATTTTAGCAACGAAACCAGGGTAAGTTTTTTCTTTCTTTATAAATCGCAGTGGATCTGGGGCACCTTCATATTTAATGTAGTCCATTAAGAAATAAGGGGTATGTCCACTATTAAGCATTTTAAATTCCAGATATTCCTCTTTAAGATATTTTAGCGCATTGAAGTTTTCTGTATTAAGCTGCTCTAAGATACGTTCTTGAGAAATGCGGTCCATTTGAATATGGCTACAGCCTGGAATAGTGGCGAATTCCGTAGCTACAGCAACACGTAGACTATCTTTGTCGTAATAGCGACTTCCATTAAGGGCAATGGCGATTAAAAAAGCTTTAGCATGGTTGCCGATGAAATCGAGTACTGTTAAGAAAGTTTTATCTTCATATTTACGAAGTCCACGACCAAGTTGCTGAATAAATATAATCGGTGAGTTAGTAGGTCTTAGCATAAGAATTAGGTTAATAGCTGGGATATCTATACCTTCATTAAAAATATCCACTGTAAAAATCACTTCTAATGGGTCTTCATCAGATTCAAGTTGCTGGATACCAGCAGTTCTTTCTTCAACTGTATTATTTCCCGTTAAACAAATACTAGGGATACCACGTTTATTAAAGGCATCAGCCATATACTGTGCATGTTCAATATTGGCACAGAAACCGATCGCCTTTCGTTTCGCACCATCAAAACCATAAAAATTCATTTTTTCTATAATATAATCTACACGTTCATTTACCTTAAGGCGTTTAACAAGCTCATTTATTTGGGTAAGGGGTACATCGCTTAAATCAATGTCTTCAATATCTGTTACTCCGAAATAATGAAAAGGTAAGACAAGTTCTGCCTCTAAAGCTTCATGCAAACGGATTTCTAAGGCAACATTATGGTCAAAAACTTCAAAGATATTTTCACCATCACAGCGTTCAGGGGTAGCGGTCATCCCTAAGAGAAATTTAGGCTTAAAGTAATGAAGGACCTTTTGATAAGTCGGACTAGAAACATGATGGGCTTCATCGATTACAATATAGTCAAAGGCATCTGGCGTAAAATCTGTGTAATGGGTAGACATAGATTGAATAGTTGAAAAGAGATAGTTAACATTTAAATCTTTCTGTGTTCCAGATAAGATTCCTGTGGTGATATATTTATTAGCCACTAACTTTTGAAAAGTTTTTTCTGCTGATTTTAGAATTTCTTCACGATGTACTAAAAAGAGCATACGTTTAGGGCTCACGGCAAGTACATCAAAGGCAGACATATAAGTTTTCCCAGTTCCAGTAGCAGCAATGACAAGTGCTTTGTTTTCACCAGCATGACGTAATCTTTCCAGGCTATCCAAGGCTCTTTGTTGCATGGTGTTAGGTTTAATAAGCGTATAGTCTTCTAAGCTTAGCGATTTTGCCTTTTCAACCTTTTTTAGCTCTTTAAGAAGGGCTTCATATTTCCTTAAAAAATCATCATCTACAATGGTTGTACGCTCCCAAAGTTTAAGATATTCTTCAAGGACTTCCTTAGCAAAGTGGTCATCATGTTTAGAAATGACACGTACATTCCATTCAATATTACTTTTAAGTGCACGTTGTGTAATATTAGAGGAACCAATGATAATTTTATAATGGTCAGTATTTTCGAAGATATAGGCTTTTGTATGAAAGCCCATTTCCTCTGTGGCAATGAAGATTTTAAGGTCAATATTACTAAAGTCTTTTAGACGCTCCAAGGCTTTCGGTTGCGTAAAATTTAAATAAGTAGAAGTTAAAATTTTACCTTCTATCCCCTTTTCTTCTAGTGATTTAAACGTATCAAGTAGAAGTTGTAAGCCACTAAAGTTAATGAAGGCAACACTCATATAGAAACGTTCACATTCTAGAAGACACTGTTTAAGCTCATCTAATAGATTGCGTTCCCCATGATTGATAATGAGTTTGTTGTGAGTTAAATAAGCCTGCTCTTGCTGTGTAGGCATAGTAGACCAAGGAAAAGAAGGTGAATGAGATGATAAATTTTGCACGAGAGTTCTCCCTTTTTAGAATAATTAATAGTAATTTAATAATAAAGTGAAATGAAGTATAAGTAAATTATTTTATTATATTAGTAGGCAAAGGTGTTATAATAAAAATATTATCTTATGTACATTAAGATCATCAGAAAGATCACGGCTATTATGGAAAATATTAATCTAAAAAGGCAATAATAATAAAAAGAGAATGGAAAATAATACGCACAATATATTATTAGAAATGTTAAAAGAAGAAAAAGAGATAGGCCTTAAAGAATGTAGGTGAATATAAATCATCCTTTTCAAGATGGTAATGGTCGTGTTGGAAGGCTCATTATGTTTAAGGAATGTTTAAGAAATAATATTATGCCATTTATTATTGAGGAATCGCAAAAGTTATTTTACTATCGCGGTTTAAATGAGTATAAAAATGAAAAAGGTTATTTAGTAGATACTTGTCTTTCAGCGCAGAACTATTATGAGCAGCTAGTAAAGTATTTTATAGAAGAATAAAAATAGAAGTACACATGTTGTAGAAGATCCAGAAACAAAAAGATTAAGAGTATTAACACCAGTAGAGTGTAAAAGAATAAATGGTTTCCCAGACAACTGGACAAACTCAGGCATGCCACAGAAATTTAGATATTTCTGTATGGGAAATGCTTTAGTTGTTGATTTAGTTGAGAAGATGGGAAGAGAATTAAAAAGAATATTAGATAGGGAAAAGCTTTTTTTATGACATATATATAAGTGTAGAGACAAACACCAATACCTAAAAAGCAATGCAAAACGGCTACCCTTTAAACCAGCGGTGCGATATCTAACCCATTAAGGCGAGCACTATCATAGCTCATGGTGGCGAGAAGATGCCAGATGGCTACGCTTATTAAGGAAAATGTGTAAGGATTTACACCAAATAAATCAAATTTAAGTTTAAAATTCAGATGGCCTTAGAAACTTGTAGGAATCCAAATTTTAAGCAGTACTTATAATAAATTTATAGGTAAGCTTAAAATATAACATGTTAGCAAGTGAAAAAAGGTTTGCCTCCCCCTTCATCTGATCTTTGTAAAATAGATATTGCTAAGAAACCTTACTGATACTTAAAAGACTATAAAGCATCGGGAGGCTATTTATAGGAGCATTTTGCTTAGAAATAGGAAACTATAACTATTTTTAAGAGAAGTAAGGAGACTAAGCGATAGATAGTGTGCGAGATCCGGCGGGAGGTAATTGAAAGAAGTATCAAACAGAGCCTGAGAAATGTAGCAATACATTTTTCAGGCTTTTTGCATAAGCAAAAAAAGGTCATAAGAATATCAATAAAAATGAGTATAGAGGAGGTAGCAAGATGGAACAAGTCATTTATCCGCTGAAGATATTTTTAAAGTTAGGAAAGGATTCAGAGAATGCATATAATGGCAGGCAAGTTATAAGAGATTATAAAGAGTTTCTACAGTTACATACACATGCCTGGTTTGGAACGAGTGCTTTAGCGCTAGGAATATGTAAGGAAAGAAAAGAAGAATTTTTACGAGCAATTAGTGAAGGACAAGTTGTAGAAATATATTTTGGCATTGGGAAAGTATATGATGGCATCAATGAATTATACGTTAAGGCCCGTGTATTAGGGATTATTACAGGACGTAGCAAAATTGTTTCCCCTGAACCATTATTAACACCTAAGGCATGGCAATTGGCGTGCCGTGAAACTTGGTTTAAGATTGATGAGATATCAGAATTAGCGGCAGAAGATACGGTAGAAAATTTTAAGATTGCCAGTACGGGAAAGATATTAAAAGAAGTGAGTGAAAAGTCTCGGTTCCAATTTGGGTATATTGTGAGGGTATAAGGATAAGAAACATAGGTTGTGGGCGTATTATCTAAAAAAATCGAGAATACACAGCGTGCATTATTAGATACAGTCTATACAGTAGCAAGTAAAGTAAAGTGACAAAAATGTCGATAATAAAGTTAACATAAGAAATAGAACTACTTATGCAATAATACTAAATATTGATTTTGTTCCTAATATATAGTAATATGGCAGTTGACTGTTTAACTAGATAAATAAACAGCAGGATATACGAATAAAGATACTAATGGGAGGCAATATGAAACACTTTAAAGAAACAATTAGATTAGGCATAATTTTAGCAATGAGTATCGCTATGACAGTAACTAGCTTTGCACATAGCGGAAGAACAGATAGCAATGGGGGACACAGAGACAATAAGAATAAGAGTGGATTAGGAAGTTATCATTATCACTGTGGCGGCTATCCAGCACATTTACATAGTAATGGGGTATGTCCATATAGTTCAGGATATGTTGCACCAAGTAGCAGTTCATCTTCTACATCAACTAGTTCATCAGCAAGTAAAGCGCAAGCAGCTGTACCAACCTATACAGTAAAAGAGCAAAACTTTGATTTAAATGGGGAAATAGTTGCAATCAATACTATCGTAAAAAATGGTGTAAGTTTAGTAGAACTTAAAACATTTGCAAATGGTTTAGGTATTTCATTAGAGTATGATAAAGCAGCATCAGCAGTTATTGCACGTTATAATAACGGTTATGTTTCTTTATTACTTAATTCAAAATCAGCTAAAGCAAATGGTGTAAAAACAGAATTAACAGTAGCACCAACAGTACAAGATGGTCGTACTTATGTACCAGCAAGATATATTGCAGAGTCTTTTGGAATGACTGTAAATTATGATGCGGTAGCAGGTATAACATCTATTATTAAAAAATAGGTAGAAAAATTAGGAATGTGCCATTTGGGACATTCCTTTTATTGTACGTTAATATAAAATTTTTGTATTGAAGATTATATATTGGTATTAAATAAATAAGAATTGAACACAATAAAATGTGGAAAATATTACTAGAGAAAAATATAGGGTAATTTATAATACATTAAGGCGTAAGGCACTAGAATATTACATCATAGGAGGAACAAATGGGATTTAAAGTTAGAAAGAAAATCAAGATTTGTAAGGGCGTTAACTTAAATATCAGCAATAAGGGAATTTCAACTTCAGTAAAGCTTGGCCGAACGACTATTAATTCACGAGGGAGAGTAACACATAATTTAGGACATGGTATATCTTATACACATCATTTAAATAGTTCAAAATCTAAGCCACAGGCAAGCAGAAGTAATACTCAATATAAGGCAGACGAAGCACAAGTACAGAACAAAGATACATATGAACTTGCAGAAATCATCAATACGAAGATAGTGGGTGTAACCTTTGAATGTAAGAAAGCACCTAATATTCAAAGACAAGATGTGCTTGCAGCAATAAGAAAAAACAGTAAGGTAGCGATAGAACCATTCTTGTACATAGATAAAGTAGGTTATATGGTTGTAAGACAAAAGGATGGATTAGATTTAGGGGTGTTACCAGCGGACATTGCGGAACATATATATGACACATACAACGAGCGCTGTAAATTTGAAGTTACAATTACTGAAACATACAAAATGGAAGACACTAAATCTGTAAATGTATGTATAAAGGTTTATGATAATGTCATGCAAAGACAATGGGATGAACTGCAAGCACAAAGAAAGCAAAAAAGAGAAATACATGAGGCTATTGGAGAAAGGCTTAAAACGACTACATATAATAATGAGCATATGATTTGTTCATTGGCAATGTCATTTATCGCATCATTATTACCTGTATTAATTTTTCCATTTTCAAAGAGATAAAGAACAATTTAATGATGAAAAAATTGAAGAAGCTTAAAAAGGATAAAAGAGTTTAGAGGATAAAGGTGAGAAAATGGAAAATTTATTTGTTGTATTAAGTATACTGTGCCTATTAGCGATACCTATAGGGTTAGCTCAACCAACCTGGGTTATTAAATGGGGCGAAGCAAGAACAAGAAAAAATGTAATGAGATATTATGGTTTGGGTGCATGGCTCATGTTAACTTTAGGCATGGGCTGTTCGAAGGAAATATCTTTTACACAAGCTTTAACGGTCACAAGTATGGTAGCCTGCTTAGCTGGATTTATTATAGGAATGATTAGCCCAGAAACAGTTATTGTATGGGGACCAAAAGAAGAAAGAAATCGTAAAAAAGTATGCTTTTGTTATGGAATAGGCTTTTTAGGTGCTATGATGCTGGGCATGCTTGCAGCAATTACTGAAGATAGTTTCCAGTGGTTAGTTGGTTTAGGAAGAGTCGTTTTAGTCATTGCATTAATAGTTGGGATGATTAATCCGGAAAACTTGCCAACCTTAAAACCTTTTGAAGAAAGAACTAGAAAAACAGTTCTTAAATATTATGGCGTAGCACTTCTAATAGCTTGTTTAATTCCTTGGGAGCCAGCTGCAACAGAAGCAATAATAGAACCAACCACTCAAGTTACCCAAAATGTAACAAGTCATGAAACACAGAAGCCTTCGACGCCACAAAATAATATTATAGCTGCTGAAAATAAAACAGACTTAAAAATAGAAGAAACAAATGATAAAGTGGAAGTAAGTAGTCCAGCAGAATCAACTGAAGATAAAATAAGTTCAGAGCAAGGAAGTACTAAAGAATCTGTAGATGAAAAAGTAGAAAACAATCTAGAGGATGACAAAAAACAAGCAGAAGAAGAAATTGATAGTGTTACAGAAGAAACAAAAGTAGAGACTAAGGTTGAAGAAGTAGCACCAGTAAAAGAAGAAGCTGTAACAAATTCAAACAGTGTATCTAATGAAAGAACAGTTTATTGGGTACCAAATGGAGAAGTATATCATACTTCAAGAAACTGCAGTTCCTTAAGTCGTAGTAAAACTATATTAAGCGGCACGATTTCAGAAAGTGGTAAGCCAAGAAAATGTAAAAAGTGTTAATTAAAATTTATTAAATGGGTAGTAGATGTAAAAAATAAAAAAAGGCGTCGCCTCCGGCGAAAATATTTGAAAGCAACTTCAAGTAGAAGGCAAACAAAAGCAATATAAAAGATAAGGTATAAAGTTACGTTGCTCGCCGCGGCAAAGAAATATACGCTACTATAATCGAGTAGGAGGATAACCATTAATTGATTATCCGACCTCTCACACCACCG
>DYCF01000017.1 GCA_019418225.1 Clostridiales bacterium | reverse complement strand
TTGGACATTTGTAGATGACTTTTAAGTACAATATCACTTAACTTAATGACATTGCTTTGATGCATCCTTTTATTATGCTAAATTTATTGATATAGATTTCTCTTTTACTATTTTTCTTTTTAAAAATCAGGTGTATAATAAAGTAATTAATTGGTATTTTTAGAATAATATAAAATTATAAATGTAAAAGTCATATGCTAAATATATTTACGAAAGATATAGGGGTAGGTGGGAAGATGATTAATTTAAGAAAAGCAGAAGAAAAAGATCAGGCATTTTTAGGGAAGGTGTGCTTATCTGCACATAAATTATATCAGCCTTTTATGGGAGATGCCTTTATAAAACAAGCACATAAATATGAGGATGCACTGCCTTCGGGATATCATATTTATATTATAGAAGAGGCCGGTCAACCTTTAGGCTTTGTAGGTTATAAGCGTAAGAGTGAGAACATAATGTATATCGTGGCCTTTTACTTATTAGATACATATTATGGAGAGAGTTATGGGACTCAGACTATGCATTTCTTAGTCAATGAATTTAAAAGCAAAGGAATCGATGAAATATTATTAGAAGTTCATAAAAAAGCAGAGTGGGCAAAAAAGTTTTATGAAAAACAAGGCTTTAAGATTGCAAATGGAGAAGATATGTATAAAAATGATTTACATGAAAAAGAAACGGTATTACTTAGTAAACGATTAGCTTAAATAAAAAAATAATAAGTTAATTAACAAAAAGGAGATGTCACGAAAATTTTAATTCGTAACATCTCCTTTTTTATTATGGGGTTGCTCCATTAAAGTTGCTTTAAAAAGGTACTGAAGTAAATAATGAAATGCCAATGCTCATGATGAGGATAAGCAGGGTGATGATACCAATGATTTTGCCTACTGTAGAGCCAATATTAAGAGTCCAGCCAAGGCCATAACGTTTTTCTACGAAAAAGGCTGGGTCATTAGGATTGTTGTAAAGGAAGCCTAAAAGCCAATATTGGTCATCATCTTCAGGTAAGTGTTGCAGACTATCTTTAGTGGCATGGAGGCTAGAACGCTCATATTTGAAGTAAGCATAAAGCAGATAAAGAAGCGTCATAAATGGAAAGCATGCCATAAAACTGATTGCAATAACATTTAAGGCAGTCCCATTTACCATGGCATAAGCATTGAAGGCCATGAAAAGAACAAAAGATAAAGTCAGCACATAAAAGCTTAAAGAAGCAGCTTTTAGATATTTAAGGTGCCCTTCTTTGAAGGTTTTAGAATTTTGATTACCTTTGCTACGTGCACGCCATTGACTATGACTACAGAAAGCCAAAATAACGATAAAGAAAAGCTGAGAAAGTACAGTGCCGCCTACTGAGAACAGGGATTTATCTGACCAGCTATCAGCCTGCCCTAAGTAATTCCAGTGAGTAGGAATCTGTGCAGGGAGAGTTGAATAGTTTCCAAACAGATAAAGAGCTGTTAGAAGAGTAATGGCTAATGGCACGATATAAAGATAGAGGTAACGTTTTCTAAGGTGAACTTTAAGCGCTATAAAATCAGTATCAATAACCATTTTAGCTAAGGCGCCATCCGCTTTGGGTAAAGTCTCTTTAACGGCACGAACCTTTTGATGTGCAAGAATATAAAATACAAAATAAAGTATGAGCTGCACAAGCATAATAAGTGAAAAAAGTCCTGTCGTAAAGTAACGTGTAAAAATTAAAGGAAGGCTTACGACAAGTGATAAAACAAGGAGAAGCGTTGATTGAACAAAGAAGCGCTTGAAAATAATTTTACCTTCATTAGAATGCTGAAACGCATCTGGCATATAAACTCCAAAATAACAATGTAGTGGAGAGAGTTTTGGATTATAAATAAAGGCAAGGTAAATGAGTATATAGGTAAATAATGTGGTCCATAAAGCGATATTCATAGGTTAAACCCCCTTAAATTGTGTGAAATAGTTTTTGCACTGGTTTATAAAATCATCTTCTGAGAGTCCCATAAGATGCCCTTTGGCAGCTAAGAGCTCTAGTTCATTTTGTAAGGCTGAAAGCTGAGAGGTATTTGAGGCAACTGGTAGGGCATTGATAATCGTACCTTTTCTGCGGTCCATGGTCACATAACCGTCATCTTTTAAGAGACCATAAGCTTTATTAACTGTATGTAGGTTAATACCGATTTCTTCAGCTAGGGCACGTACAGCAGGTAAGGCATCGCCTACCTTAAGTTCTCCTTTAGCAATGGATAATAGGATGCCTTCATAAAGCTGAGTATAAATGGCTTTATCACTGGCAAAGTCAACTTCGATTTGCATGTATTCACTCCTTTTAAATAATAGTACAATATAGATTTCACATTTATAAATCGTAGTTATTCATAGTCTTTAGCCATGTGAAATCATTGGGAGAAACCAATTTATGTACATGTATATTTCAAGTTTTTAGTTGGTTTCTCTATATGTTATGATGATTATATTTGTTATATAACACATATAACAAAAAGCTATGTCGTAAATATAACAAATAATTAATGGTAAAGTCAAGTGATAAAAAATAAATATAATAATATAAAATTTATAAAAAATATAGACTATTATGATATAATGAAGTATCTTGAAGAGTACATAAATCTTCTAGGTACCAGGGGGTTACGACGCATAAAGTAGGATTAAAAATTTCATTCCAGGAAAAGGAGAGAAGTAAATGAAATCAAAAAAGATGTTTGCACTTATTTTAGGGATGATGATGATGAGTTCATCCATTAGCACGTTAGCACAAAGTCAAGTTAAGGTGACAATAAACAATGAGCAAGTTAGCTTTGATGAAGCGGGTCCTTTTGTAGATCGCAATAATCGTACACTTGTACCCCTTCGCTTTATCAGTGAAAAACTTGGCGCACAGGTGAAATGGGATAGTAAGGCACAAACAGTGACTGTTACAGCATCAAGTCAAGAGGTTGTGCTTACAGTAGGACAAGCTCAAATGATTGTAAATGGTGTAAAAACAACGATGGATACGAAGCCAGTTATGAAAGATGGGCGTGTATTTGTACCTGTTAAATATATTAGTGAAGTTTTAGGTGTAGAAGTCAAATGGATAGCAGAAGAAAGTACAGTGGCGATATCTAATGAATTACCAGGAAATACAGTAGTTGCTAAAGTGAATGATGAAGTGGTTACTGCAAGGGAAGTCATCGCACAGATTAACTATGAGATTGCCATGATGCAGTATCAATATCAATATGATGCAAGCTATTTTGAAACAGATGAAGCTAAAGCCTATATCAAAGAACGCAAAGCAGAAATTGTAGATTATATTATTAAAAATAAAGTAGCACTCATTAAAGGAAAAGAAATGAAGTTACAGCCAACAGCAGCTGAAGTTAATGCACAGCTTAATGAGACTAAGGCAAGCTATGAAAGTGAAGCTGATTTTAAAGAAGCTTTAGCAAATGCAGGATTAACAGAAGAAGCTTATAAAAGCCAGATTAGTGATAGCATGACAATCACGAATGTCATTAATGAGATTAGCAAAAAAGTAACAGCCACAGATGCAGAAATTAAAGCCTATTATGAATCACATAGTACAGATTATGTTAATGCCCCTGGCGCAAATATGTATCATATTTTAGTCACAACGAAAGAAGAAGCAGAAGCCGTTAAAGCAGAGTATGACAAGGGGACAAGCTTTGCAGACTTAGCTAAAAAATATGGCACAGATGGTACGAAGAATTATGGCGGCGCACTAGGTTATATCCCTTATGAATCAAGAAGTTATGATCAAGACTTTTTAAATGGAGCAAAAACATTAGAAGAAGGACAAGTTTCAGAACCTGTTGAGACACAATTTGGTTGGCATTTAATTAAAGTTGATAATGTTCATAAAGAGGTTTATACAACACCTTTAGAAGATGTAAAAGAAGAAATCAAAGCAGCTGTTATTTCTGAAAAGACCACATCAACGATTTATAGTCAAATTGAAGCGTGGGAAAAAGAGATGACAGTTGAGAAATATGATGCATTAATTAGTAAGCTTTAATTGTAATGAATAAGGGGAGCGTACAATAATGGGAATCCAATTTTTTGAGAAAGAACAAACGTTTAAATTAGATGCAAATAATACAACCTATATGATAGGGCTAGTGGATGAAGAAAAGTTTTTAGGACATGTATACTTTGGTAAGAAGATTAGCGATCGGAGTGCTAGTTATCTTATGCGAACAGAAGAACCACCTTTTACACCCGCTACAAATAATAGGGACCGTTTATCTTTTTATGATTCATTTCCTACAGAATATAGTGGCAGTGGTGTAGGTGACTTTAGAGAGCCATCAATAGAAATAACTGATGCAAAGGGAAATAAGGTATGCCGCTTTACATATGAATCTCACACAATTTACAAAGGTAAACCTAAGCTTAAAGGACTGCCAGCTACATTTGGAGAAGAAGCAACTTGTGAAACCCTAGAAATTACTTGTAGGGATAAGGTCCTAAACTTAAAAGTAGTTTTAGTGTATAGTGTATTTGAAAAGCTAGATGCGATTACAAGAAGTGTGCGGGTTTACAATGAAGGGGAAGAAACACTTTATTTGGATAAGGTAATGTCTTGTAGCATTGACTTTGATAATATTGATTTTGAGATGATCACATTGCATGGCTCTTGGGCAAGAGAAAGACATATTCAAAGGGAGAAGGTAGGTTATGGCAAGCATTCAGTAGCTTCCACAAGAGGAGAATCTGGTCATCAAAATCATCCATTTATGGCACTTGTAAAACCCGAAACAACAGAAGACTTAGGGGAAGCCTATGGCTTTAGTCTTGTGTACTCAGGTAACTTTATAGCACAGGCTGAAGGCAGCCAATTTGATACAACGCGTTTTGTAATGGGAATTAATCCATGGCATTTTAGATGGGAACTTCAAAGTGGTGCAGAATTTGTGGCACCAGAGGTGGTCATGGTTTATTCAGATGAAGGCATTGGCAAGATGACAAGAACCTTCCATGATGTATACCGCAATCATTTAATACGTAGCCCCTATAAAGACCTTAAACGTCCAATTTTAATTAATAATTGGGAAGCTACTTATTTTGATTTTAATACAGATAAACTTTTAGCCATTGCAGATGAAGCGGCTAAAGTAGGCATTGAGATGCTTGTAATGGATGACGGCTGGTTTGGACACCGCAATGATGATAACTCTTCTCTTGGAGATTGGTTTGTCAATGAAGAAAAAATCCAAGGTGGCCTTAAGTATCTTGTAGATGAGGTGAATAAGCGTGGCCTTAAGTTTGGTATATGGTTTGAACCAGAGATGATTTCACCAGATTCTAAGCTTTATGAGCTGCATCCAGATTGGGCATTGCAAGTAGAAGGCAGGCAGGCTGGACTTGCACGTAATCAATATGTTCTTGATTTGACGCGCAGTGAAGTTGTGGATTATGTATACAACTGTTTAAAGAAAATATTAGAGAGTGCCAATATTGCTTATGTGAAATGGGATATGAATAGACCACTTACAGATGTAGGCAGTTTAAATTTACCAGCTGAGCGAAAAGGTGAGATTTTCCATCGCTATATGTTAGCTGTTTATGAACTGTTAGAACGTCTTACAACAGATTTCCCAGATCTTTTATTAGAAGGCTGTTCTGGAGGTGGGGCACGTTTTGATCCAGGTATGCTTTACTATAGTCCTCAAATTTGGTGCTCTGATGATACAGATGCTATTGAACGCCTTCAAATTCAGCAAGGTACAGCAATGGTATATCCGTTATCAAGTATGGGCGCCCATGTAAGCGATTGCCCCAATCATACAGTAGGCCGAACTACACCTTTTAAGACAAGAGGCCATGTGGCACTTGCAGGTACTTTTGGGTATGAGTTAGATATTACACGTATTAGCGAAGAAGAACGTCATCAAATTCCAGAACAAGTAGCTTTATATCATAAGTATAATGACCTTGTACGTCAAGGAGATTATTATAGATTAAAAAGTTATACGGACAATCACTACGAAGATGCTTGGTCAGTGGTCGCAAAGGATAAGGGAGAAGTACTTATCACTTTTGTACAAGTTTTAGCAAGACCTAATCGTCATAGTACACGCCTTTGCTTAAAAGGTTTAGAAAGTAACTTCCAGTATAAAGATGAGGCAACGGGACAAATTTATAGTGGGGATACTTTGATGCATGCTGGGTTATTAGTAAAGGGTATTTATGGTGATTATACAAGTGTATTAATTCATTTAGTGAAAGTACACTAAAAGTTAATCTATATTCTAAGTAAAATAGGATGATTGTATAATTACAATCATCCTATTTTGCCGTATACTGAGATTAAATATATGTGTAATAATTTACACACAGTAAGTTGTAAGTAAAGGAAGGTGGGTAAAAATGAGACCAAGAATAGAAAAAAGTACATTAAGTACAGTGCTTGTATTAGGCGCAGTAGCTGGAGTTGCGACGATTGCCTTAAGTATAAAAGCAGTAAAGAAACAAAAGAAAAAAAGAAGGGCATTGCCTTATAATAAATATAGAGAACGCCAAGTTTATTTCGTGGGTGGCGGACTTGCTTCTTTAGCAGGTGCTGCATATCTCATAAGAGACTACAATTTTAAAGGTGAAAATATTCATATCATAGAAGGGCTGAAAATATTAGGCGGCAGCAATGATGGTGCCGGTGACCCTAAAAATGGTTTTGTATGTCGTGGTGGGCGTATGCTTAATGAAGAAACTTATGAAAATTTCTGGGAGCTTTTTAGCACCATTCCTTCCTTAGAAGTACCAGGCAAAAGTGTGACAGAAGAAATTCTAAACTTTGACCATTTACATCCAACACATGCACAAGCTAGACTTGTAGATAAAAATGGTGAAATATTAGATGTAAGCAGTATGGGATTTAATATGAAAGATCGCATGGCATTAGGTAAGCTTTTAGTAACACCTGAAGAGAAGTTAGATGATTTAACCATTGAAGATTGGTTTAATCATACCCCACATTTCTTTGAAACAAACTTTTGGTATATGTGGCAAACAACATTTGCTTTCCAAAAATGGTCAAGCTTATTTGAATTCAAACGTTATATGGAACGTATGATTTTTGAATTTTCACGTATTGAAACGTTAGAGGGGGTCACACGTACACCTTATAATCAATATGAATCCGTGATTTTACCACTTAAGGCCTATTTAGAAAAACAAGGTGTAGATTTTACAATTAATGCAAAAGTTACAGATATTGAGTTTAAGCCAGGCAGTCAAATTACAGCCACAGCTATTCATATGGAAAATGAAGAGGGCGAGCATATCATTGCGCTTAAATCTGGTGATGTATGTATTATGACAAATGGCTGTATGACAGATAATGCAACTTTAGGTGATTTAAATACAGCACCTGAGTATGATATTAGTGAACCAATGTCAGGAAAGTTATGGGAAAAGGTGGCTAAGAAGAAGTCAGGACTTGGAAATCCTGAGCCATTCTTTAACCATCCAGAAGAAACTAACTGGGAAAGCTTCACAGTTACATCAAAAGGAAATAAGCTTTTAAAGCTTATTGAAAGATTTTCTGGCAATATTCCAGGTAGTGGTGCCCTTATGACCTTTAAGGATTCAAGTTGGCTTATGAGCATTGTTGTAGCTGCACAGCCTCATTTTAAAAATCAACCTATGGATACGACAATCTTTTGGGGCTATGGTTTATATACAGACCGCATAGGTGATTATGTGAAGAAACCAATGCGTGAATGTACAGGAAGGGAAATACTCACAGAACTTTTATACCACCTACATCTCTTAGCGCAAGAAGATGAGATTATGAAAGATGTGATCAATGTCATTCCTTGCATGATGCCATATATTGATGCACAGTTCCAACCACATAAGATGAGTGATAGGCCACAAGTGGTACCAAAAGGCTCTACTAACTTTGCAATGATTAGCCAATTTGTAGAGATTAAAGAGGATATGGTATTTACAGAAGAATATTCAGTAAGAGCAGCTAGAATGGCAGTTTATAAATTATTTAATGTGACAGATAAAGAGATTTGCCCAGTAACACCTTATAAGAAGGATGCAAAGGTATTGAAAGCAGCATTAAAAAAGGCATATAGCTAGACACGCAGTGAAAAGTAAGAAAGCAATAATGAAAAGCAAGACAGAACAATGAAAAGCAAGGAAGAATAATGAAATGCAAGACAGAATAATGAAATGTAAGTAAATGAAAAAGACTGCTAAGCAGTCTTTTTTTAGGTGGTGGATTGGTCAGAAGAGATGGAGGTTGAGGTATAGTTCATGTCAATGGTGATGACTGTATAGTAGGTCTCATCAATAGTTTTAACAAGGTCATCAATTTTAGCGGCTAAGTCTTTAGGTGAGGTTTTGTAGCTAGGCGGTACTGCCACATCGAAGACAAGGTTAGTATGCGTCGTTCCTAGTACAACACGGAAGTCATGAAGTGAAAGCTGTGGATGAATCGTTTGAACAAGATCGGTCACTTTGTGGCGTAGGGCAACTGTTGCTGGATCTGAAGTAACGACTGGGTCTGGGTGAATGACTAAGTTAACATTAAAATTTTTCTTGAAGTCACGTTCAATAAGATCTAGTTTATCATGGCAGCTTAAGAGGTCTTCTTCAGCAGCAACTTCTACATGAACAGAAGCAAAATAGTTATTTGGACCATAGCTGTGAAGTACTAAATCATGAAAGCCAAGGACTCCGTCATAGCCTAAAAGTTTAGTTTCGATATCACGCGTAAAAGCAGCATCGGGTGCTTGCCCAAGAAGGGGACTTGTGGTTTCTTTTAAAATATTGTAGCCAGAGTACAAGATGAATACACCAACGGCAGTTCCCATATAGCCATCTAGTTGAAGCCCTGTGAAATGGGCAATTATAAAGGCAACTAAAATAGCGGATGTGGCAATGACATCATTACGGCTATCTGCAGCGGTTGCTTCTAAAGTAGTAGAGTCAATAAGGCTGCCAAGTTTGTAGTTAAAGGCACTGAGCCAAATCTTAAGTAAGATTGAGAAAATCAGTACAAAAATCATAGGCAAACTTACTACAAGTGGGTCTGGATGAAATATTTTAGTAACAGAAGATTTAATAAGTTCAAGGCCAAGTAAGAAAATAATAAACGAAATAATGAGCCCTGAAATATATTCAATACGGGCATGACCAAAAGGATGGTCTTCATCAGCAGGTTTGCTAGAAAGTTTGAAGCCAACTAAGGTAACGATAGAAGAACCGGCGTCTGATAAATTGTTAATACCATCGGCTAAAATAGCGACACTATTAAAGAGAAGGCCAACACCGATTTTGGTAATACATAAAATGATATTGGCAAGTATGCCAACAAGGCTGCCTAAACGTCCATAGGCTTCACGGACACTAGGAAGTTTCGTTTCTGTATGATTTTTTATAAAACACTTTATAAGTAGTTGAGTCATTAAAATCCTCCTTTAAAATAAAATAATATTCCCTAAAGCTATCTTTATTAGACAGACTCTAGGGAAACTTTTTAAATATCGTCTACATTAAAAGATAGAACGATTTGCTTAGTAGTTGTTTTAAGTTGTGTAAGTTTTACCCCAGCAGCACTAAACATTTTTTTAGAAGCTTTCACGGCGTCAGTTTCACTGTATTTATCAGATAAGTAAACCACTTCGCGAATACCGGACTGAATAATAGCTTTACAACATTCATTACATGGGAAAAGTGCCACATAGATTTTTGCACCAGATAAAGATTTACCGCGGGCATTTAAAATGGCATTAAGCTCAGCGTGAACGACGAAAGGATATTTTGTGTCTAAGAGTTCGCCTTCACGTTCCCAAGGAAAGGTGTCATCAGAGCAACCAATTGGTAAACCATTGTAGCCTACGCTTAAAATGGTATTGCTATTATCTGAGTCTTGCCCACTTACAATACAAGCCCCTACCTGTGTACTTGGATCCTTGCTACGTTTAGCCGCTAAAAGGGCTATCCCCATAAAATAATCATCCCAAGAAATATAATCTGCTCTTTTCATTATAATGCCTCCGATTATGACTTAAATATGTTATACTCATAGTAGCTTAGCAGATAAAAACTGTCAACTATATAGCTTTTTATTGGAATTATTTGTGACAAAAGAGGAGAGAAAGATGGCGAAAGTAGAACTTGTAATTTTTGATATGGATGGGCTGATGTTTGATACAGAACGTATATACTATAAGGCGTGGCAAGAAGCAGCCCAAAGTAAAGGATATGCAATTACCTGGGAAGTATATACACAAATTGTAGCAAGAAATAGCCGTTATATTGAAAAAGTACTTAAACAATTATTAGGAGAAGCGTTACCTTATAAAGAAATTGAAGAAGATAAACGTCAACGCTCAAATCAAATGATTGCTGAAGAAGGTATCGGGATTAAAAAAGGACTTCTAGAATTATTAGATGCCTTAGAGCAAAAAGGTATTAAAAAGGCTGTGGCAACGTCTAGTCAGCGTGAGAAGGCATTAAGTTATTTAAGTCTTGCTGGGATTAAGGAACGCTTTGATGATATTATTTGTGGTGATGAAGTGATGGAATCTAAGCCAAATCCAGAAATCTTTGTAAAGGTTTGTGGACGCTTAGGGGGCACACCAGAGAAGACCTTGGTTTTAGAAGATTCTAGATTGGGGCTAGAAGCAGGGAAAAAAGGTGGTATGACAACAGTACTTATACCCGATCTTGTACAGCCGGATGAGGAAATGAAAGGAAATGCTGATTATATTTTAAATTCCTTAGATGAAGTCATTAAATTACTTTAAAGAGATTACTTGAAATAAGCTTATAAAAATAAGTTTATATTTATATAAGAAGGCAGTTGTATGAGTGTTTTATAAACATTCATACAACTGCCTTTTATAAGACCCTAGTATTTTGAGGGTTGTTAGCATCAAGTGCACAGGTGAGATTTTCAATATAAGGTGTTAGTTCGTCTAATAAAATGCAAGTGGCTTTTGAAGGACGTACTTCCTTAGGTAAGATATAAGAAAATGTTACGTGTACATTATCCTCTAATGAAATAACATCAAAGACCTCGTTGGCATCGCATTGTGTAAATAACATATGCGTGGAGATAAGTGCAATCCCTAAGTTGTTTTTTACAGCTTGTAAGAGAGCAAGATTGCTATTAAAGACAACCTTAGCATTTGGAACGATACGATGATTGGTTAAGAAGAAATCTAAGGCTTCTCTTAACCCAGAGCCATGTTCACGGGTGAGCCATCTTTGGTTTTGAAGTAAGCTAAAATCAGAGAGTGTGTCTGGCAAATTTGCACTTTTAGGCGCAATGAGGACAAGATTATCTTCAAAGAAATATTGTTGTGTAAAGCGGTTTGAGTGAATATTACCCTCAATAAGGGCAAGGTCAACTTTAAGTGCCTTAACCATACTTGTTACTTCACTGGTATTGCCGATGATAACTTCTATTTCAATATCCGGATATTTGTTGCAGAATTCCCCTAGAAAGTGTGGTAATAAACATTCACCGATAGTAAGTGTGGCCCCAATACGAAGATGCCCCTTTGGACTATTGGAGATATTTTTAACTTCATCTTTCGTTGTTTCAAGCAAAGATAAAAGCTCCTTGCTACGGCGATATAAGAGTTTACCACTATCCGTAATTAATAATTTTTTTTGCTTTGTACAACGGGCAATAAGTTGTGTGCCAAAATAGGCCTCTAGATTTTTAATATGTACGCTAACGCTAGGCTGCGAAAGATTAACTTTTTCGGCTGCCTTCGTAAAGTTTTTGGCTTCGACAACAGCTGTAAAAGTTCTAAGTTCATCAAGCATTTTAGACTCCTTTCGAAAGATAGTATTAATTTTTTTAATAGATACAATCAAAATAATTCATTTTACTTATACTACTTATATTATTATACTAAATTTGGCTTATGTAAACGAAAAAATAAAAAAGTTTGCATATATTGCACAATAATAAATTAAGCCTAAGAAAAAAGAGATAAAGATAGCTTTAATGTATTGTGCAAAACCGTAGAATTATATATTACATAGGAGATGACTAAGATGTCTTACCATTATTTACTCGATCTTGCAATTATATTAATTAGTACGAAGCTATTTGGACTTCTTACTAAGAAGTTCCATATGCCACAAGTAGTAGGGGCACTTTTGGCAGGGCTTGTATTAGGGCCAGCAATGTTTAATATTTTGCAAGAAACAGATTTTTTAAAACAGTTAGCTGAACTTGGTGTTATTGCACTCATGTTTACAGCTGGTCTTGAAACAGATATCAAGGAAATGAAAAAAACAGGAAAAGCTTCTCTTGTTATTGCATTATGTGGCGTACTCCTACCATTAGCAGGTGGATTTGTCATTGCTGCAATCTTTAATAAAGGAGATTTAGCAAGTGCAACAACACCACTTTATTTACAAAATATTTTTATTGGGATTATTTTAACTGCAACTTCAGTAAGCATCACGGTAGAAACGCTTAAAGAAATGGGTAAACTTTCAACACGTGCTGGAAATGCTATATTAGGTGCAGCAATTATAGATGATATTTTAGGGATTGTAGCTTTAACAATTGTAACAAGTATGGCAGATACTTCAGTAAATATTATTTGGGTCCTTACAAAGATTATTTTATTCTTCGTATTTGTAGGGGTTGTAGGATTTGGATTTTATAAATTCTATAAAAACTGGACAGAAGAAGAACAAGATAAAAGAAGATTCGTTATTATTGCTTTCGTATTTTGTTTATTACTTGCCTATATCGCAGAAGAATTCTTTGGTGTAGCAGATATTACAGGTGCATTTATTGCAGGGCTTATCATTTCAAATACTGTGAAAAAAGAATATATTACACAACGTTTTGAAACAATGTCATACCTTCTTTTATCACCAGTATTCTTCGCAAGTATTGGCTTAACAGTAGAGCTTCCAAAAATGACACCAGCGATTATTATCTTTTCTTTAGCACTTTTAATTATGGCAATCCTAACTAAGATTGTAGGTTGTGGTTTAGGTGCTAAACTATGTAGATATTCAAATCGTGAGGCACTTCAAATTGGAACAGGAATGGTTTCAAGAGGTGAAGTTGCCCTAATTGTAGCAAGTAAAGGGGCAGCACTTGGTTTAATCAGTCCAGTACAATTTGGACCAATCGTTATTATGGTTGTTGTAACAACTATCATTACACCTATTTTACTTAAATTAGTCTTCAAAGAATCTGATGAAGAGATGGATGAAGAAACAGAAAAAGTAAAAGGAAAACTCGCAGTATAGTTTAGTATGAAAGTACTAGCCGCTAGAGAGGCTTCTGTCGGTATAGAGAGATAAAAAGGCAACACTAATTTACCTTGACATTCATTTGGTTTGAAGGTCAGATAAAGTGAGTGTTGTCTTTTTTTTATGATTTATTGTTTGGTTGTGCTAAGGCATTGTACCAAATAGGGTATATAGTCAGTGTTTCTCTAGGCGTTTCATAGAGGCTACCTAGACGGCCCTTGTAGAGGTTGATACTTTCAGCAAGGAGCAGTGGATGGAAGAAAGTTGGTTTGGGATTGCCGTAGTAATCAATATAGTAGGGACTGCGTTCAATATGGGCGCTTTTTTCATTACTGCCGTATTTAGGTCCGAGTATGGTGCTAGAAGATGTCCTAAGGGCATCAGGATTATTTGTTTCACAAGGCGCTGCAGTTAAAAGATAAATGCCATTGGTATCTACTAAGTATTCAAGGACTGTATGATTTGTGGCTGTTTGAACATTTAATGTAGGATTTAAAATGACTTGGCAGCCCATGCCTGTATAATAACGAATGAGTTCCACGCTATTTAAAGTATCTAAGCCAGTACTTAAGCCGATTTTACCAAAAGGTGTGTCGACGATAGTTGGTGTCGTGCCTTCTGTAAGATAAGTCTTTTCCGAATTCGTTAAATGGATTTGACGATAAGTGCCTAAAATCCCTGTCGGACTTATGAGGACAACGGTGTTATATAATTTGTCAGTTTCAGCATCTTTTTCAAGAAGACCAAAGCCGACATAGAGATTATACTGTTTACAAAAAGCAGTAATGGTTTCAGTAGAAGGACCAGGAACTGTTTCCGCAAGGCTTTCAAGTACGCCAAGGTCCCAATTTGAGCTATAACCAGATAAACTCATTTGTGGGAAAAGTAAAAGGTCCACGTCTGCATTATAAGCTGCTTTCATGGTAGTCGTCATATTTATGAGATTAGACTTGATGCTTCCTGCAATGGGAGAAAAGTTGCTAACAGCCATATTAAGGGATTCAAAAGAGAGTGAAGGCAAACTTGATTTAGAAAGTGTCTCATACCAGTTGGCATAGAGTTCAGGTTTGAGCGTAATCTCTTCATCCTCATAAAGCCTTTCAGAAAAGTCAATGTTGGCGACGAAGATGCCTTCTGACTTCGTATAAATCCCGGCATGCTGCATATTATCTAGGATATTAACCCCTAATTCTATTTTCTTAGGTCCGACAATCATACTACCACCTGGAAATTCAATAGGCATAATGGTAGCACCTTCGTAAGGAATTTCTTCGCCTGTTAAATTACTGCTGGCAATATAGACGTTTTTAAGTGTACTTAGGCCATGAAGACGAGTTTTGTAATACCAACCCCATTTTGTTGCGTTATCTGTACGATAATCATAGGTTTTAGAACTTGCGGTAGGGTTTAAGATAAGGCGGCATCCTTTCGCTGCATAATAACTAGCCATTTCCGGATAGCCATATGTATCATAGCAAATACTAATACCTATAGGTCCCCAAGGTGAATCAAATATAAAAGGCTCTTTTCCCATGGTGCACCAATCCCCTTCATTGCCATTGGGATGGACTTTGTGATAGCTGCCAATAGGGCCGTCTGGGCCAATAATGGCAGCCGCATTGTAAAGGGTCATTGGATTTGTAGCATCCATTTCAGCAAAGCCATAGACAACATACATATTGTACTTCTTACATAAAGTAGCAATTTGATTAGAAGCTGCTGAGGGGTCTGTACTAGGAAAAGTCTCCGCTAATTTATAATGCATTTTAGAGGCCTTAGAAAGAACATTGAGGGGGATGCCATTTTCATGGGTTTGATCGGCATAGCCTGTAAGGGCTAATTCTGGAAAAACCAGCATCTCTACATTGCTTTCACCAGCTTTTATAATCATATTTTTCATTTTCTGCAAGTTAGCTTCTTTATCTCCCCAGGTTGCATCAAAGTTTACAACACCAATGCGGAGGGTATCTTGTAAAGGCTGTTTATGAAAATAGCTGTAGAGGAAAAGTACTGCTAAGAAGAAAAAGCCACATAAGCCCAAGAAAAGAGTCTTCGAGGGACGTTTAAAATAAATAGTCATACAACACCTCTGTTTTGAAATAGACTTGTAAAAATATAATTTTATGTAAAATACTTAATTATAGTATGAAATTAGAGTGGGCATATTGTCAATAACAATAAAAGAAAATCTTTATAAAACATCGTAATTTAAGAAAAGCTAGTATATAATAGGAAAAAAACATATGGCTTCATATGACTTAAGGAGAAGAAATGATTACATTAAAAGAACTTAAAGAAGAAATTATTACTTACGATATTATTACTTATGATGAAAATGGCAATGATGCAGGATATGTAGAAGTAACTTTAACAGACCGCATTATTGAGGTCCCTATGGATTTAAGAGAAGTCAATATAGGACTCATTGCAAGAGAGATTTTAAATCAAGGATTATATAAAGATTAGGGCGCCAAAAGGTGTGCGTACTTTGTGGGTGAGTGAAATGGAGCATGGATAAGTTTAAGTATTTATTTTTCCTGCTCCGTCGCTACGCTCCAAGTCGCGATAGAAATAAAAAACAGACGTTCTAGTTATTGGGAACGTCTGTTTTTTATAGCGTAGGAAGTTTGATTTTTAACTTTATGATGCTAAACTCAAAATTTGAGGTGATTACGTGAGGCGAGTGGCTTTATTATGATTAGGAGGGTGTGACAAGTTTTAGAAATTCGGCTTCTGTGAGGAAGTCTATTTTTTGACCGCGTGCGATAAGGGTAGTGGCACGGCGAAGTTTTGTGCTCATTTGATCTTCACTGAGGGCAAGAGGATTAGGCACGTTAGTGATGACGAGATTTGTTTTGAGTGTCACAGAAGGGGTATAATCTCCGCCTAATTTTTCAATGATAGCAATGGCTTCATGACGTGCCATAGATTGTAGCGGTCCTGTGAAGGCAACGCGTTTGTCTTTAAAGTAAGTGGTATCACTATAAGTTGTAGGTACAGTCTCAGTCATGGTGTCACGACGTTTTGATACTTTACCGATGCCTAAAGAGCCGGCAGAGGTATAGCCGCCTTCATAGAGCTTACCTATTTTAAAGCCTACTGTATCACTTAAAACCTCTAAATCAGTCGTACCGACCTCTTTAGCAATTTCTAAGAAGACATAGGCACAAGCTGTGGCATCAGCCAAGGCGTGGTGATGGTTAAATTTAAAGCCTAAGTGATTTGCGACAGTGTTGAGCTTGGCATTGGGAAGATAACAGAAAAAGTGTCTAGACATGACCATAGTACAACAATAATTTAAAGTAGGAAATGGTATGTCATATAAACTTAAAGTACTTCTTAAGACACTAAAGTCAAAGGAAGCATTATGAGCCACAACCAAGTGCCCTTCTAAGTAAGGCAGTATTTCTGGCCAAAGGGCATCAAATTCTAAGGCATCTTCTACATCACCAGGACGAATACCATGAATCATGATATTCATAGGTGTAAAGCGCATTTCTTTTGGGCGAATAAGCCAATATTTTTCATCTATGATTTTGCCATCTTGTACAATTGTTAAACCTAAAGAACAAGGGCTATTACGTTTTTCATTAGCTGTTTCAAAGTCAATTGCAACAAAGTTCATGGGAACCTCCCTAAAAATACATTATTTTACGATTATAACATAAAAGGCAAGAAGAGGGGGGACGGGTAATTTAGGAAAAAAATAAAAATATGCTACCCGAATATAATAAACTAGTGTATAATAAGGAAGATTTAAGACCAAATCTTATTACTATGTATAAAAGTACATGGCCAATTGTAAATTTAAATATATTTACGATGATGAATAAAAGGAGAGAAAATAAGATGGAGTTTATATGGAATATGATTTATGGTGCCATCATTGGTGTGGCTAATATCATCCCTGGTGTAAGTGGGGGAACAATGGCTGTTGTTCTTAATATTTACGATGAGCTCATTGGGGCTGTAAGTAACTTAAGAAAACAGTTTAAAAAGAATATGATGTTTTTAATTCCTATTGCTATAGGTGCAGGTATTGGTATTATTTTATTTAGTAAGTTAATTGGTTTCTTATTAGAAGCCTATCCAATGCCAGTTAATTTCTTCTTTATGGGGCTTATTATAGGAAGTGTACCGATGATTTATAAGCGTGCCACAGTGAAGAAATTTAATGGCGTTGCGCTCATACCTTTCGTGATTACATTTGCCATTATGTTTGGCATGAGCTTAATTGGTGAAGGTGAAGAGACAGCAAATGCAATTATTACGACAATTACATTAGGCTCAGCTATTAAGCTTATTGTATGCGGCGCTATTGCAGCGGCATGTATGATCTTACCGGGTGTAAGTGGTTCACTTATTTTAGTTGTATTAGGTGTTTATACAAGCGTATTAAATGCTATTTCTACATTTAATATTCCGGTATTAATGTGTGTAGCTATTGGTGTATTAATTGGTCTTTTAGGTGGTGCCAAGTTAATTGATATTTGCCTTAAGAAAAATGAGCAGCTTACTTTCTTTGCCATTTTAGGTTTAGTGGTAGGGTCAATATTCCCAGTACTTAAGGAATCAGGCTTTGCATTCTCAGGTCAATTCATTGTAGCTATTATTACACTTATAATAGGTGCTGCGATTTCATTACTTTTTGCTTCAGAAAAATTCCAAGCTAAAGTAAGAAGAAATAAAGAATTAGTAAAAGCTTAAAAATACATAGAGAAAATAATTAAATAAATAATTAAAGCTTAAGGGATTAGATATAAAAATAAATAGAGAAAACAAAAAAGATGTTATCACCAAATCATTATGAAATGGTGATAACATCTTTTTTTAATGGCTCAGAAAGTTTGCATTTTTATAATAAGCCATATTGTTTTAGTGCATTTTTGAGAATCGCTTCATTTTCAGGTTCCATAGCTACAATTGGTAGACGACAAGATCCTGCCCCCATACCCAACATATTCATAGCTGTTTTAACAGGACTTGGACTTGCTTCAATGAAGAGGGCATGAACAAGGTCAAGCACCTTGATTTGTGCCTCACGGCTTTTGGCAACTTCACCGTTTAAGAAGTCCATAACCATATTGTGTGTATCTTTAGGGATAATATTTGCCATAACAGAGATGACACCTAGACTTCCCATTGAAAGTGCAGGAACTACATTTTGGTCATCCCCTGTATAAATTGCAAAGTCTTCGCCACAAAGCTTACGAATTTCACCAATATGATTAAAATTACATTCTTTGATGCCGACAATATTAGGAATGAGAGAAAGTTCTTTAACAGTAGAAGGTGCCATATCTAAGACAGTACGACCTGGAACATTATAAAGAATAATTGGTAAATTTGTGCTTTCGGCAATCGCCTTAAAGTGAGCGTAGAGCCCTTTTTGTGTTGTTTTATTATAGTAAGGAACAACAGATAAAACGGCATCTGCGCCAGCTTCCTGTGCAAATTTTGTTGTACCAATAGCGTGCATTGTATCATTACTGCCGGCACCAGCGATAACTGGAATGCGGCCATTTACTTTTTTGACACAGCACTCAATAAGTGCTTTATGCTCTTCCATAGGTAATGTAGCAGCCTCGCCAGTTGTACCGCATACAATGATTGCATCAGTACCTTCGGCAATATGCCACTCTACGAGCTCTTCAAATTTATTAAAATCAACTGCGCCTTCTGGTGTAAAAGGTGTGATAATAGCAACACCAGAACCAGTGAAAATTGCTTTTTTCATAAAACTTCCTCCAAGTTTATGGGATTTATAAGACTATTATACGAATTAAATGAAGAAGAGACAAGCCGAAAAGAAAAGTCTTAATATATCCCATATTTTATATAAAGTAGGTATAGTATATTGTATTATAAAAAGAAGGAAGAGGTACCTGTTTATGTGAAAATAAGAAAAGAATTAGAAAAAAATAAGTATGGACTTCAATAAAAGATTTATAAAAAGGACATAAAAAACACATAATAAAATGATAAGCTACTATCAATCATAAGAATATAAAGAATCATTGTAGGAAATAAACGTATGTGTTAAAATAAATCACATGAAATTGGAAGAAAAGTACAAAAGGGAGGACTAGTATGTCGATAGTAAGTTTGATTGGAGGCATCCTTGGATTTGGGATGAGTCTGATTTTATGGATAGTAAGAATTATACTAGCCATTGTAGTAGGAGCAGTAGCGAGTTTAAAAGGGAGAAGTGGCCTTTTATGGGGTCTACTTACATTAGTTTTTCCATGGACATTTTTCATTATTTTCTTCTTAGGAAGAAAGTATCCTAGGTTCCCTGGTGAAATTAGAAATAATGCAGCATTTGCAGGAAGGAATCCTGCCGTTGCCTCTATTATGGCACTTTCAGCAATGATTGCTAAAGCAAATGGAAGTGTTTCAAAAGAAGAAATTCGATTTATTAAAGAATTTATCGTAGGCCGATTTAATATTAATGGTGCTGAACTTAATAATTATGCAGATGCCTTTGATTATGGGAAAAATCACCCAGAGCAGTATACAATCTTTACTGAAATGATTAGAGGCTATTGTTCAGGCTGGACCATTAATATGATAGCTTATCTCTTTGTAGGAATTAGCTTACAAGGTGAAGATAATGGTCAAAAAGAAAGTGAAACAAAGAAGATTTTATATGCTTTAGGCATTTCACCATATGAATATGAACGCATTAAACTTCATTTAACAGGTGGTAATCGCAGCTATCAAGAAAGCTATAATTATTATGGTGGAGGGGCAGCAGCATCTAGTGAAAGTCTTATTAAGAAATACAAAGCAGTACTTGGTGTAAGTGAAGATACGACACTTGCGGAGGTAAAAAAAGCCTACCGTAAGCTTGTTAAAGAATATCACCCAGATAAACTTGCAGCAAGTGGTATGCCAGAAGACTACGTAGAATTTGCCAACCAAAAAATACGTGAAATCAATGAAGCTTATGAGTACCTAGAAAAAAATCTTAAATAAATATACTATTAAATGTATAAAAAAAGAGAAACATGTGCATCCTCTAGAAAACATTTAGGAGGTAGGCTATGAACCAAGTTAATTTAATGGGTAATGTTACAAAGGATATTGAATTGCAAGAAGCAGCCACAGGTACAAAATATGTACAATTTAGGATTGCAGTCCATACAAGAAGTGAAAAGGCTAATGCGAATTTCATAGATATAGTGGCCTTCAATAAACAAGCCGAAATCCTTTCACAATATGTGAAAAAAGGCAGTAGAATTTGTATAGAGGGTCATTTAACAGATTCTCAATATATTGACCATGAAGGGAATAAACGCAATACACTCAAAGTTATTTTAGATCATTTTGAGTTTGCAGATACAAAGAAAGAAGTAGCAGATCAAGAAGAAATCGCTGCTTCAAAAGAATAGGTAATTTTTAAGATAAAGAAGGATGTGTTACAAAATCTTTGATGAATTTGTAACACATCCTTCTTTGGTGTGCGTCACGCTCTTAATTTTGACTTGTGCCTGATTTGGCGAATATGATGATAAGTCCAATAATGACAAGTAAGATAGGCCAAACAAGAGAGTTACTAAAGATGAGATTCCAGATGTTGCCAAATACCATACTTGCAAAACTTATCCCGGCCACTAAGGTTAAGATGCCAACAGGAATTAAAAGTCCTGAATTACGTGGTTTGCTAAATAGATAAAGTTGAAAAAGTCCTACAGCAGGTGCCAAAATATAGACTGGCCAAGTATAGGCACTAAAGTGCCAATTAGTAAATACCTCAAAGAAGAAGAGCAGGCCAATCGTTGTTAAAATTCCACCAGGAACAAGTACCCCAGGTGCACGCCCTGAAGTAAAGTAACCGACTTCAAAACAAAGTCCAGGAATAAGCACAGCTAATGGCCAAAGATTCCACAGATGCAAAAAGCTAAAATTAAAGAAATGACCTAAAACACCTAATAATCCAATAGCAACAAAAATAATCCCCACAGTTATATTGTCTCTACTCATATGAAACTCCTTTTATAATATAGATTTAAAATCAAGCCATATTACACTTTGTTAAGTCCCTATACAAGTCATAAATACTGTCAATAACATCATAAAGAGGTTAGCTTAAAGCCAAGCTAATAATCTTGGCTTTAGTATAATACAAAACCTTGGTATTTAAAATATAAATTAACAAAAAAGTATAAATATAAAAATAAAATAAAGTTAAATAAAATTAATTATATAAAATTAAAAATAAATAAAAGTGTTGCAAATTAAAAGTAATTAAGTTATACTATAGAAGAAATGGCCCATTGGTCAAGCGGTCAAGACGTCACCCTCTCACGGTGAAATCATGGGTTCGATTCCCGTATGGGTCACTAGTTAAAAGAGATAAGCAGCGAGTATCAATAGATACAGTGCTTATCTCTTTTTTTGTTTCAGTGTGTAATACCTAAAAGTGTAGTAAAATAATGAAAAAATTAGGCTATCTGAAGATATCGTTTAAGCATTGCACAGAGTGTATGAATAAAAGGCTGTAAATTAAAATCCTAATACAGCTTTCTATGATAAAATAAATTCATAGAAGGCTATTTTTGTGGGAAGAAGAGAAAGATTAAGTGAGGGTAAGAAAAATATGCAATGGATGAGAGCAATATTAGCTCAAGTAGTTAGGCGTAATAAATTGAATAAGTATAGAGAGTAAGAAGAGATGGTGTTAAAACAGTATAAGAAGCATGTGTTGTTTTTACATTTAAAGTTGACGTGCTTATTGGGGGACTATTAATTATCTTTATAATTTCTCATGATGATAATATTAGAAAGTATTGTAATAATTTAGTTGAGATTAAAAATAAGCAGTGCTTGGTGCACACAATCCAATAGTCTGGTTGAAAATGGTTATAATACATAATTAAGAGCCAGAGGATAATGTTAGTAGGCTAGTAGTAATTTGTAGACAGTAAGCAAACAAGGATAAGGCGGATATTGCAAAGTTAACAAGTATAGGGGGTGTGGCACCTCCTATTATGGATACACATTATGCGGCACCAGCTATGCAAAAGCTGAAGAGATGGGGCTTATTGACCTAACAGCTTATCCTATGAAGACATGGTCAGAGATTATGCCAAATGAAGAAAAAGTAGAAGTAGAGGGTAAGCAAGTTGATTTAAAAGATATACCTGTAAGGCATTATAATGGAAAACTTATGTTACTCCTTAAGAGCCTATTGAATTTAAGGTGAATTTTTTATTAAAAACTTTAGGGAAACGTTATCTTTTAGAACATATATAGGAGTGTAAGCACAAATAATTCAAACGCCAATACAGAAGGCTTACTTATAAGCTATAAACCAATAGTGCTTTGGCATGCGGTGGAGGTGGAGAGGATGCATAGACGTAGCCGCCATGATTAGGAGGACTTACACAGAGTAAATAAAGTTATTACTTATACTTTAAAATCAAATATTTAAGACTTTAGGTACCTCAACATGTAGAAGTCTTAAGATTTGGCCTCCCAGCTTGTTTGATTTTTGGAGGTTTTGCACTATTTAAGAAAGTAAGAAACGCAATGGACACTAGAAGAACTGGGAGGCTTTTGGCGGAAATTGTGGGAAGACATCTTTAAATGGTGCAAAGCAGAAGGAAATCGGGAGTTTAAAGTGTGGTGCAAACTCAGAACTTGAGTTGATAATGCAAGGCTAGTTGGTTTATTTATGCTGCACTTGAAGCATACTTAAAGTCTAATAGTATAGAAGTAAATGCTAAATGCCCTTAAGCATGGAGATGAGCTTAAGGGCATTTAGTCTATCAATATTAAAGATATCAATTGAAGATATCAATATTAAAGATATCAATTGAAGATATCAATATTAAAGATATCATTATACACGCAAGCAGATATAAGAAACACCAGTTAATATTGAAATTGAAATTATGTATAAAATCGCTACTTGGTATTTTGCGTAAAATGACATAATAAAGAAACTCCTTTTAATTTTATAATATATAAATATTCTATCATAAGTAGATTTATATTATATGATAAATATCACACAAAGTAAAGTTTATCTATAGGAGAAGTTGGAATTAAATTAAAAGTAAATGATTAAAAATTAAGATTTATATTAGAAGAGATGGGAAAATAGGGGATTAACTAGATAAAGTTATATTTTTAATACAGATTCAAAAATTATGTTGTGCAATATGCTAAATAAAAGTGAGAGATGGAAAACTAATGTAAGGGAAAAATATACATAAAATTATAGTATAAAATAAAAAAATCAAGCCAAAGAGGGTGAAAGTTACTTGACAAAAAGACTGTTTAATCATATAATATTATTAATGTATTTAAAGCAACTTCTAAATTTCACATGTTATCAGAAACTATATTGCCCTTATCGACAATGCAGCAGATGGTATAGAAAAGGGGAATCTTGTTTGTGACAACATGTGAATTTTATTTTTTGGCTTGTAAATATGTGTAATTATTTTTAAGGAGGTACCACTATGAATCAAGGTACAGTTAAATGGTTTAACGCAGAAAAAGGATTTGGATTTATCGCTAGAGAAGATGGAGATGACGTTTTCGTACATTTCTCAGCTATTCAAGGTGACGGATTCAAAACTCTTGAAGAAGGCCAAAAAGTAACTTTCGATATCGTTCAAGGAAACCGTGGCGACCAAGCTGCAAACGTAACTAAAGCTTAATTTTTATTAAGTTCAAAAGGCTCTTACATTACTTGTTAATGTAAGAGCCTTTTTTTGATAGAGTAGAAAGGTTATTTCTTGAGTTTTAGCGTTCAATTGTAACATGTCTGCGAGGCAGTTTCATCTTGATGGCTTTTTCAATCTCTGATAAGGTTGCCTCATTTTTAGGATCTACGAACATACAGGTATAGCCTTCTTCACCAGCACGGCCAGTACGACCGATACGATGGATATAAGTTTCTGGTGTTTCTGGAATATCGTAATTGTAAATATGTGTTACCCCTGTAACATCTAAGCCTCTTGCGGCAACGTCTGTTGCAACGAGATATTGGATATCAGCATTTCTAAAGGATTTCATAATGCGTTCGCGTTTAGATTGAAGGATATCACTATGAAGTTTTGCCACATTGTAATGACGTGATTTTAAAGCTTCATATAAAGTATCTACACGGCGTTTTGTACGACAGAAGATGATGGCTAAGAAAGGATTATCTTCTTCAAGGACTTTACAAAGAGAAGCTTGTTTCCAGCGGTCGGTAGTTTCTACAAGTTCTTGGCGGATACCTGAAAGTGTGACTTCTTTTTTTGTGATAGTTACAACAGCAGGGTCTTTTGTATAACGATAAGCAAGCTTTTTCACGGCAGCCTCCATGGTGGCTGAGAAGCATAGTGTCTGGCGTTTTTTAGGAAGCTGTGAAATAATGGATTCTACTTCATTTTTAAAGCCCATGAAAAGCATTTGGTCCGCTTCGTCTAATACGAAAGTTTTGGTTTGATGTAAATCGATGGTTTTACGCCCAATATAATCTAAAAGACGACCAGGTGTGGCAATGACGACATGTGCACCATTGTTTAACTTTTTAATTTGTTTATTTGGATCTTTGCCACCATAAACAGCAAGGACATTAATACCACGGTCTTTCGCTAGTTTTTCAGCCTCTGTAGTAATTTGAAGGGCAAGTTCCCTTGTTGGTGAAAGAATAAGCACTTGTACATGATGTGCCTTTACATTGATTTGCTCAAAAAGAGGCAGTAAGAAGGCAAGTGTTTTACCTGTACCAGTTTGAGCTTGTCCGATTACATCTTTCCCCATTTTAATAAGTGGAATGGCTTGTTCCTGTATAGGGGTAGGTGTAGTGATGCCGGAGTGTTTTAATATTTTAATTGTATCTTCATTAATTCCAAGTGATTTAAAATTCATAAGTTTGTACCTTCCATAACGTAAGCTTTAAGTTCATAACTTTCATCATATCATAAAACTGACTTAATGAATAGTAGGCATATATCATTTTGAGAGGCCTTGATTATAAAAAAAGCCTACGGAAAATAACATATGCCTAGAGAGCTATGTCTTCCTAAGGCTTTTACTAGCAAGCATCTTAGGACGCCAGTCATTTATGCTTGTAAAGTTGCTACTATGATTGCAAAGCAGCTTCATAAATGCTGTTGACATAAGGCCAGTTGATAACGTTGAACCAGTTTTCAATGTAGCGATCACGGTTGTTTTGTTGTTTTAGATAATAAGCATGTTCCCAAACATCGATTGCAAGAAGTGGGATGAGATTAAGTGGAAGCGGTGTATATTGATTACGAGTTGTAATAATTTCAAGGCGTCCGCCAGGTGTTAAAACAAGCCAAGCATAACCAGACCCAAAGACACTAAGGGCAGCAGCAGTAAATGCACGTTTAAAGTTAGAATAAGAGCCAAATTCACGATTAATAGCGGTAGAAATAGTGCCTGAAGGGAGCATATTACCTTCAGGAGAAAGTGTATTCCATATAAAAGAATGATTATAATGGCCGCCACCGTTATTGAGAATGGCACTTTTTACATCACTAGGGAGCATATCGGCATAAGTAAGCATTTGAGCTAAGGTATAAGCATAAAGTTCTGGATATCTAGAGATGGCATCATTTAAGTTATTGACATAAGTTTGATGATGGCGATCATGATGGATTCGCATTGTTTCTGCATCAATATAAGGCTCAAGGGCATCATAAGCAAAGGGGAGTGGTGGCAGTACAAAACGAGCTTTTAAATCATTAGGAAGTAATGCATCAACTTCTGCGTTAAAAACAGGCGCATTTATGGGCATGGTATTGAGGATATTAGCAGTTGTTTGCTGGGTTTGTTGATTTTGTGAATTCTGTGTGGCGACTTCTGTGTCTTGCATCTCGGGTGGATCTGTATTACGCAGTGCAGAGGCACTTTTGGCTAAGGAGGCATGACCAAGAGAAGATAAAGAAGCTGTTGAGAGTAGTAATAAGTTTAATATATTATTATTCATAATGAATTCCTCTTCGTAAAATTAATTCACTATCATAATATTAATGTGGATGAAATTTGGATAATAAAAAACACCTAAAAAGGAAAAAAATACAAGTTCTCCTTTTTAGGTGTTAATTTTTTATGAGAGTTTAACAAAATCTACGAGGTAACTTATGCGGTCTGCATGCATTTGCTTGGAGATAATCATTTCATAGCTACTAGGTACAGTATCCATAACCTCATTAAGATAAACCTTAAAGTGCATTGCATCTGAGCGTTTCATTTCTATAGTAGAGACAGGTGAAAAATGAACATCATCTTTTAAATGATAGTAGTCTCTGTAATAAGAATAAATAAGCCTAGTTAAAATGGCATCGAAAGTTTTATCACTATCGATTAGATTCGTATCATCACTTGGGTTAAAAGCAAGTTCAAAGAAAGTAGAGGTAAGTGTTGTAGCATTTATTTTGATTGAGAGCTTTTCACCACCTAGGAGCGGGGTGATAGGTACTGTTTCTAGGGTACTTATACTTGGTGTTTTGCTTAAAAAGTCAGCCTTACGGACAACAATCTCCATAGGTTTACTGGATTTAAGATTGGTTCTAAGCGCATTTAAAAGCTGAGGACTTGGTGACTTAAAAGGTAAAACCAGATAGCGATTATTTTTAATAGCATCCTTGAGAAGTATTTCACCTTCTTCAGGTGTTGTGCTTGCATCTTTTACTAAATCTGCTAGATTTGTATCACCTGCACTGATTTTTGTATGCCCCTTATAACTATCCGTTGTAGTTGAATAAGGCGTGGGTGATGTAAAACTTAGGGAAGCGTCATTTTCAGCATAAGTATAATTTAAGACCGTAAAAAATTGTGTAGGGATATAAATAACATCATTAATAAGGGCAATAGGTGATGAAAGTGTAAAAGTTGTATTGCCGACCTTTAGTAAGCGACTGTCGATGTCAGTTTTAATCGTTGTGCCATTGAAGTCAATGACTAAAGAGTTGTCAGTCTGTGTATAAGAACTATACGTTAGTTGGTTTAAGTCCTCCAAGCTAATGTAAGTTGTATCATCTTTTGAAAGAACCTTATGTATAGGTTGGTAAAGAAAATCGTTAAGATAGATAGTCTTGGTCGTATTTGCATAGAGTGGTGTGATGAAGAGTACCAGTACGACTAAGAACAGGAGTAAATGTTTTTTCATAAAGTACCACCTTTTTTATTTAACAATATATCATAACTCACATAAAATGTAAATAAATTGCCAATTTAAACATGAATTAAAAAAATAATGAGTAGTAGTTAAACGGGCAAATCTCTTGTTTTGAGATTATAGGTGGTGTTATGATAGGGTGACGCCCTGAACTAGTTTTTGTCTGGACGCAAGATTTAAATGAGAGGGAAGAAATAAAATGGAATCATTAAATGTAGCAGCAATCAATGCCAATGAACTTCTTTTATTATTAGGAATAATTGGCGTAATCGGTATTTTAGGGGGATGGGTAAGCGAAAAAATTAATATACCTGATGTGGTGATTTATTTATTATTAGGTATTATTGTAGGTCCTATGTTTTTAAATATGGTCAATGTAGATACATTTCCAACAGCTAATGAGATAATTATTAGTTTTGGTTCAGCGTTTATCTTGTATGAAGGTGGACGTGAGGTCAAATTAAAAGTACTGAGCAAAGTGAAGGTGTCGGTAGGATTACTGGCGACTTTGGGTGTTGTAATTTCTATGCTTGTAGTAGGCTTTGGCGTATACATAGTATTTGGTGTACCATTTAGTGTGAGTTTATTATTAGGTGCGATTATAGCATCAACAGACCCAGCTAGTTTAATACCAGTGTTTGGACAGGTTTCTATTGTGAAAAAACTTAAACAAACTGTTATTAGTGAATCAGCTTTTAATGATGCAGTAGGTGCGATTCTTGTAACAACTTTAGTTTCAATTGTGGTTTCAAATGAGTTTACACTTAGTAAAAGCATGATGGAACTTTTAATGATGATTGGTGTAGGTACAGCCGTAGGGATTGTGATTGGATTTGGCACCGAGATGCTATCTTGTGAAAAAACTTATGGTATTTTTAGAGAGTTTGGTCCAATTTTATCTGTACTAGCAGTAATTTTTGCCTATGAAATTACAGATAAGCTTCATGGTAGTGGTTATATGGCTGTCTTTATTGCAGGCCTTATTTCAGGTAATAAAAAACAATTTGGCTTATGGGCACCAGAAGAAAGTTTCGTATCAGCAACTCATTTTAGAGAAAATATTGCAACACTTTCAAGAATGGCAATCTTCATTGTATTAGGAACACATGTAGACCTTAAATCACTTATTGCTTATGGTCCGAAGGCACTGATTATAGTTGCAATCTTAATGCTTATTGCAAGGCCACTGGTAGTACTTGTATGTACATTGCCAGATAAAAATGCGGCATGGAGCAAAAATGAAAAATTATTTATGATGTGGGTAAGAGAAACAGGTGTAATTCCGGCAGCTTTATCAGGGATGGTTGTTTCAATGAAAGTCCCAGGATATGAAATGATTTCTTCAGTAGTATTTATGACAATCCTAATTACACTTTTACTTCAAGCAAGTACAACAAAATGGATGGCTAAAAAATTAAATGTATTAGAAGCAAACTCAGAAGGTCATTAATATGGCGTAGCCAATCAAATATAAAATAGATAAATATGAGAAGATAAAAAGAAATAATTAATAAGTCACTTTTGAAGACAAAAAATATAAAGATAAAAAATAGGTATCATGAAATGCATGATACCTATTTCAGATTGTTGACAAATGAATTTTCCCAAAATAAACTCACAAATTAAGTGAGGATTATTCAAGAAAATCTATTAAAATAGGGGTAAAAAGAGCAGTTTAGGTCCATTTTTACCTCTGTTTTCTATTTCTAGACTAGTAAAATACTATGGAAAAGTTAATTGTCTACAGCCTGAAATAGGTATCATGAAATGCATGATACCTATTTTTTTATTTTTTATAAAGTAGGAAAGTTTAATTTTTCTATTTTATAAAAAATGTATGAGCCCTTTGTTTGTAGATTTGTGATGAGTCGTAAGGGCTAACGCTATTAGTGGCTTAATTCCTGAAGTAATTCAAAGAAGTTAGGGAATGAGATAGCTACACAATCTGGATTTAATAAGGTAGAAGGCGTAGAAGCAAGGCTTGCTGCAATTGTAAGGGACATAGCGATACGGTGATCGTGGTAACTTTCTAAAGTTGCCCCTTGAAGTGGATAGCCACCTTCAATAATAAAACCATCTTCCTTGGTTGTCATATGTGCGCCCATTTTTGTAAGCTCTGTGTAAAGGGTATCAATACGGTCAGATTCTTTGACGCGGAGTTCTTTAGCATCTTTAATAACGGTGGTTCCTTCAGCAAAGAGAGCGGCCACAGCAAGAGCTGGAATTTCATCAATGAGTGTAGGAATAATGCTACCACCAACTGTTGTTCCGTGAAGTTTAGAATAACGTACACGAAGATCGCATACTGGCTCGCCGCCTACGATTTGTTCATTAAATGGGGTAATGTCACCGCCCATTTCTAAAAGGACATCTAAGATGCCACGTCTTGTAGGATTGATTCCTACATTTTTAATAACGATATCACTGCCAGGTGTAATAAGACCAGCTACCATAAAGAATGCAGCAGAAGAAATATCACCAGGCACCACAATAGGAATGGCACGTAGTTCATCACAAGGCATAATGGTAACTTTAGTACCGTCACGCTTAATGGTTGCACCAAGTGCTTCGAGCATACGTTCTGTATGGTCGCGAGATACAAATGGCTCAATGACTGTAGTAGGTGAGTCGGCATATAGACCGGCAAGCAAAATAGCTGATTTAACTTGTGCACTGGCTACTGGTGATTCATAAGTAATACCCTTTAACGCATGTGGCTTGATATGAAGTGGACAGAAGTTATCATCTTTAGCTTCAATAGTAGCCCCCATTTGGCTAAGTGGTAGTGTGACACGTTTCATAGGACGTTTTTGAATAGAAGCATCACCTGTAAGGGTCGTTTCAAAATCCTGTCCTGATAAGATACCAGAAATTAGGCGTACAGTAGTCCCACTATTGCCGCAGTCTAAGATGTCGTTGCTTTTTGTAAGTCCATGAAGGCCTTTACCATGAACAGTAACATCACTACCATTAATTTCAATTTCAATGCCTAATTTACGGAAGCATGAAATCGTTGAAAGACAGTCTGCACCCATTAAGAAGTTTGTGATATGAGTTGTACCGAGTGCTAAACTACCGAACATAACAGCACGGTGTGAAATAGATTTATCAGAAGGCACTTCCATGGTACCTCTTAAGCTAGTGATTGGTTGAATAAGCATAAAAGCCTCCTTTATAAAATCATTTAGTAATATAGATTTCACATTTATAAAATTTAGTTATTCATGATTTTTAGTCATGTGAAATCATTGAGAGAAACTTATTTGCCTACATGTATATTTCAAGGTTTTAGTTGGTTTCTCTATAAAAGCGTTTAGTAATAAATATTATAGCGATGTTTAGAAAGAATTTCTGTCGCTTGTAAAAGGTCAGATTTGCTACCGACTACAATTTTAAGAACACCTGAATCAAATTCACGGTCACTGATAATACCGATATTCTTGATGTTGATTTGATGCGCACTAAGAAGTGAAGCAATGGCTGCAATAGCACCAGGTTCATCTTTTGCATCTACATGAAGAGCATAAGTTTTAGCAATTTCACTTGTAGCACCTTCTTTGAAGGTATTGCGGTAAATGCGTGCTGTATCAAAGTAAGTATAAAGTCCATCTTCATCATTATTTTCAAGTATCTCCAAAAAGTGATCTAAGATATGGCGGTAACTTTCAAAAACACGCATAATCTGATCTTTGTTTGATAAACAAATACCTGTCCAAATATTAGGATTGGAAGAGGCGATGCGTGTTAAATCTTTGAAGCCTCCAGCAGCGAGAGCATGGAGATGGCGATTTGTACCATCATTATCACGAATAAGATGTACGAGGCTACTTGCTACAATATGTGGTAAATGACTAATGTTGGCTGTGGCATAGTCATGATAGGTTGCAGATAAAACAAGTGGTAATGCCCCCATGCGCTCAATGAGTTTTTGTAAGATAAAGAGGATGAAATCAGGTGTATCCCCCATAGGTGTTAACATATAGTAGGCATTTTCAAAAAGTTGTGGTGATGAAGCACTATAACCGAAGCGTTCAGAACCTGTCATCGGATGTCCACCTACGAAGTAAACACGTTTTTGACTTTCTTCAATAAGTTGAGTAATTTTTGAAGCAATCTCATACTTTGTGCTTCCTACATCTGTTAGAATACAGTCATTACGGACATGAGGCAAAAGGCCTGTAACAATTTCAGCTGTTTTTGAAACAGGTGTACAAATAAAAATGACGCTACAGCTTGTAAAATCAGAAGTACAGTTTTGAGCAATATTATCAATAATGCCTTCTTCATAAGCTGTTTTAAGATCAGCTGAATTTAAATCATAAGCTGTAATATAACTATTTTGGACATGAACATTTTTAAATGCTTTTGCGATAGATCCCCCAATAAGACCAAGGCCAATAATTCCGATATGCATGAAATCCTCCTTGCGTGTCAATAAAATCCTATCATAAATAAAATGTATAGAAAATGACGTATAAATTTTATGTTTTATAGATAATTATATATTTTTTTTGGAGTTTTGTATAGACTATAGATTTCACATTTATAAAATATAGGTATTCATAGTTTTGCGTTATGTGAAATCATTAGGAGAAACCTATTTAAGTATATGTATATTTTAAGATTTTAGTTGGTTTCTCTATATGTAAAAAAGTAGCCTATTTAAAGAGAGAACTCTTTGTAGGCTACTTTTAGATAGATTTGTGCTTATTTCTCAAAGAAATGTTTGTCATGTAAGTGACGAATGTTTGCATAAGATGGAATTCCGTTTGCAAAGCTAAGGTGTGACTCACCTGCGATAAGTGGTCTTAGATAATTAACAAATTCTTCTGTAATATCATTACCCTGTGGCGTAATCCATTCTTTAGGTACTTCTTTTTCAAGATTTGCAATTTGACTGATATCGTAGCTGAAGATTTCTGTTTCATATGGCGTATTACTTACACGTTTGTAGCAAAGCATTTTAGCTGTTTCGCCTTGTGCGCCTGCCATGGCAGCAGCTTTACCAATTGCTACAGCTTCATTTAAATCTGTTAAAGAAGCGATATGTCCACCTGCACGTTGTAATACGTTAAGTTCTACAGAACGTACTTTGCAGCCAAGAGCATCTTTAAGTGTGTTTTCTAATGTTTTACCTGCACCGCAAAGTTGTTTGTGTCCGAAAGCATCTATTGTACTTGAAGAAGCTGAAATATACTCACCATTTATATCTTTAATACCTTCTGAAATAGCCACAATAACATTTTTACGTTTTTTACGTACTTCTTGTACATCTTCAATAAAACGTTCTATGCTAAATGGTACTTCTGGTAAATAAATAAGGTCTGGTGCTGGAGAATATTCAGTACGAGCAAGAGCAGCAGCAGCAGTAAGCCAACCTGCATTTCTTCCCATAATCTCCACGATAGTTACAGACGGAATATTATAAATATAAGTGTCATGAGCGATTTCAAGTAAAGATGTTGCTACATATTTTGCAGCACTTCCGAATCCTGGTGTATGGTCTGTAATCGGTAAATCATTATCAATTGTTTTTGGAATACCAATGACATTGATATTTTTGTTATTTTCTTTTGCATAATGAGATAATTTAAGAACGGTGTCCATAGAGTCATTGCCACCAATATAAAAAACAGTAGTAATATGATGAGTTTCAAAGAAATCAAAAAGCATTGTGTAAACATCTTCCGAATGTTCACAAGTAGGAAGTTTAAAACGACAAGAACCTAAATACATAGCAGGTGTATGTGTAAGTTGGTCAAGAGATTCTTGAGTCGTAAATAAAGAAGAAAGTTCAAGGTACTTACCTTGTAATAAACCTTCAATACCGTTTACCATACCGTATACTTTATCATATAAGCCATTTTCTAAAATTCCTTGTAGTACCCCACTTAAAGAGGCATTAATAGCGGCAGTAGGTCCACCTGACTGTCCAATAATACAATTGCCTTTAATAATATTCGTCATGTGTAAGCTCCTTTCAATAGTCCGTAGAATATCACAGTACATGATAGCAGAGAAATAAGAAACGGTCAAATAAAAACATTTTATGCGATGAAAATACACATTATAAGAGGTCTTTATAGTCAAAAAAAAGGCAAGGGCTATAATGAAATTAAGCAATAGATAAAAGGCATTCAAGGAGTAAGCCGCACCAGATATAGCAATAGTGACAATAAAGCAGTACGATTTATTGCGAGTTAGGGCACTTTTAATAAAGTATCCGAATCATTGTATAGGGGGAATTAAGGTGAGAAAAAAATGGAGTTTAGGATTAATGAGTCTCACATTACTTGCATCTAGTTTAATGGTGACACCAGCTTTTTGTGCAAGTAATGTAAAGGTTGAATATGCCAATAGCATGACACAGGCACAAAGTAATACGATTTCATGCAAAATTAAGTTAACAAACACAAGTAAAGAAACGATTTCTTTAGAGGATTACACATTAAGATACTATTATACAAAGGATCAAAACATAACCCAGTGTATGTGGTGTGATAATGCAGCGATGATTTCAGGTGGTAATTATCAGACACTTACGCAAAGTGTACAGGGAACCTTTTATGATATGAGTGTGCCAACAGAGACAGCAGATACTTATCTGGAAATTGGCTTCAAAGCAGGTTCAGGAGAACTTGCACCAAATGGTACGGTTGAAATGCAATTGCGTCTTACAAATAGCAATTGGCAGAATTATGACCAATCTAATGACTACTCATATGGTCAAACGACAAGTAGTTATACGGCGTGGGATAATATTCCGCTTTATGAAAATGGGGTACTTGTAGCAGGGCAGGAACCAGCGGTAGAAGGTGTAGTCGATCCAAGCATTACAATAACAGAGCTGACATATGATAAGAATCCAGAGGTAGCTGATGATGTGCGTACAGAGGTGACTTTAAATGGAAACACATTAGAAAATGTGAAGTTAAATGGGACGGCGTTAAATGTAGCAGATTATAGTTTAGGAGAAGATGGCAGCTTTACTTTTAGTGCGGATTATTTAAAGGGGCTAGAGAGCGGCACTTATAAATATGTACTTGATATGAATCCTGGTAAAGATATAGTTGTTACATTAAATGTGGTAGATACGACAGACTATGATTTTGCCGTTGTGTTACCTACGGTGACAGCGACAGCAGGGGAAGAAGTTATATTACAAGTGAATCTTCAAAATGCATCAAATGGCATTAATAATGCAGACTTTGTATTAGCCCTAAATACAGATGCCTTTGACTTTGTCTCAGCTGAGCCTACAGGTAGCTTAGATACTAATGGAGAGAAAGCAAGTTTAATAACAAGCTTCCATGAGACCACGGGTCTATTAAATGTGATGTATGCAGATAGTACGCAAAAAGGGGAAAACTTACTTGCAGAAGATGGGGCATTTATGGCTGTAAAGGTAAAAGCAAAAAAAGATTTTACAGGTGCACCATTCACACTTAAGAAATTAGGCGCTGTAAATGATGTAAGTCTTAATAAATTAGCGATAAGCTTTAAAACGAAATAGTTAAATACAGATTTCACATGTAGATAGATTTCACATGTATAAATTTTAGTTATTCATGATTTTTAGTCATGTGAAATCATTGAGAGAAACCTATGTACCTAGATGTATCTTTCAAGTTTTTAGTTGGTTTCTCTATAACTTAAGATAAGAAAGTATAGGATAGGAAAGTATAAGATAGGAAAGTTTAAGATAGAAGGGGGAATAAGCACAATGAAGCTTATGAAAAAAGTATTGAGCATGACTTTAGGTGGCATGATGGCAGCTGCAACGCTTTTACCAGCAACACCTCTGATGGCAGAGACGACAACGGGCAAAACAGGAGATGACTGGCTCACCACGAAAGGCAGTAAAGTCGTAGATAAAGAGGGGAATGAAGTATGGCTTACAGGCTGTAACTGGTTTGGATTTAACACAGATACACGTATGTTTGATGGAATCTGGTCAGCTAAACTGGATTTAGCACTTAAAGGAATAGCAGATCGTGGTATTAACTTTTTACGTATTCCAGTAACCACACAGCTTCTTATTGAATGGCAAAATGGTACGGGGAAGACACCCAATGTAAATACTTATGTGAATCCAGATTTAGAGGGAATGGATAGTTTACAGCTTTTTGATGAAGTTGTGAGATTATGCAAACAAAATGGTATAAAAATTATGTTGGATATACATAGTGCCTCTTCAGATGGGCAAAGACATTATTATCCACTTTGGTATGGTGAAGGTTATACAATAGAAGATTATCATCAGTCCTTAGAATGGTTCACTGAGCGCTACAAAAATGAAGATACAATTTTAGCTATTGATATTGAAAATGAACCACATGGTAAGCCATGGCATGAAGCACTTTGGGCAAAATGGGATGATTCAGAAGATGATAATAACTGGAAATATGCTGCAGAAGTTGTTGCAACTAAAATTTTAGATATTAACCCAAATCTTCTTATTATGATTGAAGGTGTAGAAGCTTATCCAATGGAGGGTTATGATTACACCACACAAGATGAATATGAGAAACCACATTATTACTATACATGGTGGGGTGGTAACTTAAGAGGTGTTAAGGATTACCCTGTCACACTTGAAGGAGACTATCAAAAACAAATTGTTTACTCACCACATGATTATGGCCCAACTGTTTATATGCAGGACTGGTTCCAAGGTGATTTTACCAAAGAATCTTTATATGAAGACTGCTGGAAAGATAACTGGGCATATATTATGGAAGATGGCACAGCGCCACTTTTAATTGGTGAATGGGGCGGATTCCTAGATGGCGGTAAAAACCAGCAATGGCTTGAAGACCTGAGAGATTATATTGTTGAAAACAAAATTAATCATACCTTCTGGTGCTACAATCCAAACTCAGGAGATACAGGCGGGCTTGTAGGCTATGACTTTATGACATGGGATGAAGATAAATATGCACTGCTTAAACCAGCACTATGGCAAAATGAAGCCGGCAAGTTTATCGGCCTTGACCATGAGGTGCCACTTGGGGCCAATGGTATTACTGTAAGTGAATACTATGGTACAACCAGTGGCGGCGGTGAAGAAGGCGGCGATGACAGCGGTGAGACACAAGATGTTGTTAAGGGTGATGTGAATAAAGATGGTAAGATTAATTCTACTGATTATGCCGTTTTATACCGCTATGTAGCAAATCATGAAGGCACACTTGATGAAAAGGCGCTTAAAAATGCAGATGTAGATGGCAGTGGCATTGTAGATGAAAAAGATGTAAGTCTTATTAAAGACTATGTTTTAGGGAATATTGATGCATTTTAAGCTTGACAAAATAACAAGGTAGGGTAAAATAGTACTATATTGTCAAAATAGAAAAGCAATGAAAATGCATAGTAAAAATTAAGTACCCTATCAGAGAAAAGTACCATTGGCTGGAAGTACTTTAGGCAAGGCTTGGTTTTGAATTTCACATTGGAGCTTTATCCTTAAAATTAAATTTGTTAAGAGTAGAGGATAACGGTGGCTACGTTAGAGCTGTTGAGTGCTTATGAGTTTTTAGGAGTTTAGTGCCTAAATCTTGTGAGAATCAGGGTGGTATCGCGGAGTATATAAGCTTCGTCCCTTTTGTGAGGGACGAAGCTTTTTTTATAGAGTAGTAAAGTACAATTTTTAACTTTCCTACTCCCGAGAACGTGGCGCTAGCCACTTTCTTATTACCATACAATTATAAAAGTGCAATAAATGAAGGTGGCAGTGCCACTTACCTAAGAAAGGAGCTTTAAGAAATGAAAGATAAATTAGAGATGATCAAACACAGTGCTATTGCAAGCATTGAGACAGCAGATACTCTTAATACATTAGAAGAGCTTAGAGTACAATACCTTGGTAAAAAAGGTGAGCTTACAGCAGTACTTCGTAACATGAAGGACTTAAGTAATGAAGAAAGACCTATCATTGGTCAAATGGCAAATGAGGTAAGAGAAACAATTGAAAAAACACTTGCAGCTAAAAAAGTAGCTTTAGAAGAAGCTGAGCAAAACAAAAAACTTCAAGAAGAAGTTTTAGATATTACAATGCCAGGTAAAACATTAAAAGTAGGACATATGCACCCACTTCAAAAAACATTAGAAGAAGTACAAAATATTTTCATTGGTATGGGATATGAAATCGTAGAAGGCCGTGAAATTGAAACAGCTTACTACAACTTTGATGCCCTTAACTTAGGAGAAGAGCATCCAGCACGTGATGAACAAGATACTTTCTACTTCAATAGCAATCTTGTACTTCGTACAGCAACATCACCAGTACAAGTACACACTATGGAATCAGAAAAACTTCCTATTCGTATGATTGCACCAGGACGTGTTTACCGTTCTGATGAAGTAGATGCAACACACTCACCAATCTTCAACCAAATTGAAGGGCTTGTAATTGATAAAGATATTACATTTGGTGACCTTAAAGGGGTTCTTGCAGAATTTGCAAAGGCTTTATTTGGTGACAAAGCACAAGTTAAATTCAGACCACACTACTTCCCATTCACAGAACCAAGTGCAGAAGTTGACGTATCTTGCTTCGTATGTGGCGGCGAAGGCTGTAATGTTTGTAAAGGTTCTGGTTGGATTGAAATCCTTGGCTGTGGTATGGTACATCCAAAGGTACTTGAGATGGCAGGCATTGACCCAACAGTATATCAAGGCTTTGCATTTGGTGTAGGTCTTGAACGTATTGCCATGATTAAATATGGCATCAATGACTTAAGATTATTCTACGAAAACGATATTCGTTTCTTATCACAATTTTAGGAAGTAGGAAGGAGAAAATATAATGAACGTACCTATGTCATGGCTTAAACAATATGTAGATATAGATGTGGACATTAATGCATTCGTAGATGCAATGACAATGTCTGGATCAAAAGTAGAAGCAGTAGAAGAAAGCGGAAAAGAAATTACAAAAGTAGTTTCAGGTAAAATTGTAAGCGTTATGCAACACCCAAATGCAGATAAACTTCGCATTATGCAAGTAGATGTAAATGGTGAGAGAGAGCTTCAAATCGTAACAGCTGCTACAAATGTTAACGAAGGGGATATTGTACCTGTTTCTTTAGACGGTGCAACACTTGCTGGAGGACTTAAAATCAAAGCTGGTAAATTAAGAGGGGAACTTTCTGAAGGGATGTTCTGTTCTGTAGAAGAACTTGGTTTTTCAGAAGAAGATATCGAAGATGCACCACATGACGGTGTTTACATTTTCCCTAAAGATATGCCACTTGGTGTAGATGTTAAACCATACTTCGGACTTGGTGAACAAGTAGTAGAATATGAAATCACATCTAACCGTGCAGACTGCTTCAGTATTTTAGGTATTGCAAGAGAAGCAGCAGCTACATTCGGTAAAGAATTCAAATTCCCAGAAATCACTGTCGAAGAAGTAGCTGGAAATGCTGAAGAAATGGCAACAGTAACAATTCACAATGAAGAACTTTGCCCACGTTATGCTGCAAGAATCATCAAAAATGTAAAGGTTGGTCCATCACCAAAATGGCTTAAAGACCGCCTTATGTCAGCTGGTCTTCGCCCAATCAATAACATTGTAGATATCACAAACTATATGTTACTTGAATTTGGTCAACCAATGCATGCTTTTGACTATGACAAACTTGCAGGTCACAACATTCATGTAAGAAATGCTAAAGAAGGTGAAAAATTCGTTACTTTATTTGAAGATGAAGTAACACTTGATTCTTCTATGCTTGTTATCGCTGATGATGAAAAAGCAGTAGCACTTGCAGGTGTAATGGGCGGCGACAATTCAAAAGTAACAGAAGAAACGACAACTATCCTCTTTGAATGTGCTAACTTCAATGGATACAATGTACGTCAGACTTCTAAAAAATTAAACCTTAGAAGTGATTCTTCTACAAAATATACAAAAGGACTTGATCCAAACAATATTACACTTGCATTAGAAAGAGCTGCACAGCTTATTAATATGACAGGTAGCGGTGAAGTTGTAAGTGGTAAAATCGATGTTTACCCAGTTAAACGCACACCTATTACAATTCCATATGATGTAGAATGGATTAACAACTTCTTAGGGACAAACCTTACAGAAGAAGAAATGATTAACTACTTCATCTCTATTGAATTCATACCAGATCAAGCTGCAAAAACAGTGACAATTCCTACATTCAGAACAGATGTAACAATGATGGCTGACCTTGCAGAAGAAGTAGCTAGACTTTATGGTTATGATAAAATCGTGCCAACACTCGAAAGAGCAGAGCCAACTCGTGGAGCTAAAACATTCGAACAAGTATCTTGTGATAAAATTAGAGAAATCATGAGCATGCATGGTGTATGTGGTGCACTTACTTATACATTTGAAAGTCCAAAAGTATTTGATAAACTTTGCATCAAAGCAGATAGTCCATTAAGAGATGCTATGAAAATCACAAATCCACTTGGGGAAGATTTCAGTATCATGCGTACAATTTCACTTAATGGGATTTTAAGCTCACTTTCAACTAACTACAATAGACGTGTTGAAGAAGCAGCTTTATATGAAATCGGCAAAATCTATATCAAACCATCAGCAGATGTAGCGCCAATCTTAGAAGGTAAACATGCATATGAACATGAATTACCAGCAGAAATCAAAAAACTTACAATTGGTCAATATGGCAAAAATGTAGACTTCTTCTCATTCAAAGGTATGATTGAAACACTTATGTTTGCTCTTCATATCCAAAACATTGAATTTGTAAGAAATACAGAGCTTGAATATATGCACCCAGGACGTACTGCAACGCTTCTTATTAATGGAAAAGAAGCAGGCTTCTTCGGTGAAATCCACCCACAAGTTGCTAAAAACTACAGCTTAGATACAAGAGTTTATATGGCAGAATTAGATCTTCAGACAATGCTTGATGCCATCAATAAAGACCTTGCATTCAAAGCTTTACCTAAATACCCAGCAACAACAAGAGATATCGCAATGCTCGTATCTAAAGAAACACTTGTTGGTGAACTTGAAAAAGTTATCATCCAACGTGGTGGCAAATTACTTGAAAAAGTAGAACTCTTCGATGTATACGAAGGGGAACAAATTGAAGCGGGCTATAAGTCAGTTGCTTTCAAACTGATCTTTAGAGCAGAAGACCGCACACTTACAGATGAAGAAATCCAAAAAGTAATGAAAAAAGTACTTAATGGACTTGAAATGAACTGTGGTGCAAAACTTAGAGATTAATAATAGATTAAAATAAGAAAATGCCTTGAAACTAGTAATTAGTTTTGAGGCATTTTTTTGATAAAATTTTATTGTTTAAAATTTTAAAAAATATATTGGAAACGGTTTCTATATTAGTATAATAGAAAATATAGGCCATATTTTATTGGAAGTAAAATGAGATGGAAGTGGCTCTTAAAAATAAGGAGGAAGTTTATGAAGAACTTAGGTAAGCTTATGAATTATGAAGTTGTAGGAAATGAAATTAAACTTAAATTTAGTGAGCAAGTCGCAAGTGTTTTTGTAATTAACTCAGATATCATACGATTTTTTGTACCGTGTTTTAGGGAAGGTGAAGTTTCTAAGGCCATAGAGGAGATGCTAAGTAGTAAATGCGAGTTTATGGTTAGTCAGGCAAGTTGTGATAAGGGAGAGCGTTTACAAATTACAACAAGTCAATTATGTGTAGAAATTACAGAAGGGTTTAATGTAAATATTTATGACCGACAAGGCAAACTGCTTTGTGGTGATTACATAGGCGACGAAAAAGGCTTTGTAAGAAGAAGTGCTGATTATAGCTTAGCAGAAGCTGAAGGGCATGATGTGGCAGGAGAAGAGATGCAGTATAAAATCTGTGTGAAAAAACAGCTACCTCCTGAAATGAAATTTTATGGCGTAGGAGAGCATACAGGACATCTTAATAAAAGAGAGACACACCTCGTAAACTGGAATACAGATAATCCTAATCCACATGGTGAAACATTTGATAGACTTTATAAATCTATCCCATTTTTAATAGCCTTAGATCAAGAAAGGGCTTATGGACTCTTCTTTGATAATCATTTTGAAACGCATTTTGATTTGGGAAGGGATAATAGTGCGTATTATTATTTTGCCGCAGTCGATGGTAATTTAGATTATTACTTTATTAATGGCCCACAAATAAAAGATGTGGTAGCAAGGTATGTGAATTTAACAGGCAAGATGCCACTTCCAGCATTGTGGACTTTAGGATATCAACAATGCCGTTGGTCTTATGAAAGTGAAGCTAGATTAATGGAAGTAGCAAATGCATTTAGGGAAAAAGATATCCCTTGTGATACGCTATATTTAGATATTGACTATATGGCAGGTTACCGTGTATTTACATGGGATAATGAGCGTTTTCCAAATCCTGAAGCAATGATTAAAAGATTAAATGAAATGGGCTTTAAAGTGGTGACAATTATTGACCCTGGTGTAAAGGCAGATGAAAAGTATGATGTTTATCAAGAGGGACTCGAAAAAGATTACTTTGCCAAAGACCCGGAAGGAGAGGTCTATCATAATGAAGTATGGCCTGGAGACGCAGTTTATCCAGACTTTTTAAATAGTAAGACAAGAAATTGGTGGGGAGACCTTCAAGAACGTATGGTGAAGGTAGGTGTCAGTGGCATCTGGAATGATATGAATGAGCCAGCAAGTTTTAAGGGGCCACTCCCAGATAATGTCATGTTTAATGAGGATGGGCTTTTCGTGCAGCATAAGGAAGTGCATAATGTCTATGGTCATTTGATGGCAAAGGCAACTTATGAAGGACTTCGTAAACATACAGAGAAAAGGCCTTTTATTGTCACACGTGCCTGTTATGCTGGTTCTCAGAAATATAGTACGGTGTGGACTGGAGATAATCAGAGTACCTGGGAACATTTACGTATGAGTTTACCAATGCTGATGAATTTAGGACTGAGTGGTATGGCATTCTGCGGTACAGATGTAGGTGGCTTTGGTTTTGACTGCAGCAGTGAGCTTTTAAGTCGTTGGGTACAAGTAGGGACATTTACGCCACTTTTTAGAAATCATGCATGTATGGGAACAAGGGATCAAGAACCTTGGGCATTTGATACACAGACAGAGGAAATTAACCGTAAGTATATTAAGCTACGTTACAAGTTACTGCCTTATATTTATGATATGATGTGGCAGGCAAGCCAAACAGGCAGCCCACTTATTAGACCACTTCTGTTTAATTATCAGCAAGATGAGAATACTTATGAAATAAATGATGAATTCTTATGTGGGGAGAATCTCCTTGTAGCACCTATAGTGACACAAGGCAGTAAGGCACGTATGGTGTATTTACCTAAAGGAGACAATTGGATTGATTATTGGACACATAAGGAATATGAAGGAGGCCAGTATATCATTAAAGAAGCACCTCTTGATGTATGTCCTTTATATGTAAAGGCTAATAGTATTTTAGTTACAAGTAAAGTACAAAATTATACAGGTGAAATCAAAGAGAGTAATAAAACATTAGAGGTTTACTTAGGTCAAAACAAAGGTAGTACGATGTATTTACACTATGAAGATGCAGGAGAGGGCTTTGATTATACAGAAGGCGCATTTAATCTATATGAAATAAGTGTCATACATGATGAGGTTGTAAAAATTGAAATTAATAGAAGACATCAAGGATTAATGAGTAGTGAATTTACAATTGACTGTAAGGGGTATGGTGATAAAAGGCTATATATAAATGGACAAGAAGTAACAGGAAAAGATATGAAGCTAAAAGTGGTATTTAATAACTAGGGATAAGGCTTATATAATAAGGAGTTATAAAAATAAGCGCAGTAGACAGCAGTATGTGGAAATAGATGGACGGGAAAACGTATATATGTATCATCTTTAGTAAGTGTGCTATAATGAAAAGGTTAAAAATGCTGTGTAGGAAGCTGAAGAGATATTAAGTTTCTTAAGCAGAAATTAAAAGTTTATAATACAGTAACTTACATTAATTCATGTGAGTTTTTATAAATAAACAAAAGATACAAATGCATTAAAAGCACATAAGAAAGGAGCTAAATATGAGTAAATTTACCCATCTTCACGTCCATACAGAATATAGCCTTTTAGATGGTTCGGCTAAGATTAACGACTTATTAGACCGCACCAAAGAATTGGGTATGGAGAGCATTGCGATTACAGACCATGGGGCAATGTTTGGTGTAATTGATTTTTATAAAGCAGCAAAGGATAAAGGCGTCAAACCTATTATTGGGTGTGAAGTGTATGTAGCTGCCCGTACCCGTTTTGATAAAGAACCTATTGATGCTAGGTCATATCACTTAGTATTGCTTGCAGAAAATAATGAAGGCTATCAGAACCTCATTAAAATGGTATCCCTGGCTTATATAGAAGGATTTTACCGAAGACCGCGTATTGATTTAGACCTCTTACGTGAAAATCATACAGGACTTATCGCGCTTGGGGCTTGTCTTGCAGGACCGGTGAGCCGTAAGCTTCTAAATGATGAATATGATGCAGCTAAAGAGATGGCGCTGACACTAGAAGAAATTATGGGAAAGGGCAACTTCTTCTTAGAAATTCAAGACCATGGAATGCAGCAGCAGCAAAAAGTTAATCAGCTGACATTACGTTTAGCAGATGAACTAGATATACCGTTAGTTGCAACAAATGACGTACACTATATTCAAGCAGAAGATGCTAACCCGCACGAAGTTCTTCTATGTATTCAAACGGGTAAAACTATGGAAGATGAAGACCGTATGGTTTATGAAGGCGGTCAGTTTTATCTTAAAAGTCCAGAAGAAATGGCGAAACTTTTCCCGTATGCTCAGGAAGCATTAGCAAATACGAATAAGATTGCAGAGCGTTGTAATGTAAGTTTTACTTTCCATGAACTTAAATTACCTAAATTTGATGTACCAGATGGTAAAACAGCTGAGCAGTATTTAAGGGAACTTTGCTATGCAGGACTGCATAAGCGTTATAATCCAGTTACAAAAGAACTAGAAGACAGACTTGAATATGAATTAGGCATTATTATTCAAATGGGCTTCGTAGATTACTTCCTGATTACAGGAGATTTCATTCGTTATGCAAAAGATCAAGGGATTCCAGTAGGCCCAGGACGAGGTTCTGCGGCGGGAAGTATCGTAGCTTATACCCTTGAGATTACAAATATTGATCCAATTAAGTATCAATTGCTATTTGAACGATTTTTAAATCCAGAACGTGTCAGCATGCCTGATATCGATATTGACTTCTGTTATGAAAGACGACAAGAAGTTATAGATTATGTTATTCGTAAATATGGTGCTGACAGGGTATCACAAATTATTACATTTGGAACGCTAGCAGCTAAAGCAGCGATTCGTGACGTAGGACGTGCTATTAATATGCCTTATGCAGAAGTCGATAAAGTGGCTAAGATGATTCCAAATGAACTTAAGATTACGATTAAAAAAGCTTTAGAAATGAACTCAGACCTTAAAGCTTTATATGAAAGTGATGAAAAGGTTAAATACTTAATTGATACGTCTATGAAACTTGAAGGTCTTCCAAGACACTCTTCAATGCATGCAGCAGGGGTTGTTATTTCTAATAGACCTGTTATGGAATATGTACCACTCAGTGCCAGTGATGGTGCAGTGACAACGCAATATACGATGACGACGCTAGAAGAGTTAGGGTTATTAAAGATGGACTTCTTAGGACTTCGAACCCTCACTGTTATTGATAATGCAGTGAAGCTTGTGGAGAAGAATCATGGCATTAAAATTGATATTGACCATATAGATGATGCAGACCCTAAAGTGTATGAACTCATTGCATCAGGAAGTACAGAAGGAATCTTCCAGCTAGAAAGTGCAGGAATGAAAAACTTCATGAAGGAGCTTAAACCAAACTGCCTAGAAGATATTATTGCCGGTGTATCACTTTATCGTCCAGGCCCAATGGATTTCATTCCAAAGTACATTGCTGGTAAGGAAGATATGCATAATATTACCTATACCCACCCAAGTCTTGAGCCAATTCTTGAGAACACTTACGGATGTATTGTGTATCAAGAACAAGTTATGCAAATCGTTAGAGACCTTGCAGGATATAGCTTAGGACGAAGCGACCTCTTACGTCGTGCTATGGGGAAAAAGAAAATTGATGTCATGAATAAAGAACGCGAGATTTTCTTACATGGTGATGGAGATACCGTACCGGGATGTGTGGCAAATGGTATTCCAGAAGAGGTAGCCAATCAGATATTTGATGAGATGGTAGACTTTGCAAAATATGCATTCAACAAGTCTCATGCTGCTGCTTATGCAGTAGTTGCTTATCAAACAGCTTATTTAAAAACTTATTATAAAGTAGAATTTATGGCAGCCCTTATGACATCTGTTATGGATAACTCTTCAAAGATTACAGGATATATTGATACCTGTCGTAAGATGGATATTAAAGTGTTGCCACCAGATATTAATGAGGGGCATGCCTTCTTTGATGCAAAAGATGGACATATTATTTATGGGCTTGCAGCTATTAAAAATGTAGGGAAAAATATGATTGACCGTATTGTAGAAGAACGTGAAAAAGGCGGCAGTTTTAAAAGTCTTACAGATTTCTACAATCGTATGGAGAGCAAGGATACGAATAAGCGCAGTATTGAGAGTTTAATACTTGCAGGTGCTTTTGATAAATTGGGTGGTAAACGTAGTCAGTATATGGCAGTGTATAAACAAATCGCTAATGGTATTAACTTAAGCCGTAAAAATAACATCAGTGGTCAGATGGACTTCTTTGGTTTAGGTGGTAATGAAGCGGTAGAGGATAAAGATCATTTACCAGATATTCCAGAGTTTGATAGTAAAGATTTATTAAACTATGAAAAGGATGTCATGGGGATTTATTTAAGTGGGCATCCATTAGATAAGGTAAGAGAAACCTTAGAAACGTATACAAACTTTAAAAGCAATCAGCTTATTATTCGAGAAGATGAAGAAGATAATGTAGAAGATGGTCAAGCTGTTACGGTGGGTGGTATTTTAGTGGAGAAGAAAGTGATTTTCACTAAAATGAACAAAAAAATGGCCTTTTTAACTTTAGAAGACACAGTAGGAACGATGGAAGTTATTGTGTTCCCAAATCTTTATGAAAAGTTTGCAAGAATCAATGAGGAACGTGTGTTTGTTGTCAAAGGACGTGTGTCCATCAAGGAAGAAACAAATGCAGTAATCCTTGCAGATGATTTAACAACCTTAGAGAATATTTTGGACCCTGGATGCGATGAACCCCACATTTTACTCCGTTTAGATGAGGATTTAAGGACGCCAGAAGTCAGAAATGGACTCTTACACATATTTATGAGATACAGTGGAAATACTAAAATTATCGTCGAAAATACCGAAGATGGCACAAAGAAACCGTTTCCACATAAGTACAATGTAACAATTAGTGAAGCTTTAATTAAAGAATTAGCCGATTTAATCGGTGAAAACCATATTATTGTTAATAAATAGTCATAAGCTATTGCCATTTACCCATATTTTAAGTAAAATAAAGTTGGTTAAACGCATGATTTGACTATGACAACTAGATGACTTTAGTGAAATTACGACTTAGTTCAGATTTATTTAATAGTTCAGTTAAAATTAAAAAGAAGTAGTTGGCGAGTTATCAAAAAACAACCATAAGGGGGTTATTTCATGAGTAATAAAGTAAAAACAATTGGTGTTTTAACAAGTGGTGGTGATGCACCAGGTATGAACGCTGCTATTCGTGCGGTTGTTCGTGTAGCTACAGCACGTGGCTTAAAAGTAATGGGTATTAACAAAGGTTACAACGGATTACTTTCAGGTGACGTTGTAGAGTTAACACCAAGAAGCGTATCTGATATTGTACAAAGAGGTGGAACAATCCTTCAAACAGCACGTTGTCTTGAATTCATCAAACCTGAAGGACAAGCACGTGGTGCAGAAATGTGTAAAGTATTCGGTATTGATGGACTTGTAGTAATCGGTGGAGATGGTTCTTTCCAAGGTGCTGAAAAACTTGCTAACTTAGGAATTAATACAATTGGTATTCCAGGAACAATCGACCTTGATATTGCTTGTACAGAATATACAATCGGTTTTGATACAGCAGTAAATACTGCAATGGATGCGATTAATAAAATTCGTGATACATCTACATCTCATCAAAGATGTTCTATTGTAGAAGTAATGGGTAGAAATGCTGGTTATATTGCGTTATGGTGTGGTATTAGTTCAGGTGCTGAAATGGTACTTATTCCAGAGAAAGAAAGACCATCTGATGAAGAAATCATTAAAACAATTCTTGATAATAAACATCATGGTAAAAAACACTGCATGATTATCGTTGCAGAAGGAATCGGTGGTAGTGAAGCACTTGCTAAAAAAGTAGAACAAGTAACAGGTATCGAAACGCGTGCAACTATTTTAGGACACCTTCAAAGAGGTGGATCACCAACTGCTGTTGACCGTGTACATGCAGCTATGATGGGTGCAAAAGCTGTTGACTTATTATGTGAAGGTAAAGCAAAACGCGTTGTAGCATATGTAAAAGGTGAATATGTAGACTACGATATTAATGAAGCACTTCAAATGAAAAAAGATATTGATGAATATATGTATGAAGTAAGTAAATTATTAGTATAATTTATAATCATATATAAAACATCTAGAGAAGGGGAGCCAGTTGGTTCCCCTTTTTAGTTAACTCTTTTGAAGTAAGAATTAAGTGAATAGGGTAGAAATTTTAGAGGTAATCATATACAATAAGGTTTATTAAATGCTTTTTAAGGAGAGAAAAAATGAAACAGCATGAAAGTCTTAGGTTTTTAAGAAAAAATCGGAGAAATATCATTACTGAGTATTTAGGCCCTTCACAAATACTTGTTGTAGGCTTTATGCTAGTTATTTTAATTGCTAGTTTACTTCTTATGCTACCTATAAGTAGTAATGAAGGAACGTTTACACCATTTATAGATGCATTGTTTACAGCAACGTCAGCTGTGTGTGTAACAGGGCTAGTAGTTGTGAATACTTTGGCACACTGGTCTACGTTTGGTAAAATAGTGATTTTATTTTGTATACAAGTTGGTGGGCTAGGGTTTATGACTTTAGTAAGTATGATTTTTATTGTATTAGGGCGTAAGATTACCCTTCGTAATAGGCTCATTATGCAGGAAGCGCTTAACTTTAATACAACAGCAGGAATTGTAAAATTTACAAGATATATTGTAACAGGTACTTTTTTAGTGGAAGGTATAGGCGCCATTCTATTAGCTTGTGTATTTGTTCCAGAGTATGGAATTTTTAAAGGTATTATATATGGTATTTTCCATTCTATTTCTGCTTTTTGTAATGCAGGATTTGATATTATAGGTGATAGTAGCTTGACGCCTTATATGGGTAATACATTACTTAACTTGACCATTATGGCACTAATTGTCATTGGTGGACTTGGCTTTACAGTGTGGGTAGATACACTTAATGCGATTACACATAAGATAAAAACGAAAGAAAGATTTACATGGCGACAAGCTTTTTATAAGATGAGTGTGCATAGTAGACTAGTATGGATTATTACTATTTTTCTTTTGGTATTTGGCTTTGTATTTTTCTTCTTTGCAGAGCTTAAGAATCCAGCAACATTAGCGGGATTATCATTTAAAGAAAAGCTTTATACTGCAATGTTTCAATCAGTTACAACCCGTACAGCAGGCTTTAATACATTACCATTAGATGCAATGACAGATGGTTCGAAGCTTATGAGTATTATTTTAATGTTTATCGGGGGTTCACCAGCGGGAACAGCAGGTGGTATTAAAACGGTAACAATAGGTGTACTTATTTTATGTACATTATCTACTTTAAAAGGCTCAGATGAGACCGTTGTATTTAAACGCAAAATTCCAAGACAAATTATTAGACGTGCCTTGGCAATTATTATGATTGTAATTTCTGTTATGACGACAATGACCATCATATTATCCTTTACAGAAGATTTTAGTTTTATAGAGATTCTCTATGAGGTAGTATCAGCTACTGCAACAGTAGGGATTACACTAGGGATTACATCAAGCTTAAGTTTCATAGGGAAAATTGTAATTATTATTGCGATGTTTATAGGCCGTTTAGGCCCTATTACCATTGCGGTGGCACTGATGATTAAACAAGATAAGAATAAAGCGATTATAGAATATCCAGAAGAAAAGGTTATGGTTGGATAGAGGAGGAGATTGGATGAAGGCGAAACAATATGTGGTATTTGGTGCAGGAAGATTTGGCGGTAGTTTAGCGATGGCACTAGCCGAATCAGGTTATGAGGTTATGGTGGTAGATGCAAGAGAAGAAATGGTACAAGACATTTCACCATTCGTGACACATGCTGTTAAAGCGGATGCCACAGATCCAGATGTATTAAAAGAATTAGGGATTCGTAACTTTGATGTAGCTGTTGTAGCGATTGGAAAAGATATGCAAGCAAGTATTATGCTGACGATGTTACTTAAAGAAATGGGTATTCCATATGTGGTTGCAAAGGCAAGTACAGAGATTCATCAACGTATTTTACAAAAAGTTGGTGCAGACCGTATTATTTTACCAGAGCATGAAATGGGTAGAAGAATTGCAGCTAACCTTATTTCAGGAAATATTATTGATTATATTGAGCTGTCTAAAGATTATAGTATTATGGAGATATCCATCTTACCAGAGTGGGCAGGACACACCATTGTAGAACTGGATGTACGTTCAAAACATGGTATTAATATCATTGCTGTAGAGCATGGTGACCAAATCGATGTTTCGCCAGAGGCAGAATATAAGTTAAGTGAAGGTGATAAACTTGTAGTTGTTGGTGCAAACAAATCATTACAGGAGTTAGAAGCAAAGAGACATGACTAATAAATTAATTACAAGTATGCAAAATGCCCTTATTAAAAATATTGTACAGCTACAAAAGAAAAAAAGTGCACGTAAGAAACAGGGTTTATTCGTTGTAGAGGGAATTCGTGCTGTAAATGAAATTCCAAAAGATGTAGAAGTAATGCATTATATTACAACACCAGAAATTAAAGCAGAAGAAATTAAAAATCTTGAGCATCATAAGTGGGTTGTGGTAACTGAAGAAATTTATAAGGCTATTAGTGAGACACAATCTCCTCAAGGCGCTATGGCAGTTGTAAAAATGCCAGAAACTTCTTTGGAGAATATGAGGATCAAAAAAGACGGCTTTTATCTTATTTTAGAAAATTTACAGGATCCAGGAAATTTAGGGACTATTATTCGTACGGCCCATGCTTTTAATGTAGATGGTGTATTTTTAACAAAGGGAACTGTGGATTTATATAGCCCTAAAGTTGTACGTGCTACAATGAGTTCCTTATTCCATGTACCAGTTATTATAGACTATGAAATTGCTGAGTATATTGAAGCTATGGAAAAAGTAGGTGTTACAACTTATGCAACACATTTAAGTGAAGTAGCAAAATCCATTTATGAAACAAAGTTTGAAGAAGGCACAGCACTTATTATTGGCAATGAAGGTAATGGGATTTCACAGACAGTAAAAGAAGCGGTTAAAAATCATATTATTATTCCAATGCCTGGTGGCTGTGAGTCACTGAATGCTTCTGTAGCTGCATCAATTTGCTTATATGAAGTAATGCGTGGAAGAAGTTAAAAATCATATTATAGAATAATATGAGATAAGCTGTCAGAGGCATAGCAGATTAAGAGGATAAGATATTGTATGGCTTGACAAAATAAGTGAAAATCCATATAATGTTAAGCAGTTAAATATAGTTATAAACGATGAAAAGAAGAGTAGCAAGTGCAGAAATCTTACAGAGAGCTAGCGGTGGTGGAAGTCTAGTAGAGGGCAATTTGTGAAGAACATCTTGGAGTTGCTAATCGAAAGTATCCTAGTTGTATGAGTAGGCTTAGCCGGGAAAGACCGATATATCTTATATGAGGTGAATCACCTAGGGTGATTAACTAGGGTGGTAACGCGGAGTTTAAGGCTTCGTCCCTTCTATTTATAGGGGGGACGGGGCCTTTTTTAGTTTAATAATAATATGTATTGTTAAACTAATTATAATGTGGCATCAGCCATTTTATAGCTATATTTGAGGATATAAATTACACTGGTCTCGGTCAGTCTAGGAGTAGATGTGATAGAGTAGAAGAGTTTTTAATTTTTAAGGAGATGAAAGACATGGAAACAACATCAATTAGAAGTCTTTACGAGCAAGGTGCTACAGAAGGCCAAATTACTGTAGCAGGTTGGGTAAGAACAGTTAGAGATTCAAAAACATTTGGTTTCATTGAAGTAAATGATGGTACATTTTTCAAATCATTACAAGTTGTATTTGAAGAACATTTACCAAACTTTAAAGACATTGCTAAATTAGGCGTAGGAGCAGCTATTATTGTAACAGGTAATTTAGTACTTACACCTAACCAAAAACAACCATTCGAGATTAAAGCAACAGAAATCGTGGTTGAAGGTGAATGTCCACCAGAATATCCACTTCAAAAGAAAAGACACTCATTCGAGTATTTAAGACAAATTGCATACCTTAGACCACGTACAAACACATTTGGTGCTGTATTTAGAGTACGTTCTTTAGCAGCTTATGCAATTCATAAATTCTTCCAAGAGAGAAACTTCGTATATGCACATACACCACTTATTACAGCAAGTGACTGTGAAGGTGCAGGGGAAATGTTTAGAGTAACAACTTTAGACCCAGCAAATCCACCAAGAAATGAACAAGGTGAAGTAGACTTCAAAGAAGATTTCTTCGGAAAAATGGCGAACCTTACAGTATCAGGTCAACTTTCAGCTGAAACATTTGCAATGGCATTTAGAGATGTTTATACATTTGGACCAACATTTAGAGCTGAAAACTCAAATACACCTCGTCATGCTGCTGAGTTCTGGATGATTGAACCAGAGATCGCTTTCGCTGATTTACAAGATGATATGCGTTTAGCAGAAGATATGGTTAAATTCGTTATTAACTATGTATTAGAAAATGCAAAAGAAGAAATGCAATTCTTTAACCAATTCGTAGATAAAGGTATCTTAGATAGATTAAACCTCATTGTAAATTCAGATTTCGCACGTGTAACTTATACAGAAGCAATTGAAATCCTTAAAAATAGTGGTAAAAAATTCGATTACGAAGTATTCTGGGGATGTGACCTTCAAACAGAGCATGAACGTTACTTATCAGAAGAACACTTCAAAAAACCTGTATTCGTAACAGATTATCCAAAAGAAATCAAAGCATTCTACATGAGACTTAACGATGATCAAAAAACAGTAGCTGCTATGGACCTTCTAGTACCAGGTATCGGTGAACTTATCGGTGGTAGCCAAAGAGAAGAAAGACTCGACGTACTTCTTGCACGTATGGCAGAACTTGGCCTTAAAGAAGAAGATTACTGGTGGTATTTAGATCTTAGAAGATTTGGTGGTACAAGACATGCTGGATTTGGTCTTGGATTCGAAAGACTTATCATGTATTTAACAGGTATGACAAATATTAGAGACGTAATTCCATTCCCAAGAACAGCTGGTAATGCTGAGTTCTAGGAAGTGATATAAAGAAGTCATAGTACATTAGTACTGTGGCTTTTTTTGCATTATAAAAAATATATTGATGAAATTTATTGATAAGCTATACAATTGGTTATAAAATATACAAAGTACTTAATATATTTAAAATATAATAAAAACAGTTAAATGGGAGGATTATATGTATTGTAGAAAATGTGGTACATGGTGTGAAGATAGTGCTGTCTTTTGTACACAGTGTGGGGAGCCTTTAGGCGAGAAAACAACTAAAGAAGGTGGGGCAGCTTATAATGAAGCTGCAGCAGGTACCAATATTAATGCAGGCTATACCAATGATTATCATACAAATTATAGAGAGGGGTATAGTAGCATGAATACATATGCTGGATTTTGGAAAAGATTTTTAGCCATCGTAATAGATGGGATTATTCTGAGCATTGTTAATGGGATTATTGCGATTGCATTAAAGGGAATAGGCCTTACAAGTATAACAGAGCTCATTTCTATATTAATCGGTTGGTTTTATTACGCTTATATGGAAAGCTCAGAATATCAAGGCACGCTTGGCAAGTTGGCATTACAACTTCGTGTAACGGATCTTTTTGGTGAGCGTATTACTTTTGCGAGGGCAACGGGACGTTATTTTGGTAAATATATTTCAGGATTAATCTTATGTATTGGCTATATGATGGCAGGTTGGACAGAGAAGAAACAGGCATTGCATGATATTATGGCAGGAACACTTGTGGTGAATGAATAAGAAAAAGTGAAAAATAAAGAGTGAAAAGTGAAGAATTGAGGAGAAGAAGAAGGCTACTGCTTTTTAAAGAGGGGCTTTTCTTCTTCTTTTTTTGGGATTTTGCGTAAAGAAGGAAAGAAAATATAAATGGAGAATATAAATAGTGTGTAGAATATTTATAAAATAAAGTTAAAACTATAAGCAGAGAGGAGTGATAAGTGGGTGCAAATCACAAAGGTGAAGGTTAAAAATTTGTATGGCTTACATCATTATGAAATTGCATTTGATGAGGAGGCTTGCATTAAGATTATTCATGCACCAAATGGGTATGGGAAAACAACATTATTAAAGTTAATAGATTATGTAATGTATTATCGTTTAGATGAAATTTTACCTATTCCTTTTACAAAGTTTCAGATTATTTTTGATCAGTGTGTGAGTGTAGAGGTTATAAGGCATTATGACAATACAATGCAGGAGATAGAGTATATTATTTCTGAGTCAGGGCAAGCAAGGCATTATAGATGTTTCTCTGAAAAGGGGACTGTTGAAAAGGGAATAACGCAGCAGCTAGATGAAAAATTAAGTTGTTTACGCATGAAGATGCCGATTCATTTAATTCGTGCCAATCGTCTGCTTCAAGAGAATGATGACAATGGAGAAATGATTCCCGCCGTATTACGCTATGCCAAAGAATTAAAAGATTTAATGAAAAATGCGTTGGCTAGGTCTGCGAAAGTCAATGAAGAATTAGATCGCAATTTTCCTAAAAGGCTTTTGGACATAGTAGGGAAGGCAAAGGATGAAAAGACTTTGTCGTATGAAAAGATTAGCAGTGACTTAAGAGAGATAGAAAATAAGCGTAAACAATTAGAACAGGTTGGGCTCTTACTTGCAAGTACGTCTCAAGAGGTGGAGATTACAGCACAGACGCCAACTTATATATTAGAGACATTGATGTTATATATTGAAGAAAGCAAGAGAAAGCTAAGTGTTTTTGATGAACTAGCACCACGTATGGCGCTCATGCAGGAACTTATCAATAAACGCTTTACGTATAAGACGATGTGTTTGAGTCAAGAAGAGGGCTTTATGTTTGAAGTACCTTATAATGGTAAGCTACATGCAGATAAATTATCTTCTGGAGAACAGAATGAACTTATCCTTATATTTGAACTTTTATTTAAATCCAAGGTAAATGCACTCATTTTAATTGATGAACCTGAAATTTCTTTGCATATTGCATGGCAACAAAGCTTTTTAGAGGATATGGAAAAAATAGCAGCATTAACGGGGGTGAAACTAATCATTGCAACCCATTCACCAGATATTATTAATGGTAGATGGGATCTAACAACTGGTTTGGAGGAGTGCTGATGAAAGGATACCTAAATGCCACAAGATTAATCACAAAGCTTAAAATGTTACGTAGTGGAAAGAAAAATAAGAGCTTTATGGTTGTAGAAGGAGTTACGGATTTACGTTTATATAGTAAGTTTGTGGATGAAGCACTTTGTAATATTATTATTGCAGATAGTAAGCAGAATGTGAGAGCCTGTATTATTGCCTGCAATGAAGAAGGTGTAGAGGGAATTATTGGCATTGTAGATGCGGATTTTAGCAGGTTAGAAGAAACAGAAGAGGAGATTCCAAACTTATTTAAAACAGATGCACATGATTTAGAATGTATGTTAATGAGGTCACCAGCATATGAGGATATTATTAAAGAGTATGTCAACATCAATAAATATGCACGATTTGAAGGACGTAGCCAAGAACGGGTGAGAAATATATTACTTAGAAATGCAGCTATTATTGGGTATTTAAGGTGGTACTCATTACAGAAAAACTTAGGATTTAATTTTTCTATGTTAGATTTTAGTTTGTTTGTAGATCCACATACATTAGAGGTAGATATAGAAAGTTTAGTCAAACAGGTCTTAATACGGTCGCGTAAAATAAATGCATTTTCAGTAGAGGCATTAGTGTATAAGATACAAGAAATGCTTGCAAAAGAAGAGGATTTATGGCAGGTTTGTTGCGGACATGATTTAATTGAACTTTTAGCCATTGGCTTTGTGAATGTATTTGGAGATTATAATGCTAAGAATCTATTTGCAGGACAATTAGAAGGCAGCTTTAGGTTGGCTTATACAAAAAGTTATTTTGAAATGACACAGCTTTACAAAAACTTATTGGCATGGCAGAAACAAAATAGTCATTTTACGATTTTTTCCGAAATGTCTCAAGTAGAGGGGTTAGAAGTGATTGTGTAAATTTTTATAACAAGAGATGCAAATTTTTCTATTTACTTTATAACATTTTGAAAATAAAATGTAGATGTACAACTTATAAATCTATAATGAAGGAGATAAAGAGTCTATGAAATTTGGTTACTTTGACGATAACAGACGTGAATACGTTATTACAACACCTCAAACACCTTACCCATGGATTAACTACTTGGGAAGTGAAGAGTTTTTCGGTTTAATATCTAATACAAGTGGTGGGTATACATTTTATAAGGATGCAAGACTTAGAAGAATCACACGTTTTAGATATAATAGTGTGCCTATTGATAATGGGGGAAGATATTTTTATATCAATGATGGTGGAGACATATGGTCACATACATGGAAACCAGTGAAAAAAGAACTTTCTTTCTATGAATGTAGACATGGTCTTGGGTACTCAATGTTTACAGGTGAAAGAAATGGCATTAGAGTAGAACAACTTGCTTTTGTACCAAAAGGAGTTAATGCAGAAATACATAGATTAAAAGTTAAAAATACATCTAATAGCACAAAAGACATTAAATTATTCTCTTTCATTGAGTTCTGCTTATGGGATGCACAAGATGATTCTACTAACTTCCAAAGAAACTTTAGTACAGGTGAAGTAGAAATTAAGGGTAGTGCCATTTATCATAAGACTGAGTATAAAGAAAGAAGAAATCACTATGCTTTCTACTCAGTAAACACAGAAATTAATGGATTTGATACAGATCGTGACTCATTTATTGGTTTATATAATGGTTTTGAAGCACCAGATAGCGTTATGCATGGTGAATGTAAAAATTCAGTAGCAAGTGGTTGGTCACCAATTGCAGCACATCAGATTAATATTGCTTTAGCACCAGGTGAAGAAAAAACATTAATCTTTACATTAGGTTATGTAGAAAATCCAGAGGACCAGAAATGGGAATCTAAAGGAATTATTAATAAAAAACCAGCAGAAGAGATTATGGCACGTTTTAGCACAGAAGAAGGCGTAGAAGCAGCATTCAAAGAACTTAACGACTCTTGGGATAGCTTACTTTCTCACTATACATTAGAAAGTGATGATGAAAAACTTAACCGTATGGTTAATATCTGGAATCCATATCAATGTATGGTTACTTTCAATATGTCTCGTAGTGCATCTTATTTTGAATCTGGTATTGGGCGTGGTATGGGATTCAGAGATTCTAACCAAGATTTACTTGGTTTTGTACACCAAATTCCAGAACGTGCAAGAGAAAGAATCATTGATATTGCTTCAACACAATTTGAGGATGGTGGCTGCTATCATCAATATCAACCACTTACTAAAAAGGGAAATAATGATATCGGTAGTGGGTTCAACGATGACCCATTATGGCTTATCTTAGGAACAACAGCATATATTAAAGAATCAGGTGACTTTGGAATCTTAGATGAAATGGTACCATTTGATAATGATGAAAATAATAAAGCGACATTATTCCATCACTTAAAGGTATCTCTTGACCATGTCACAAATAACCTTGGACCTCATGGCCTCCCACTTATTGGCCGTGCAGACTGGAATGACTGCTTAAACCTTAACTGTTTCTCAACAACACCCGGTGAATCATTCCAAACAACAGAGAACCAAGCTGGTGGCGTAGCAGAATCTGTATTTATTGCAGGTATGTACGTTATGATTGGTAAAGAATATGTAGCACTTTGCAAACAACTTGGCAAGGATGAAGAAGCAACTCGGGCACAAGCTAATGTAGATGAAATGGAAAGAAATACACTTAAATATGGTTATGATGGTGCATGGTTCCTTCGCGCTTATGACTTCTATGGTAATAAAATTGGTAGTGATGAAAATGAAGAAGGTAAAATCTTCATTGAGCCACAAGGTTTCTGCGTAATGGCAGGTATTGGCGCACAAACAGGTGAAGCTGAAAGAGCACTTAAATCAGTAGAAGAAAGACTTGATACTGAATATGGTATTGTGCTTAATAATCCAGCCTTTACAAAATACTATGTAGAAATGGGTGAAATCTCAACTTACCCAGCAGGTTACAAAGAAAATGCCGGTATATTCTGTCATAACAATCCATGGATTGCGTGCGCTGAGACAGTACTAGGTCATGGAGATCGTGCTTTTGAGGTTTATAGAAAGATTGCACCAGCGTACCTTGAAGAAATCAGTGATATTCATAAAACAGAACCATATGTTTATTCACAAATGGTAGCTGGTAAGGATGCTGTAAGACATGGTGAAGCTAAAAACTCATGGCTCACAGGAACAGCTGCTTGGAACTTCATTACAATTTCTCAATGGATTTTAGGTATCAAACCTGATTATACAGGCTTAAAAGTAGATCCATGTATTCCAAAAGATTGGGATGGTTATAAAGTAACTAGAGAATTCAAAGGTGCTAAATATGAGATTAGCATTAAGAATCCATCACATGTAAGTTGCGGTGTAAGTAGCTTAATTGTAGATGGTAAGGTTGTTGAAGGAAATATTATCCCAGATTTCAAAGATGGTGAAACACATACAGTTGAAGCGATTTTAGGATAGAACTTGACAAGGGGATAGAATAATGATAATATTCTAAAATAAACAATGATCTCAAAGGCGAGAAAACATTACCTTAGGTAATGCTTTCTCGCCTTTTTGTATAGCGTTCACTATAAATATAAAAAAGTAATAGCGATTAATTGAGGAGGCCTTTTAAATGAAGAAGAACAAAGAAAAACAAAAAGAGCGCAAGATTTTTACAGCTGGTATTTTAACAGTTAGTGATAGTAGTGCAAGCGGAGAAAAAGCAGATGAAAGTGGTAAAATATTAGACTATATGTTAAGGGGGCGTGGCTTCGATATTAAATATTATATAGTTATTCCAGATGAATTAGATCGTATTCAAGAGGCACTTGTAATGCTTTGTGATGAAATTAAAGTCGATCTTGTTATTACGACAGGGGGAGTAGGATTTAGAAAAAGAGATGTGACACCAGAGGCAACACAAGGGGTGCTAGATAAAGAAGTACCTGGTATTAGCGAAGCCTTAAGATATTATCAGCTTCAATATAACCCGAAGGCGATGCTTTCAAGAGGGGTGGCAGGGATACGTAGAAATACCTTGATTATTAATTTATTAGAAGATGTAAAAGATGTAAGTCGTTCCTTCCAAAGTATTATTGACCCCATTTATGAAGGGCTTAGAACAATTAATGAATTAGATTAAAGTAATGTCTTGCAAAAGATTCTATTTATATAGAATCTTTTTTTGTGTATTTCACAATATTTTTAATATATACTATATATAGATTGTAGAGAGACATAAGATTTCAAGCATATTAGAAGACAGAGAATCTATATCATTAAATGACTTTGAAATAGAATATAGGAGGCAAGGAAGATGGAACTTGGTATTGGACTTATTTTAATTGTGTGGCTAGTTGCTTTATTAAGTACGCAGCATAGGGCTAAAAAAACATATGAGTTATTAGAAAAAGAGAAAATAATCAAATCCGGTTTGGATGAAAGTCGTATGGAAGTTATTTTGCGATATGCAGGGGGTGTGATTTTAATTGGTTTCGTGCTAGTGGTCATTTGGGGAGCGGTTACAAAAAATTTTGATGAGCGCATCATGCTTTATTTAGTAGCAGGTTATTTATTGATTTATTATGCAATGGAATATATTTCACATTATAGATGGTGTATGACAAAAGATGGTTTAAGAAGTAGCAGGCAATTAGAACTTATAGGTTTTGAAAAAGTAGTAAATTTTACTTGGTATGAAAGACCAGAGAAATTAATACTAAGGGTGAATTATAAAGGGAGAGGCATTGTAACACGAAAAAGTGATTATGTCGTACCACTTAAGAAGCGTAAAGACGTAGAGCAATTCTTAAAAAGTAAGGTAATTTGCACCAGAGGATGAAAAATATGTAGAATACAGCATTATATTTGGTATAATAGAATAAATGTAATACATAAGGAGTGTAAATTAAAATGTATAAGTTAGTAGCAGTAGATATGGATGGTACTTTATTACGTGAAGATAAAACAGTTTCAGATAGAACAAAAGCTGCCATTCAAATGGCCCATGAACAAGGGGTTAAAGTTGTTTTAGCATCAGGAAGACCTATTGAAGGGCTGAATCGCTATTTGGAAGAATTAGGACTTTGCACAGAGGAAGATTATGTACTAAGCTATAATGGTAGTGTCGTACAAAATGTAGGCACAAAAGAAGTAATTGCAAAAAGTGTTTTAAAGGGAACAGATTTAATGTATCTTTATGACATTGCACAAAAATTAAATATAAATATTCATGCTTTTTCAAAAGACGGCTGTATCACACCTAAAATGAGTGAATACTCACAGCTTGAAGGACGTATTAATGGCATTGCTGTCCATGAGATAGACTATAGTGAGATTCCTTTAGATGAAGATATCGTTAAAGTAATGCTTGTTGACCCAGCGGAGGTTTTAGAAGAAGCAATTAAGCAGTTACCAGAGGAAGTTTATGAAAAGTATACAGTTGTAAGAAGTGCACCTTATTTCTTAGAATTTTTAAATAAGAATTCTGGCAAGGCCATAGGTGTGAAAGCATTAGGTGAGCACCTTGGTATCAAAAGAGAAGAAATTATTTGTATTGGTGATGCAGGTAATGACCTTGATATGATTGAGTATGCAGGACTTGGAGTAGCTATGGGTAATGCCTTTGAAGAAGTGAAGGCAGCAGCCGATTACATTACAGGTTCAAATGAAGAAGATGGTGTGGCACAGGTAATTGAGAAATTTGTTGCCATGAAATAAGAGTCACTTGCATATGTATATTGTGAGGCGTATAATAGGGAAGATAACCTATTAAATAAAAAATTAACGGAGGAACCAAATGGATATAGAAGGGGATATTATACTGAGAGAAATGGACGAAGCAGATTGTAAGAATTTAGAGGAAGCTTTCGCCGGTAAGGTCCATGGGACCACTCAGCTTTATACATCCTATTTAGAAGCAGGCCGTATAGGAAAGAGAGATACTGTTGTTGCTTATTGTAAAGGTCAGATTGCAGGATATGCTACTATTTTGTGGGAAAGCGAGTATGAAGGCTTCGAAGAAGAAGGCATACCAGAAATTACAGATATAGAAGTACTTGATGCATTTAAAAGTAGAGGCATTGCAATGAAATTAATGGATGAGCTAGAAAGACGTGCGTTGCAACGCAGTGAATATTGCGGTGTAGGTGTCGGTCTTGCAGATCCTTATGAACCAGCACAAAAACTTTATGCCAAGAGAGGCTATCAGCCAGATGGCAAAGGGATTTTCTATATAGAGCATGCACGTATTCATGAGCAATTAGAAATTGATGATAATCAAGGTCTGATGATGATTAAGAAGTTATAAATAAATAGAAATAGATGGTCGTAGCACAAAGGTGCTGCGGCCTTTTTTTGTGGGGCGGTTGCGGCATGGATAAGTTTAAGAGATATATTTTAAACTTACGTACACCTGACAAGTTTTCTAAAAAAGCCGCAGGTCTGTACTTTGTGGAGATATCAGCTGAGGGGAAAGAACAAATGTTTTTGGTATGAGAAGAGGAGAAGAAAATTTAGGTAAATGGTTTAGGCGAAAGGGCGTACTTTTAAGGGATATGCGAGGAGAATTTTGGTTTAGAAATAGGGGAAGATAAAATTAGGGTTGCAATGTGACACAGTGTCATATATAATTGAAAAGTGACAAAGCGTCATATGACAGTGTGTCATAAATGAAAAATGAACTCTGAATGTGATGTGTAGGAAAGGAAGATTGTATGCCAAAGCAAACTTTTTTTAATTTACCAAGTGAAAAAAGAGCATTGATTTTAGAGGCGGCGAGACAGGAATTTTCGGAGGTTACTTTACAGGAGGCTTCTATTGCAAATATTATTAAGCGAGCGGGGATTCCAAGAGGAAGTTTTTATCAGTATTTTGAAGATAAGGATGATTTATTTTTATATCTTGTTGAAGAAGCAGGTAAAGACTTTTTTGAACGACTTATTAAAATACTCCAAGATGAAAAAGGTGATGTTTTTACAGCTAGTGAAATTTGGTTCAAGCAAAATATTGAGGGATTAGATGATCCGAGGGTGAAAAAACTTTGCAAAAATATATTTTTGAGTATGAATGAAAAAATGCAAGATAAGATGATACCCCATTGCGTCAAACATCCTTTTGCAGGAAGTATGAGAATATTAGTTGAGAATATGGATTTAACGCAGCTTCGTATTTCTGATGAAGAAGAGATGAAATACTTTTTAAGAATGCTTAAAGGGATTATTTTTGGCTCAATGGCAGCTTATTTAAAAGGAAATGTAGAGAAGGATAGATGTCTTAAGGCCTATACATTTCAAATGGAAGTTATAAAAAGAGGCATTTCTAAAAATTAGACGAACTAGAGGGGGTTTAGCATGATTAAGCTGATTAAGTATTTAAAGCCTTATATAGGACATATATTTGCCATTATTGTACTTTTATTTTCACAAGCAATGTGCGAGTTAGCATTACCAGATTATATGTCTAAAATTGTGAATCAAGGGATTAGCGTAGGTGATACCACCTATATTATTAAAACAGGAGGGATGATGCTTCTTATTTCTTTAGGAAGTGCAGTTTGTGCCATTGTGGTAGGCCTTTTTGCATCACATATTGCAGCAAAGGTAGCTATGGCACTTAGAAGAGATGTATTTGAAAAAGTTGAGAGTTTCTCAAGTGTTGAATTTGATAAATTCCAATCTGCTTCATTAATTACAAGAACAACAAATGATATTACACAAGTTCAAACGGTACTTATTATGATGCTTCGTATGGTCTTTTATGCACCAATTATGGGTGTAGGTGGAATCTTTAAAGCATTATCAAAGAATGTATCAATGTCATGGATTATTGCTTTAGCAGTTATTATTTTAATAGGCATTATTGCAGTAATCTTTAGCTTAGCATTACCACGTTTCAAACGTGTGCAAAAGCTTATTGATAAATTAAACTTAGTAACACGAGAGAATTTATCAGGGATGCTTGTTATTCGTGCATTTAATACACAAGGTTTCGAAGAAGCACGTTTTGATGAGACAAACAAAACACTTACAGGTGTCAATTTATTTGTAAATCGTCTCATGTCATTTTTAATGCCTGCTATGATGCTTATTATGAACCTTACAACAGTACTGATTGTATGGATTGGTGCCAAGGAAGTAGGTAACTTAAATATGCAAGTAGGGGATATGATGGCATTTATCCAATATGCAATGCAAATTATTATGAGTTTCTTAATGATTTCAATGATGTTCATTATGATTCCTAGAGCTTCTGTTTCAGGAGACCGTGTGGCAGAAGTATTAGAAACAGAAGTTGCCATTCGTGACCCTAAAGAAGAAAAGAAATTTAATAATAAAGTAGAAGGAATAGTAGAATTTAAAAATGTAGAATTCTCTTATCCAGGTGCTGAAGATGCTGTGCTTCATGATATCAGCTTTACAGCAAAACCAGGAGAGACAACAGCTTTTATAGGTTCTACAGGAAGCGGAAAATCCACACTGATTAACTTAATTCCAAGATTTTATGATGTGACAAAAGGTGCTATTACAATTGATGGCATTGATGTAAGAGACATTAGTCAACATAACTTACATGAACAAATAGGCTATGTGCCTCAAAAGGCTGTTTTATTCTCAGGAGATATAGAAAGCAACCTGAAATATGGCCGTAAAGAAGCAACAGATTTAGAAATTGAAGAAGTTATTGAAATCGCTCAATCTAAAGAGTTTATTTTAGCTAAACCAGAAGGCATTAAAGCACCAATTGCACAAGGCGGAAGCAATGTATCGGGTGGTCAAAAACAACGTTTATCAATTGGCCGTGCACTTGCTAAAAAAGCACCGATTTGTATTTTGGATGATAGTTTCTCTGCTTTAGACTTTAAAACAGATGCAGCACTTAGAAAGGCGCTTAAGGAAAAGATGGCAGATACAACAATGTTAGTTGTTGCACAGCGTATTAGTTCAATTATGCATGCAGAGCAAATTATTGTTTTAGATGGCGGACGCATTGTAGGGAAGGGGACACACCATGAACTTCTTCAAAACTGCAGCGTTTATAAGGAAATTGCATTATCACAATTATCAAGGGAGGAACTAGACAATGAGTAATAATAATCGCCCTCCACAAAGGAAAGGCTCTATGGGTGGACATGGCCCAATGAGAGGTATGGGACCTGGAGAAAAAGCAAAAGACTTTAAAGGTACTATGCAAAAGCTTATGAGCTATTTAGGTCAATTTAAAATAGGGATTAGTATCGTGGCTATATTTGCCATTGCCTCAACTGTTTTTTCTATTGTAGGTCCTAAAATACTCGGGAAAGCTACAACGAAACTTTTTGAAGGTGTTATGGGATATGTGAAAACTGGTACTATGGCAATTGATTATGACTTCATTGGTAAGATTATTGGCTTACTTTTAGTCATCTATATTATTTCAGCAGTATTTGCTTATATTCAATCATGGATTATGTCGGGTGTTTCTCAAAAAGTAACGTATAACCTAAGAAAAGAAATTTCAGAGAAAATCAACCGTATGCCAATTAAATACTTTGACACAAAAACACATGGTGAAGTCCTTTCGCGTATTACAAATGACGTGGATGTGGTAAGTCAAACTTTAGGTCAAAGTTTAACACAAATCATTACATCTATTGTGACAGTACTTGGTGTGCTTGTAATGATGCTGAGCATTAGTCCACTGATGACACTTGTAGCCATTATTGTTATTCCACTTTCATTAGTTGTTGTTATGGGCGTTGTAAAGCGTTCACAAAAGTACTTTAAGGCACAACAAGAATATTTAGGTCATTTAAATGGTCATATTGAAGAAATGTATAGTGGACATATCGTTGTAAAGGCTTTTAATGGTGAAGAAGATGCGCTTGAAACCTTTAATAAATATAACGAAACACTTTATGAATCTTCATGGAAATCTCAGTTCTTATCAGGTATGATGATGCCACTTATGGGATTTGTAGGGAACCTTGGTTATGTGATTGTATGTATTTTAGGTGGTTTCCTTGCAGTTAAAAATGCCATTGAAGTCGGGGATATTCAAGCTTTCATTCAATATATGAGAAGTTTTACACAACCTATGGGACAGCTTGCTAATATTTCAAATACACTGCAATCAACAGCAGCAGCTGCGGAACGTGTTTTTGAGTTCCTAGATGAGGATGAAGAAGTGGCAGAAACAAAAACGCCAGTTTCCTTAGAAAACCCACAAGGTGCTGTAAGTTTTGAAAATGTACACTTTGGTTATACGGATACTAAAACAATTATTAATAACTTTACAGCAGATATCAAACCAGGTCAAACGGTTGCTATTGTAGGACCTACTGGTGCTGGTAAAACAACAATTGTGAAACTTTTAATGCGTTTCTATGAACTAAATGCGGGAAGCATTAAAGTAGATGGGCATGATATTTGTGACTTTACAAGAGAAGACCTCCGTAAATTATTCGGTATGGTACTTCAAGATACATGGCTTTATAATGCTAGCATTATGGATAATATTCGTTACAGCAGACAGGATGCTACAGAGGAGGAAATTATTGCAGCGGCCAAAGCAGCTCACGTAGATGAATTCGTGCATACTCTTCCAGATGGCTACAATATGATTCTTAATGAAGAGGCAAGTAATGTTTCACAAGGTCAAAAGCAGCTTTTAACAATAGCACGTGCTATTTTAAGAGATCCTAAAATCCTTATTTTAGATGAAGCTACAAGTTCCGTAGATACACGTACAGAAGTACTTATTCAAAAAGCTATGGAAAACCTTATGAAGGGCAGAACAAGTTTCGTGATTGCTCACCGCCTTTCAACTATTCGTAATGCAGATCTCATCTTAGTAATGAAAGATGGCGATATTATTGAACAAGGGACACATGAAGAGCTTATTGCAAAAGGCAATTTCTATGCCAACCTTTACAATAGTCAATTTGAAGTTGCGTAAGGTTAAAAGTACGCAAAGGTGTTGACCGCCGCTAGTGAGGTTATGAGGGCATGGATAAGTGGCATACACTCATTTTCCATTTCCCTCCCTTTGGTCGAAGTCAAGCTAAGATGAGTGTATGCCACTTATCCACACCCGGCGAGATTTTGAGCGGCGGTAGGCGAGGTACCTTTGGGTAAAACCTTACTTAAGGGGATGGAAAAACGACTAGGTTTAAAGATATAAAGTAAATTAGATATTAAGAAGGTATGCTTCCGAATGAATCAATAATTTGGGAGCATACCTTTTATTTGTAGAGTGAATTATTTAAAAATTTCTAATAAATTGTGGTATAATTGAGGGGGAATGAGTAATAGGGGAGGGGAAGAAATGAGGATATGTGTAATTCATGGAAGTAGTCGTAAGGGAAATACAGATAAGACTATTGATATTATAAAGCGTAAGTTAAATACAATGGGACAGATGGAGTATGTGGACTTTTATTTACCGAAGGATTTACCTTATTTTTGTACGGGATGTATGGCGTGCTTGGGAACAGGAGAGCGTGCAGGTGAAAACTGTCCCCATAAGCAGTATACGCATCCTATTTTAAAAGCCTTATTGGAAGCAGATGGGATTATTATAGGGGGACCTTCATATGCGCTAGCAGAAACAGCTCAGCTTAAGGCGTTGTTTGACCATTTTGCATGTACTTATATTGTGCATCGCCCTAATGTAGAAATGTTTGATAAGATAGCACTTGTAGTTTCGACGCAAGCAGGTGCAGGCTCAGGAAGAGCAATCAGTACGATTAGCAGAAACTTGCTTTTTTGGGGCGTAAAGCGTATTTATAAATGTAAGTTAAGTTTATGGGAAGCTAATTGGAATGACATGCCAAAGGAAAGGCAAGTGAAATTGACAGATCAGCTTAGTAAGAAGGCAGAAGTATTTTATAAGGCGACTAAAAAGAGAGATAAGCTTTGTGGAAATTTAGCCGGCAAAATCATTCGTCATGTCATGAAGGGAGCTATTAAGAATTACCCAGATACACAGGCAGATAAAATATATTGGAAGAAGAAAGGGTGGATTTAATCTCCCTTTTTGTGTAATGGATTTATTATTCGGAAAATAAAAGATGAAGGATTAAATTTATGAAGAATAAAATAACGCTTATACCAGTGGATGCGATGAGTATAGTGGAAATGGAAAATTATTTAAGTGATATGGCGGCTAAGGGCTATTTATTAAAGAAGATACGGAGACTGGGACACTTTGAAAAAGCTGTACCACAGAGAATGGCTTATCGTTTGGCACCATTTATAGAGGCTAGTAAACCAGCGGAGCATCAGCTTGAAAATTATCAAAATAGTGGCTGGACTTATGTTTGCACTATAGGAAAAGTCTTTAATGTCTACCGATGTGCTGGAGGAAATCCTATAGAAATAGAGGAAGACCCCGCGGAAGTTATAAAACGTTATGAAATGGTTCAGCATAATTTAAAGGGCATTTTATGGCTAAATGGGATTAGTACTTTGATATATCTCATGCTGTTATTTTTTAATATAATATTAGATGAAACGGAGATGTTATCAGCGGTACAGTATGATACGTGGTGGTATGTGATTGTTGCGATGTTCACAACTATTATGTCTTCAGAAAACAATATTAGAACGAGGCTGAAGCTAAAAGAGCTGATTTATATGTTAAGGTTAGGGCCACTTCAGCGTGATCAGCTAGAATCTAAAATAGCTCATAAAACGTATGTTAAGACGTATATAGAAGAAGGAATAAGCACTTTTCTACTTATTATAACAGTTATCTTCTTAATTAATGGTTTTATAGGGGGGTGGGAGAGACAGGTAAGTACATATCATGACAAACTGCCTATCGTAACACTTCAGGAAATAGAGCAAGATGTAAATTTTGAAATCACCCACCATATTTATCACAATAAGGACTATGATGATTCTATTGCTTATAAAAGAACAGGACTAGCATCAAGAATTTATGAAATAGAGCAAAGTGGGAAAATTCCAGGAAAGACTTGGAATAATGGTGAATATATACCTTGGATAGAAACTGAGTTCTATGAATTAAGGTTTAAAGGAATGACTGCCTCCTTACTTAAGGATTTAATACACAATAAGGTTAAATTTTATGATTCTGAGGTTACATATCACAAGTTAGAAGATACAGGATTTGATGAAGCTATTTATGTACAGGTAGGACAAAGGCAAATGGTATTTCTGCGTCTTGAGAAGAAAGTGATGTATACATGCTATGAAGGTGAACAGGATATAAGGCAATATATAAAAGAAATATATGATCTTATGAAGGTCTTTTAATAAAAAATCTAAATGTAAGTGATATTTACATTTAGATTTTTTTATTTATTAGAATTTAAAATATAAAATGTTGACAATTTTTAGACTTAAAAGTATAATGGGAGAAATTTATCTAAATTTTAGGAGGGGTTCAGATGAAAAATATAGGCACACAAACCATAGAAACAAAGCGTTTAATACTTCGTAGATTTAGAGTAAGTGATGCGGCAGATATGTTTAAAAATTGGGCAAATGATGATGAAGTGACTAAATTTTTAACTTGGCCTGCACATCATAGTGTAGAAGATACTAAAGGGTTATTAACAAATTGGGTAGATGGTTATACATCTTCTGATAAGTATGAATGGTGCATTGAACTTAAAGAAATAGGGCAGGCCATAGGTAGCATAGGTGGTATGAATGTTAATGAAGCGGTGAATTCTGTAGAAGTCGGCTATTGTATTTCCAGGAAATACTGGCATCAGGGAATTGTGTCAGAAGCACTTGTAGCAGTCGTTAAGTTTTTCTTTGAAGAAGTAGATGTTAATCGTATAAGTGCAAGACATGATGTGAATAATCCTAATTCAGGCAAGGTGATGCTTAAATGCGGTTTTACATATGAAGGTACGAGAAGACAATCGGATATTAATAATACAGGAATCTGTGATGTGGCATATTATGGGTTGCTTAAAGAAGACTATAGAAAATGTAAGTGAAGAAAATATAAGAGATGATATGAAGTGAGACATTAGATAATAAGGGGGCATTATATGACAAGTGAAATTGAAGAAGTAAAAAACTACTATAATACAAATCATGAAATGGGAGCATATTTTAAAAGCAGGCGTTACAGAGTTTAGTAATGAATACAGAAAGATGGAATATATGTACAGACTATTAGAGCCTAGAAAATTTGTACCAGGTGAAAGCTTTACGCATGTCTATTTCACAACTCCTCCAGCAGCATTAGATGAAGTAAGGCGTTCAGGTCTTGAGGTGATTACCTATGCAGGGGCAGAGAGTTTTTTATCAGGTATGCATCTTAGAATGAAGACATTATTTGAAGAAGATCAGCTAGTGTATAAGAACTTACTTCAAATGGCAAAGGAAGTATGCGAGTTGCCACAATACAGAGATGCCACAGAACATTTACATATAGTAGTACGTAAAAATATATAATAAGCCTAAAATTTAGGAGAAAAGAAATGCAGAAAAAGTTTGTGATAGGAAGTTTAACTCTAATAGTTATTATAAGCCTGATAAGTTTTATAAGACCCTTTAAGATAGTAAAATTAAATCCTGATGATATAGGAAAGATTAAAGTATTTGATGGGAATACAGGGAAGTCTACTGAGATTACAGATGAGGCAGATATTACACATATTATCAATAATTTAAATAGTGTTGTATTAAAGAGAGAAAAAGTGTCTTTATTTAGAGTAGGATATTCTTTAAGAATGAGCATTTATTTAAAAGATGGTACAAAAGCTAACGGTTGGCATGAGTTTATAATCAATACTTCAGATTATGTACGAAAAGATCCTTTCTTTTATAAGGTCATTGAAGGGGAAATTGATGAGGCGTATATTCAAAGGTTACTAGATAAGGAAAAGGTAGAATAAAAGATACAGAGGTGAATAGCATCTCTGTATTTTTTGTATAGAGAGAAGATTAGAGTGAATAAAGTTGTAAAAATAAAATTATTTAAAATATATAGGCAATTAATGGATAGGATGATAAGATTGCATTAGAGATAATAAATAAAGCTAAGTAAGTAAGCTAAGAAATACAATAATGACATAAAAGGAGGTAAAAGTACATGGTGATGTGGAATCCGTGGCGAGGATGTCATAAATATAGTGAGGGCTGTAAATTTTGCTATATTCATAAAGGAGATGCAAAAAGGGGTATTGATACCAATGAGATAGTAAAAAGTACTCAGTTGGAAGCACCTGTAGCAAAGAAGAAAAACGGTGAGTATAAGATTAAGGCGGGGCAGATGGTATACCTTTGCTTTTCTACTGATTTTCTTATCAAAGATGCCGATGTATGGCGTGGAAGGTGCTGGGAAATTATAAAAGAACGCAGTGACTTGCATTTTCTCTTTTTAACCAAGCGCATTGAACGTTTTTTAGAGTGTGTGCCAAGCGATTGGGGGGAAGGATATGATAATGTTACCGTAGGCGTACGATTGAAAATCAAAAGAATGCGGATTATAGGCTGGAAATTTTTAATACGTTACCTATAAAGCATAAGAATATTATTTGTCAGCCTTTAATAGAAGAAATTTATATTCAGCCATATCTTAAAAATATTGAACTGGTAGTAGTAGGGGGGGAATCTGATCGCTATGCAAGGCCATTAGACTATGACTGGGTGTTATCTATTAGACAGCAGTGTTTAGAAACAGGCACCGCTTTTGAATTTAGACAATGTGGGACACATTTTATTAAAGATGGCAAAAGTTATGTATTAAATGTAAGAGATTTATGTGCACAAGCAAGAAAAGCTAATATAAATTTAGTAGGGGAGCGTTAATATGTGCTTAGTTTGTGACAGAATACAGCAAATAAAAGAGGATAGGAATAAATATTTTATAAGGGAATTAGAGACAGGGTATGTTGTTTTAGGGGATTATCAAAGATTTAAAGGATATACAGTATTCCTATGTAAGACACATACAACGGAGCTACATTTTTTAGAAGAAGCTTTTAGAAAACAATTCTTATATGAAATGTCATTAGTGGCAGAAGCCGTTTATCATGCATTTAAGCCAGATAAGCTGAATTATGAATTATTAGGTCAAGGAGAGGGGGTACATATGCATTGGCATATATTGCCTAGGAAAGTAAAAGATACACCAAATCCAGGGCCTATCTGGCAATTGGCAGAGGAAGAATTATATGATGAGAAGTATGTACTATCAGAGGAATCATTAAACGAGATGAAACAGCAATTAAATTTAGAGTTAGATAAGTTGTTATAGGAATTAGGAGGTAAAAGAATGGATGAAGAAATATTAGGGGTAGCAGGTTATTGTGGACTCGCATGTAAGGCTTGTTCTGTATATATTGCCAGTTGTGCAGGGGGAGAAGCATTAGAGCGGCGGGCTGCTAAGGCAGGAATGACAGCAAAAGAAATGTATTGCAAAGGATGTCGATCTGATAAAACAAGTTCATATTGCGCCCAATGTGAGATTAAAAAGTGCATTAGGGAAAAAAAGTTAAATTGGTGCAGTGAGTGTACAGCATATCCATGTGAGAGAATTTTGGCATTTAAAGATTCTTTACCACATCGCGTGGAAGTTTGTGAGTCGCTAGAGTTTGCTAAAAGTCATACGTTGATAGAGTGGACTCATAAAATGAAGGAAGATTTTACCTGTGATAAGTGTGGCTCATATAATTCTGTATATGCTAAGGAATGTATCAAGTGTGGTAATGAAAATGTGAATGCATTTGCCAAGAGGCATTGGAAAATTATAGAGGACAGCCCAGAAAGAGAAAATGTATAAAAGGTTATATGATGTTAGGGGCAAATGATAGGGATTTGAGGCAGCTAGGGTGGTGATGGATTATTTATTTAAGCATTTGATACATGAGCAATATATTGCAACGGCACATAAGGAGAATGTGGCAACAGTAAAGATTCTAATGAAACTTGGATTCAAAGAGGTAGCTTATAAAGATTATAAAAATGCAGAAGAGGTTCACACATATGTGATTCATAGACAAAGTTACTTGGAAAAGTATAAAGATTACAAGGAGGAAATATGCATACAACAATTATAGGTGGGGCAGATGGTCCTACAAGTATTTACGTAGCAAGCCCGCTTAATAATATACAGTGGATTAATCTTTTTGGTTTACTCATTATTATATTATTAATGGTTCCTAATATTATTTATGCAATAAAAAATAAGGATGGCAAAAATCTATGTACCGATAAGATTATCAACATTTTAGAGCAAGTAGGCAGATATGGCACGATGTTTTTAATGGTCTTTAATATTGGAATTTTAGAGTTTGGCTTTTCATCAGTCAATAGTATGCTCCTATATACATTTGGTAATCTGGTGCTTATTTTAAGCTATTGGATTTTCTGGGGAGTTTATTTTAAACGTCAATCACTGATGGCAGCATTGATGTTGGCAATTATACCTACAGCAATTTTCTTATTAAGTGGAATCACCTTACAGCATTATTTATTGATTGTTTTTGCAAGTTTATTTGGAGTTTGCCATATATATATAACCTATATCAATAATGTACATTCTAAATAACAAGAGGGATAGGTTAGGATAGATAGACAGTATAGATAAGTAGTATAAGGAGGGGAAAGTGATGCAAGAGGATAGTTCTACAAAGAGCTGGAATCAGGTGGGTGAAGGATGGTGTGAATTGGCACAGACAAATGACTTTAGAATACATTTTATTATGCCATATACACTAGAACAATTAGGTGATGTTTCAGGGAAAAGCATCTTAGATCTTGGTTGTGGTGAAGGCGGTTATGCACGTGAATTAGCAAGGCGAAATGCAAATGTAGTAGCCATTGACTGCTCTGAGTTTTTTATTAATTATGCAAAGGCAAAGGCACAGGAAGAAGGATTAAACATTGTACATCATATACGTAATAGCAATGATTTATATAACATAGAAGGTCATTCCTTTGATATTGTGCTTTGTTCAATGATGTTAATGGATTGTGAGGACCTTGTGGGGACAGTTAAAGAAATTGTAAGAGTGCTAAAGCCTTCAGGAAAACTATTTGCAAGCGTACTACATCCTTGCTTTAATGGAAAACACATTCAGTGGCAAGGAGAAGATAAGGATAAAAAGGTGGTTGTCGAAAATTATTTTTATCCCGAGGAGTGGGAAAAGCCTGTATCTAGGGGAATTGATAAGAAGGTGATATGGCGACACCGAACGCTGCAAGATTATGTAAAAGTATTTGTAAGTGCGGGGTTAACTATAGAAGATTTAAATGAACCGTTTCCTACACAAAAGCAAGCGGAGCAATCTATAAGGATTAAATGGCTGGAGAGAATCCCTATGTTTTTATTTTGGCAGTTAAGAAAGTCTGATTGTAAATAGTTAGCCAGCAGAAGCAACCTTTTGTGGTGGTGTGTATTGATGACTTTGAGAGGGACAAGGAGTGGCTTATTCCATAATGACCTAGGCACCTTGAAGAAGGTATGAATTTAAATAAAGTGATACAAGAGGTGAGCGTTAGATGAATATTGGTTTTTATGCATGCAGTGCATTAACGGTTATATTTGGCGTATACACTTTAGTATTTGCAACATTAAGGGAGAAGGCGCAAGCTTTATAAGCGGATTTAATACCATGTCTAAAGAACAGCAGAGACGATATGATACGAAAAGAATGAGCAAGGACCAGAGGAATGTAATGCTATTGTGGATGATTATTATGGGTATGGGTGCGGTACTTTCCTGTTTAATTTCACAGTATATGGCCATTGTAGTTTTTATAATTTGGCTTATTGTATTTTTCAAAAATGTTCATATGACGTCAAGCAAGGGTTTTGAAAAATATAAGGTTAAGTAATAGGAGGGGATTTTAGTGGGAGAGTCAAATGAGGTATATAACTTTTATAATGCTGGGGCTGAAGTAGGACGATTAGAAAAAGGATTGGGAAAAATAGAATTTTATAGAACGAAGGAGATTTTATCCCAGTATATAGCTAGCGGTAATACGATATATGATATTGGCGGCGGCATAGGAATATATGCTTCTTGGCTAGCAAGGCGGGAGAATAATGTACATCTTATAGAACTTGCGGACTATGCTGTAGCTTTTGCTAAACAGAATATGATGCATGAATGCAGTTTTAATGCAGAGGTAGGGGATGCAAGACATTTGAATAAACCAAGTCATAGTGCAGATGTTGTGTTGATGATGGGGCCCCTTTATCACTTGCAAAATAAAGAAGATAGGCAGCAGGCTTTAAAAGAAGCCTATAGGGTTTTAGAAAATGGGGGGTTGTTAATTGCGGCGGGTATTTCAAAGTATAGTTCAATGATTTGGGCACTTTCTACATATGGTACAAAAAATAATCTTATTGATGAGGTAGCTTTTAGAAATATGTTTCAAGAGGAAGTCGTTACAGGAAATCATAATAGGCCTAAGGAGTATCCTTACTTGATTGCACAAGCTTATTTTTCTACGCCTGAAAGTATGGCAGGTGAAATGAAAGAAGCTGGATTTTCTATAATCAATGAACATGCAGTAGAAGGATGCATTTGGTATACACCTTGCTTGGATGAAAAATGGGAGAGTGAGCAGTCTAGAAAAAGTTTACTGGATATTATTCATCTAACAGAGCATGAGACAGAGATAATGGGAATGAGTCCACATTTTTTAGTTGTTGCAAAAAAATAAATGATAGCATGATGTGAGAAAATAAAAAACTTATAAAGTTAAGGAGTTTTGGCAGAAAAGAGGAATATAGATGCTTAAGAGGCTTACAAAACGTATTTATTATATGTCAGGAGAAGAAGAAACAGACAGACCATATTTGTATTATATTTATGGGGATCAGTATAGTTTAGCAATTGATGCAGGAAGTTCTAAAGCACATGTTGAAGCCTCTTATAAGGCAATAGAGGAAGAGGACCTTCCTAAGCCTAGTTATACAGTACTTACACATTGGCACTGGGACCACACTTTTGGTTTGCATGCTGTAGAAGGACAAACAATAGCTTCTGCAAAGACAAATCAAAAGTTAAGACAGGTAAAAACATGGAAGTGGACAATAGAGGATATGGAAGCACGTGAAAAAACGGGTGAGGACATAGCTTTTTGTAATGCATGTATTCAAAAAGTATATAAAGACCTTAATGAAATAAAGGTAGTAACTGCAAATCTAGAAGTAGAAGATAGGCTGACAATTGATTTAGGTGGAGTGACTTGTCAGATTGAGCAGCAGGATGCCACACATTCTAGGGATAGCTTGTTTTTATATTTCCCTGAAGAAAGAGCACTTGCAGTAGGCGATGCAGATTCAGAAGACCATTACGAGAATGGTGGCAAGTATGATAAAACAAAGTTATCAAGGCTTATTCAATATATTGAACAGTTTGATTTTGATTACTATTTATTAGGTCATGATAAGCCTGATACAAGGGAAGGGGCATTAAGTTATTTAAAAGCTGAACTAGAGAAGCTGAAATAGGTTAGATAGTGTTTTGTAAAAATATGAAATAGGTGGAGATAAGAATGAGAGAAAAATTATATGAATCAGTTAGAAAATGGATGTATCAAAATGCAAGACCTATTGATTTAGGTTTATGGCAGTACTTTTTTGAAGATGGGGACAAGAAAATTGTACTAGAAGCTTTGATGAGTTATCAAAATGAAGATGGTGGTTTTGGCCATGCTCTGGAGGCGGATAATTGGAATCCAAATTCAACACCTATTACAACGCAGCATGCCCTTAAAATACTAAGACTTATTGATTTCTGGGATATGAGACATCCTGTGTATCAAGGAATCTGGAAGTACTTAAATACGGAAAAAGATTTGCAGGAGTATGGCTGGCGCTTTACAGTACCCAGTAATGATGACTACCCTCATGCGCCTTGGTGGAATTATAGTGAAACAGAAAACGAAAAAGAATACTTTGGCGTAACAGCAGGATTTGTAGCCTTTATACTAAGGTTTGGCGATAAGGAAAGTAAACTCTATAAGAAGGCAGAACAGCTTACAGCAAAATTAATGACAGCCTTTATGTCAGATGAAGCCTATGGGGATATGGGGCTTGAGGAATATATGACTTTGATTGAAGTAATCAAAGACTTAAAGATATCAGCTTATGATACCGATTTACTCATGGATTTATTAGCACATAAAATTCAAAAGGCGATCGAACCAGATACGAGTAAGTGGCAATATTATGTTGCAAGACCATCACGTTATATAAAAAGTCTTAACAGTTTATTTTATAAAGGAAATAGAGAAATTGTACAGAAAGAACTTCAGTATTTGATAGATACAAAACCTGAAAATGATGTATGGGGAATCACTTGGACATGGTTTGACAATATGGAAAAGTATAGTAAGGAATTTGCGGTAAGTGAGAATTGGTGGAAGGGGTATGGCGTTATAGAAAAAATGCTTTTTTTAAGGAACTTCGATCAAGTTTAAATAAACATAGCTGTAAGATATAGACTGGAATTTATTAAGCAGACGAAAAATAGGCTATGAGTTGATGGATTATTGAGTAGAACTAGAATGTGTGAATATTATCAATAATTAGGAGGAATATATGAGAGGATGTGAAGCAGGATTAAAGAAAAAGTCATTCTCACTTTCTTTTCATGGCGGAGAAATCTGGGTAGAACATTTAGATGCTATGGGTAGTGAAATACAACTCATGCTACAAAAATTCAATGAAGATATGATTCAAATTAAAAAGCCTTTTACTAGTTCTTTTATGGCAGTTAATCTTGATGAAACCAAGGTGAATGAAGCAGTTCTGAAATTGATACTGGAGCAGCTTAGTAGCCTGAAGACACCTCTTCGCAAGGTGGTGCTTGTAGGACTCAACTTAAGGATGAAAAGGTATATCAAACGGCAAAAACTGCCTTTTTTAGCAGCCTGTATTGATGATTTTGAGAAGGCTAAGGAATGGCTTATTCCATAGCGACCTACGAAAGCATTTGGTGTGCCTATGAGCATGTTGTGAAATTACAAAGGTTAAAGGACTTAGCCAGCAGCTTTTTCATTATTTTGAGCAAAAGGAAATTTATGATGGACGTAGAAGCAAAGAAGTCTTCTGCGAAATACATAAAAGCCGCTGGCAGAAATTTGGAGAAGAAGCTACAGGCATTAATATTTTTGAATGTGCACTCCTTCAAAACAGTATCAATGAATTACTGTTATTTCGAGGTGGTACTGAAACAAGCATCACAGCATATACCCAGGAACTTGTTCAGGCTGTTCAAAAACTTGAGCCCATTATTATTTATCTTAGCCCAGAGCCTAGAGCAGCTATAGAACGTGCGGCTAAAGAACGTATAGATGAACAAGGTCATCACGTTTGGGAAGAAAGAGTAGCACAATATATTACGGCTTCACCTTATGGAATGAAAAAAGGATTTTCAGTGGAAGGATTAATTATTTTCTTACTGCCCATGGTAATTAATATATTTTATGTTATTTTTCCGCCAAAACAAACTAAGGAGCCAATATCTTTAAAAATGCCTGTGTTAGAAGCCATAGAACAAGGTACGCGAATTGCCTATGTTATGGCAATCTGCATCTTAGTAAGCAATTCAAAGGTAGATTATACAAGTGTTTCTTTATATATCAGCATAATATTTTTGGTGCTATATCATATTGTCTGGATCAGATATTATATGGGCGGCAGAGATGTTAAGCTTTTAGGTACTAAATTTTTAGGTGTGCCAATGCCTTTAGCAGTCTTCCCAGTGCTTTATTTTATATTTGCCTCAATATGGCTGCACAATTATATTGCAACAGGTGTAATGGTTGTATTTGGTATTGTTCATAATATTATTTCATACCGAAACTTTTATATAAATGAATAAGTTATCTAATTTAGGGGAGAAACCTATGAAAAATAGTGAGTTATATAAACGCATCATGAAAGAAGAAGATATGTTTCCAAGATTATTTACAAATAGTGAAAAGAGAAGTTATGGCATCTTATTTTTTAATGAAGATAATAAACAATCTTATGACAGCAATCATGCTTTGATTTTTAAAGATCAGGTAGAGAATTTAGATGAAGTATTAGAAGATATTACAAGTTTTTATAAACAAAAAGGGATCCAGCCAAGTATTTATCAGGCCACTATGGATGAACATTATTTCATGGAAAATGAAGCAATCTTTAATCGCAATAATTATAATGTGTGGGTAGAGGGACCTTTGGAATATATGACACTGACTGCAGAAAATAAAATAGTGGCAAATCCTGATTTTGAGGTAAAACTTGAAAAAGAATGGGACAAACGCTTTGAAGAGGTATTTTTGGCAGCAGAAGAACCTTGGGAAATTCAAGTGGCAAAGCAAATTTTCATGAGTGAAAATGGTAGGGGATTTGTAGCTTATCATGAAGGAAAGCCAGTAGGAATATGGTACTGCCATATAGCTGAAGGAATATGCAGATATGATTATATCCTTGTAGATAAGGCATACAGAAAAGAAGGCTGTGCACGTGCGATTATGTCAGTAGTAACTGATTACTGCAGAGATCATGACATAGCAACCTGTTATCAATGGCCAGCCCATAAGACTTCTGAAAGATTATGTGAGGAGTCTGGTTTTAGAAAAATATTTACTAAAGAAGCTGGACGTGCAAGCTTTAGAGGGGAACAAAGCTAGGAGAAGATAATATGATAGATGAATTTTCAAAAGTACCTTTAAGCTGTCAGATTGCAACGGAGGCAGAAATTATGGAAAGCAGCCTGGATGAGGAGGTTGCAGTAGAGTCTTATACCCAGGTTTTACATAGTAAGTTAGGAAGAAAGGTACAGTTAGGACGCAGCAATTCTATTTTATATTCACAGTTGGGAAGATATTGTTATACAGGTCAAAACACTACAATTCGTAATGCTAAGCTAGGAAGATTCAATTCAATTTCATGGAACGTGAGCATTGGCGGAAATACTCATGATATGAATAAGGTGACGACGCATAGCTTTTTGGTATATCCAAAGTGGGGAATGGGCGGCAATAGCAATTGGCAATCGGTAAAAGAAGAATGCAACTTAGAAAATAATATATGGGTTGGAGCAGGCGTTAATATTCTAAGAGGTGTAACCATAGGCAGCGGTGCAATTATCGGAGCTGGAACAGTTGTTACAAAAGATGTGCCACCTTATGCCGTTGTAGTAGGCAATCCAGGAAGAATTATAAGAATGAGATGTCCTGAAGAAATTATTGAAAAAATGCTGGAAATTGCTTGGTGGGACTTTCCTATAGAGGTCATACGCGACAACTTTAATGTATTTGAAAGTGAATTAACACAAGAGATTGTATATAAACTTTCTGAAATTAAACAGCAAGTTAACTAAAAAGGAGTATAAGCCTATGCCAATATTAACACCAACTTTAAATTTTGCAGGGCGCTGTGAAGAGGCACTTAGATTATATGAAAAGGCTTTTAAAGGAAAAGTTTCATGTCTACTGAGATATAAAGAAGGCAAAAAAGAAGACAGTCATTGGCAGCTAACAAAGGAGCAGGAAAACTATATTTATCATGCGGAACTTTTGATTGGCAGTCAAAGGATTATGATGTGTGACAATATAGATGTTCCTTTTGTAACAAGTTATGCCACTTTTATTACGGTAACCTTTAATACTAAAGAAGAGGTTCAAGAGGCCTATGATATTTTAAAAGAAGGAAGTACAACAATCTACCCGTTAGCACGTACGACGTATAGCTCATGCCGCGTGGTTTTTGTAGATAAGTTTGGTTTCAGATGGGGACTGATGACTGAGCAGACTGAACGCTAATTTTATGTGGAAATGAAGTTAATGATAGGTCAAATGAAGGGAGCATACAGATGGATAAGGAATGGTCGCAGCTCAATAAAATGATGCAAGTGCAGATAGGGAAAAAAGAGACATTTGCTATGATGATGGAGACCTTGCTGCATTTGCGGGAAGAATTAAGGAAGCAGATTCTAGAATTCCCAAATACCTTGAGTAAGGAAGAACTTTGTGCAATCTCTTTTATAAATGCAAAGGGATATCATAGCAAATAAGATTCATTAAGATAGGGGGGGGAAATGGTGCAAGTATGCAGGATGATTTTAAAAGTGGTTATGTGGCTTTTGATTATTGGCTTTGGAGCCAACTTAATGATGCAGACAATCAGTTATTCATTTTACAAAAATGCAAAACATATGAAAGAAGTTGCCTATGTGCCGGAGCCTATTCAAATGACAGAGAAGTTATCAGGATATGGTTATCATCTGGATGCAAAAGCTGATGAAGTGATTTTATTCTTTGGAGGCTCTAATTATATTGCATATAACAGTGTGGCAAAGTTTGCAGGAAAATATAACTGCCCATTTATAGCAGTTGATTATTATGGGACGCAGGCAAGCCTAGGAAAGATGAATCTAAAAACAATGCAGCAAAGTACAGCTGATTTTTATGATTGGGCCAAGGCAGAATATCCACAGTGTAAGTTTATTGTTATGGGACATAGCTATGGCACAGGGATGGCAGCATATTTAGCTAGCGTTAGAACCTGTGATAAGCTTATTCTTTTATCAGCTTACCGGGACTTATCTGACTTATACAATAAAATCATACCCATTTTCTGGGGACCTATGAAAATATTTTTATCTAATAATATAAGCTTGAAAAGCTATGCAAAAGCTATAAATTGCCCTGTATACATAATAGGCTCAAAGGCAGATGGAACCTTAGATGCTAAGCTGCAGCAAAAGGTGGCAGACTGTTTTGTCAATACAAACCTAGAGATATTTGAGGATGTAAGTCATGAGAACTATTTAGTGACAGAGAAGATCGTAGATTATATAAATGATATTTTAAGAAATGAAAATTAAGGAGGCAGTTATGCAGAAAGATATTTTTAAAATAGAAGGTATACCCGCTATTTTATGGGGTGATCACTCTGATAAAATTTACTTATATGTTCATGGAAAATGTGGCTGCAAGGAAGAAGCAGAAGGCTTTGCTAACATTGCTTGTGATAAGGGCTGGCAGGTTTTAAGCATAGATTTGCCGGAACATGGAGAAAGAAAACAAGAGCAGAATGGATTTTATCCATGGATAGTAGTTCCGCAGCTGCAAAGCATCATGGCCTATATCAAACAAAGATGGCAGACCGTAAGGCTTATGGCAAGCAGCATAGGTGCCTGGTTTAGTATGCAGGCATATGAGGCAGAAACCTTTGAAAAATGTCTCTTTGTTTCACCTATTTTAGATATGAAGCATCTTATCGAAAATATGATGAGGTGGGCAGCGGTATCAGAAGCTGAGTTAAAAGAAAAGCAAGAAATAAAAACATCGTTTGGAGAAACATTATCTTGTAGGTACTTAACCTATGCAAAAGACCATCCTATAAAGCATTGGAACTCACCAATAGCTATTTTGTATGCAGATAAGGATCACCTTACAGAAAGAAGCATCGTAGATGACTTTTGCCGTACATATAATGTTCAGCTGCAGGTTATGAAAGATGGCGAACATTGGTTCCATACACCAGAGCAAGTGGAAGTACTTAACTGTTGGATCAAGGAACAAGCCTAGTAAAGAGAGTAGGGAAGGTTTAAATGATTTATTTAGAACAATTTAAGTTTCCAAGTGCGGAAGAAGAATATAGCTTCCTAATGGGTGAAAGAAGAACGTGTTATGACTCCTTTTATCCTTTTCAAATATTAGCTAAGAATGAAGTGGGCACTTTAACGTTTGAACCCATTACTATTTTATATGGTGGAAATGGCTCTGGAAAGACGACAGCATTAAATGTAATAGCAGAAAAATTGCAATTAACTCGGGATACCCTTTTTAACAGGACTAACTTTTTTGAGGATTACACAAACCTATGTACCTATAAGTTAAAAGAGGCTGTCACACGTGAGAGCTGCATTATTACAAGTGATGATGTCTTTGATTTTATGCTTAATCTTAGAAATATTAATGAGGGTATTCATGAAAAAAGAGAAGCACTTTTTGAGGAATACTTAGATGCCAAGTATGCTAAATTTCAAATGTCTTCATTAGAAGATTATGAACAGCTTAAAAAGGTCAATATGGCAAGGCGCAAAACACAATCAAAATATGTAAGAAACAATCTAATGGGAAATGTAAGAGAGCATTCCAATGGAGAAAGCGCCTTCATTTATTTTGCAGATAAAATAAAAGATAATGGGCTTTATTTGCTGGATGAACCAGAAAACAGCCTATCTCCAGAAAAGCAGCAAGAATTCCTAAGCTTTTTAGAAGATGGGGCAAGATTCTTTGGCTGCCAATTTATTATCGCTACTCATTCTCCTTTTATTTTATCTTTAAAAGGCGCCAAGATTTATGATTTAGATGAAACGCCAGTCATTATGAAAAGATGGACACAACTGCCTAACGTCCGTGCCTATTATGATTTCTTCAAAAAACATGAACAAGAGTTTAAAGAAAATGAGTAAATGATAAGGAGGTGCAACGTGCTGGAATTTCTTAGAGCAACAGAGACTGACCTTGATGAATATATGAAAGCTAAAATAGATGCCTTTTCTGATGATGTCAATCAATATGGATTTGGACCAAGTGGCTATGATGATATTGAAAAGGAAAGAGAAAATATCATACATTATCCAACTTACAAAATTGTATTAGATGGTGTAATTATAGGCGGCATTACCTGCTGTGACTTAGGTGGTGAAAACTTTTGGCTAGGGGGCATCTATATCGATAAAGCCCATCAAAATATGGGGATAGGCGCAAAAGCCATCACCTTTATAGAAAATGAATTTCCTGGGGCCAAAAGCTGGAGGCTGCATACGCCTTTTAAAAACTATCGAAATCATCATTTTTATGAAAAGATGGGCTATAAGAAAATAGGTGAAACAGCACCCAAGGAAGATAAAGGCGGCTTTTATCTTTTTGAATATGAAAAGATAATACCCCAGCTATAATAATAAATATCTTTTAAATAGGGGGGACCATGAAAGATATAAAGATAGAGACCAAACGCTTGATTTTAAGAAAGTTTGAAAAGCAAGATACTGAAAAATGCTATATGGGTTATGGACGGGATAGAGAATTAGGACGTTATCTGCCCATGTATCCTATGAAAAGCAAAGAGGAGATGGGAGTTCTAATAGATGGTTTTATAAGTGCCTATAAAAATGAAGCATTTATTTGGTTAATTGAAGAAAAAATAAGTAAGCAGCCAATAGGATCTATTTGTGTAGATGTACCCTATAAGGATTTAAATATAGGAGAAATTTCATATCTGCTAGGTACAAAATACCAAAGAAAAGGCTATGCCTTAGAAGCCGTCGATGCTGTTGTTGATTATATGTTAAATGATCAAAAACTATATATGCTAGAAGCCAAATACAATAAAGAAAATACTGCTTCAGGCAAATTATTAGCCAAATTAAATTTCGTGCAAGATGGAGAATTAAGAGATAGAAGAGTGAATCTGATGACACATGTTAGATGTAATCTGATTATATGTTCTTTAAAAAAGAACGAGTATAGTTCTAAATTCAAAATGATGGGGGAATACGATGAATATAAAAACACAAAGACTTATAATTCGTGATTTGGAAAGAAAGGATGAAGCTCAATTATATAAAATTGTATGGCAAAAAAATGTTGTAAGATTTATGAAAGATTGGTCTCAGAATAGTCCATCACCGGAATCTTTTCATGGGTATATAGATTGGCATCAAAGTCAGAAAGATTCTACAGATGTTTATGAAAATAAAAGGTACGCTATTGCACTACCTGACAGTGATTTATTAATTGGAGCTGTAGGAATGGGATTGGAGGATACTGTAAATGAAGTTGAAATGGCCTATTTCATCGACGAAGACTATCAAGGTCAAGGCTATGCAACAGAAGCATTAATGGCATTATTTGATTGGTGCATGGCAATTTCTGACCTGCCTTACCTCATACTGACAATAGATATAGCCAATACTGCCTCCTGCAAAGTAGCACAAAAAGCAGGCTTTGAGCTCTTTGAAAAAAGAACCCCAATAAGCCACAAACAACCCAACATGGAAAGCGACAGTTACTTCTACTACCGCAAATATCGCCAATAAAAAAGAAATACGCAAAGATTTTACAAGCAGAAAAAGTTAACTGAATAGGAGTATGGAATTTTCTATTAAATAGGAATAAAGAAAAAAGAGGGGTGACTTCGGAAGTTACATTTGTCCCCTTAAGTAAGTAACATCTGTACAAGCAAAAAAGTTAACTAAATCAGCAGATGAAACTTTCTATTAAATAAGAGAAAAGAAAAAAGATGGGGTGGTCGCTGGCTACATTCGCAGTATTTCGTACAACCTCTTAGCGAAGTATACTAAATGGTTTTTAGGCAATTGTTTGAGCGAAGCGAGTTATTGACGTTCATTTAGTATACGAGCTTAGAGGTTGTTAGAAATACGGAGATAGTAGCTGGCGACCACCCCATCTTTTTTCGGCCCTATTTAATTAGCCTTAAAATTAAATAACTTTTGTTGTCCAATCCTCTACATTCCATACATCAGTTACAAAGCTTTCATAGAAGTATGGTTCGTGACATACAATCACTACAGTTCCTTTGAATTCGCGGATAGCTTTTTCAAGCTCATCTTTAGCTTCTGGGTCTAAGTGATTTGTAGGTTCGTCAAGTACAAGTAAGTTGTGTTCTTCCATAAGAATTTTGCAAAGACGTACTTTAGCATTTTCTCCCCCTGAGAGAACTTTCATTGGACTTGTGATATGGTCTGTTGTAAGACCGCATTTTGCAAGTGCTGTACGTACTTCATTGTTTGCCATAGATGGATAGAGGTTCCAAATATAGTCAAGGGCTACAGTGTTGTTATCGCGGCTATCTTCTTGTTCGAAGTAACCATATTTAACGTTTTCACCGAAGATAACTTTCCCAGAGATAGGTTTAATGACACCCAGTAAGGTTTTAAGTAATGTTGATTTACCTAAACCATTTACCCCACAAATAGCAACTTTTTGATTACGTTCTAATTTGAAGTTGAGTGGCTGAGTAAGTGGTGTATCATAACCGATTACAAGGTCTTCAGCTTCAATTAAGAAACGGCTAGGTGCTTTGTATGGTTTAAAGTTGAAAATTGGTTTTGGCTTTTCATGTTGTTTCTCGATAATTTCCATTTTATCAAGTTGTTTTTGACGGCTTCGTGCCATTCCTGTTGTAGCAACACGCGCTTTATTACGTGCAATGAAGTCTTCAAGTTTCTCAATTTCTTTTTGTTGACGTTCATAAGCCTGTTCTTGTTGACGTTTTTTGAGTTCATAAACACGTTTGAATTCATCATAGCTTCCAACATAACGTGTAAGCTGACAATTTTCTACGTGGTAAATAAGGTTACATACTGAGTTAAGGAATGGAATATCGTGAGATACGAGAATGAAGGCATTTTCGTAGTTTTGTAAGTAACGAGTAAGCCATTCAATATGTTCAACGTCTAAGTAGTTAGTCGGCTCATCCAAGATAAGGATAGTAGGGTTTTCAAGTAAAAGTTTTGTAAGAAGAACTTTAGTTCTTTGACCACCACTAAGTTCATCTACTTTTCTTTCAAGGCCGATATCACCAAGACCAAGTCCTTGTGCAACTTCTTCGATTTTTGCATCTAATGTATAGAAACCACTATGATCTAAGATAGTTTGAATCTCAGCAGCATCTTCCATCATTTTGTTCATTTCATCTTCATCTACTTCAGCAACTTTTTCGTAGATTTCCATCATTTCTTTTTCAAGGTCGAAAAGATGGTTGAAAGCAAGTCTTAAATTATCACGAATTGTTGTACCTGGAGTAAGTGCTGAATGTTGATCAAGATAACCTACTGTCACACGGTTAGACCATTGAACAGTTCCTTCATCTGGCATAAGTTTACCTGTAATAATATTTAAAAAGGTTGATTTACCTTCACCGTTGGCACCAACGAGGGCAACGTGTTCACCTTTTAATAATCTAAATGATACATCTTCTAAAATACTACGTGAGCCGAAGCCATGTGTTACATTTTTTACGTTTAATATGCTCATTTTAATCTCCTTTTATATAAAATCAAACCCAAGTTTAAAGCATATGCAAAGTGATTTGTCATTTGCCGTCTTTAAATTTTGTTAAAGTGGGCATTAAACCGAATACCTTAATATAATAATAGAAAAAGACAAAAAAGTATAGTGTTTATCATTGTCAAATATGCTGAGAAGATACCTTTCAGGAAGTAAAAAATTACCAATAAAGTAAAAACTAGAAATAGGGTATTTAAAAATTGGACAAAATGGAGTACACTTAATAAGTAACCTAAGTTATAAAAATGAGAGAAAGAGAGAATAGCTATGAAAGGAAAAGAACGCGATAAGCAGTTAGCAGAAGGACTTCGAAATGAGTTTATAAAAAGATATGAAAGTCAAAAAGCTTTCAAAGAGTTATTGGATGAAATGGAAGATAACTGTTTAGACAAGATGATCCATTCCTTAAAACAAGAAGCTAAGATAAATATTTTCCGAGATTATAATGCTTTAAAACAAATTGCGAGTGATGTAAAAGAGAATCATACAAAAGAAGTATATGATGAAGTTTGTGCAATGGATGAAGCAAGAACTTGGATTAATGATAATGGTAAATATAAAACACTTGCTTTTGATGCACTTTGTAATGTCTACAAAAGACAAGACGCACTTAAGCCACTTATAGAATTATAAAATGGAGGCAACCTCATAAAAGGTGCCTCCATTTTATTTTGGATTAATAAGGGCAAGTTGTTTTTTTAAGGCTTCGAGAAGCTCAAATGAAATTTGTAAGTTACCATAGCCTGTTCCTATATCTAAGTTAGGTTTATTGTCGCCGTGGAAATCACTGCCTCCTGTTGGGAGCAATTTAAGGTTGGAGCAAACCTGTAAAAGATGTGCTACTTCATCCTTACTGTGAGTTGAGTAAACACATTCTACGCCGTCTAATCCTTTTGATTTTAAATCTTTTAGGATTTGAGTTACTTCACTATTGCTATATCCATAGAGCTTAGGATGAGCAAGCACAGCAAGGCCACCAGCTTGGTGAATCATTTCTATACATTCTATAGCTGTAAAGTGCTCACGAGGAACATAAGCAGGTTTATCTGCCCCGATGTATTTTGCAAAAGCCTCGTCTCTTGTGGCAACATAACCTTTTCTTAAAAGTGCAGCTGCAAAGTGTGCTCTTGTTAAAACGGTGCCAGGATACCATCCTTCTCCTAGGTCTGCAAAGGTAAGAGGCATATTAAGTGCATCTAATTTATCTAGTATGAGGAGATTACGTTTTTTACGGCTTTCTACAAGTCTATCTAATTTTTCTAGAAGTTCTTTTTGTTTATAGTTAATATAGTAGCCGAGTATATGCACTTCCTTGCCAATATAGTCTGCAGAAAATTCAATACCTGGAACAACTGTGAGCCCAATTTCTAATCCTTTTTGGATAGCACAATCAATGCCCATAACTGTATCATGATCTGTTAGAGCGATGGCGCTTAATCCTTTTGATTTTGCGTAAAGTACGACTTCTTCTGGAGAAAGGGTGCCGTCCGAACAATTGGAATGAACATGTAAATCTATTAGCTTCATATTATTTCCTCCTTTATAACAGTATTTTATCATATTTCCTCAAGGGGAGGCATAAAATCTTAATAGTTAGGTGGGGGAAGGAGGGAGAAGGATGGCACAACGTAAATCTAAAAAAGAAGTGGATATGCCTGCCGCAGTCATGACCATGATAAAGGCAAATATTATGGCCTATGTTGTGACGGCTATTTTTGTTTTATTAGGCTCAATTATTCTTACATACACCAATGCCTCACCAAATGTAGAAAGCGTTATTGTTATAATAGGCATTATTGTATCAGCCTTTTTAGCAGGTTATGATACAGCCACAGTAGATACGAGAAATGGATATAAATGGGGTGCTATAGGTGGGTCACTTTATTTTATTATTTTTCTTATCTTAGGTACGCTTATTAACAGGTTAAATAGTGTGGCACCTGGTGTAATATTTCTTTTAGCATTTCTGGTTTTAATCAGTAGTAGTGTAGCTGGAATGGTTTCTGTTAATTACCAAAAGTAGTAAAATTATTTATTTGCAAGATTATATCCATCGGTAAAAACTTTTGTTTTAAAAAGTAATAACCTATGGTATAATAAACAAGATTTGTGATTTGGAAAGGAGATATCATCATGAAACATATTAAAACATTAAACACTAAAAACTTACCAAACAGTGCAAAAAAAGGTGGATGTGGTGAATGTCAAACATCTTGTCAATCAGCATGTAAAACATCTTGTACTGTAGGAAACCAAGCCTGCGAAAAATAATTTTTGCATGAAGCAGTGGCCTTTGGTCGCTGCTTTTATTTTTGAAAGCTTTTATTTTTGAAAAAGGAAGGATAAATAAATGATCCATAAGTTTAGATTCGAAGACTCAAATATTGTCATGGATATCCACAGTGGAAGTATCCATCTTGTAGATGACGTAGCATATGCTATCGTTGAAGATTTAGAAACATTAAGTAAAGATGAAGTAATGACAAAATACAGTGGCCAATTTGATCATGCTGCTTTAGAAGAAGCTATTGATGAGCTCTTAACATTAAAAGAAGAAGAAATGCTTTACACACCAGACCAATATGAAGAAATGGTACCAGCGTTCTTAAAAAGAGAACCAGTTGTTAAGGCACTTTGTCTTCATGTGGCACATGACTGTAACTTAAAATGTAAATACTGCTTCGCTGGAGAAGGAGAGTACCACGGCCACCGTGAACTTATGAGCCTTGAAGTAGGTAAAAAAGCAATCGACTTTATCATTGAAAACTCTAAACACCGTAAAAATATTGAGATTGACTTCTTTGGTGGAGAGCCACTTATGAACTGGCAAATGGTTAAAGATACTGTAGAGTATGCAAGACAAAGAGAAAAAGAGACTGGTAAAAACTTCAGATTTACAATGACAACTAATGGTGTATTATTAAATGATGAGATTATTGACTATCTCAATGAAAACATGCACAATGTTGTACTTAGTTTAGATGGTCGTAAAGAAGTTCACGATCATATGCGTCCAACTGCAAATGGTAAAGGTAGCTACGATGTGATTTTACCTAAGTTCAAAAAGTTAGTTGAAAAACGTGGTAATAAACAATACTACATTCGTGGGACATTTACACATCATAACCTTGACTTTGCAGAAGACGTAAAAGATATGACAGCTCAAGGCTTCAAAGAAGTATCTGTAGAACCAGTAGTTGCACCAAATGAAATGGATTATGCAATTAAACCAGGTGATATTGATACACTTTGCAAGGAATATGAAAAGCTTGCAAAATATATTGTGAAACAAACAAGACAAGGTGATGGCTTTAACTTCTTCCACTTCATGGTTGATTTAGAGGGAGGTCCATGCGTACATAAACGTCTCGCAGGTTGTGGATCAGGAACAGAATATTTAGCAGTAACACCAGAAGGGGATCTTTACCCATGTCACCAATTTGTTGGTATTCCAGAATTTAAAATGGGTGATGTAAATGTAGGTGTTACAAACACTGAAATGCGCTCAAAATTTGAGAAATGTAATGTTTATAGCAAAGATGAATGTAGAAGTTGTTGGGCTAAATTCTTCTGTAGTGGTGGTTGTGCAGCTAACTCGTATAACTTCCATGGTGATATTCATCATGTTTATGAAATCGGCTGTGAGCTTCAGAAGAAACGTTTAGAATGTGCGATTGGGATTAAAGCAGAATTATCTTAAGCTAAAAATGTCACAAAATATTGCATAATGAGGCTTTTTAATTGACTAGAATGTACACAAATTATATAATCAATTTAGTGTAACAAAAGAGGAATTAAGGAGGAAGTGTGATGAAAGGCAATAAGAGAAAAGCAAAAAGTATTTTTGCCTTAATCCTTACTTTAGTTGTCATTGCTATTTTAAGCGTAACGGCTTACTTTGCATGTACAATTGTGAGCAAAGGAGAAAGCACAACAGTTACTGAAAATGTAACTAAAAATGCAGAAGGTACAAATGATCAAACTGGGGCAGATACACAAGAAGATCAAATAGCTGATCAGACAGAACAAAATAAGGAAGAAACAGATACAGAAGCTACAGCTAGTGGCACTGAAGCTGTCACAGAGGAGAATGCAGCAGCTGAGGATACAGCTAGCACTGAGGTAGCTGAAAAAGAATCCCTTATTTCAAAAGTCTTTGGTAATAGACATATCCACCTTGGCCTTGACTTACAAGGCGGGGTTAATATCGTATATGAACCAAAATTAGACCGCAGCCCAACAGAAGATGAAATGGCGGCAGCAAAATTAATGATTCAAAAAAGATTAGATGCAAAAGGTTACACAGAAGCGGAAGCATCTATCGAAGGAACAAATCGTATCCGTGTTGAAATTCCAGGTGTAGACGATCCACAAAAAGCAATCGATGAAATCGGTGCGGCTGGTATGCTTAGATTTTTAGACCAAGAAGGTAATGAAATCTTAGATGGTAGTAAAATTGCTAGTGCCAGTGCACAATACTACACTGAAAATGGTACAAATAAATATGGTGTAAGCGTTCAGATGAATGAAGAGGGTACAGAAATCTTCAAAGATTTCACTACAAATCATCAAGGTGAAATGATGCTTATCATGTTAGATAATACAGTGTTGTCATATCCAACAATTCAAGCTGTTATCAGTGATGGAAAAGGTATGATTAGTGGGACATTTACAGCTGAAGAAGCAAAAGACTTAGCTGATGGGATTAATGCTGGTTCTCTTCCATTTGCACTTGATGCCGTTACATCAACAGGTATCGGAGCAAAACTTGGACTTGATGCCCTTAATACAAGTTTAATGGCTGGTGCAATTGGTCTTATCCTTATCATGATCTTTATGATTGCTATGTACAGACTTTGTGGTGTAGCAGCAGATATTGCCCTTACACTTTATATAGCACTTGTTGTATTAGTACTTAGCTTTATGAATGCAACACTTACATTACCAGGTATTGCAGGCTTACTTCTTTCAGTAGGTATGGCAGTAGATGCCAACGTTATTATTTTCGTACGTATTAAAGAAGAAATGGCTTCTGGTAAAACAGTACGTTCAGCAGTAGACGCTGGATTTAGTAAAGCATTTAGTGCGATTTTAGATGGTAACATCACAACACTTATTGCTTCTGGTGTACTTTATATATTTGGGACAGGCCTTATTAAGAGCTTTGCCACAACACTTGGTATAGGTATTATCATTTCTATGTTCACAGCGCTTGTTATTACAAGATTCATCTTAAAATGCTTCGTGGGCATGGATATTAGAAAACCATCTTTATATGCCAAAGTTAAAAAACAAAGTGAGGAGGCCTAGTTATGAAATTTATTGAAAATAGAAAGAAATTCTATGCATTATCATTAATAGTAATTATAATAGGACTTCTTGCAATGGGGATTAATGGTGCCAAGGGTAAAGGCTTCTTTGAAAAAGATATTGAATTTACAGGTGGTTCATATATCCAATTTGACATGGAGCAGCCGCTTACAAATGAACTCAAAACAGAACTTGCAAAAATTACAACTGAAGTAACAGGAGATGCTAATTCACGTATTACATCTGCTGACAAAACGGGCGTAATCATTACAATGCAAAGAACTGAAAATGCAAAGAGAATTGAACTTTATAATACTATTAAAGAAAAGTATAATTTAACAGCAGATATTCCACTTGCTCATGAAGACTTCTCACCAACTATTAGTGATGAAATCAAATGGGGAGCTGTTAAAGCTGTTGTGGTAGGTGTAATCTTAATCTTAATTTACATTACATTTAGATTTAAAGATTATAAATTTGGTGTAAGTGCTGTTATGGCATTAGTACATGACGTACTCATAATGCTAACAGTATATGCATTATTCCGTATCCCACTTAACAACTCTTTCATTGCAGCGATGCTTACAATTGTAGGTTACTCAATTAATGATACAATTATCGTATTTGACCGTATTCGTGAGAATAAAATACGTAAAGGTTACAAAGAGCATCAAGCTGTACCAGAAGAAATTGTTAATAGCAGTATTAACCAAACTTTAGGTCGTTCAATCTGTACATCTATTACAACACTTGTAATGGTTGTATTACTCTACATTTTAGGAACAGATTCAGTAAAAGAATTTGCACTTCCTCTTATTGTAGGTGTTGTAGCAGGTACGTATTCTTCAATCTTCGTTGCCAGTCCATTATGGTTTGACTTAAGTCGTCTTGGTAAAGGTAAAAAGAAAGAAGCTAAATAGTTATTAAAAAAGGTGGTGGCATGAAAGTGCTACCACCTTTTTGCTTGAACAGTCAGCTAACGTTTTAAGAGATGATAGTATTTTATTAAAATATTTAAATTCATAAAATTAATTTTAAAAAATAATATATTTTCAGTTGACAACTAGGGGGGAAGTCAGTATAATTATTCTTGTGGTTGAGGCGAACAAGCTTCTAACACATAAGATTTGGGCCATTAGCTTAGTTGGTAGAGCATCAGACTCTTAATCTGAGGGTCCTGGGTTCGAGTCCCAGATGGCTCATTGATTTTATAAGATAGAAGGGCATCAAGTTTCTTGTTAGAAGCTTGATGCTCTTTTTGCATTGTGTGGACTTGATATAAAGTATAAAATGATTATAATAATTAAAAAGTAATCGTAAGGAAGGTGGAAAATGATGCGAATGATAGGGGCACCTCAAAATAAGATAGGACGCTTAGAGAAGGAAATTAGAGTCTATGACTTATTAGAGAGGCTTGATATACCATTTGAGAGGATAGACCATGAGCCGCTGATGACTATGGCACAATGCAATGTGGTAGATGAAGCACTAGAGGCTATTGTGTGTAAAAATTTATTTTTATGTAATAGCAAAAAAGATCAATATTATTTACTGATGGTTGTGGGTGATAAAAAATTTAGAAGTAGACAAGTTGCTGATCAGATAAAAAGCTCCAGGCTATCATTTGCAGGTGCACAAGAGATGGAAGCTTATTTAGATATTACCCCAGGAGCAGTAAGTGTGATGGGGCTTATGAATGATACATCAAATAAGGTACAGCTATTAATTGATGAAGATTTAGTAAGATATGAATATATGGGATGTCATCCTTGTGTCAATACTTCTAGTTTAAGGATTAAAACAAGAGATGTGTTAGAAAGATTTTTAAAAGCGGTAAATCATATGCCTATATTTGTACACCTAGAAGATTAGAAAATAATAAAGAGGAGATGTATTGAGCATCTCCTCTTTATTATTTATTAACATAAGGGATTAATAGGGCTATAACTCATGCGAACATTAATATTTTGATTGTAATTACCAAAGCCTTTGCCAAAAATGGTAAGTCCGCCAATATGTTTGGCAGTATCAGGAATAGCTAGTTTAAGCTTCATTTTACTTTTATAATCTAAGTTTAATGTTTCAATAGTGACATTGGAGAGACGAAGGCCATCAATGAAAGTGCCCTCTTTATTAATGAGCAGATTCTTCAAAAGACCATATTGATTCCATCCTATAGGCCACCAAGGCGGTGTAAAGAGTCCTTTTACTTCGCCAAAATCGCCAGGACTTGTCCAAGTGCCTAGAAAAATATCATTTAAATAAAAGTAAATATCAGAGGGCCAAACATCATTAAAACCAGGTGCTTCAGAAGAAAGTTCAGCTGAAATAGAGAGGCTATCAATTTTTTGATAGGCAGGAATAAGGTTAGGAATAATGTATTCCACATAGCCTTTTGTAAACCATAAAATATCAGCCTCATAATGCTGAGGATGGGCGAAGTAACGAATATCGTCGACTTCACCAATCAGATGATCGGCTGTGGCAAGGCCGCAAGTAGGTACAAGATTAAAGTCGCTATATTGACCTACTTTAAGTGAAGTTTCGAAAATATTAGTAGGGCTAGGATCAGGAAAGAAATCAACAAGGAGTTTGTCTAAGCAGACTGTATAGTTTTTTTGATTGCCATGACCGAAAAGATCATTAGAAATAGCTATGAGACCCGTATCTTCTAATTTCTTGATATGTGCTGTAAGAGCACCATTTGTGATATTTAATTGACTGGCTATTTCATTCATATTAATGTCTGGATTATTATGTAAGATTTTTAGGATTTCAACACGTACTTCGGAGCCTAGGGCTTTAAAAACATCAATACCTTCTTCAAGTGAATGGATGTGTTTCATGAGTACCTCCTACAAGGGTTTTATTTAAATATTATAGATAAATAAAAAAATTTAGTCAAACAAAATGAGTGATTGGTAATAGATATTTTAAAGCTTTAAAAAGTAGGTTAGGGAAGGTAAGTTAAGGAATGAAAAAGCAGGTGATGCGAAACTATTTATAGTTTCACGCCACCTCCTTGTCACTTTTTAAAAGTAACTTATTAACTAAGCTAATGATTTTAAATAATTATTAATTTGCTCAATAAGTGCATCTACATTAATACCATGTACCGCACAAGCATCTTCTAATGATTCCATTTGAGAAGATGGGCAACCGAGGCAGTGCATACCTGATTGCATTAAGATTGGTGCAATACCTTTATCGATTTGTATAATTTGTCCAATAATCATATCTTTAGTTACTTGTGTCATTTGTATTCTCCTTTAAAATTATAATGATATTAAGAGAAAATCTTAATAATGTATTCATTTAACATTTAAGCATAAATTATTCATCGCGTAATGCATATAGATTTCAAATTTATAAAATTTGGTTACTCATAGTTTTAGTAATGTGAAATCATTTTATATATTTTATAACTGTAATTTATAGTATAACAAGAAGAATGCCAAAATGTAGTAGCTATAGCTACAAAAGTAATTTTGAGATTAGTAATATTTTTATGTCTTTTCATTCATACTAGCAGAGGAAAGGTTTGTACAGGTAGGAGGAAATTAAATGAAGAGGCAAATTGCATTGATCTTAAGTTTGCTTATGGTATTAGGTGGAAGTGCACCATATGCTATGGGAAATATAAAAAAAGTTGAAGAAGGAGATGTTATTGTTAAGTATCTAGGAAATATGCCGCCTAAAATTCACTTAAAAAATGCAGTGTGTAACGGCACATATACCTTTGAAAATAATACAGAAGGTATTTATAGTTTAGCACATTATACTTCGAAGGCGTGTAGTACAAAGGAGCTTATTAATGCTTTTAATAAGTTGGAAGGGGTAATTTATGCAGAAGCCAATAGTAGTTGTCATGTAGCGGCTTTACCTAATGATCCATATGCACCTAATCAGTGGTATTTAAGTAATCAGGAAATTGATTATGAAAGAAGTTCACAAGTTGATATAGGTATAGAAAGTCTATGGGCAAAGGGAGATGAATTGGAGGAGAATGTAGTAGCTATTATTGATACTGGTGTGGATTACACGCATCCAGATCTTATAGATAATATATGGGATAATACAACCACATTGCCAGGAAAGCATGGCTATAACTTTATAGATCAGAATGATGATCCTATGGATAATATAGGACATGGAACACATTGTGCAGGAATTATTGCAGCCAAAGCAAATAATGAGCTAGGAATTACAGGAGTAAGTCGTCGTACAAAGATTATGGCACTTAAATATATGGATGAAACGGGTAATGGTATGATGAGTCAAGCTATTGCTGCGTATGAATATATAATAGAAGCACAAAAACAAGGCGTGAATGTAGTTGCCATCAGTAATTCGTGGGAAAATACAGATAACCCAAAAGCATTAGAAGATATCATTAGGTCGGCTGGAGAAAAAGGAATTATTTCTGTATGTGCAGCTGGTAATTCGGGTGCTAATCTGGACATAGAAAAAACATTTCCAGCAGGTTATAATTCACCATATACAATCGTTGTAGCAGCTTCCACACCAGATGATCAGCTAGCGAGTTTTTCTTGTTATGGTAAAGATACAGTGGATGTAGCAGCGCCAGGAACATCAATGCTTTCTTGCTATAATCGCGAGGCGTATATTCCGACGTTATCTAATGATAATACGATACTATTAAATTTTGAAGATAACATTATAGGGTTCCTGGGCAATAATATTAGTATTACTGACCAAGTGGCATTTGAAGGGACACATGCGCTGGCGTGGCAACTTACCCCTTCACCTATGGAAGAGATGTATATTGAAGGGGATACAAATATAAAATATGTCAATGAGATAACATTAGACATTCCTGAAGCCGCAGAAAATTTATATTTAGGATTAAACTTTTGGAGTCAATGTCCAATAAGGAATGAAGGCATGCCACCTATATGTTATGTGGAAGCTTATCAAAACAATATGTGGATGAATATTGGGCGTTTAAATATTGAAAGTATTAACTTCTGGAATAGCAATTTCTTTGAAATAAGTCCTGGGACAACTAAATTACGCTTAATTTGTACAGGAATAGCTGAAGGGAGCACACTTTATTTAGATGATGTAGGAGTCGGTAAAACAACAGGTAAATATTTTTATCTTCAAGGGACATCTACGGCAGCACCTGTAGTAACTGGTGAAGTAGCTATGCTTAAGCGTCTTTTTCCAAACGAAGATACAACGAAAATACGTGCTAGAGTTGTAGGTGGCGTTGATCATACTATGCCAGGAATGGTTGCCTCAGATGGGAGAATTAATGTGAAGCGTGCGGTGGAAAATCCATATGCTGTCATGAATGAATTGATACAAGGTGACAATGGGAATATAAAGATTAAGGGGCAGTTCTTTGGCATAAATCCAGGTGTACTTACATTGAATGGTCAGCAGCTAGAAGTAACCGCTTGGACAGATACAGAAATTACAGCTAAATATACAGGTGGGTTTGATGGATATGGGGAGTTTGCATTAACACGTGGAGATGGTGAGACAAGTACACAGCTTCTGATTATAAATAATAAAGCTTATAACTGGACACATCATGCACCTATGCCATTGACCCTTAAAAATGCAGTGGCAGTAGCTTATGGCGATATGATTTATGTTATGGGTGGTACCTTAGAAGATAATGAACCAAGCCAAGCATTGCTAGCTTATAATATCAAGGAAGATTATTGGAGTCGGCTTACAGATTTGCCAGCAACGGATAATATTGCAAGTTATGCTTCTGGTAGTGGAGCAGCTGGGCTAAAGGATAAGATTTTGTTTGTAACATTTGATTCTAAGTATAACAAAAATGACTATTACGTCTATAGTATCAAAGAAGATGTATGGGAAAAACAAGAGTATGAAGTTGTACCAGAACCACGTGAATATGCGGCAGTGGTGGCTTATGATAATGAGGTATATATGGTTGGCGGCATTCCAAGAGGAGATTATACCGGACAAGAGGCACTTAGTCAGGATATTTGGAAGTTAAGTAAGGATAAGAAATGGGAGAAGGTAGTCTCCCTTAATGAAGGACGTTATGCACCTATTGTGGCTGTCGTAGAGGATAAGATGGTTATTACAGGAGGGCGCATGGATAATGGAAGTGCTGTGGTAAGCACTGAAATCTATGATGGTAAGCAGATAGAGCGAGGAACGGATTTACCATATGCAGGACTTGATAGGCAAAATACAGTATTTGGTGGTGGAAAGAAACTTTATGTTATGACAGATGGCATTTCTTTCGAAAGTTCAGGTCTAATATATGCGTTAGATACAGCAACTTGGGAAAATAGTTCGTATCGCTTAGGGCATAAACGCATTGAAGGAGTTGCCAGTGCAGCAAGTAATGATAATCTTTATGGTATAGGTGGTACAGCAGATTACCGTTTCATGAATAGTGTAGAAAGTATTGCTATTGAAGGAAATTTGCCTGAAACTATAGGAACTACAAATTATAGGCCTTATATTATAGGGGGAGGGATTATAATTGTAGTTATTGTTTTGATTATACTAATTGTTCTATGGCTTAAGAAAAGACGAAAACCAAAGAAAATGTATATTCGTTAATAGGTGAAGTAACATGTGCGAGCTTTATGAGGTCGTAAAGGATAAGTAAATATTAAAAGAGGTAGTATGCACCCTAATAATAGTGTTATATACTACCTCTTTTACATAGAAAATTAATATCTAGAAGTTTTAATTGTTTATTATGTTTTAGTATGTGAAATGATTAAGAGAAAGGACTAATATCAAGAATTAGCAATTAGCTTTTTGCTAAATTCATCAAGGTCTTCTTTGTAGTCGTTCGTTAACTGATCAGATAGGGCACATAGTAAATTTATGTCATTAGGCTTTGCTGCATCGAGAGGAAGATCAGGATAACCAAGGTTAGTGAAATTAGTTTGAATACGTAGATAGTTTTCAGAGGCGGCTCTTTCGTCAAATAAGACTTTCATTTTATGATGGACGATTTCAGCATTACTACTCAATAATATATCTAGAAGTGGGAAAGCCCATTGGCTGACACCACCATATCTTAAAGTACGTGTATTAAAAGTTTTAAGTGGTGAACCTGTTCCTAGAGAGAGTATAAGTGTTTCTTGAGGGGAAATAGCTGAGTTATTGACTTTATGAGCTTCTATATAGGCACATAATGTAGGGTTATTGGCAAAAACACCGCCATCCACAAGGGTAAAAGGTGTGTTTTCGCAAGAGGTAATTTCGGCAACAGGAAAGTACGAGGGAGCAGCAGTAGTAGCACGAACGATGTGACGCACAAAGAAATCTTCCTTATGCTGCTGAGTGGGGTCTGTTTGATTAAAGAAAATAGCTTTATTATTTTTGATGTCAAAACTAGGAATAAGGCAAGGCTTTAAAAGTTCACTAAGGCGTAAACTTCCAAAGAACTTTTGAAGGAGTTCGTCAAGCGTTGTAGCTGGATATCTTGCACCTAAAAAACCATTAAGGCTTTTTATAACATGCCAAAGGCTTTTGTGGAAAATAAGGCTACCATTTTCCTTGTAGAAATTAAGTGCTTCTGCGGCACTGTAGCGTGGCTGATGCGTCTCATCAGGTGTTAAATAAAGTGCGGCTAATATACCACCAGTACTTGTACCTGCAATGAGATCAAAGTAATCCGCAAGTCTAGCATTTTTGTTACCACTGTTTTTTTGAAGACATGATTCTAAGTAAGTAAGGAGTGTGGCAGGGATAATACCGCGAATGCCACCACCGTCAATGGATAAGATACGAAATAAAGACATAATCGTCACTTCCTTAATGAGCTGTTTTTAGATATTAAAAGAGCTCGTACTATATTATATGTAATATATGTGTAAATGGATATAGATTTCACATTTATAAATTTTAGTTATTCATGATTTTTAGTCATGTGAAA
>DYCF01000016.1:49468-99347 GCA_019418225.1 Clostridiales bacterium | reverse complement strand
TATTTAAAAATCGATTGCCATTAGAAAGAGAATACACAAAATTATTTATAGACCCAGTTTAGGTCCATTTTTACCTCTGTTTTCTATTTCTAGACTAGTAAAATACTATGGAAAAGTTAATTGTCTACAGCCTGAGCAGACTATGATTAGTCTGCTTTAGTCTTTTGATATCTATGTATGAAACCTTCAATAGCCATCTGAAAGTCTTCTTCAATATTCCTATTGGGCTTATCCTCTAAATTGTAATGAGCCACAATAGAATTCAATATGTCATTATCGTCTTCTGCAATTAGCATTCTTAATGTAATATCTAGGGCATCGCAGATATCAAGTAGTGTTCCTAATGAGATATCAACGTTCCCATATTCATATTTCTCCAATGAGCTTTTAGATTTTGAAATTAATTTAGCTAATTCATTCTGTGTTAGTCCCTTAGCTTCTCTAAATACTCGTATCCTTTGACCAATGTCCATATAATCACCTCTGTACAATTATACCAATAATGCCTTTGGGGTTGTAGAATATATGGGTTAAATGTGATATAATGTAAAAATGTCGCAACTAAATTATGAATAGAGGGGGAATACATATGAGTATTGAAAAAATAATTAACCAAGGGTTTAAGAAAATGTATGAGGAAAATGAAAAACTCTCAGAACATTTTAGCTTGGATATTTTAAAGCCACTATTAAGCAAATTAAATGATGATGAGTTTAAAAAGGTGGAGGATGCTATATATGAGTTAATAACAGAAAGAGAAGAAATTGCTTTTAAAGAAGCAATAAGTGGAGTAAGGGAAGCATTTTATTTAACACTGAAGAAGTAACACTAATATAAAAAATCATAGATATAAAAAACTAGGGATTAAGTTGCAATTAAATGTATAATTGAAGCTTAATCCCATTTTTAGTTGATTTAAAACGTGACACCTATTTGACACCTAGCATAAAAATAAACATGATAAGTATTATAAAGGTTTGAACGTATAATCAAGCTAATTCAAGTAATTAACATAACATATGATAAGTATTATAGCAAAAAATCAAACTTCGGATCAGAATGTCATGGGTTCGAATCCTACTGCGTGTGTAAATGAAAAGGATTACCGACTTGAATATTAATGTATTCAAGTCGGTAATCCTTTTTTGCTAAGCAGGAAATATAAGATAAAGCTGAAAGATTAAGAAATATACTTGATAATCCATACTATTCATAGTGTAATATATATAAGGGAGAAATAGTGGTTAAAAAAATGAAAGAACCCTATGAAGGGTCAATAAATAAAGAGAGTATAATAACTACTATAAAATAGTATGGATAAAGAATTAGTGTATGAAGTTATGAAGCTTTTATTTCAAGTAAGTAAACTGCTAGTGATAGTTGTTGGATTAATACTGATAATATTTAAAAAGTAGGTAAGGATAATGGAACAACCAAGCAAACAAACAGAAGCAAACAAAAGATGGCAACAACAAAATAAAGAGTACTCAAATTATCTTAAAGCACGATCAACTGCAAGGGGATTTATTAAAAATAGAGCAACTGCGGAAGATTTAGATGAGCTTGAGCAGCTTATTAAGGAAAAAAGAATGGAATTACAAGGCTAGGGCATAGTGCCCTAGTCTTTTTTGCTAAATTGTGTAATACTTATATTCAAGGAGTAACACAATTTAATTTAGATGAAACAGTTTACTAAACATTGAGGAAGGAAATAATAGTGACTAAATATATACCAACACTAAAAGATTATTATGAAACTATAGCAGCTCTGCCCTTTAAAAAGTCTTATACAAAGGAAGAACTTTTAACACCGGACTTTTGTTTGGAGAAACAGGGGAATATTGAAATATATTATAATACGCATAATGAGCATATTAATCCTAATGCTAAGATATTTATTGTGGGCATTACGCCAGGATTTGCGCAGATGAATACATCTATTGTGGCGGCAAGAAAATGTATAGAAGAAGGCATGGCAGTAGAAGAGATCCCTTATCGCTGTAAGGTTGAAGCGAGATTTAGCGGCACCTTGAGAAAAAATATTATAGAAATGCTGAATGAATTAGATTTACCAAGTTGTCTAGGACTTGATAAGAGCGGTGAGCTTTTTGGGGAAAGGGATGATTTGCTACATACTGTATCAATGATTCCTTTTGCAACCTTTGTTAAGGGGAAGAATTATACAGGACATTCCCCAGAAATTCTAAAGAGTGAGCTGTTAATGGATTATGTAAACACCTTCTTTTATCCTCAGGTAGAGTTATTAGAGGATGCATTTATTGTGCCACTTGGAAGATGTGTGGAAAACGTGGTGTTAGAAATTATTAAAGAAGGTAAATTAGAAGCATCTCAATGTCTGCTAGGTTTTCCGCATCCTTCAGGAGCCAATGTAAATCGTAAGAAACAGTTTGAAGAAGAGAAGGAACAAATGAAGCAAAAATTACAAAGCTTTTTTATAAAATAGGGGTTAGGAAACATTGATACAAAGGCACCTTGCTTTATTTGTGTACAAAATTATGTTATATTAATGAATAACTAAGACTTATAGAGGTGAAATTTATATTTCACATATCTAAAACATAGTGAATGATTAAAACATAAATGCGAAATTTATAGGAACATAAAAAAGAAGAGGGCGTACAATGTTTGAGAATATTAATAGTGGTAAATTATTACCCGAAAGAATTGCTGATGAGATTATCGAGCTTATTGCCAGAACTGAATTAAAGGTGGGGGATAAGTTACCAAGTGAAGCAGAATTAATGAAAAGTTTGAACGTAGGGCGTAGTAGTTTAAGAGAGGCCATTAAGATATTAGTTTCTAGAAATATTGTGGAAATTAAAAGAGGTGTAGGGACCTATGTTTCAGAGAAAATGGGTGTCGCACCAGATCCACTTGGTTTTGTTTTCGTAGAAGATAAGCGGAAATTAGCGTTAGATATTTTAGAAGTACGTTATTTAATCGAACCTTATATTGCGGGAAGAGCGGCAAAGATGGCAACTAAGCAGCAGATTGAAAAGATGATAGAACTCTGTGATGCAGTAGAGCAGATGATTTTAAGTGGCATTAATCATATTGAGAAGGATATTGAACTTCATACGGTGATTGCTGAGGCAAGTCAAAATCTTGTGGTGAGCAAGCTTTTACCAATTATAAATTGTTCGATTCCGTTATTTATGGATGTTACAAAAAATGCTTTAAAAAATGAAACAATTAGTACCCATCGTAGCGTTGTAGAGGCCATTGCCAGTGGCGATGAAAAGGCTGCCTTTGAAAGCATGGAAAAACACATTCGTTATAACAGAGAGATTATTGAAAAATTATCAAACTAAAAGTCAATTGGATAGAATAGATAAAAATACCTAGTGTTATGAAGATGAAAAAACATAGCGCTAGGTATTTTTTTGTGCATATTAAACATAAATAAATTCTAAAAAAAGTAATTGTATATAAAAATTATATAATTTATTGACTTATAAATACAATTCATTTAATCTATACATATAAGACATCAGACGTCTGATTAAGGTAGGAGGTAAGGAATGAGAAGTCAAGAAATTAGAAAAATAGCACCTGAAATGGACCCTCTTAGAATGGGTATGGGATATACAGTAGAAGATTTATCAAAGACACAAATTATGGTGGAGAGTACATTTGGAGATAGTCATCCGGGAAGTGCCCATTTATTTGGATTTGTAGAAAAGGCTTGTGAAGGAATTAGTAAGGCTAATGGAAAGGCATCTAGATATTTTGCAACAGATATTTGTGATGGACAAGCTCAGGGCCATGATGGGATTAATTATTCCTTAGCTTCTAGAGATACGATTGCAGGACTTATTGAAATGCATGCTAATGCCACACCTTTTGATGGCGCAGTTTATATTTCAAGTTGTGATAAAGGGGTACCGGCGCATCTTATAGCAGCCGCTAGAAATGATATTCCATGTATTTTAATAACAGGTGGGGTAATGGAAGCGGGGCCTAACCTTTTAACTCTTGAGCAAATTGGAACATATAGTGCAAGATTCCAAAGAGGTGAAATCACAGAAGAAGAATTTACATTTGCAAAACATCATGCTTGTCCATCTTGCGGGGCTTGTTCATTCATGGGAACAGCTTCAACAATGCAGATTATGGCAGAGGCATTAGGCCTTATGTTACCAGGAAGTTCTTTAATGCCTGCAACTTGTCAAGACCTTGCAGATTTTGCAGTTGAGGCTGGGAAGCAAGTGGTAAAACTGGCTGAAATGGGAATTAAACCAAGTGATATTGCTACACGCAAAGCTTTTGAAAATGCCATTATGGTACATGCAGCTATTGCAGGTTCATCAAACAGTTTATTACATATCCCAGCTATTGCAAAAGAGTTTGGCATTGAAATTGATGCAGATACTTTTGACCAAATGCATAGAGGGGCGCATTACCTCTTAAATATCAGACCAAGTGGTAAATGGCCAGCAGAATATTTCTATTATGCAGGTGGGGTGCCAGCTGTTATGGAAGAGATTAAAGATAAGCTTCACTTAGATGTTATGACGGTTACAGGAAAAACATTAGGTGAGAACTTAGAGGACCTTAAGAAAAATGGCTACTATGAAAAATGTGATGCCTACATGAAAAAAACAGGTGTAGATAGAACGGATGTCATCAGGCCATTTAATGACCCAATTGGAAAAGACGGAACGATTGCGATTTTAAAAGGAAATTTAGCGCCAGAAGGTTCAGTCATAAAACATTCTGCAGTACCTCAAGAAATGCAAAAAGCAATTTTAAAGGCTAAACCTTTTGATTCAGAGGAAGAGGCCATTGCAGCGGTACTTAACAAAACCGTTAAACCAGGAGATGCAGTTATTATTCGTTATGAAGGACCTAAGGGAAGTGGTATGCCAGAGATGTTCTACACTACAGAAGCCATTGCTTCAGACCCAGAGCTAGCTACGACTATTGCGCTTATTACTGATGGTAGATTTTCTGGGGCAACGAAAGGACCTGCTATTGGACATGTTTCACCAGAAGCACAAAGCGGTGGGGCTATTGCACTCATTGAAGAGGGGGATTTAATCGAGATTGATGTAGCGCAAAGAATTTTACAAATCATCGGCGTAAACGGTGTACGTAAAGATTTAGCTGAAATAGATGAGATTTTAAAAGAAAGAAAAGCAAATTGGCAGCCAAGACCAGATAAATATACAAAGGGAATTTTATCTGTTTATTCTAAATGTGCCGTATCACCAATGCTTGGAGGATATATGGCGTAGCAAGACTAAAAATCATGAATAACTAAAATTTATAAATGTGAAATCTATAAGAAAGATAAAGAGAAGATATTGAAATGACAATGAAGTAGTTACTGAATATGACACATCTAGGAGGAAGTTAATATGGAAGGATTTGTAGCATCACCAGAAAGACTTATTATGGCCGCAGCATTAGGGATGGCTTTACTGTTATTCTTAATCATTAAGGGCAAATTACAGCCAGTGATTGCAATTGTACTTAGTGCGATTACAATTGGTGTTTTAGCAGGAATGCCACTTACAGGTATTGTCTCAACGATTGAAAAAGGTGTAGGAAACACGTTATCAAGTATTGCATTATTAATTGGTCTAGGGTCAATGTTTGGTGCAATTTTAGAATGTTCAGGTGGTGCAGAAACCATTGCCAATACATTAGTGAATAGATTTGGTGATAAAAAAGCGGCTTGGGCATTGGGGCTTACAGGTCTTGTAGTAGGGATGCCAGTATTCTTCGATGCGGGACTTATTATTTTAATCCCACTTGCATTTGGTCTTGCAAGAAAAGCTAAAAAATCAACACTTACATATGCAATTCCATTACTTGCAGGCCTTGCAGTAGGTCATGCATTTATTCCACCAACACCAGGACCAGTTCTTGTAGCAAATATGTTAGGCGTAGAACTTGGTTATGTAATTGGTGTAGGCCTTATTACTGGAACAGTAGCAATGGTTGTAGCAGGACCATTATTTGGGAAATTTATTGGGGACAAAATTTATATTCCAGTTCCAGAGAGCTTTGAATTAACAGCAGCTACAAGTGAAAATGGAAGAAATTCTAAGTTACCTTCATTTGGAACAGTTGTAGCAATTATCCTAGTGCCACTTGCACTTATTTTATTAAAAACTGCAAGTTCTGTTATTCCAGCACTTGCGCCGATGCAAGAAATCTTTACATTCTTAGGAACACCTTTCGTAGCTTTAACTATTTCAACACTTTTAGCCATGTTCTTACTTGGGACTAGAAATGGCTTTACAAGAGCAGACTTAGAAAAGGTTATGTCTAAGTCATTAGAACCAACGGGGATCGTACTTCTTGTAACAGCTGGTGGGGGTGTCCTTAGATGGATGCTTCAAGATTCAGGGCTTGGTGATGTAATCGGAAATATCGTAGCAGGAAGCAGCTTACCACTTGTTCTCGTAGCGTTCTTAATTGCAGCAGCTGTTAGGGTGTCTATTGGTTCTGCAACTGTTTCTATGACAATGGCAGCTGGGATTGTAGCAGCTATGCCAGAGGTGGCAATGTTATCACAACTTCATCTTGCAGCAATTGTTATGGCGATTGCTGGTGGTTCTACTGTATTAAGTCACGTAAATGATTCAGGTTTCTGGCTTGTAAAATCACTCTTTAATATTGATGAAAAAACAACACTTAAAACATGGACTGTTATGGAAACATTAGTTGGTGTGTCAGGTCTTGTTGGTGCAATTGTAATTTCGATATTTGCATAATAAATAATGTACATACAGAAAGTAGGGAGATGTTGCGAAATAGATTTCGCACATCTCCCTATTATTATATTAAGAAGCAGCATATGATGAACGATTAAGTTTCGTAGAGGTAAAAGCTAAACTAAGCTGCTGCCAGGTATGAAAAAAGTTGGGTAATCAATGAGTGTCCAATAAAAATAGAGTTTAAAAGTGTATATTGCTCTGAAGGCTCTACAGATGCTAGAAAGTCATAATTTCTATCCTGAATATATGTGAGATATGAAGCTATAGTCAATAGGGTTTGAAGTTTAGCATTTTGTGAGCTTGTTAGCGGAGCGGCAGAAAGAGAGTTTAAATCATTTTTTACCGCTGTAAGCTGATTGCTAAATGCATCAAGTTGGTTCTTGTTAGCGGTGTTTGAAGTATTATTTACAATATTTACGAAGGAATTTCTAGTGAGTGCTTTAAATTGATTTTGAATGTTTAATAAGGTATCATAAGAAGTATTTAAAGCATTATCAATGGAGGTGGTAGAGATAGTAGCTGCTGATAATGAATGAAAGCTAAAACATATTAAGAGTAAAATAATGAAACAGCGTTTAATATAAGATTTAGTCATAATAATAACCTCTAATAAAGATAATATAGTGATACAAATAAGCAAAGACATAGCATTATGATATAGTATTTGAATGTAAATCATAGTTTATACATTAATTTAAGTGACCTAGGAGGAGAGAAGATGATTGCAAATTATCATACACATACCAGATGGTGTAATCATGGCGTAGGAGAAATAGAAGCGTATATACAAGCAGCCATTGCAGCTGGATTTAAAGAGATAGCAATGACTGAACATGTGCCCCATAGAGATAATGAAGATCCTGATAGGATGAGATGGGAAGAGTTTGAAAGTTACAATAGGGAGTTAGATCAGATTATAGAAAAGTATAAAGAAAAGATTCATGTGATTAAAGGGTTTGAGTGTGAATATTATTTGCATGCCTTAGAAGACTATAAGATGTTTCGTGAAGAATATGGTTATGAAATATTTATTTTAGGACAGCATTGGAGTGACAATAAACGTATAGATAATTTTGGACCTAAAGGTAAAGAAGACTTATACATTTATGCCAATGAGGTATGTGAAGGATTGGAAACAGGAATTTTTACGTTTTTAGCACATCCAGATTTAGTATTACAAGGCTATAATAATGGGGTCTGGGATATAGATTGTGAAAAAGTAATGAGACAGATATTTAGAACATGTGAGCGTTTAAATATTCCTGTAGAAATCAATGCCAATGGTATAAGAGGTGGCAGAAGATATCCTGATATTAATAGTTTAAAGCTATCTAAGGAATATAAGCTTACCTACCTGATTAATGCGGATGCCCATGACCCTAGATTTTTAAATGATGGAGCAATTAAAGAGGCAGAAGAATTAGCTAAGAGATTAGGGATAGCGGTTACCCCTATATTAAAGCTATAGAAATAAGGAGATGCCACAAAATAAATTTCGTGACATTTCCTTATTTTTTGCAGTGAAATGGGAAAGACTATAATTAAGTAGGATTAATAATAATTTAAAATAAACTAAAATAGAACTTGAGGATAGACAAAATGAGTAAAAGATTGTTTAAGAGTATCCTATGTGGATTTATGGTAATGACAGTATTAGCAGGTTGTGGAAATGGTGCAAGCAATAGTACAACTACAAGTGATTTGAAAGTAGGACTTGTAACTAATATCGGGTCAATTGATGATAAGTCATTTAATCAAGGTGCATGGGAAGGAATCCAAGCAGCTAGTGAAGAATTTGGTATTACTTCTAAGTACCTTCAACCAGGTGGTGAATCAGAGGCGGATGCACTTAAAGAAATTGGGAACTTTAATGAAGCAGGATATGATATGATAGTTGCTCCTGGATTTAAGTTTGCAAAAACAATTTATGAAGCACAAAGCAAATATCCAGATAAGAAATTTATGATAATTGATGCGGTTCCAAATAATGGTGACAATGTGCCTGCTGTAGCAGACAATAGCGTAGCTGTATTATTTGAAGAACATGAAGCTGGATTCTTAGCTGGTATCGCAGCAGCCTTAGAAATTAAAGAAGGTAATGTTGGTTTCATAGGTGGGATGAGCACAGATGCAGTTAATAAATATAACTGGGGCTTCCAGCAAGGGATTCAATATGCAAATGATAACTATGGCACAAATATGAAAATGGATGCAAATAACTTCATCTATCAAGGGACATTTACAGATGTAGCAGCAGGGCAACAACTTAGTGCGCAAATGTATGATCGAGGTGTGGGTGTAATCTTTAGTGCAGCGGGTGCAGTAGGAACAGGTGTCATTAAAGAAGCTAGAGAACGTGCACAAGGTGGGAAACCTGTATGGGTTGTAGGTGTAGACGTCGATCAATATGATGATGGTTTATATAATGATACACAATCGGTGGTATTAACTTCAGCTATGAAAAAAATTAGTACAGCAACTTATGATGTTATAAAAGATGCAGTAGAAGGAAAATTTCCAGGGGGACAAATACTTTCATATAGCATTCAAAATGATGGTGTAGGAATTCCAGAAGTAAATCCTAACCTTAGTGAAGATACAACTAAGGCAGTAAATGAAGTATATGAAAAGGTAAAAGTAGGGGAAATTAAAGTAGCTAGTGATAAAGGAATCTTAAAATAATAAAGGGCAAATGAAGCAATCAACTATTTAATAAGAAGGATTGATGTATGAATGTACATCAGTCCTTTTTGTGGTTAATTTATAATATTCTGTTTACAGGTGCTTCTATATATTTATATAATAAAGAAAGAATATGATATTAGGATCAATTACTATAAAATAAGAATAAGAGGTTGCTATGAAAATTACAGTGTACGATTTTGATAAAACAGTTTATGATGGCGATAGTTCTATTGATTTTTATAAATATTGCCTGAGAAGAAAGCCGTCTATATTAAAGTATTTACCTATACAGGCATATGCAGCACTTATGTATATATTAGGACTTTGGCCTAAGGTAAAAATGAAAGAAAAATATTTTATATTTTTCAAGGATATTGATAATATTGATGATTGGGTAAGAGATTTTTGGAAAACCCATAAACAAAACTTAAAAGAATGGTATAAGAAGAAGGACCATAGTAGGGATATTATTATTTCTGCCTCACCTGAATTTTTGTTAAAACCTATATGTAAAGAGATAGGGGTTAAGGCTTTGATTGCTTCAAGGGTAGATCATTTGACAGGGCATTTTACTGGTGAGAATTGTTATGGGGAAGAAAAGGTAGCACGCCTCAATCAGTTTGTAGATGACTATGAAATGGAGGAGTTTTATTCAGATTCCTTATCAGACACACCGTTAGCACTTTTAGCTGGGCATAGTTATATTGTGAAGAAAAATGCTCTTTTAGATTGGAGAAGCTATACGCCAAGTGGCAGAGAAAAATTGCTAGGTCATTTTAAAACAAGACAGTTTCTAATGTTTCTTATTGTAGGCTGTATAAATACTTTAAATGGTATTGTGTTTGCCTATATATTTTCATTAATGCTTGATGATAATGTGGCATATATGGTGGGATATTTTTGTGGGCTTATTATTTCTTACTTATTAAATAGTACGGTCACTTTTAAAGAAAGCTTAGGTGTTATAAGGTTTATAAAGTATGGCATTTCATATATTCCTAACTTTATCATTCAAAATCTAATGGTGTTTTTAGTAATGAATATACTAGGACAACCTAAACTTGTGGCGTATGTATTGGCAGCTATAATAGGTATACCAGTAACCTTTTTAATTATGAAGCTGTTTGCCTTTCAAAAGGATTAAAATTAAAAAAATGGAAATAGAAAGTAAAAAATAGTTGTATTTACAACGATTTTTTACTTTTTTTTTGTTTTTACGAAGAAAAAGTGAATAAAAATACAAAATTTGATAATGGAACACAAAAATAATATAATTGAATAAAACTAACATATAGAATATAAGAAGGTGATAAGATGATATCCATAATAGTGTGTGATGATGATGAGATTTTTGTAAAAGACTTATCAAAAAAATTACAGCGAGAATTAGAGGGGTTAGACATAAATTATGACTTGGAAACCTTTACATCTTCGAGAAAGCTTTTGCAAGAGTATAAGAAGCGGGAAGAAAGACCAGATTTACTAATTCTAGATATTGACATGCCTGAGTTAGATGGGATTGCATTAGCGGAAGCTATTAGGCAGATTGATGAAGAAGTGACAATCGTACTTGTAACATCTATGGAGGATCGCGTATATGATGCCTTTGGTTACAATATCTATAAGTTTATACGTAAAGGTTTAAGTGAAGAAGAACGCAGCAGTATATTAAGACAATGCATTAAATATGTAGAGAGTACTAAAGATACATATTTGTTTAATACTGAAAAGGAAGTACTTAAACTTAGAGAAAATGAAATTATTTATTTTGAAATTCAGTTACGTAAATTTTATATGCAAACAATTAAGGGGCGTTATAGGGTAATGGTAACTAGATTTGAAGATATTTTAGAAATTTTAAAAGGGAACAGTAACTTTGCGATGCCTAATCGTTCAACGCTAGTTAATATGCGTTATATACGTACGATTACAAAAGAACAGGAAGTTTTGTTAGAGTATGCAGGTAATCAAGAAAAAATACTCATGGGTAGAAATAAGAAAAGAACTTTTTATAGTAAATTTGTAGAATATATTAAATAGGAGAAACTAGCATGTATGAATTGATGGAAATTTTGTTTTGTGCGATAGATGTTGGCTTTTTAGACCAGTTTATTCGTTTCTTCTTAGAAGAAAAAAGAAATACAAAAAGGTATTATAAGTTAATAGCTATGGTGATATTAACATTAGCAATTCACTTTGTAACGGGGTTTAAAGCGTTTAGCAGTCATACGACTTTAGTGAGTATGACATTAATGTGTATTTACACAATCTCAATGTATCGTGGACAGATTCAAAACAAGATTATTGTGGGGATTGTTTTTGAGATTTTTTTAGGACTGTGTACGATTACAGGACTTAATCTTATCGCTTATATGGTTGATCAGGAAATTAGTATGCTATTAGCTTATGGCAATTTTAAACGCATTATTGTAGTCCTTATGGTCAAAATGATTATTTTAGTGGTATTACTAGGGGCGAAGAGAACACTTAATCTTACTAAGGTAGAAATGCCTAAGGGATATCGAAGTATCATATTAGCTATATTTATTGCCTCATTTTTAACTGTAATTATTATGTTTAAATTAAGTGTTTATAATACAGATGCCACATTATATAGAATGATTACGATATTAGCAGTCGTATTTTTTGCCTTTAACATTATTATTTATGGGTTATTTAGAAAAGTAATTACAAATATGCAGGAGACTGCTAAAACAGATTTAATTTTACATAATCAAGATGTGATGAGAGAACATATTATGGAGCTTAATAAAAGTCATAAAGAGATTAGAAAAATTAAGCATGATATGCTTAATCACTATGGCATTATAGAATATATGCTTACGAACAATCAAAGTGAAGAATGTATAAAGTATATTAAGGAACTGCGTTCAAGGGCTGAAAATGTGCCTATGTATTATACCACTGGAAATGTAATTGGTGATGCAGTTATTAATCAAAAGCTCTATTCTACAAGAGAAGAAAATATTAAGTATGATTTACAGATTAAATTTCCTAATGAAATGAAAATAGATGAAGTAGATCTGGGAACTTTATTGGTGAACTTAATAGATAATGCGATAGAAGCAGTACGTGAAGTGGAAACTGAGGAGCGAAAAATTAAAATTAACATTCATCCACACCATAATAAGCTGCTTATAAATATTGTCAATACAGTAGCCAGTAATCCTATTCAAGATAATAAGCTTATAAGACGAAAGAAAGCTAATAAATATGAGCATGGGTATGGCTTACTGAATATCAAATATGTAGTTAATAAATATGAAGGATATATGGAATATAGTTGTAAAAAAAATGTATTTGAAGTTAATATTTTATTGGATTATGCGGAAACTGAAGGTATTATCGACAATAAAATAACCATTTAGACAGAAAAATGAACCATTTAGACAGAAAAATGAAGAATATAAAAAAAGTATGATAGAATTTCTTTTGTCAAAAGGAGTTGGAGAAAATAAACCGATTGATTAATAAAATAGTCATAGCTTTAAAGACGAATAACATTATTTTAGAGGAAGATAGTGATATTTATAGCTATGGTTTAGAGATACTGATAAGCAATTTATTTTTGCTCCTCACAATTATGGTAGTAGGAATCATATTTGGAAAACTTCAGTATACATTGCTATTTTTGATGATTTTCATGGGGTTACGCCGTACTACGGGAGGTTATCATACAAAGAAACGGTGGCAATGTTTCTGCCTAACGCATGTACTACATGGAATTATTATTGGACTTACAATGCTAGATTGTACATATGTAATGAATGAATTGGTATTTATATGTGTAATATTTTCTGTAAGCATTGTATATGTGGCGGCACCTATTGAAAATGAAAATAACCCAAAGACTCCAGCAGAGATAATTAAAAACAGGATAAAAAGTAGGGTTATGATTAGCATACTTGCAATTATTACACTTGCTGGATTTTATGGAGGAGAGAGGTATAAGCTAATATGCTCTACCATAGCTATGACTATGACATTAGTAGGCATATTATTATTAGTACCTTATATGGAAGAGTGGTAGACATGAAGAAGAAATTATTGACTATTGTAGAAAAGGTAGCAAGAAAGTCAGCTTATAAGGCTGTAAGCAGTCAATCGGACTGGTGGTGCTATCAAACGGTGGTACCAAAAAAATTACATAAGGCAAAATAAGCATTTATGCTTAGTTTGTATAGATTCCTTAAGTTGGTTAAATTTGTTAAGTTAGTTGGATTTGGAGGGTGTCCTTTGAGACGCCCTCACTTTTTTTATGTGTAAAAAATACCAGATTAAAAAGTTAAATGGGTGTTTTAAATTAGTGGTAAAAGTAGTATACTGAGTAGTAGAGAAAACAATAGAAAGGACAAAAAGGTATGGCATATAGAAGTAATTTAAGCTTTGGTGCTAAAAAGAGAAATAGACTTTTAGGCGTATGTGTGGCTTTAACTATTTTAGGAGCAGGGATGACACTAGGACTTTTAGGTGGACATGTATATCTTGCGAGCAGTATTAGTAAAAACACAACAAGTGTAAAAGCTATTTCTGAAAGTACGGAGAGCTTAAAAGCGGAAGTACAAACAGTAAAAGAGCAACAAAAAGTATCACAAGATGAGCTTGAAATCATACAAGATAACTTAGCAAAATATGAACCAGTAATTATTCCAGATTCCATGAAGTAAGGAATAAAGTATATTTCGAAAGCAAGAATTAGTACAAAAAGAAAGTAGAAAAAGGTGAATGAAATGAGTTATGGTAGAAGAAAAAGTAAGAAGGTTGGCACCACACTTCTATTTCTACTTTTAGCAATAGTATTTGGAGGCAGTGCGGGATTTTTAGCATATAAATTACCTGAAAAAGTAAATGCTTTAAAAGTAGCAAAAGAAGCTGTAGCAACTTTTAACGAAGAACATCAGTCTCTTCAAGAAGAGCTTAATACCAATAAACTAGAGCTTGAGCAAGTAGAAGCTGAAATTCAAGAGAAAAAAAACCAATTAGCTAAAGCTGAGGCAGAAAATCCAGATGTAGTGATAGGTAATGATACAAATAAATATGCCTACCTTACATTTGATGATGGTCCAAGCACTAATACAGTGAAAATACTTGATTTTCTTAAAGCAAATAATATAAAAGCAACATTCTTTGTTCTAGGAAAAAATAATCAAGATGAAATATATAAACGAATCGTAGAAGAAGGTCATACACTAGCGATTCACTCAGATACGCATGAATACAATACAATTTACCAAAGTGTAGATAATTTCATGAAAGACGTTACAGATTTATCTAATAAACTTGAGAATATTACAGGTGTAAAACCTACTATTATGAGATTCCCAGGTGGGTCTAATAACACTATAAGTAATAGATATGGTGGCAGAAATATTATGGATCAAATTATTCCAGCAGTTACCGAAGCCGGTCTTACATACTTTGACTGGAATGTAGATTCATTAGATGCATCTGCCAATAAGCAAGATAAAAATGTAATTGTAAATTCTGTTTTAAATGGTGCAAAAGGTAAGCATGAAGCAGTTATCTTAATGCATGATGCACCAGCTAAAACAACAACGGTTGAAGCCTTACCAGAAATCGTTGAAGGGCTTAGAAAACAAGGATTTTCATTTAGAGCAATTACAGATGAAACAGAACAAGTGAAGTTTAAATAAAAAACGGCTGGTCGCGCGAAAGTGCGGCAGCCGTTTTTTGTGTGTAGTGGAGTGTGGATAAGTAGAATATATATTTTTCCTGCTCCCTCCCTGCGGTCGAAGTCGCGATAAAAATATATATTCTACTTATCCACACCGCCAGGTTGAGAGAAACGGCTGAGTGGAGGGCACTTTCGAGCGAAGGCTAATATGGAGAGGTGGCGGAGACCTGGGGTTTCTTGCTGCCTTCCTACTCCCTTCCTGCGGTCTTTTTCTTTGGGTTCTTGCGGTCGAAGTTGCGATAAGATGAATAGTTTGGGTGGATGGGGGGAAAATAGGGGTAAATATGTATTTGATGGGTGTAATATAGAATTTTTGGAGGCGATGGTGTCGTGAGTGAGTTTATTTGTAAGAATTGTGGATATAGGAAGACTGTAGGAAATGAGATGGGGAATATGATGGAAATTCCGGTGTATCCAATGTATGAGGCGAGTGTTGTGGCACCTTTTTTGGCGATGGAGTATATGCAGGATGGGTGCGGGGAGAGATGTCCTGGATGTGGCAAGTTTGGTCAGTGGCAACGGGTCTAATGGTTGTACAAATATACTAAAAGAAATGTCTGTATATAATGAATTGGCGAAAATTTTATGTGTAACTTGTGGGTTTGGTACAATAGGTCTATAATAGAAAACGAGGGAAATTTTAAAGGAATTGTATAATATGAAAGGAGACGGAAATATGGGAAGAGTGTTAAATATAGCTCATAGAGGCTTCAGTGGCAGATACCCAGAAAACACAAATATTGCATTTGCAAAAGCTTTAACAGAGGGGTACTGTGATGGTATCGAGGTGGATGTACACATGACAAAAGATAATAAAGTTGTTATTATCCATGATGAGAAACTCGATAGAACAACAACAGGAACAGGCTATATTAAAGATCATACACTCGATGAGTTACTAGAATTTGATGCCGGTGTTAAATATGACCCTAAATATAAAGGTGAAAAGATTTTATGTATAAAATCTGCAATTGAATTAGTAAAAAAATACAATGTTAAACTTTATATTGAGATCAAAGATAGTGAAGCGCAATATGAGCAAATCACAGAAGAAGTAATTGATCGTGTAACAACAATTGGTGCAGAGGATAAAGTTATCTTATCTTCATATAATGTAGAAACACTTAAGAGAATTAAAGAATTAGCACCAAATATTAAAACAGCCCTTCTTTGCAAAGACATGTTATGGGATATTCGTAACTACAGATATGCAGATGCAATCTCAGTAGATTACACAAAAGTGGACAAAGAAGCAATTGATACAGTACATAGCATTGGTAAAACAGTGACTGTATGGACTGTAGATGAAACAGCTGATATGAAAAAAATGAAAGAATTAAACGTGGATGCAGTTATTACAAATCATCCAGATACATTTAGTGATGTAATCAATGGTTTATGCTAATAAATATATAAGGTAACCTAAATATTAGGAAGCTTTATCTTAAAAGCAGTAACGAGAGGCGATAGTTACTGCTTTCTATAAAATGAGGTGATATATAAGAAAAGGTATATATTTTTTCTTATATATCACCTCATTTTTATATTTTATAAGTTTGTTTTTTCTTAATTTGGTTATACTTATGCACATATGAGTTACTGGCATTATTTTACACTTTTATAAGGATTTGCGACTGTAATTTCTACTTCTTACTTTTATATGTATGGGGTATAATGAAACGAGAGGGGACACACCTGATGAATTTGAAAGGGAAAGGAGTTATATATGATTAAATATAGAAAGCAAATGTTTTTAATTACATATGCCCTGATAGTATTTTTCTTATTGCTTAAATTTAAGGATGTAACAGGGGTAGTTAAAAACTTCGTTGTGCTAGTAGGTCCATTTATTTATGGATTTGTATTAGCTTATCTAATTAATATTCCGGCCACATTTTTGCTTGAAAGAATCTTTAAGGCAAAAGCAGGAGATAAGAACTATGGTATAAAGAGAGGCGTGTCAATTTTACTCTCATATGTTATCGCATTTTCAGTCATTGCATTAGTATTTGCAACGCTGATTCCACAATTAGCTGAGAGTATAAGCGGTTTTATAGGGAATATGAATAATTATTCACAGCAGTTTGATGAACTTTCCAGAGAGATTATGAGTAAAATAGACCTTCAGGAGTCAACTTGGGAAAGTATGCAAAATTTCCTTATACAATCTAAAGAACAGATTATAGGATTATTACAAAATATCGTACCATCGGTGATAGGTTTCGCAACAGGTACATTTAATGGTATATTTAATATAGTCTTTACACTTATCATTTCTATTTATATATTAATGAGTAAGGATGATTTAAGTGAACTTATTGCAAAAACAGTAAGAGTTACAGTACCAGCTAAAGCGAGAGAATACTTAAACCATGTATTACAGATAACGAATGAGACCTTTAAAGGATTTATAGTAGGTCAGTTAACGGATGCATTGATTGTTGGGATATTAACTTTTGCTGGAGCCTGTGTATTTGATTTTCCATATCCAATATTAGTTGGGTTTATTGCAGGGATAACAAACATTATTCCCGTACTTGGACCATTTATTGGGGCAGTGCCATGTTTCGTAATTATAGTGCTTGCTGATCCAACTAAGGCATTATGGTATCTTGTATTCGTTGTTGTACTGCAACAAATAGATGGTAATGTAATTTGTCCTAAAATCGTAGGTGATTCTATTGGTCTCGATGGTATTTGGGTTGTATTTGTTGTACTTGTAGGAGGCGGCCTTTTTGGTATCGTTGGTTCAGTATTGGGTGTACCAATTTTTGCAATAGCCTTTAAACTTTACAATGAATGGCTAGAATGTAGACTAGCTCAAAAAACTATGAAAAAACAAGAGAAAAAGAAAATAGAAACGACATAAATTAATCATATTCTAAGCAGGGTATAGATATATTTATAATTAGAAGGGTGTTACCACTTGCAACTTGGAAATAGCCTTTGTATAATTAGAAAATAATAGAAGATAAAACATTTTGAAGCATTTGAGTTTGTCTTGTGAATTAGATAAACAGATTAAGTGTTAAACAAGATTAAGAAACGGAGAGGGGGATAAAATATGGAATCTCCAATTTCAGCAGTAGGTTTTTCAAACCTAGACAAAGATACGCAGTTAGAAAGCATTGTAAGCAGTATATTAGATGCGCCAACAACACAGTTTGCAACGAGAAAGCAGAATAAAGATATTTTGGCAGAGTACTTTAAAGAGTATGATAAAGATATGTGTGTAATGGTAAGGATTGTTCTTAAAGGTGGCAACAAAAAAGATGCTAAGATTGAAATTGAACAATGTGAACCATGTTTCTTTACGAATAATGTAATAGAAGTGGAAGAGATGACGGTAGAATGCGTGGATGATGATTACACTTATTATGTAATTTGTGAAGAAAAAGAAACAGGCATGCAATTTATTTTCTGGTTGCAAAATGTTGTAGAGTATACAGATATAATGAGTGAGAAGAGAGAATTCAACAAAGTCAAAATAGCTGGGCTTGCTATGGAAGGCACAATTATCTTACCGATTGAAAAAGACCAAGAGGATGAAGAAGTTGAAAAAGAAGAACGCGAAAAGCTTAAGGTCATGATTCAAAAGGCGAGAGAAGGGGATGAGGAAGCACAGGCACAATTAGAACAAGAAGAAAAAGACCTAGATGATCAGCTCAAAGAACGTATGATGGAAGAGGACTTCCTATCTATTATGAGTGGTTACTTTGTACCAACAACTCTAGTAGATGCCACTTACGCTGTTTTAGGTGAAATTAAAGCAATTAGCACACGTAAAAATAATAAAACAGGTGAGGAACTTTATCTCTTTGTTCTTGAAGTAAATGATATGCCACTTGAAGTGCTTATTAACAAAAAAGATTTAGTGGGTATGCCTAGCGTAGGCATGCGTTTTATGGGAACTTGTTGGTTACAAGGGACTATTGTTACAAAATAAAGACTTGACTAAAATCATTAAAATATGTACTATAATAGAGTGTGCCAAATGGCACAGTGTTTCCGTAGCTCAGTAGGATAGAGCGACCGCCTCCTAAGCGGTAGGCCGCTGGTTCGATTCCAGTCGGGAACGCTTCGCGACTGGGTTCTGCATGAAAGTGCAGAGCCCTTTTGTTGTGTATGGGAGTGGGAGTGTGGGTAAGTGATATATATATTTTTCCTGCTCCCTCTCTGCGGTCGAAGTCGCGATAAAAAAATATATATCACTTATCCACACCCATTAGGCAAGAGCAAAAGGGCAAAAACCCTTGGCACTTTCATCACACACTTTACGCCTACTACAAAAGCAGGCACAGGCACAGGTATAAGTATAAGTATAAGTATAAGTGCAAACTACTGCTTCCAGCTGAGGGGGTTATAGAATGACTATAGGGTATAGTGATTTAGTATTATTTTTTAATATGCTCTATAAATAAGTTTACAGTTTTAATACCTTATAACAAAAGGGTTAAATTAGATATCCTAAATATAGATATAAATATAGCTCCCTATCAGGGAGCTATATTTATATCTATATTTAGCGGCATGTTTTTTTTAGAAACCGCATAATATACCCATCTTTCACAAGCAGCATAGTTCACTTAATGGGTGCCTGTAATCATTGACAACAGCGAACCTCCTATCACACCCAATCTTTATCTTGCGTTCACAAGATGGAAGAGTGTTCTCACTGGTGCACCAGTTGCGCCTTTTGCATTAATGCTATTAGTTGCTTCATGCCATGCAGTACCGGCTATATCAAGGTGCATCCAAGGAATATCATTTTCTACGAATTCACCGACAAATAATCCAGCAGTAATTGTTCCAGCAAGTTTGCCGCCTAAGTTTTTAAGGTCAGCTACTTCGCTTTTATTCATTTTTGCATATTCTTTAAAAGCAGGAAGTTGCCAGAATTGCTCTCCTGTTTTACGTGCAGAAGCGAGAAGACGATTATAGAAATCTTCATTATTAGTTATAACGGCGGTTGTGCTTGTGCCGAGTGCCATAAGTACAGCGCCTGTAAGTGTGGCAAGGTCAATGACCTCGTTAACTTTTTCCTTACGCATCATATAAGTCATAGCATCAGCAAGTGTGAGACGGCCTTCTGCGTCTGTATTTAAGATTTCAATTGTTTTACCAGACATAGAAGAGATAATATCACCTGGCTTGTAGCTATCACCAGAAATAGCATTTTCACAAGCAGCAACAACAGCTACAACATTTTGTTTGACATTGTTTTTAGCAAGGGCATACATTGTACCAATTACAGCACCGGCCCCTCCCATGTCACTATGCATTGTTTTCATAGAATCAGTTGGTTTAAGTGAGTAGCCACCTGTATCATAAGTTAAACCTTTTCCAATGAGACCTAGCGTATAGTCATCTTCAGGATTTCCTTTATGACGCATAACGATAAGACGAGGTTTCTTTTCTGACCCCATACCTACAGCAAGGAAAGCGTCCATACCAAGTTCTTTAATTTGCTTTTCATCCATTACGTCTACTTCGAGGCCACATTTTTTACCCATATCCATAACATAATTTGCAAGTGTTTCTGGATAGATGATATTAGAAGGTTCGTTTACGAGGTCTCTAGCAATCATTACGCCTTCTACTACATTAAGGCTTGTTGCAAGTACTTCTTGTTCATCTTCTAATTTAGAAGTAGGTACGCCGATGATATAAACTTCATCAAATGGTTTCTTACTTTCATTAGTGTCATTAGTTTTATACTTGTCAAATTGATAAGTTGCAAGGTACATGGCTTCTGTAATAATTTTAACATTGCCACCAATGCAAAGTTTTGGACTAAGTGCAAGGCGTACCCCCACTTTTTTAGCTTTAAGAGCCTTTGCTTTGCGTGTAGCTTCACTAAGAGCATCTCTAAGTGCTAATCCTTTTTTTTCATCAATCATTTTACCGATACCAACATAAATTGTATATTTTACAGTTTCGGCTATAGTAGTAGAAACGAAAAGCTCACCTTCTTTACCGATGAAAGTTTCGCTAGCTCTGAGCTTTTGTAATTCTTCTATTTGAGTTTCTTTATCTTCAAATACTGGAATAATAAGGGCATCTACTTCATTTAAAGTAACGTCTTTAATATAAATCATATTGTTCTCCTTTATAAATATAATGTACTTAATTGAGTTATTAGCCTGTGTCACTACATTATATACTCTTATCTAGTATAACCATTTACGGAAATATTGTCTTGCAAAATCATTAAGTGAATTAAAAAAAATTGTTTGTAAAATTTTGTTGACATAAGGTAGGAAAATTATTATTATAATATAAAAACGAACAAAAAATAGGTTCAAATAAAAAATGTTCGGAAGAATGATTAATTCTAGGAGGCAAAAATGAGACATCAAGGAATGAAAAAAAGATTAGCCGCAACACTTGCTATGGCGGTAGCAGTTGGAAGTACATTAAGCTTTAATTATATTAATACATATGCACACGAAGAATTAGTTAAACAAAATATTGTAAGTACAGTGGCGACAGGCGGAGCAGTTGTACCTGAAAAAGAAATCACATCAATCTCAGAAATTAGAGAAAGAGTATCTTCAGGAACAAAAGGAGAAAACGTTACATTCCAAGGTGTTGTAACAAGAGTTAACGCATCAAGTATGTATGTTCAAGATGGGACAGTTGGGATATATGTCTATGGGTCAAGAAAAGGTGACTATGTAAATCCTGGTGATAAGGTAGAAATTGAAGCAACAACAGATGCTTATAATAGTTTGGTACAAGTAAAATCAGCTAAGGTTACAAAGTTAGAGACAGTGGAGCAGATTGCACCTATTGAAGTAACAGTAGCGCAGTATCTTGCAAATCCTGAGAACTATGAGTCAGTACTTATTAAATTTAAGGATGTAGTTTTAGGTAAAATTAATACATCAGGAAATACTAGTTTAACAGATGCAACAGGTTCTATAGATATTTATAAAATTGCATCAGATGTTAAAGAAGGCTTTGAGACTTATGATGTAACTGCTTTTGGCGCAAGATACGGAAATACGCGTCAATTAACAGTTGTAAGTCCGGATGATGTAAAACCAACTAAAGGAATGGGGAGCATCTCAGATTTAGTCATTACAAAAGGTGAAACATTTACACTACCAAAGGTTGAGGTTGTAAGAGATGGTGAAGTTGTAGAATGTGAAATCAACTGGAATGAAGAAGAAGTAGTAGCAGTTGATACAAACAAGGTAGGAAATTATAAAGTAACAGGAGAACTAGATGGCGTAAAGTTTACATGTACAGTCATTGTTACTTCTGAAGAAGGAATTAAGATTTCAGATATTCAAGGTGCTTCACATACTTCTGTGTTTGAAAATAAAACAGTTTCAGATATTAGAGGGGTTGTTACAGTTAAAAATGGTACATCGGGATTCTATATTGAGAGTTTAGAAGAAGATAGAGATGATGATGATGCAACATCAGAAGGGATTTATGTATCTGCATCTAGCACGAATGCAAAGAAAGTAAAAGTAGGAGACATTGTAGAGGTAACAGGGAAAGTAGAAGAAAAGCAATCAGATGCAGCACAACTTTCAGTAACTCAAATCTATTCTTCAGTAGTAAATTTAACAGGTGAAAATGTTTTAGAAGAAGGTGGCAAGCTTCCAGCACCAGTTGTTATTGGAGATGAAGGAAGAATTCCACCAAACAAAATTATTGATAATGATAGTTTTACAAAGTTTGACCCAGAAGAAGATAGCATTGACTTCTTTGAAAGCTTAGAAGGTATGCGTGTTCAAATTAATGGGGCACAAGTAGTCGGAAGTACAGCTTATGAGCTTACAGTTGTACCAGATGAAGGAAAGCATTCTGCAAATGGGTTATCAGCACAGGGCGGCGTAGTTATTACAGAAGATAATTTACATCCAGAGATTATTACGCTTGCAAATGGTGCTGAAAGTGTAAGAACAGACCTTAATGTAGGTGATCAGTTTACTGATTCTGTAGTAGGTGTAATGAGTTATACAGGTAGCGTTTACAAAGTATTGGTATCTGAGGAACTTCCAGAAGTACAAAGAGCATCTTATGATATGAGTCCAGTAACATCATTAAATGAAACAGAAGATGGCCTTCGTATTGCTTCATTTAACGTAGAAAACTTAGGTGGAACAGAGTCACAAAGTAAGTTTGATGAGATTGGTAGTGTAATTGCTAAAAACTTATTATTCCCAGATATCATTGGGCTTGAAGAAATCCAAGATAACACAGGAGCTACAGATGATGCAGTGGTAGAGGCGGATCTCGTATATAAACGTATCATTGAGGCCATTAAGGCACAACCTGGTGGTGAAAACATGAACTATGAATACATTGAGATTGCACCAGTAAACAATCTTGATGGGGGTGCACCAGGTGGAAATATTCGTGTGGGAATGATTTATCGTACAGACCGCGTGCAACTTGCAGAAGGCCAAGCAGGAAAAGCAGATGAAGCAGTAAGCGTTGTTAAAAAAGAAGATGGTAAAGTAGGGCTTTCATTAAATCCAGGAAGGATTGATCCGAATAATGAAGTATTCTCAAATACAAGAAAATCATTAGCAGCAGAATTCATTTTTAATGGAGAAAGTGTCATTGTTATTGCAAATCACTTTAGTTCAAAAGGCGGCGACCAAGCAGCATATGGTAGCAATCAACCATTCGTTTTAACATCAGAAGCAAAACGTATTGAACAAGCTAAAGTTGTAAATAACTTTGTAAAAGAAATCTTAGCAGAAGATAAAAATGCGAAGATTGTAGTACTTGGAGATATGAACGATTATCAATTTTCAAATCCACTTAAAGCATTAGCAGGTGAAGAGCTTCACAATATGCTTTATAGCTTAGAAGAAACAGAACGCTTTACATATAACTATCAAGGTAAATCACAAGTACTTGATAATATCTTAGTGACAAAATATTTAGAATCAGCTACAGAAGTAGAGATTATGCATATTAATTCTATATGTGCAAAAACAGAGCAATTAAGTGACCACGATCCAATTATGATTCGTTTAAATATGAATGATGTAAAACTACCAGGCGGAAGTACAAGTTCAGATGATGATGATAATATAAGCAGCGGTAGCACAAGTACAGGCGGCCAAGGTGCAACATCAAATAATAATGCAGTAGCTGGTGTCACAATGACAACTGAAAATGGGAAAGTAAGTGTAACACTTTCAGATAAATTAAGTGATGTATCAAATGATAAAGTGCAACAAGTAGTTTTCGAAGCAAAACAAGATAATAAATACTTAGATAAAGTAAATGTAACATTAGAAAAATCACTTATAAAAGCATTAAATACGCAAGGAAAAGAACTTGTTATTAAACTTGAAAATGCCAATGTCGTTGTTCAAGGTGAACTCTTAAAAGCGGCAAATAACGTGAATATAGATATTGAAACAACAGATGTGACAACAAAAGCTGTTCAAGAAGCACTCCCAACAAATCGTAATGCTTTAACAGGATTTAACTTAACAGTTAAAGTAAATGGTAAGGTAGTAACAAATGCAGAACAAGCAGTAACTATGCATTTTGAAATTCCAAGTAAAAAAGTAACAAATCCAAATAAATTAGTGGCATATGTAGTAAATGATGGGAAATGGACATACCTTGATGGTAAAGTAGTAGGCAATGAATTCGTAACTTCTAGTGTGATAAATGGACAAGTTATCTTAGCTGAAAGTACACAAACATTCACAGATATTCAAAGACACTGGGCACAAGAAGAAATCGAAATTTTAGCAGCAAAACACCTTGTAATTGGTACGACAGAAGAAAAATTCTCACCAAAGGCACAAATTAAAGCAGGTGATTTTGCAACATTATTAGAACGTTTAACAGGCAAAGAAGTTTCAGTTGAAACAGAAGGCAAAGCACTGACAAGAGCTGAAATGGCAGTTATGCTCAAAGAGGCTGTAGAGGTAGAAGAAGCGATCGATACAACAAATTTATCAGCTTTCAAAGACTTAAAAGATGTAACAGATGCTCAAAAAGAAGCTTTAAGCTACTTAGTATCTAAAGGCATCCTTCAAGGCCAAAGTGCAACAAAAATGGCACCAAACCAAATCCTCACAAGAGCTGAGATGGCAACAGTCATTGCAAGATTCATTAAGTAGTCAAGCAGACAAACAATGAACTGTAAAAAGTGAAGGAAACAAGCAGTTAAAGACTAACTAAATAAAAAGGCGTATTGTTATGGCTGAAATTGAGGCACAACAATACGCTTTTTATTATTCCTCTTTTAACACTTAGCAAGTAGTACGACATTACTCACCTAATGCTCAGCAAAATTTATCCACACTTCCCTAAAATACACACAAAAAAGGACAGCACTTTTGTGCCGCCCCTTAATTTAAAATAATGCTTTAATAGCAATAGCTACTAAAATGATACCACCAATAAGTGTTGATTTACTTTCAAAGATTGATCCAAATTTCTTACCAATGAAGATTGCAATAAGTGAACAGACTGCTGTAGTAAGAGCAATGATTGCAGATGAAGTGACAACATTTACACCCATTGCGCTGAAGCCGATTCCTACAGCAAAGGCATCGATACTTGTAGCAATTGCTTGGATGAAGAGCATTTTGTAAGTAAGGCTTCCTTCTTGGATTTCATCTTCTTGCTCTGGGTTTTTATAATCCTTATAGACATCTAGCAGCATTTTACCACCGATGAAGCCAAGGATTAAGAAGACTAAGATATTAGCATATTGTGTGATGAGATTAGAAACAAGTCCACCTAAAAAGAAACCTAGAAGTGGCATAAGCCCTTGAAAGCCACCAAAGAAAAGTGGCATTGCAATAACCTTATCTTTTTTGAGGTCTTTATAGATCATCCCATTAGTCATTGATACAGTCGCAGCATCCATGCTAAGACCTATTCCGATTAAAATTAATTCAAAAATTCCCATATTCATTTCTCCTTTAGTTTAATTAATCTTATTTTGGGCAAAAATAAAAGACTCATGCGTAGCACAAAGCTACACATGAGTCTTGTTCATTAAGACAAGCCAGATTGTAAAAGTTTTAGGCCCTACAATCACTATGTTGACTTGTCACGTATAAAGTAATACTTTATACGCAAACTACTCCCTCACGAGATTATTAATTCCATTATAGCATATGAAATATATGCTAATCAAGAACTCAAAGTCGTGTTATTAAAATAAAGAAGGAAGAATTTCACATTACTAAACCATAATAAATAAAGGTTATAGATGTGAAGTTGGTTTTAAAAGCCAAAAAAGAAGGTCGTTGGGGGTAACCTTCTTTTTTGGGAATAAGGTATACCGAGCACCTTACTCAATATATTAAATTAAATGGGGAGTAAAAGAAAAAGAAATATAAAAAGCTTTTTCTTTTATAGTATTAATATATATCTGGGAAATGTAGAGAATATGATGTTTTTGTGTGATTATTGTGAAGAAGGGATGTTTGTAAGCAATCTGACGCTCAAATAAATGTACAAAATAGCTAAAAAAGAAAAGGTGAATTTGTTATAATGAACAGCTAAAGAAGGTATATAAGAAAAAAGTACGGAAGTTATGTAAATGTTTAAGAAAAAAACAGCTAAATAAAAGAGTAGGTTATGAATAAGAGAGGCAATCTTCCACAAATATACAGTGCATTCATATTATTAATTTATTATTATAAAGTGAAGAAATAGTTTATAATAGAAGAGATTATAGTAGACGCCTACTATAATAAAAAGTATTTATAAAAAGATTGAAAGAGACAGAGGATTTAGCATGAATAAGAAAGTAATATTTTGTGATATTGATGGAACACTTGTAAACCACCATGGAGTAATGCCGGCTACTACTAAAGAAGCTATCCGTAAAGCAAGAGAAAATGGTCACCTTGTATTTTTATGCACAGGGCGTTCAAAAGTAGAAGTTGTAGGTGAGGCTGCAAAGTTAGAAGTAGATGGTAGAATCTGCTCAGCAGGAGGATATGTGGAAGTTCAAGGTAAAGTTATTAGACAAGAATTTATGCCAGTAGAAACAATTAAACATTTAGTAAGTTTCTTAGATGCTAATGAAATACACTTTTGTTTAGAAGCAATAGATAAAACATATGTAAGTCGTCATACACGTAAGTTTTTCACAGAACGTATGGCTACCAATATAGCGGCACATCCAGAGGACAAAGAACAGATTGAAGCGCATATGCAAGGATTAATTGACCATATGGTAGAGGGAGCAGACCTTGTAAGGGATGATATTTGTAAAGTACTTTTCTTTGGCTCAAGACTATCTATAGAAGCACTTAAGGAAGAATTTAAAGAAATTATTGTACTTCCTAACTCTATGGAATTCTGGGGTGGAAATAGCGGTGAGATGATGATACCGAATGTGCATAAGGCATCAGGAATAGAATATGTTTTAGCACACTTAGGATTAAATAAAGAAGATACAGTAGGTTATGGTGATAGCCTTAATGATATGGAAATGTTACAATTTGTAGACTTAGGAATAGCAATGGGAAATGCAATTGAAGCACTCAAAGAAGTAGCAGATGAGATAACAGATTCAGTAGAAGAGAATGGAATCTATAATAGTTTTAAAAAACATAATTTTATAGGTTAATTTTATAGATTAGTTTTATAGATTAGAAGGTTATATGAAGAGTAAAGGGTTCTAATTTTTTTAAGCATACTTAAGAAAAATTAGAACCCTTTAATTTTTGATTTATTTTGCTAGAGGCATAAAATTGTTATCTAGCATTTCTTGGATTTTGAGGATGACACCATGATTGTCATTGCTAGCAGCCTTAAATCGTGCTATTTGCAATAAGTCTTCATGGGCATTCTCCATGGCATAGCTATAGTAAACGCTTTGCATCATTTCTACGTCATTTAGATAATCACCAAAGGCCATACATGTTGCTATTAATTTAATCATAAGTATTCTCCAGAGTTTTAAGGTATTATAATAAATCACCAACATATAGAGAAACCAATTATAACTTTAAGCGATATATCTCATAAATAGGTTTCTCTTAATAATTTCACATGACTAGAACATGATGAATAATTCAATCTTATACATATGAAATCTATATAGAGAAACCAACTAAAACCTTGAAATAGACATATAGGTAAATTGGTTTCTCCCAATGATTTCACATGACTAAAAATCATGAATAACTCAAACTTATCAATGTGAAATCTATATAGAGAAATCAACTAAAACCTTGAAATAGACATATAGGTAAATAGGTTTCTCTCAATGATTTCACATAACTAAAAACTATGAATAACTAAAACTTATCAATGTGAAATCTATGTTGCAATAAAATGTAAGAAGAGAAAGAATAAAACCTGCATAAATCTCCCATAATAGTGAGATGAAAACATTAAAAACATTAGTCATTTGAAGGAGAAATATTATGCCAAATTTAAGATGTGATGTTAAAAATTGTTCTTATAATGAAGAGTACCATTGTTGCTTATCGCAGATTAAAGTAGGCGATCAGGTATCTAGTAATCCTGATGCTACCAACTGTGAGAGCTTTGTAGAATCTGAATACGTAGCGAGCAATTGTTCAATGGGACCAAAAGAAGAAGTAGATGTTAATTGTAGTGCAATTGAGTGTGTATTTAACTGCAATCATGAATGTTTAGCTGTAGATGTAGAAATTAGTGGTGCGACTACAGCTTGTCATCTAGAAGACACCTGTTGCAATACATTTATCAGCAAATAAAGTACTATGAAGGAGCATGTTACATTTAATTTGGTTATTAATGTAATGCTCCTTTATTTGTTGGGAAGGAGTTTCGGTAATATTGCTATTTTTAAATAAAATGACCAAGTGCATACTAAATTTAAAAAATAGGATTACAATATTAATCATAGATATGAAATCTATATAATAGATTATAGATCGATAGGGGTGAAGGTATGGAAAACAAATATAATATTAGTAAGGACTTTAGAATTTTTGCCCAAATGTCATCAAGAGGGCCTAAAAATATGACAGGAGAAGCGGCTATAAAGAGCATGGCAAGTAATAGCGTGATGGGAAGACGAGTTTGGCGGGAGAATGCAACGGATGAAGAGGTTAAGGTAACTAAGTTTATGATACCTAGCTTTGATGGGGAGTTAGTAGAGATACAGATTATAGAGCCGCATCAACTATCAGGCAATGCACCTTGTTTAATGTATTATCATGGGGGAGCTTTTGTGGTACCCGCATTAGATTTTCATAAACGGCTCATTAGAGAATATGCAATAGGTGCAAGGTGTAAAGTCGTTTACGTAGACTATCGTTTAGCTTTTGAATACCCATTCCCAGTGGGATTAGAGGATTCTTATAGTGCGTTAGAATGGGTTGTAGAAAATGCTGAAAAGTTAGGGATAGATAAAAGCCGCATAGCAGTAGCAGGAGATAGCTCAGGTGGGACATTAGCTACAGCAGTAGCACAGATGGCAAGAGATAGAATGGATTTAAAGCTTTGTATGCAGCTCTTATGTTATCCTGCGACAGATTATAAACAGGATACAGCTTCCATGAGAGAATTTATAGATACACCAGTATGGAATACGCCTATGAATAATTATATGTGGGAAATTTATTTAAGGGATGGGTTAAAGGATATACGAAACGGCAAGGCAAATATGTTACCTTATGCATCGCCTATGGCAACGACTGATTTTGAAAAATTACCACCAGCCTACATAGAACTTACTGAGTTTGATCCAGTAAGGGATGAAGGAAAAGCCTATGGCGAGTTATTAAAATCACATGGCATAAATGTGACAATATATCAAACAACAGGTACAGTACATGGCTATGATGCGGTTAAAAATAGCAAAATTACCAAAGAAAATGTTCAAAGACGTATAGAAGTACTAAAAGCAGCTTTCAATATTTAAAAAACAGGGCAAATAAGATATACTGAGCATAGACAAGTAAAGCGATAGGAGTGTAAGAATGAAGAAATATATATTAGCTTTGGATCAAGGAACAACTAGCTCAAGAGCTATATTATTTGATAAACAAGGCAATGTAAAAAGCATGGCACAACAAGAGTTTAAACAGTATTATCCTAAACAAGGGTGGGTAGAGCAAGACCCCTTGGAAATATGGGATGTGCAGCTTAAAGTAGCTAAAGCCTGTTTAGAAAAGGTACAATTAGAAGCTAAGGATATAGCAGCTATTGGTATTACCAATCAAAGAGAAACGACTATCGTATGGGATAAAGTCACAGGAAAACCAGTATATCATGCTATTGTATGGCAATGTAGAAGAACAGCAGCTTATTGCGATGCATTGAAAGAAGAAGGCTTTGATAAAATCATTAAAGAAAAGACAGGACTTATTATAGATGCTTATTTTTCTGCAACTAAGCTTAAATGGATTTTAGACCATGTAGAAGGAGCTAGAGCAAAGGCAGCACAAGGTGAATTGTTATTTGGTACGGTAGATACCTGGCTTATGTGGAACCTTACAAAGGGGGAAGTATTTGCAACGGATTATTCTAATGCAGCAAGAACCATGCTTTTTAACATTCATACTTTAGAGTGGGATGAGGAAATACTTAAAAAGTTAGACATTCCAAGACAGATGTTGCCAGAGGTTAAATCGTCTAGTGGCTTATTTGGTGAGACACATAAAGCATTATTTAATGGAAGCATTCCTATAGGGGGAGTAGCTGGAGACCAACAAGCGGCATTATTTGGGCAAACTTGTTTTAGTAAGGCCGCAGCCAAAAGTACATATGGTACAGGCTGCTTTTTACTGATGAATACAGGGGAGCGTGCAGTGAGTTCTAAACATGGGCTTCTTACAACCATTGCCTGGGGAATAGATGGTAAAATTGAATATGCTTTAGAAGGCAGTATCTTTATGGCAGGTGCAGCCATTCAGTGGTTAAGAGATGAATTAGGTCTTATTAAGACGGCTGAGGAAAGTGAAGTTTATGCAAGAAGTGTTGTAGATAGCAATGGCGTTTATGTAGTACCAGCCTTTGCAGGACTTGGTGCGCCTTATTGGGACCCTTATGCAAGAGGTTCAATAGTAGGGCTTACGAGAGGTGCGACAAAAGCACATATTATACGTGCCACCGTGGAAGCTATTGCTTATCAAACAGTAGATGTACTAAAAGCCATGGAGCAAGATGCAGGAATGCATTTATGCATGCTGAAGGTAGATGGCGGCGCAAGTAAAAATGATTTCTTGATGCAATTCCAAGCTGACCTCTTAGGTGTAAAAGTAGAAAGACCACAGGTTGTAGAAACAACAGCCTTAGGTGCAGCATATTTAGCCGGATTAGCAGTAGGCTACTTCAAAGACAAAGAAGAAATTGCGAAGAACTGGTGTCTAGAGCGAACATTTGAACCAGATTTAGCAGAAGATAAAAAAGAACAGCTCCTACAAGGCTGGTCAAAAGCCATAAGCCGCAGCAGCAACTGGGCGGCTAACTAATTATAAAAAATGGATATTATGAAACTAGCTATAGTTTCATAATATCCATTTTTTGTTTATAGAGTAATTCATTAACTTTTTATTTTAAGTCTTTTCATATCCTTTTAGCATACCTTCAAAAAGCAATAGCTTTTTGGGTATAATTTTCATCAGTATTTGTTTCGACAGGACGTACTTTAAATATAGCCGTATCTTTAGAAAAACGCATAGAGATAGTTGACAAATTAGTAACGTGGCTACGCGGTAATTCTACATAAGCAACAAGATAATAGTCTTTTACGAAACCTAACATGACAATCGAGTCCAGATATTCAATATTAAAATTAGAGTTAAATGTAATAATATTGTCTTCATCTAATATTTCATTAGGAGAAGAATAGGGCGTAAAAACATATAGAGTATCCCAGTCAAAGTCTGTGACCTTTGAAAAGTCTATAGTTGAATCTGTTTCAATAGTCGTTTCAATGTTATTTTGTAAGTGAACATCCATTTTTAAGTGAGTAAAATGATAGAATAGGGCATTAATAATAGCCAAGAAAGAGAGACAACCAATGCCTAATGCGAGTCCCATACATAAACTTTTCTTTTCCATAGTCACAATCCTTTCTAAAATATTTTTTAATCAAGCTGTAGTTTATTTTATATTAATATAGCAACTTCATATAAGTATTTCATGAACAAAGAAAAACTTAGGTCAATAAAATTTGACAAAATATATCCAAAATGCATAAATACTACATATTTATTCCTTAAATTTCAGCTTTTAGAGACAAGCCTAAAAGTTTAAGGTAAAATAAAAATAGTGTTTAACACGTAAGAACTTAGGGAAATGAGGAAAACGGAACATGGATATGCTTAGAAATTACATCGAAGAGCTAATTGATAAAAGTACACCAGAGAGACCAATCTGGAATATCGAAAAAATTTTAGAAGGTAAGCCACCTACATGGAACTACATCGATGGTTGTATGATTAAAGCTCTTTTAGAGATGTACGCGATTACAAAGGGTGAAAAGTATTTAAAATTTGCTGATGAGTTTATTACATATCATGTAAGAGAAGATGGGTCAATCAATGATTATGATATTCACGAGTTAAACATAGATAATGTAAACTCTGGTAAGGTATTATTTGAACTTTATGATATCACAGGTAAAGAAAGATACCGCAAAGCAATTGATACAGTATATGAACAAATCAAAATTCAACCACGTACTAAAGAAGGTAACTTCTGGCACAAAAAAATCTATCCAAATCAAGTTTGGCTAGATGGTCTCTATATGGGACAACCATTCTACATGGAATATGAAACAAGATTTAACAATAAAGAACATTATGATGATATCTTTAATCAATTCTGCAATGTAGAGAAACTTATGAAAGATCCTAAAACAGGTTTATACTACCATGGATATGATTCTTCTAGAGAAGCAAAATGGTGTGATAAAGAAACAGGACTTTCTAAGAACTTCTGGCTTCGTGCCCTTGGTTGGTTTGTGATGGCACTTATTGATACATTAGAGAAAATGGATAAGAGCTATACAGAAATGTACAATAAACTTATGCAAATCTTTACGGATCTTATTGAATCACTTCTTAAATTCCAACATGAAAGTGGTATGTGGTATCAAGTAGTTGATCAAGGGGACAGAGAAGGAAACTACCTTGAAACAAGCGGTAGTGCAATTATGGCGTTTGCTATCTTAAAAGGTGTAAGAATGGGATTCTTACCAGAAAGCTACGCTGCATATGGTGAAAAAGCATTCAATGGTATTTGTGATAAATATTTATATGAAAAAGATGGTGAAATGAACCTTGGCGGAATCTGTTTAGTAGCAGGACTTGGCCGCCCAGATTCACGTGACGGTTCATTTGAATACTATATTTCAGAACCAGTTGTAGAAAACGAAGCAAAAGGGGTTGCACCATTATTACTTGCGTATACAGAAATTCTTAGAAGAAAGAAATAAGGTTTAAAACCATAGCAATTAACTGCTAATAATTTTAAAAAGTGGGTGTTCCTAAGTAATCAATTAGATTTTTTGGAACACCCACTTTTTATTAGTTTTTAATTGTTTTAAGCCACTCTGAGTATTGTGCTTTTACCTTATCATTTAAGTAGCTACCATACCAACTGTATTTGTTTCTTCTTTCATAAGAAATTTCTTCCATGCTATATTTTATAACACTATCTCTACCAGAGAAAACAGGTTTGAAGTCACTATTAATTTCATAGAAACGTGCCCAAACTGTTGAATTTGGATCATCTACAAGTACGCGGTTTGAACCAAATTCAAGGCTATAGTCTGTTATAGTAGTTATTTTTTTGCCTTCGATTTTTACGGTATCAAGCCATGTCATAGCTGAGTTAACAGCATCAATTATTTCTGGGCTTGGATTTTCAAGGCGCATTAAGAATTGGAGAAGTCTTACACTCTCTTGCGTAGCAATAGAAGGTACTTCATAAGCACGGCCAAAAGCAGGTGCCATAGTTATTTCATCATATTGAGACGCCCAAGCTGTTTTTACACCATCTACTTCAATTTGGAGGTCTAAGATACAATCAATACCTTTATCAATAGACTTTTGTACAGATGGAATTTTACTAGGATATTCTTTGCTTACAAATTCATAACCTGGATCTGCTTGTACGACATCTAATAAAAGTTCGAGTACATTAGCCATGGCATTATCATTAATCGTAATATTTTTAAAGTAACCTGTTGCTACTGGAAAATACTGTGCCCAACCGCCGTTACTATATTGGCCTTTGATGAGATAATCAAGACCTTTCATAAAGCTTTCAGCATATTTTTTATTACCTGTAGCAGTATAAACTTGTGCTAAGAAACGCATTTCCGTAATCGTGGCATCATTATCAATGGTAGATTTAAGAAGCGTAGCAGATTGATCCTTGATAGACTCGGTCATATCTACAGCATCTACAAGTTTCATCCAGCCACCATTACTATTTTGGAAAGCAATGATATTGTCAGCTACCTTTTGAGCCGTTGAACTTGCATAGTCATTGGCTGTTTTTTCAAGAAGCGAACCAAATGTCCAGTCGCCGCCTGTTTTAAAATCATCGCCACCTTGTCTTGGTGTCATAATACAAGTAGCTACAAGGCGTTTTCTTTTACTATCCCATGTTACATTAGCTTCTAGACTTTCAAATACAAACTTAACAGGTAAATAAAGTGTTTTTTCGCCATCTTCATTATCAATAAGCTCTGGTGCATAAGGTGCTGTTAATTTTTTACCTTCTAAAGAAGCTTCTGTAGAGCTAACTTTCATAGTAAGTGTTTGCTCATTGAGCATCATTTTTACTTCACCTGTTTTTTCATTATAGCTATAAGTAGCAGCAAGTTTTTCAAAAATATCTCTTAAAGGTGCCATCATTGTTTCAGCACTTGATTTGTCATCTTTCATGATTGGTTTTAATAAATAACCATAGTCTAGTTCATGGAAAGCGCCATTGATTGAGAAGTTTGGTTCTGTTTCTATTATAGCAATTGTTTTTACTGATAAATCTTTGAGTGATATAGTCTCAGCCGCAAATAAAGGTGTTGCAACTGTGCCAGTAGTCATTGTCATTGCTAACATAATTAGGCACGCTTTTCTTTTTAATCCTAGTTTCATGTGTAATCCCCCTGTTATTTCATGTAATAATAAGGTTATTATAAGATAAACTGTTAGAAGAATCTGTACATAAGTTGACTTATTTAAGTTGATTTCTACAAAAATTTAAGAATAATTAAATGATTTTTGGACATATAGATTTCACATTTATATAGATTTAGTTATTCATGATTTTTAGTCATGTGAAATCATTGAGAGAAACCTATTGACCTACATGTATATTTTAAGGTTTTAGTTGGTTTCTCTATAAAGTAGACGTGTAGTACTTAAGAATAGATGAAGTGAAAGAAGAGCTTGCATGATAAACAAAAAGTATTGAAAAATTATGACAAGAGGTATATTATATAGAAAATTGAAAGAATAACATAAGAAATGATGATGGAGGCTATTATGAGTTATTTTATTGCTTTTTTCATATCGTGGATTTTGATGGTTTTAGTGACGCCGGTGCTTAGAAAAGTGGCTTGTAAGACTAATTATATGGAACAGCCTAAGGCTGATTCAAGGAAGATTCATAAAGAAGCAAAACCATATTTAGCAGCAGTAGGTCTATTTTTTATATTTTGGATTGTATACTTTTTAGCTATGAAGCAGGTCAATACGAAAATACTTTATATTTTAGCAAGCTCTACAATTATATTTGCTATAGGAATGGTGGATGATTGGTATAAAATTAAAGGTAAGGATTTAGCTGCATGGCCTAAGATGATTGTCCAGCTAATTGCCTGTGCATTAGTGTATAAAGGTGGTGTACAGTTCGTAGGTTTTACTAACCCATTAAATGGAGAGTACATATTACTACCAACTTTATTACAATTTACCTTAAGCATTATATGGTTATTTGGTGTAACAACAGTTATTAACTTCACAGATGGAATGGATGGTTTAGCAGGTGGTGTAAGTTGTATCTCAGCAATTACCTTGTTTATTGTAGCAAGAGCCATGGGGGATTATTCTGCAGCTATGATGGGAATTATATTAGTAGGCATTTGCTTAGGATATTTAAAATACAATAGATTCCCAGCTAAAATTTTAATGGGCGATGCAGGTGCGACATTTTTAGGTTTTATGTTGGCCATTATTTCATTAGATGGTGCATTTAAGCAAGCAACAATGTTTTCGATTTTCGTGCCAGTATTGGCTTTGGGGCTACCAATTTTTGATAATATCTATGTGATATTTAAACGTATGAAAGAAGGTAGACCTATTTATATAGGGGATACGAGTCAAGCACATTTCAGATTAACAGCTCAAGGTTTAACACAGAAACAAGCTGTTCATGTACTTTATCTTGTATGTGCATGCCTTAATTTAAGTGCAATCATTCTCTTTATGATACAATCATAAAGTTTTATGATGGAATCTTAAAGTTTTAAGATACAACGTTAAAGTTTTATGATGCAATCTTAAAATTTTATGGTACAATCCTAAAGTAAAAGCTATATGGACTTTATATTTATAAACTGTAATTATCCATGGGATATATTACCGGTTTGCGAATGTATTAAGATATGGTACTATAGTATAAAAATACTATAACGTAGAATATTATGGTATAAGGTGTTATATAAATTAATAAAATCTCATAGTGAAGAAGCTGTTCATACGTAAATATGGTATGAGCAGCTTTTTCTTTTATAAAAAATTATTAAAAAGTTATTGAATGAATGAACCAAATAGAAATGTTTTGTCTCTATATAGATAGGTGCACCTAATAAAGGAGGAAAAAGTTTTGGAGGAAATAGAGCTTATAAGAAATGTACAAGAAGGAAATATGCAAGCTTTTGAACAATTATTTGAAAGGTATAAATATAAAGCAATGCGAACAGCTTATTTGCTGACAAGAAATAAATACACAAGTGAGGACATTGTACAAGAGGCTTTTACGACATGTTATCTTTCTATCAAAAGTCTTAAAAGCCCAGAGTACTTTAAGACTTGGTTCTTTAAATTACTAACTAGAATCGCATGGCGCTATATGAAAAAGGAAAATACCCTTATTCCAACAGAAGAGATCAATGAAGTAATCGAAAAGAAACAGGACCTTACAATTCCTAATGAAATAGAAGTAAGAGAAACAAAAAGTGAAATTTATAAGGAAGTCTTAAAGTTAGATTATAAATTACAAACAACCATCGTTCTCTACTATTATAATGAGCTTTCTGTTAAAGAAATTGCTAAAGTCATGGGCTGCTTAGAAGGGACTGTAAAATCTAGGCTACATACGGCTAGAAGAAAATTGAAAGTAAGTTTAATAGAAGAAAGTCGTATAAAAAGGGAGGCATTTGGGTTATGAGAAATTGTAAGGAAGATAAAAACATTAAAATTGTATTAAATCAGGAAGTAGAAGATATTGAAGTATCACCAGACTTATTTAATAAGATTAGAAAAAATATATATGAAGAGGAGCAAAGAAATACTATGAAAAATAAAGGATTTAGTTTAGGTCGTAAAAAACGTGTGGCATTAGTAGCGGGGTTATGTTTGATTGTAGGTTCTATTACAGCTGTGGCAGCAGCAACATCAGGAAGTTGGATCAGCCGCTCACATACAGCATATAATTCTTTTCCAACCCAAGAAAAAGTTGAGAACGACAATGGATTTTTACCTAAATATGTAGAGAGTTTACCTGGAGGATTTGAGTATAAAAAAGCATCTATTGGTAAGGGTGAAATGACAGATGAGGCAGGTAAACTAGTTACAAAGACAAAAGAGATTACGTTTATGTACAGCAATGGTGAGAAAGAGAGACAACCTATTTCTTTAAATACAATGTTAGTAGATGAAAAGTATTTAAATCATGAAGGTGAAACAAAGTTAGAGGAATCTTATAAAGGTATAGATTTATATTACTATAATCAAACTTATAAATTTGTACCAGCAAATTACGTCTTAACAGCTGAAGATAATAAAGCTATGGCAGCTGGCGCACTAGAAGTATCATATGGCTCAGATAAAGTAGAAGTTCAGCAAGTTCAAGCGATTAGTTGGTATGAGGACGGCATTAGCTATAATATTATGGGAAATGATTATAACTTTAATATTGATGAACTTGTCAATATGGCACAGACAGTTATTGATGCGGAATAAATAGTGATTGCTTTTTTATGATGGCAATCTAAAAGATAGTAGATCCACTTGTTGTCGTGAAGTAGCCCCTTTTTGCATATTTAGTAGCAAAATACATGAAAAGATAATATAATATTTATAATTTAAGGTAAAAATGAATATTTATAAATAAGAGGCGATGCTATGAATATAGAATCACGTATGGACGAATTTAAGAAAGTAGCAGATAAAAAAATGGTGCATGAAGAACAGATTAGATTACGCATGAATGAATTTGAAGAGGTACCAAGGAAAATCAAATTTTCTAAGGATTCTAAGGAAAAGGAAAGTGAATTGCCTTATGGTTTAAAACGCTATATCCTTTGCCCAAACTGCGAAGAAATCATGGAAATACATGAAGTGAAAGAGAAAGAAGCTATATATAGATGCCATCATTGTAATCAAGATTTTCGTGTACAATATCAATAAAAATGATGCGAGATATAAAAGGTAGACAAAGAGGTAATAAGCTTGTTGTTGCATACAAGTTTATTACCTCTTTTTAGGTAGGAAAAATCAAAATAAAGATAATGAATAGAAGGTTTAGGGCGTTGGGAAAGTTAGCTGGTCAATCTCAAAAATTTAGTAGTGAGATTGAAGGGGTGATAGGAAGTATCACAAACTGTATTAAGGAAATAGTAAGAAAAGTTATAAAAAATTTAATACTAAAAAATAATAATTCCTATTTACAAACTAAAATTACCATAGTATAATAAAAACAAGTCAAGATTGTATACAGTATACACACAAAAACAAACATGTATTATTAAGAAAACTTAAAACAAGATTTATAACTAAACTTACAAATAAGAGGGGGTGGAGTAGAGGCCTACACAAAGTCAGGTCTTTACGATGCATATGACATATTGGAGAAACTTTAAATCAGGTAAATGGCAAGAAGAAATTAATGTAAGAGATTTCATTGTTAACAACTATACAGAATATACAGGTGACGATTCATTCTTAGAAGGACCAACTGCAGATACAACAGCTTTATGGGAACAACTTAGTGAACTCATGGTAAAAGAAAGAGAAAGAGGATGTTTCGCAGATACAAAAACTATTGCAACAATCACTTCTCATGCAGCAGGGTACATTGACAAATCAAAAGAAAAAATCGTTGGTCTTCAAACAGATGCACCACTCGTAAGAAGCTGTCATCCATTTGGTGGGATGAGAGTAGTAGAAAATGCATTACACGCTTACGACTACGAAGTAGACCCAGAAATGAAAGAAATCTTCACTAAATATAGAAAAACACACAACCAAGGTGTATTTGATGTTTATAACAAAGATATCCGTACAGCACGTAAAGTTGGTGTTGTAACAGGGCTTCCAGATGCTTATGGACGTGGACGTATCATTGGTGACTACAGAAGAGTTGCTCTTTACGGAATTGACCGTCTTATCGAAGACAAAATGAAAGATAAAGAAGCAAGATCAAAAGTATTCACAGCTGAAACAATGAGAGATTGTGAAGAACTTGCAGAACAAATTAAAGCATTAAACGAACTTAAAGAATTAGGTCAAATGTATGGATTCGACTTAAGTAGACCAGCTGAAAACTTCCAAGAAGCGGTGCAATGGTTATACCTTGCATACCTTGCAGCAACTAAAGAGCAAGATGGCGCAGCAATGTCAATTGGTCGTACATCTACATTCCTTGATATCTATGCTGAAAGAGATTTACAAGAAGGAAAACTTACAGAACAAGAAGTTCAAGAAATCATTGACCAATTCATTATGAAACTTCGTATCATCAGATTCCTTAGAACTCCAGAATACAATGAATTATTCTCAGGAGATCCAACATGGGTAACAGAATCACTTGGTGGTATGCTTGAAGATATGAGTGCATCTCTTGTAACTAAAAACAGCTTCCGTTACCTTCACACACTTTACAATATTGGACCAGCTCCAGAACCAAACTTAACAGTACTTTGGAGTGAAAAATTCCCACAAGGATACAAAAACTTCTGTGCAAAAGTATCTATTGATACATCAGCTATCCAATACGAAAGTGATGACCTTATGAGACCACAATTCGGTGATGACTATGGTATCGCTTGTTGCGTATCTCCAATGAGAATCGGTAAACAAATGCAATTCTTCGGAGCACGTGCTAACCTTGCTAAAGCAGTACTTTACGCTATCAACGGTGGGGTAGATGAAAAAACAGGTATTAAAGTAGTACCAGGTATCGAACCAATGATAGAAGATGAATACTTAGATTATGACAAAGTAATGAAAAACTACCAAATCACAAAAGAGTGGGTTGCTAAAGTTTACACAGATGCTCTTAACATCATTCACTTCATGCATGATAAATATGCTTATGAAAGAATTGAAATGGCACTTCATGATACAGATATCTTAAGAACAATGGCTTGTGGTATCGCAGGTATGGCGGTAGCAACAGACTCATTATCAGCTATCAAACATGCAAAAGTTAAACCTATTAGAAATGAAGAAGGGATTGCTATCGATTTCGAAATCGAAGGAGAATACCCAGCATACGGTAACAATGATGACCGCGCAGATGATATTGCATGCTTCTTAGTAGAAGACTTCATGAATGAAGTTAGAAAACACACACCATACAGAGATTCTGTATACACACAATCAGTTCTTACAATTACATCAAACGTAGTATATGGTAAGAAAACAGGGGCTACTCCAGATGGACGTAAAGCAGGCGTACCATTCTCACCAGGAGCTAACCCAATGAACGGTAGAGAAACAAAAGGTGTACTTGCTGCATGTGCTTCAGTTGCAAAAATCCCATTTGAACACGCACAAGATGGTATTTCATACACATTCTCATTAGTACCATCAACTCTTGGTAAAACAGATAATGAACGCGTTGCAAATATGGTAGGTATCTTAGATGGGTACTTTGGACAAACAGGTCAACACATTAACGTAAACGTACTTCATAAAGATGTATTATTAGATGCTATGGATCACCCAGAAAAATATCCACAACTTACAATTCGTGTATCAGGATACGCTGTAAACTTCATTAAATTAACAAGAGAACAACAATTAGACGTTATCAGCCGTACATTCCATGAAAGAATGTAATTATTTCATAAAATAATGTAAGAAAGAATTCTTTAACTAATAGACTTAAAACCCAATAAAAAAACATAACATTTCCTCATATATATATAAAGCACTTTCAAGGCATCTCTCCTCAAAAGCCTTGGAGGTGCTTTTTAAAATTTATAAGGTGCTTTTTAAAAATTATAAGGTGCTTTTTAAAAATTATAAGGTGCTTTTAAAACTTTATAATGTAAATTAAAGAAGTTATCTAAGGCAATGGTAAGAGGGGGGAATACTTGCTTAAAGTTCTAAAAAGTGTTAGTGTAGATGCATAAACGAGTTCGTAAAAATAAGGAGAAATAATGCTAAGAGAAATTTATAATAATATTGCCGCTGGGCAAGACGTACGTAAAAATTTAATAGAGCTTAGAAAATTATTGAAAGATAAGAATAATAAGCTTGCTTTTCAATATTTTTTAGGGGGAGATTATGAGGTACTTAAAAATCTCCTGACAGATGAAGATGCTAAAACACGTAAAAATGTTGCCTTAATTATGGGTGAGATTAAAGCACCTGAATTTAGAAGCAAACTTTATACAGCTTATGAAAATGAAGAAAAGTTATTTATCAAGGTTGATTACCTAGAAGCACTTAAACAATTTGAGTATAGTGATTTAGCAGATAAACTTAAAGCACGTTTAGACTATCTTACAACAGGTGAGTTTGAAGAAACTAGCATGAAGCATATTAATGAGGAAATTCGTACATTAACAGAAATGCTTTTAACAGTAGAAAAACCAAGAATGCATAAGTTTACAGGATATAATGTACTTTCTGATGTAGTCCTTCTCACAAATCGTGACCACAAAGATGTAACATTAGAGCAAATTACAAATGGCAAGGCAAAGGAATTTAATGCAGGCGTTATTGCGCGTACAAAGGATTTAAATGAGATTTTAAATATTCGTACTTACACAGAATTACTCTTTAGACTTAAAAATGTAGGAACAGTAGCAATGGAACCAGCAATTATCGCTGAGGCACTTTGTAGTGGTGGCCTGCTAGAATTCTTAGATGAGAGACATGAAGGCAGTGGGGCATACTACTTTAGAATAGAAGTAAAGAGTAAAATGTTACTTGATAAGAAAAGTGACTTTACTAAGAAATTAGCGGCTAAATTAGAGCAACAATCAGGAAGAAAGCTTATTAATTCAACCTCTAATTATGAATTTGAAATTCGCCTCATTGAAGGTAGAGATGGCGTATTCAATGTGCTGCTTAAACTATATACAATCAAGGATGAACGCTTTGCTTATAGAAAACATGCAGTAGCTGCAAGTATTTCACCAGTAACAGCCGCACTTGTAGCAAGACTTGCAAAACCATACTTAGTAGAAAATGCACAGGTATTAGATCCATTTTGTGGTGTAGGAACGATGCTGATTGAGCGTAATAAGTTAGTGCCAGCAACACCTATGTACGGAATTGATAGTTTTGGGCAAGCTATAGACAAGGCTATTATTAATGCACGAGAAGCAAAAGCACAAATTAACTTTATTAACCGTGACTTCTTTGATTTTAAACATGATTATTTATTTGATGAAATTTTTACGAATATGCCGGCACAAACGGGGCGTAAGAGTGAAGATGAATTGATGATGCTCTATCATGATTTCTTTAATAAAGCTTTAGAAGTTTTAAAGGATGAAGCAGTAATTATCATGTATACAAGAAATAAAGAAATGGTGGAACGTGAAGTAAGAGCACGTGAACAATATGAGGTTTTAAAGAAATTTGAGATTTCTAAGAAAGAAAATGCTTATGTATATATTTTAAGTGTTAACCAATAAAGGAATATATATTATATATAATGAAACAACTTTTTTATGGAATGAAAAGATATAACGTGCAGTCCAATAAAAAAGTTGTTTTTTGTAAATTTTTATTAGCTTTTATTTCCAAAATGAATAAAATATGGTAAACTAAAATTCATAAAGGTATGCAAAAAAATAGAAGAGTTTATCCAGAGGGTGCACAACATGAGTGAAGAAAAAATAAAAAATGACTTATCATTAAGAGAGCAAGACATTTTAGGGGAAGTAAGCAATATATGTATGGGTACTGCAGCAACAACATTATTTACAATTTTAAATAATCGCAAGGTCTCTATTACCACACCTAATGTACAAGTATTAGGACATGAAGAGATTGAAGAATACTTTAAGAATGAGGCTGTAGCTACAGCTATTAAATCGGTAGAGGGTGTTACAGGAACTAATTTATTAGTCCTAAAGGAAGATGACGTAAAGATTATTACAAATTTAATGATGATGGGACCAGGAGTTGCAGAAGAGGGACCAATTACAGAATTACACTTAAGTGCAATATCAGAAGCAATGAATCAAATGATGGGGTCTTCTTCTACATCACTTTCACAGATGCTAAATACATTAGTTGATATTAGTGCACCAAATGCAATGATTATCAAAGATAAAAAAGGATGGATGAAAGAAATTGCAAGCGATATTGAAGATGCAGTAATTATTTCTTTTAGAATGGAAATTGAAAACACATTAGATAGTAATATTGCACAGATTATGTCAGTGAAGTTTGCAAGAGAACTTATTGAAGGTTTAGATCAAAGTAAGTTATAAAAGAAAAATATAAGTAAAGGAAGTAGTAAAATGGCAAATAGAATTGTAGTAGTAGATGATGCAGCATTTATGAGAATGATGCTTAAAGATATTTTAGTTAAAAATGGTTTTGAAGTTGTAGGAGAAGCTGAAAATGGCTTAAAAGCAATTGATGCTTACAAAGAACATACACCAGACCTTATGCTTATGGATATCACAATGCCAGAACTTGATGGTATTGGAGCAGTAAAGAGAATTAAAGAAATCGATGCAAATGCGAAGATTGTAATGTGTTCAGCTATGGGACAACAAGCAATGGTATTAGAATCTATTCAAGCAGGTGCAAAAGATTTTATCGTTAAGCCATTCCAAGCAGACCGTATTGTTGAAGCGGTAAATAAAGTACTTGGCAAATAATATAGATTTCACATTCATAGACTTTAATTATTCATAGTTTTGAATTATGTGAAATCATTGGGAGAAAACAATTTATGTATATGTATATTTCAAGTTTTTAGTTGGTTTCTCAATAAAATACATAAAGTAGTTAAGAAAGAACTTATGAAAGGTACAACATCATAAGTTCTTTCTTTATAGGCTAATTTAATTTTTGAACTAAATTAAGCGAATTTTTAAACTAAATTAAGTGTTTTTTTAAATTTAATAAAGTACTGGAAAAAGTTGTTAGATAGATTGAAATATGATAATGTTTTATGGCGTAAAAATAAATAGGAGGTTAATTATGATTAACAGAAAAATATTAGCATATGGACTTATTGCAGCAATGACAATGAGTACAGTGCCAACACAAATTTTTGCTCAATCAGTAAATAATGATACTCCAATTATTGCTGAACAAGAAGCACCATTAACAACAGATTCGGCAATTCAATTAGCCGTAGCGGCGAGCCGTAAAAAAGAAACATACACAGAAAGGGAAGAAAGCTTAATCACAGTCACTAAGGACGGAGAAATCACACAAAGCTTTGATATTTCATACAAATGGGATGATAGTTGGTTCTTCCAAGATAATACTGTATTTAATCAAGATTTAGCAAGAACATCATCAATTTTTGCAGCCCTTTCATATTACTCTTCGAAAATTGATCTTCAAGTAAATGAAGCAGATGCATCAACATATGCTTATGCATTTGATAGTGAAGATGGAGAAATTAACAATATATCTGGTATTAGCAAAGTCTTCAAATCTCATGATTTAAAAGATGTTAAAGAATATAACTTAAGAAACTATGCAGATGATAACCATGTGGCACAATTTAACATTGCTCACAAAAAAATAGGTAAAGGCAAAGACAAAAAAGAACTTGTTGTAATTAGTATTCGTGGTACTAGAGGCGAGATGGAATGGCTTAGTAACTTTGCAATGGGTCAAGATGCAGAGTTCGACTACATTTCAGAGTGGACAGAAAAACAAAATCACATGGGATTCGATATTGCAGCTAACAGAATCGTTGAACTTGTAGAAGAATATATTGATAGATACAAGGTAAAAGGTGATGATGTAACATTCTGGATTACAGGACATTCTAGAGGGGGAGCTCTTGCTAACCTTGTAGGTAAAAAATTAGAAGATCAAAACTTTGATACATATACATATTCATTCGCAACACCTAATACAACATTAGAAGCAGATGCAGCTGATAAATATCCAAGTATTTTCAACATTGTAAATGAAGATGACCTTGTACCAGCTGTACCATCTGAAGCTTGGGGATTCACAAAATATGGTCAAACACTTAATGTAGATATGACAGAAGACTTAAAACTTGTTTGGCAAGATATTGTTGGTAAAAAATATACAACAGAATCTGCTTCAGGTCTTGCAACTACACTTAATGCTTTAGGAGACATTATTAGTGATAGAAATGATGCACATGTGTATGGTGAAGATTTATCACAATATACAGTTACTAAATCATTTACATCAGAAGAGAAGAGAGCACAGGCATTAGCATCTATTCCAGAAGCATGTATGCCATATGCAGAAATTGAACTTTATGAATCAGTAAATGCATTGGGTAAAACAACTTACAATTATAAAATGCTTCAAAAACCAATGTACTTTATTACAGCTGCTGGATTAAATTTAGCAGGAACAATGGGACCACTTGAGTTCGTTGCATTTGATGTAGCAGGTGCTTACAAAACAGCTAAATCAAGATTAATGGCTTCAGGTATTGCTGGACTTTCTCATCCACATTACATGGAATCATATATTGTATTAGCAGATAGTGATCAATTTTAATAGATTGCGTATATGCCATCAAGTAGATAATTGAAAAGATAAAGATTTTTAGAAGGCTATTCATTTGAGTAGCCTTCTTTTTTAGTCTTCTTTTTTAGTCTTCTTTTTTAGTCTTCTTTTTTAGCCTTCATTTTATAGAATAAGAAAGGTTATAAAATAAGAAAGATTTATTTTTAAATGGTTTCTCTCTATATTTTTACTAAATCATTTTTATTAATTAAATTAAGTGACTTTTTTAATTAAACTTAGTAATAAAAAAGTTGTTAAAAAAAGAAAAATATGGTAAAGTTGTAGTTGACTAAAAATAGACAGGAGTATACAGATGGGAAGAAATAAAACATTAATTTACACACTTATTGCAGCAATGACAATGACAGCAATGCCAGCACAAATTTTTGCTCAAGGGGTAACAACAAGTAGCCAAGTTGTAGCAGAAAAAGTAAGTACAGCAACAACAGGTTCAGCATTAGGAATTGAGACAACATGCTTATTTCCAACAAACCAAAATTTAATTAAAACCAATATTGTTAAAGTCTCAGATGGAGAAATGGAAAATGGATTTAGCCTTTCATATGAATGGGATGACAATTGGTTCTTTAATGATAATACAGTTTTTAATAGAGGATTATGTAAAACAGCATCTCTCTTCTCAGCACTTTCATACTACTCATCAGATATTGATTTTGCTGTAAATGAGGCAGAAGCATCTACATATGGTTATGCATTAGCGACAGATGCATCAGATATTAATACAGCACAAGGAATTATGGGCGTTATGGCATCACATGGATTTGAAGATGCAGCAGAATATAACTTAAGAAATTATTATGATGATGGACATGTGACACAATTTAATGTAGGTCATAAAAAAATCAGCAATGGTAGTGAAGAAAAAGAAGTAATTATGATTGCAATTCGTGGAACAAGAGCACAGATGGAATGGCTTAGTAACTTTGCCATGGGACAAGACAAAGAGTTTGGGAACGTAGCAGATTGGACTGAAAAGCAAAATCATATGGGACTTGATATTACAGCTAATAGAATTATAAAGCTTGTTGAAGAATACATGACAGAAAATGGTGTAGATACACAAGATGCTACATTTATGATTACAGGACATTCTAGAGGGGGTGCACTTGCTAACCTTGTAGGTAAAAAACTTGAAGATAAAAACTTCACTACATATACATATAGCTTTGCAACACCAAATACAACTTTAGATGAAAATGCAGCGAATACATACCCAAGTATTTTCAACATTGTTAATGAAGAAGACCTTGTACCAGAAATTCCAACTGAAGCTTGGGGATTCACAAAATATGGTCGTACAATAAATACAGATATGAATCTTATACTTAAAACTAAATGGGCTACAATTACTGGTAAAACATATATGTCATCATCAATGATGAATGATGCAGTAGATGCAATCGGTGATATTATTGAAGATAGAGATGCTGCATTTGATTATAGTAATGTAGATAAAATCAAAGTAACAAAATCATTCTCATCTGAAGAGAAAAGAGCAGATGCTTTAGCTTCTATTCCAGAAGCTTGTCTTCCATATGCACAAATTGAACTTACAGAAGGTAAAAACTTAATTGGCAAGAAAACATATGGTTATACAATGTTACAGTCACCAATGTACTTTATTACAGCGGCGGGATTAAACTTAGCGGGAACGATGTCAGCAGCAGAATTCTTAACATTTGATGTAGCAGAAGCGTACAAAACAGCTAAAACAAAATTAATTCTTGCAGGTATCGGTGGACTTTCACATCCACACTATATGGAATCTTATATTCTTCTTGCATATAGTACACAACTTAAAAATGTAAAAGCTTTAGATATTCCATCTGAAGCAGCATTACATATTGATGTAGAATAATTAAAAGTAGAATAATTAAAATAAGAAGGTGGTAGTGCGAAAGTGCTACTGCCTTCTTATTATTTAAGCAAGTATTTACATTGATTAGATTTATTTAACTATATTATAATACAAGTACAAGGTCCAAAAAAATTCGGGTTATATATTGACGGGGGTAATATATAGCCGCAAGGGGATGCAGCTATGAGTATTTTTAGAAGAAAGATGTATGTACTGATGAGTTTAGGACTTATTGTATTGACTTCGGGAGTATGTATGGCAAATACAGTAGAGGAAGAGTTATATGGCGCGAAAATTACTGTAGAAACTATGCAAGATATTACGAATGAAAATGCTGTGTTTGTTTCAGCCGAAGGAAGTGACAGCAGTGGCAGTGGGGCTATTGAAAAACCTTATGCGACGATTGGCAGGGCACTTAAGGGAATTAAATCAGGACAAACTATTTATATAAGAGGAGGGGTTTATAAGGAAGCTATTACTTTTAATACATCAGGTAAAGAAAACGCATATATTACACTACGTAATTATGAGGGTGAAGAGGTTATTCTAGATCATAGTGGGAATAGTAATGAAACAATGATTGATTTAGGGGGACAGTCTTATATCCATATCGAGGGCTTAGAACTTAGGAATAATACGAATAAATGGGCATACGGATTTTATTTAGGAAATGGTGAAAGTAATATTGTCATTAAAAACAATAAAATTCATGATTTGTATGCCTCAAAGCCAAGTTCATCTAACTCTGGTGCGAATGCTATTATTTGCTATGGTGAAAGAGCAGACAAAGCTATTAGTAATATTTTAATTGAAGGTAACGAAGTGTATGATTGTAATACAGGATGGTGTGAGGCTATTTCTATAACGGGAAATTGTGAGTATGTGAGTGTGATTAATAATAAGGTGCGAAATACTGGAAATATTGGTATCGATTTCTGCGGGAACTTTGGGTATTGTGAAGATGCAAGCTTAGATCAACCTAGATATTGTGTGGCAAGGGGAAATATTATATCCAAGGCCAATAGTTCCTATGCAACAAGTTATGGGCTTTATGTAGATGGGGGTAGAGATATTTTATTTGAGAATAATATCATTTATGATTCTCAAGGTGGCATTGAAGTAGGGGCAGAAGAACCCTCCGATTATCCAACTCAGAATATTATTGTAAGAAATAATCTAGTGTATAATAACTCAGAAAATGGTATTACAGTAGGTGGCTATTACACAGGTGGCGGTAAGGCGAAAAACATTAAGTTGTATAATAATACTGTCGTTAATAATGGGAAAGAGAATGGCGAACTTGTCATATCAATTGTAGATGGCCTGGAGGTTGCTAATAATATTTTTTACCAAGAGGCAGATAAGCCAATGATTAATAGTGAGTTCTCAAGTAAATATACAAGTAATATAAGCTTTAGTCACAACTTATATTATAGTAAGAATGGTAAAGAACAGACTGAGTTCGAAATGATGGGTAAGGTCACAACAGGTTTTAGTGCATTTCAAGATAAATATGAGATGACAGCCATGTTTGGAAAACCGCTCTTTAAAGATAGCACCCAAAATGAGTATGCACTTATAAGCGGGTCAATAGGTATTGATAGTGGTGATGAAACAATAGATGCAGGCGAAGTGGATATCTTAAATAATAAGCGTCATCAAGGCATTATAGATTGCGGTGCATATGAATATGGCGATAACTTAGAAGTGCCTGAAATACCAG
>DYCF01000016.1:0-49368 GCA_019418225.1 Clostridiales bacterium | reverse complement strand
AAGTGACACCACCCGAAGAAACGGAGCAGCCAGAAGTGACACCACCCGAAGAAACGGAGCAGCCAGAAGTGACACCACCCGAAGAAACAGAGCAACCAGAAGTAACACCACCGGAGGAAGATGAGACAGAAGACATTAAGGAGATTATTATAGTTCTTAATGAGATTAGTACAATACAAGTAGGGGATAAGCATTTCCTCAAGGTTGCCTTAGAATCTACTTATGCAGACCAGACAGTGACTTTTGCGACAAGTGATAGAAGTATCGCTAAAGTCAGTGAGAATGGAAATATTAAGGCCATGGCAGAAGGAGAAGTTATTATTACCATTACATCGGCTTATGGTACAAAATATGAAATGCCACTGAGGGTTGTTGAAAATAGCGCCGAGGTAGAAGAACCAGAAACGCCAGAGACCGGTGATAGTATAGAAAATCCAGAAGCCCCAGAGATGGGTGATAATATAGAAAACCCAGAAGTCCCAGAGACAGGCGATAGTGTAGAAGAATCAGAAGTAGGCGATAGTACGGAGGTACAAAGTTTATTGCCAGGGTTTAATGAGGAAGCTTGGAATCTTATAAGTGGGTATAAGCAGTTAGAAAGTGCAGATGCATATAGTATCAAGTTTATAACCCCCACATCTTGGGAAGGAATCTCGCTATGGGGATATGAAGGCCTAGAGGAAGAACAACCTTTAGAAATTGGTTATAATCAGTTAGGCGCTGATAACTTTGTACAAATATGGGTAGATGGAAAATGTATAGTAGATTTGAATAGTAGTGAAATGACAAGTACATGTTTTTCTATTCCAAAGGGAACGAAGAATGTAGATATTTGCATTGTGGCAGGAAAAGACAATACAGTTATTCAAGTTGATGGACTTTATGTAAGAAGCGTATAAGGATAAGAGACAATGAAAGCTTATAGAAATTAAGAAAAGAAGTCATTCATGCCAAGAAAAGAGTTGGTATGAATGGCTTTTTTAAGTTTAGAATATTTCAAAAGAAGAAAAGAGACGATATAATATAAGGGGACGACGCGAAGAAGAAGATTCTGGAAGGAGATACAGATGAGAAAGTTAGCTATAGTATTAATGTGTATAGCGATACTCAGTGGATGTGGCAAAGAACAAATAATAGATTTAACAAAAGAAAATGCGGTTATACAAAGCATTAATTTTGACAGAGAAGAGGCTACCAAACTGGTAGAAGAAATAGAGGCACCGATTAATGAATTAAAAATCAAGGAAACATTAACAAAAGAGATGTACAATGCACTAAAGGAGCAGCTAGAAGAATTGTATCCTAATCCATATGCAAGGGATATCTTAAAGCAGTATGTAAGTGATGAAACAACAGAGCCTATTCAGGTGAGACAAGATGTAGATTATCCTACGCTAAATGAAGAAGGAATAGAAATAATACAAGTTTTTATAGAACGTAAAGAATATGATGCAATAGGTAAGGAAGGACCACCACCTATTCCAAAAGATGATAAAAAGGATGACAAAGGACCTGAACTGGAGAATAAAGAACTAGGTTTAGGGAATAAAGAAATAGGCTTAGAGAATAAAGAACGTCTAATCATAGAAGAAGGTTATATAGGCGATGATGAAGGTTTAAAGGATTTTAAACGTGTGTATAAGTTTAGAAAAAGTAAAGAGGATATTTGGAAGCTGGAAAATATAGAGGTACAGCTCTGGTAAATAATGTAGATTACGCGGATAAGTCTGCTTCGAAATTAGTTTCGTGGCAGGCTTTTTTGTTAATTCAAAATAAAGTCAGAGGCCTATCACCTTTTAAACACATTGTCTAATTATTATAAAACAATAAATGTTCTAACTATTAAGGTAAGATTAAGTTAAGCGCGTAATAATAGGCATTAATAGGGGAACAGAAAATAGATAATGAAAAGAGGTCCTTAAAGTGAAATTATTAAAAAGAATGGAAGAAGTAGCAAATAAAGCAGTTACATTAAGCATAGTAGGTGCTATGGGAGTGGCCAGTTTTACAGTGCCTACAGTGGCGGCAACAACTAAGACATCCACTAAGGCTGTCACAAATATGCAGTTAACGACTAAAGTAGCAACTGATGAAGAGACAACAGAGTTACCAGATAGTACAGTAGTAGGAGAACAGCCACCAGAATTACCAGAGGGCGTATTGCCAGGAGAAGTACCACCAGCTAAACCAGGAGAAGGCGGATTTGATGTAGAGAGTGGCAGCAGTGTAGAAACAACAGGTGTTTATGTAGTTGATACGACTCAAACTATTAGTAATGAGGAGATTACAGCAACAGATTCCAATCAGTCACCTATTAAAGTAACAAGTGGGGGAATCTTAACACTTAAGGATGCCACATTAAATAAAGCTTCTGGAGAGATGACAGTAGAAGAAGCAAGTGACTTTTTTGGTGCTAATGCAGGCATTCTTGTAAATGGTGGTGCGACAGCTAATATTAGCAACGTAGCCATTAAAACAACTGCCAGTGGGGGAAATGCGGTTTTCTCAACAGGAGAGGGGACAATCGTTAATATTTCTAATGCAAGTATTACAACGACTAAAGATCATTCAAGAGGATTAGATGCAACATATAATGGCACAATCAATGCTTCTAATATCTCTATTCAAACGGCAGGTGCCCACTGCGCGGCAGTCGCCACAGATAGAGGAGAAGGAACAGTTACAGTAAAAGATAGTAAGTTAAATACAACAGGTGATGGCTCACCATGTGTTTATTCAACAGGAAATATTACCGTAACTAATTCACAAGGTACTGCAACGGGGTCTATGATTGCTGGTATTGAAGGCAAAAACTCTATTACTCTTGATACAGTCAATTTCACTGGATATGCTATTGGCCGAGGTAATGGAGGCGGCTGTGATGATGTAGGGGTTATGATTTATCAGAGTATGTCTGGAGATGCTAATAACGGGACAGGCACATTTACAGCTAAAAATTCTACTTTAACGATTGCAAAGGATTCCAAGACTTATGCTACAGCGCCAATGTTCTTTGTGACAAATACAGAGGGTGTTATTAATCTTACAAGTACAACGCTTAACTTTGGTAGCGGCATTTTAGTCAAAGCATCAGGTAATGAAGATGGTTGGGGTAAAACAGGAGAAAATGGTGCAGACCTTCAGTTTAATGCAAGTCAACAAACATTAAAAGGGAATGTGATATGTGATGCGATTAGTACAATTGATATGAAACTTCAAGAATCTACAAACTTTACAGGTGCTGTGAATCATGAAAATACCGGAAATGTAACAGTAGTACTTGATAGCAATTCTAAATGGAATGTAACAGCCAATAGCTATGTAAGTGTCTTCACAGATGAAGATGAAACACTTACAAATATCACGTCAAATGGTTATAACATTTATTATGATGCAGCCAATGAAGCAAACGCATGGCTTAATGGCGAAACAATCATCTTAGCAGGTGGTGGCATGCTTACACCAATAGCATAAAATTATGGGGACAGGTCTCTAAAATTGCTGCTAAAGCAGCGTAATTTTAGAGACCTGTCCCCATTTTTATAGCTCAATAAGAAAATAAAAAATGAACTTTTAAAAAACAAAAAATTCTGATAATATAAGAGTTAAGGGATGCAATTTTAAAAATTAATAAGTAGGGGAGAATGGGGCGTGGGCAAAAAAGAAAAAAGTACAAAGCAGTGTGAGTATAGTGTATTTCAAAATATGATGTATACCATGAAAGGAACATTTCAATTTCAAAAGCCACTTATAGCACTATTAATCGTTTATACGATAACATCTGCAATATTGCCGTTTATACCGACTGTAACTGTGAAACTAGTTATTGAACAAATTCAAAATAAGGTTTCTTGGCAACAGCTTTTGGCAGTAGTATTGATGGCACATGGGGTAATGCTAATCTTAAAATTGCTAGATATATATTGTAATCATATGACTTGGTGGCGCTATATAGATAGTCGGATGAAATTTATGCTTTTGAGAGTTCATAAAGTCTTAAATATGAACTTTGAATGTTTAGAAATGCCTAAAGTACTGGATAGCTGTCAGAAGGCTATGCGTGCTACAACGGGCAATACGAACGGTTTAGAGGGAATGATGCGTTCTTTTCAAATGTGCATGAGTACACTTTTGAAGAGTGTTATTTCAATAGGCATTTTATTTACCTTATCACCATGGATGGTAGTGCTATTAGTTGTACTAGGGATGTTGAATTTTTGGAATATGGATGCAGCTAAGAAATGGGATAAAGTACATACTTGGGACCCATTAGCACCTTATTGGCGAAAAAATGCCTATATGCAAAATACAGTATCAGACTTTAATTATGGAAAAGATATGCGCCTTTTTTCAATGAAAGGTTGGATTATGGAGAAGTATGAGCACTTACATGGAGAGATTTATAAAAAGATGGTAGGGAGTAGAAATAGATGGATGCTATGTGGCATTTATAATCAACTTATTATCTTGTTCCAGCAAGGCACAGTATATGGCTATTTGATTTATTGTGTCTTATATAAAGAAATGAGTATTGCAGACTTTTCACTATATTTAGGTACAGCACAGACATTTTTTTATACCCTATATAGTATTTTTAATGGTGTGACAGATATGCGTGAGCAATCTAGAGAAATTAATGATTTTAGGAGCTTTTTAGAGTTTCAGGATGGACAAGAAATAGGCGACATACAACCACTTGTAAAGGCTGAGCAATATGAGTTTGTTTTCGAAAATGTGTCATTTAAGTATCCCAATACGGCAAGTTATGCACTTAAAAATCTAAACCTTACACTTAAGCCAGGGGAGAGATTAGCTGTTGTAGGATTAAATGGTGCAGGAAAAACCACATTTATTAAGCTGCTTTGTCGCTTATATGAACCGACAGAAGGTAGAATTCTTTTGAATGGAACGGACATTAGGAAATTTGAACGCAAAGCATACTATGAACTTTTTTCACCTGTTTTTCAAAATATAGAGGTATTTGCATTTTCCCTTGCTGAAAATGTTGCCATGAGAGAAGAAAGAGAGACAAAAGAAGATTTTGCTGAAGCGTGCCTCAAAATGGCTGGTCTAGGAGAAAAGCTAGACGCATTATCTAAGGGGGTCAAAACACAGCTTTTAAAGATTATTAGCGAAGAAGGTATTGATTTATCAGGTGGAGAAAAGCAGAAACTAGCTTTTGCCAGAGCCTTATATAAAAATGCACCCATTGTCATATTGGATGAACCAACAGCTGCTTTAGATGCATTAGCAGAATATAGGATGTATCAGAATTTTGATAAGCTTATAGGCGGAAAGAGTGCAGTCTATATTTCACACCGTTTATCCTCTACACGTTTTTGTGATCATGTGGCGATGTTTGAAAATGGGCAGCTTATAGAATATGGTACGCATGCTTCTCTTTTAGCAGATGGCGGGGCTTATGCCCGCATGTTTGCGGTACAGGCACACTATTATGAAAAAGAAGGGGGAGCAGTTTATGAATCATAAGAAAAATAATGCAGAAACGCTTTCTATAAAGTATGTGGTGCATATACTTAAGGTGTTTTTTAGGATAGCAGGAAGATTTAGACCTTCTTTTTATATGATTTACTTTGCTTATATCGTAGTAAATGGTATTGCACCATTTATTAATATTATCTTCCCTAAATATATTATTGATGAGCTTTTAGGTAGTAGGGATGTAAAGCGGCTCATATTATATACAGTTTTAACAGTAGGACTTAACACAGTACTTAATATGCTTAAAGACATTATTAATGAAACCAAGAATAAATGTAAGGATGCATTAGACCCCTATTTTGCAAGATTGATTTCTGAAAAGGCTATTACAATGGACTTTGAACATACAGAAAATCCTAAAGTATTAGATCAGATGGAGAAAGCTAAGAATGCTATGGACTGGTATTCTGGTGGGGTATGTGGATTGGCAGATGCATTTTGCAGTATTATTATGAACATCATTACATTATTGGGAGTGGGGGTACTTTTAGTAATGGGTATGCCTTGGCTCATTGTCATTTATGCTATTTCTCTAGTATTAGACCGATATTTTACGAAGAAAGTGAATCAAATAGATATGAAGTCTTTTAAGGAAATGGCTAAGCGAAATCGTGTTTTTGGCTATTTATTCTGGACATTACAAGAAATTCGTTTTGGCAAAGATATTCGTCTATATGGTGCTGAGAAAATGATGGAGGATAAGGCTGCTAGTTATAACAAGGACATAATTGAAATCTGGCGAAAACAGTCTGAGGCACAGCTTGGATATGATGAAGGGAGCGGAATAGTATCTACCTTAAGAAGTCTGTTAACAATATTATTAATAGGATACAAGACGCTAATAGGAGAGATGACATTAGGTGATTTTTCTATGTACTATAATGCAGGAGAAAGTTTGCATGGTAGTTTAAAGTCACTAATATTTAATATTCAGGAATTATATAAAAAGGTATGCTATGCAAAGGAATTTATTGTTTTTATGGAGTATCCAGATGCTACTGTCCATGGCAAAGAATCAGTACCTATAAGTGAGGCTTATACAGTAGAATTTAAACATGTTTCATTTGCCTATCCGCGAAGTGAAGAAAAAGTGCTAAAAGATATTAATATGATTTTGCATCCAGGAGAACATATTTCAATTGTAGGCCCTAATGGTGCAGGAAAGACCACATTTATCAAATTACTTTGCAGGTTGTACGACCCTACTGAAGGTGAAATCTTATTAAATGGCGTTAATATTAAAAATTTTGCCTATGATGAATATGTAAAGCTATTAAGCGTTGTTTTTCAAGATTTCCAGCTATTTGCTTTTCCAGCTAAAGAAAATATTACGCTAGGACAGGTGAAAAGCAAGGATGCCGAGAATAAGAAGAATTTAGATATGATTATTGAAGAGGCGGGGTTAAAGACAACACTATCTAGACTTCCTAAAGGGGAAGATACATATATCTTTAAAGGATATGAAGAAGATGGGATAGAGCTTTCAGGTGGCCAGCAGCAGAAGCTAGCCATTGCAAGAGCGTTATATAAAGATGCATCTATTATCATATTGGATGAACCTACGGCTGCATTAGACCCTATTGCAGAATATGATATTTATCGTCAGTTTAATCATTTAATAGGGAATAAAACAGCAATCTATATTTCGCATAGGCTATCATCTTGTCAATTCTGTGATATCATCTATGTATTTGAAGAAGGAAAAATTAAAGAAATAGGCAAACATGAAGAACTAGTAACACTTAAGGATGGTACATATGCCGGAATGTTTGAAGCACAAGCACAATATTATAGATAGTAGTGCTTGTGCTTAAGTAATAGATACACCTTAAGGCTATAATATTAAGCTTTAAGAGTCAGCTAATAAGGAAGAAATTAATGCAAAGGTATTTTTAGCATTTATTCTAAATGCAAAGTAGCGTTCTAAGGTAAGCATTTTGTCGGTAGAATCTGTACTTTTTAAAATGGTATTTAATTCATAAAGCGCATTATGCATATAGTTAGTAGCATTAAGCAGCAATCTAAGATTATTTATATAAGGTGACTGATTAGATACTGCAACGAGGTCTGTATAAATATCTTTAGCAAGGACGTCTAATGATTTGTCTATGTTATTAAAGCTATTTTCGAGTACATAAGCATTGGTAGCATCTGTAGGAAAAATAGCATATTGAGCAAGAGAAAAAATTTGGTTTTGAAGTAATAATAGGTCATTAGTATAGTGTTTGATATCTGATGGCGTAACTGTTTGTTCAGAGGCATAAAGTAAGCTTGAACATAAAAAAATAGATGACATAAAGACGACTAAGTAGATTTTAAGTTTTTGATTCATTGTTAACACCTTTCTGTATAAAAGGAAATAGAAGATTTTATAACACTAAGTATTTTGTGAGAAATAAGACTGGAATATACTAATAAAAAAGATGAATCCTTAAGTTAAAAAATTGGGCGCTATTGTTAAAAAAATGTGTTTAATATAAAAAATGTTTCAAATGAAATATATTTTTGTGTAAAATGAATTGAAAATATATTATAAATAATTTAAAATATAATAAAAAGGAAGGAAAGAGAAAGGAAAAAGAATTGAATACTAATACTGAGATTTCACATGAAGAAAGAATAGGAGATTTACAACATAAAGATTTGATGGAGGGAGGATGGGCTGTAGTAGAACGCGAAAAAATATTAGAAGAAATGGAAAGGATTCCGTGGTGGAAAAACTTTATGCAACTATTTTACTCTCCCATAAAGATGATGAAGTGGAATTTCACTCAGGACCCTCCTCAGGGAATGAGTGTAGCAGTAGTAGGATTATTACTTTTTGGCATAATTGTTATGGTATTAACATATCTTAATCCTTTATTTAAAGAACAGATTTATGAAATTTATAGAATGTATGGGATAGATGAATCGCAGTTGCAAGAGCAGTATAGGCTAGTTCAGATTACAAGTACAATTACGGCAGTGTTTGGCTTGTTTTTTAAAGGTTTAATAACTGCAATAGTATTAAGTGGGATAAAGCTTTTATTTAAATTACGAGGAGCATTCCAACCACTATGCACATGTGTATTATTAGCTGAAGTTGTCCAAAATGCAATTTATTGTTTGGATTTAATTATAGGAAATATAATTGGGGTATTAGGAGAAGTATTTTCGCTAAAAACTTTATTTGTGGCAGGATATTTAGAGACACACCAGATTATGGGGATTTTGGCAAGTACAATTTCTTTAAATAACATATGTTTTATATGTTTAGTGATTGTTGGTTTTAAAATTATAACAAAAGCAAGTACGGGAAAAAGCATTTTAGTAGTTATGATTATGGAAGGAATGTATTTTGGCTATCAAGTAGGAATCAATAAGATTGGTGAAATAGTTATGATGAAACTAGGAATGTTGTAAATTTAAAAGCTAAGGAGAGAGGAGGGAGACGATGGATAATAATTATTTTGGCATGTTTAAAAAGATTAAAGATAGTTGCAGAGAAAATAATGTATTAGATTTACAGTTTTATAACGAGTATTTTTCATCCTACTATGATGCATTGACTAAAGAAATGGGAGACGAGGATATTAGATTTTACATAAACTACTGTATGAAGTATCAATCGCCAATATTAGAGTTAGGTTGTGGTGGCGGAAGGGTAAGTATTGCACTAGCTAAAAAGAAACTTTATGTAACTGGTGTGGAAAAATCAGAAGACATGTTAAAAATATTTGAAAGAAGGTTAGATACACAATATAAGAGGATAAAAAAATATATAAAGCTTTATCATCAAGATGCACAAGCCCTAAACTTGCCTGAAAAATATAATGTAGTTATTTTTCCAGCAACTACCATACGTCTTATTAAAGGAGAACTCAGTACTTTTTTTAACGGGATCTATGAGGTATTAGCAGCTAATGGATGTTTTATCTTTGATTTTTTAGATGAAGAATCAGTAGATAAAGATGGCATAGGTCTGGGGCCTTTAGAACAGTACAGCTTTACAGATGAAGAAGGACACTTAAATGTTGTGGTGTATCAACCAAAGGTTGATAGCGTTAATCAGTTAATAACATATAACTTTTTTGCCAGCGTATTTAAAGAAAATATTGAGCATTATTTGTCTTATACAAAGCTAAGACGCCTGACAAAGAGGGAGATATGTGAGCAGGCTGAGCAAAGTAAATTTACTTCCTATGAAATAGAATACGTACAGGGGAAATATAATTTTTGTATTTTAAAAAAATAAGTAGGTAGGAGGAACATCATGGAAGATAAAGAAATTTATATGAAATTATTATTGTATGCAAGTTATTTATTAATGGCGATAGGGATTATTAGAGTTATAGTAGTTGTTATAAGTCATGAGATGTCCAATTTAGGATTACCAGTACTTATCTTTGTAGTTGGTGCATTATCTTTTATAAATTATAAAAATATGTCTAAAAGAATGTAAAAACTTATTAATGTAATTAATAGGACACAATAAGTAAAATCCAATAAATACAGAGGAGTTTAGAATGGATAGAAGAATATGTGTAATATACTTGGAAAAGGGGAAAAATGGGCTATACCGCACAAGCAATAATATAAATGGAGCTATGTTAAGGGCTCTAATGAAGAAGTATAATATTGACTCATTTCAGTATGTAGAGGATGAATTACCATCTGTTATGGAGTGTGCTGATGATATTCTTGCAACTATAGATGATGATCTAGTATATATTGTGAATGAGGAAAATGTTCAATTATCCATGGCAATTGCTCATGAGATAAATCAGTTAGAAGAAATAAATCAATATTTTATAATTGAATCAGATATACCCTTTGAAATAAAGATAGAGGATGTAAAGGTATTATCAGGAGATTATGAACAAGAAATATTGAATTTATTAGATGTAGATGTGAAATTAGACATTCATAAGGTAGAAGGTGGGATAGAAGTATATTCAAATAACATAGTTTCTATGGAAAAAGCAGGAGAAGTAGGGGTATATATAGGAAGAAAGAAAAAAGATACATATATGTACCGTGATGTAGATGAAATCTATAAAGAAATAGATGAAATTAATAAAAGGTATGAAGGAATTAATGCATTACGTATTCCACTATTAACGATGGAAATCAATCAGCATCCTAATTATAAAGAGATTATTAATAAGTTACTCACTCAATATAGTCAATTTAGTTTTGAAATGTTGATAGCAATAGATGAGGTAGGTAATTTCATTAATAATAGTGACAATGGAAGATTATTTTTTAAACTGGATATAAAGACAGAAGATGACATTAAGAAGTTAATAAGTATAAAGAGACCACAAAATATTTCAAGTATTAGGTGTAATCATGGCCTTATCAGAAAGTCAGTACAAGATTTTAAAAAAATGATGAAGTATGTGGTTAAAAATGATATTGATACTAGCTTTTATTGTACAGATTTAAGGGATTACTGGATTGAGGATTTGGGAAATGAATTGAAAGAATTTATAAATGATAACCACTCAGAAAATTACAATGCATTATCTTTAGGTTTTACAATAAGCCAGACCTGTGAATATGTAGGTGTCTCATTAGTAGGTTCAACTAAGCATATTGTATTGGATAAAGCACAAGTATCAGTAGAAAACCTATTAAAGCTTAATGAATTCTGTAGTATTAATAGTGCACTTCATATTTATGATGCAGAAGGAGAGAAGTCTACAAAATTAGTAGATAAATATCACTTTAATCGCATTGGAGAAGTTATTAGGTATGATGCATTTCAAAATGAAAAGAAAGAAATTTTAATGCAGCATCATATGTTGCCTATTAATATGGTGACATTTAGTGAAGGTATGCCGATTAATGTGAATGGTATTACTAATGCTACAGGCAAAAAGTATCATCTAATGCCCTATTCACAGGTTGATATAAAGAAGAAGATAGATAAAGAGTATATGATAACTTTAACACTTGAGAAGATAGAGGATTTAGATAAATTACTAGAGGATGCAGAAATATTTAGAGAGACCAATAAGATAGCTCATTCACCACTACAATATTATAATTTGCAAAATGTATGTAGATTTATGAGTCGGAATTATTGCCAAGTTGAAGAATTGCCTCATTTTAGAGTGGATCAAGAAGGTGAGATTTATCCTTGTATTGATAATGCTATAAGTGTAGGTAATATGCAAGAGGCTTATTTTGACATTAAGCAAAATACATATATGTATTATGAAAAAGAAATAAGTAGACGCCAGTGTACAACTTGTTCAGCAGTGGCAATTTGTACAAGATGTGCATATTTACCTGATTTTATGAAAGAAAGATTCTGTGACATTATGAAGACAAAGAATTATGTATCAGATTTTGTAATTGAATCTAAGGTATTACCTGGCATAATTAGATCATGCAAAGGATATGAAAAGGTGAAGATTGAAGATATCAATATTAGCAATGAGTATATGTTTTTATATACAAAGGGTGAAGAATATGGAAAAGAAGTTCCTTATTTTGCAAAGTATGTATTTTTAACTGAATGCAAAGGAATGCATACTATTTGGTCACCTGTAACCAATAAAGTATATAAAATTAGTAAAGAAATTTTTATCATTGCAGAGTGCTTATTAAGACGTTGGAAATTAGAGGATATTAATAATTATTTAGTTAAGGAACTTAATCTTGAAAAGAGCATCATAGAGCAAGTTTGCGATATAGCGTATACAAAATTCTTTGAATATAACTTGCTACATAGACCTATTAAATAATAGAAGGTGGTAGGAATGTTAGAGGAATGTCCAGTAATATTGCCATTACAAAAAGTAGATAGTACATATTCTCATACATTATGTCGTGGTGAGGGGATATACATATATGATGAGCATGGCAAACGTTATATAGATGCAATTAGTGGATTATGGAATATGCCGTTAGGCTATAATAATCAGCTCATAAATGATAGTATTATGAAGCAGTTAGAAAAACTAGCTTATACTAATTTGAATAGTGGTGTAGCAGACATAACTTTGACTTATGCAAGAAAGTTAATAAGCTACTTTAAAGGAGATTTTAATAAACTAATTTATTCATGTAGTGGCTCAGAAGCTTTAGAAGTAGCCATAAAAGTATGTAGAAAGTATCAAAGCTTAATAGGAAGAAGGCAAAGAAGAAAAATAGGTGCATTTGACTTATCTTATCATGGAACAACTTATGGGGCAATGAGCATTAGTGGGATTGATGCACCATTAGTAGAGGATTATAAGCCCCTAATAGATGGGGTGGCTTGGATTAAAACGCCTTATGATAGATGGCGAAGTGTAGAGATATGGTTAAGTAATATTCAGGAATTCTTTGATGCGAATAAAGAGGAATTAGCTGGTGTAATTATAGAACCTATAATTGGTTCAGGTGGTATTTTAGAGGTTCCTAGAGAAGCTATGGAATTAATGAGAAAACTATGTACTGAAAATAATGTTTTATTAGTTTTAGATGAGGTAGCAACTGGATTTGGAAGAACAGGTAAGATGTTTGCTTATGAATATAGCAATATAAAAGGGGATTTATTATGCCTTTCAAAAGCAATTAACAATGGTTATTTATCTATGGGAGTTACACTTATTAGTCCTCAAATTATAGAGGTGTTAAGAAATAACCAAGCGCATATTGAACACTTTTCTACTCAAAATGGAAACCCATTAGCCTGCGCAGCAGCATATAAAACATTGGAGATTTTATCCCAAAATAAACAAATTATAGAGGGAGTAACTGAAAAAGGTGAATATTTCGTAGCCCAATTAAAACATAAATTAAAGAATAGATTTGTTGAGTTTGAAATTAGGCATAAGGGGTTAATGATTGGTATAGAAATAAGAGGGAAACAAAATAAGCGAGTTAGAGGAGATGCTTTAGAGGAGTGTTTGAATAATTTAGAGAAAAGAGGTCTTTTGGTATATCTTTTTGTTACTGAAGTAGGAACTTTGGGATTTAGTTTATTTCCTTCGTACTTAATAAGTAATGAAGAGATAGATAACATAGTAGACGTTTTTTCAAATGTTATTAATAAATATATTTTTAAAGAAATCACCTAATCAGGCAATAACCTTAAAAAGGTTTTGCATACATATTTTCAAAGAGAAGGAGGGGAGCGAAATGAATGCAGAGATGTTATGTTTTGAAGAATTAGAACAAGTTGAAGAACTTGGCGATGGTGCTTATGTTGCAGGTTTTTGCGTAGGTGTAGGAATCATTGGAATTTGTGTTTATGCAGGTATTGCGACATAAAAAAGAGTATAAAAAATAATAGGAAAGGAGGGAAGGAGAATGAATGAAAAATTAGTTCAATTTGAAGAATTAGAACAAGCAGAAGAACTTGGTGCTGGTAAAGACTTCTGTGATGGTGTAGTAGCTGGCGCAGCAGTTGCAGGTGGCTGTGTAGCAGCTTATGCAGCAGTTATTGGTTTAGCAGCAATTCCAACATAAAAAATTGTATAAGATGATTACAGTAAATCGATAAAATGTTATAACTATATAACATTTTATCGATTTATCTTTATAGTAAAAAATGATAAAAGGAGAGAAAAATGAAACATAATTATTTAGAAATTAATCAAGTTAATGAACGTGAGTATATTGTTAAAAATGAATTATCTAATAAGTATGTGAAATTAGGTGCTAGTGAAACTAGTTTTTTACTTGAAGTTTTAGGCATTCAATCTCCTATGGAACTAAATATAGATACTAAGTTGAGTTTTAATTTAAATAATGAAGCTAAAGAGTTATTGATGCAAAAATTTGATGAATGGGGATTTTTACAAGAGGATAGTGAGGTAAATAAGAAGAGGAAAAAGATTCAAAATGTGTCTCATATTCCTTTAGTTGATATTGAGCCAACGAAAGTGCTTAATAAAGTATGTCCTATTATAAGACCATTATTTACAGTATGGGGTGTCATCGCAATTAATGTATTAGCAGTAATTAATATAGTTCTTGCATTATTAAAAATTGAGAACGTATATTCGTCTATAACTCAGATAGGAAGTTTAAAGGGATTAGATATTATTTTGATGATGATTGCAATAATTTTAACTATTGTATTGCATGAATTAGGCCATGCAACAGTGTGCAGTAAATATGGTGGAAAGATTAGCAGAATGGGGATTGTACTATTCTTCTTTTTTCCTTGTTTTTACTGCGATGTAAGTGACATATATTTATTTAAAAAGAGAAGAGAAGCTGCATTTGTGGCATTATCTGGTGTGTATATAAATTTTGTATTAGCTAATATAGTCTTAGGGGTATATTTTTTGTTACTTATAAAGGGAATAGAGGTTAGTGGTCTAGTATATTATTACCTCCTTAATATTGGGATTATTATATATAATTTAATGCCATTAGTAAAAATGGATGGCTATTGGTTTGTAGCAGCTTTAGCAGGCGTTAATAATCTAATGGATAAGTCTATATTAATATTTATGGCAATGTTATTTAGAAAACAAGATTTTAAAAATATTCAAGTCAATGAAGATAAAAAAATATTATTAGCATTATATGGTGGAGCAGCATTTATATTTTATCCACTCTTTTGGTCTATATGTTTGAAGGGATTATGTAATAAAATCATAGCCTTTATTCCAAGATATGGTATGGCAATAGTGATTATGTTAATACTTATTATAATTTGGGATGTAGCAAGGCGAACTCTTTATTATATTAATTTATATAAAAAGGAAAGCAATCGTATATTTAGCTTTATATGATGAAAGTAAATAAGAAAGAAAGTAAAATCTCTTCATACCAATATAAAAAGCAAGTGTGCAGCAAATCATTATAGAATGGCAGCTTAAAGGGCGTCATGCAATTGTTTGAGAAAGGAAGATAGGTTGTGTATACAAAAACAATGAATTTTAATAATAAAAAGGTAATGATTTCAGGAGCTTCACGAGGAATAGGGGAAGGTATTGCTTATACATTTGCAGCACATGGTGCAAATCTTGTTTTATTAGATTTAGAAATACAACAAGAACAATTACAAAAAGTAAAAGGAAGTTTAGAAGCAGAATTCAATGTTGAAGTTGCCAATTATAGCATGGATTTAACTAAATATGAACAGATTGAAAGAGTAGTCAAACAAATAAATGAGGAGCAAGGAGAGATAGATATCTTAATTAATAATGCAGGCACAAATAATTATTGTGATGCTACTCAAGTTACAGAGCAAATATGGGACAGTATAGTTGACTTAAACCTAAAAGGAACATTTTTTTTAACACAACAAGTTGCAATAGCATCACTTTTGAGACGAGAGGGAAATGTGGTAAGTATTGCCTCTCAACATGGAGTGATCGGTAATACTAAAAGAGCACCTTATTGTGCAAGTAAAGGCGGTATAGTTAATATGACAAAGGCATTAGCATATGAATGGGCAAAATATAATGTACGTGTTAATTGTGTTTCACCTACATTTGTTATTACCGAAAGCAATAAGGCGATGTTACAAGAAAGTGCATTTAAAAGGAAGGCACTAAATCAAATTCCATTAAAGCGATATGCAACACCAGAGGATGTAGCTTATGCGGTACTATTTTTAGCTAGCGAAATGGCGACGATGATTACAGGGCATAATATATTAGTAGATGGTGGATGGACAAGCATATAAAAGAGTTATTGATTAAGGAGGGGAATTATGGATTCTGTACTTTTAATTATTAAATCAAATGTAAAAAATAGAGATGCAGCAGATAATTTATATTTACCACCGTTAGGGGTTATGTCAATAGGTACATATTTAGAGATGCATGGATACCATGTGGAAATAATAGATCAATCAGTCACTATTGTATCAGGACAAGATATTATTGACAAAATAGAGGAATTAAATCCTATATATGTGGGAATTTCAGCATATACAGAAAACTTTAATGAGTGTTTGAAGCTATGTAAGTATATTAAAAGAAAACGCCCTATGACTAAGATTGCAGTAGGAGGAGCACATGTTTCATTAGCACAGGATGTGAAACTAAAGGGCATTGATTTTATATTACGAGGTGAAGGAGAATCCGCCAGTTTAGAACTTGCAGAAGCTATTAGAACAAATGAAAAACTTATAAGTTATAGTGAGATAGAGGGGCTTACTTATAAACAAGATGAAAAGACAGAAATTAAGAATGAAGATAGAAAACCAATGAAAGACTTGGATGTATTGCCACTTATAAAGAGAAAATACATACAACGTGCTCTAGAATCATATTTCGTAACGATAAGTTCTAGCCGTGGTTGTCCTGGAAAATGTATTTATTGTGCAGCACCTAAAATGGCCGGTGCAAGATATCGCATTAGGGATATAGAAAATGTTTTTATGGAGACGTTACTAGCTTTAACTGAGGCTGGGTGGGATAAGGAAGTATACTATATTGATGATACATTTACTGCATTTGTAAAAAGAGTGAGAAGATATGTGGAATTAATTAAAGAATCAAAACTTCAGTATAAGTGGAGATGTGAATCTAGAGTAGATGCTTTATATGGAAATGGTGAACTGGTAAAAGAAATGGTGGAAAGGGGATGTCAACGTTTACAATATGGGATAGAAAGTGGCAATCAAGATGTTCTAAATAAAATACATAAGCAAATGAATATAGAGCAAGCAGAAGAACTGATTGATTTTTCAGTAGGGACAGGCGTAAGAGTTGCCTTAAGTTTTATTTTTGGTCATTATTGTGATACAAAGGAAACTATGAATGATACATTAAGTTTTATGGAGAGAATGTACAGTAAACATTTTGGGAAGATAGAGATATATTATTCATTTAATACACCTTTTCCAGGAACAGAACAATATGAACGTTTAGAAGAATTAGGTATGAAGTGGTTAACCAATAAGTATGAGGAATTAGATTTATTACATCCAGTTGTAGTGACAGACCAATTTGATTTAAACATGCTTAATGAGTTTGGGAATAAAGCAAGACTACTTATGCAGATAAGATAAGGAGAAAAATATGGATAGAATAGTGGTTACGAACAGTCATTTAATTAGTTATTCAGGTGAAGTTATATTTGAAGGGGAATCAAATGAATTCATTGGTTTAAGGCCTAGTGTAAAATCTGAGGTATGTGTTTTCTTTAGGAAAAGTGATATTTATAGAATTATATATTCTAATGGGCGAAATGACATTTACAATGAAATACAAGATTCACAAGCTCCAGAGGAAATTACTGACCAGAGTATATTAGTAAAGCTAAATAATGGTGCTTCTTTTAGAGGAGCAAGGGAAGAGAGTATTATTGATGAATGGCACAGAGAAGACGGCTTTTTCTTATATCCTATAAAGTCTAAAAATATATTCTTTTGGATTCCGGAGAGTGAAATTAAAAAAATTTACAGAGAAGATAAGCAAGTAGTCTAATAAAGTGGAGGTTGAGAGTGTGGATAAGATAATTTATTTTATGCTTCCCTTATATGGACATATGAATCCTAATATAAATTTATTAAAACAATTAAGTGAGTCTAATAATAAGGTTATTTGCTATACTACCCCTAAGTTTCAACATATGTTTGAAGGGCTAAATATACAAGTAAAATATTATACTAATCAAGTAGAGGAATTTTATAGGTTGCCAGCTAATATTCAAGAAGATAAACAGTTAGGGCCATTTCAATTAGATATTTCAAGAGGAATAAGAAGTCAGGCAATTCGTGCTAATGTAGAGCTCATATCAGCTGTGTATAATTCCCATATAGATGAAGTGAAAGCCTTTAAGCCAGAATGTATTTTGTATGATTCTGTGGCAAATTGGGGAAGTGTATTTGGGGAGAAATTGAATATACCATACTTTTCAATAGAAGCTGCTACATGGGATAGTATGGATAAGTACAACAAAACATATAGAGATTATTTAAATAATGTAGTGGTAAAAGCAATAAATAAAGAAATTAATATCGAACAAATTATTTTACATAAGAAAAAATTAGCAAGAGAATTAACAGATAGATATAGTGCCATTGTAGGAAAGAGGAGCAAACATATACCTAATCTAAGTATTGCTCTTGCCTCACCCATGCTTCAAATTGCTAGTAATGAACTAGATGCATCCCATAAATATTGTGGATTTCATTTAGAAGTAAAGGCGCCAAGTAAGGACAAAAATTTAATTTATGTAACGAGAGGAACGGTACAAAATCAAGAGGAACTTAATGTACTAAGAAAAATGATATGTTGTTTGAAAAGTACTGATGAGCAAATAGAGGTATCAAGTGGAGGAAAAGCACAATATCAATTATTAAAATACAATGAAGATGAGTTACCTAAGAATGTAATGATAAATGAGTTTATCAATCAAATAGATATATTAACTAAGGCAAAGATAATGGTTTGTCATGGTGGGATAACAGGGGTGAGAGAAGCAATATTTTGTGGCACACCAATGATTATATATCCATATAATTATCATTGTTATCAAGTAGGAAGAGCCGTAGAAAAGGCTAAAGCGGGTATTTTATTAAAGAACTATCCATTTGATCCAGAGGAATTATTACAGGCAATAAAAACAATAGAGCAAGATGATATTTATCAACAAGGAGTTGAAAGAGTAAAACAAGAATTAGAGCAGACATATAAGACACAATCTGTAATATCTATTATTGAACAGTATATGAAAACGGGTAAATGAGTGCATGACAAAAAGTAGGGGGGAATACCTATGATAGGACTAATATTGGCTGCAGGAAACGGAACAAGGATAAAAAAGATTACTGGTAAAAATAATAAGTGTATATTACCTATTGAGGGAAAAACTATTATTGCACAAACTGTAGAGAACTTATTGGAATGTAGAGAAATTAATAAAATTATTGTGGTAATAAGTAGCACAGAAGAGGAAATACAGAAGGAATTAAGTGTTTATAAAGATAAAATTCAAATCGAATATCTCATACAACAGGAAGCAAGGGGAATATTAGCAGCTATAGCATTATGTTATGAAAAGGTCAAGGAGGAAGATGTCTTTTTAAGTTTGGGAGATGAATACTTTAAGAAACCAAAGTATAAAGAGATGATAGAGAAATATTATGATGAATCATATGACATAATCTTAGGGACACTTCATACTAAGAATGAGGAAGCTATTAAAAATAATTATGCCGTGATATTAGATTCCAATGGCAATATTTCAAATCTTATAGAGAAGCCAACACATATAGAAAATGATTTATTAGGGACTGGTTCTATTATCTTCCATGGGCAATTTTTTTCAGAGATTAAAAACGTACCGATAAACCCTAAGAGAAAAGAAGCAGATTTAGTAGGACTTATTTTGTTAGCTATAAAGGAGAAGAAAAAGGTAATAAATTTTGATTTAGCATGTACATATACGAATATTAATTCTAAACAACAATTATTGGAATGCTACAGTCATAGTGGATACTATCCCAAAGAACGTAATATTGTAGATTTATTTAGAGAGCAAGTAGAAAGTAAGAGAAATGAAGTAGCTATTGTATGTGAAGATAAGCAAGTAACATACTTAGAATTAGATGAGCTTTCAGAAAGAGTTGCGTATAGCTTAAGGCAGGAGATAGGAGCTAAAAATGGTGTGATAGGTATATTGTTACCACGTTCTATAGAATATATTGTAACATTAGTAGGTGTCTTAAAGGCAGGATATACATACATACCATTAGATGTAATATACCCTGTTGAACGTATAGAATATATGTTAATGAATGCTAAGGCAGATGGATTTGTTACGCATAAGAAGATAAACAATATGTCACTTAAAGAAGTGAAAGAATGGGAGTATAATGCAATAATAGAAGGCAAGATGAACAGTAGCAAAAAGGAAGAAGTTAATATTGAGCCTTTAACACGTGCATACATTATGTACACATCGGGTTCAACAGGAAAGCCTAAAGGTGCACAGATAACCCATAAAAACATTTTAAATATGGTCTGGGGCTTAAAAAAAGAAATTTATGATATGTATCCTGAAAAAAGATTAAATATAGGTGTGGTAGCTACTTTCGTATTTGATATGTCGGCACAACAAATATATCCTTCATTATTATTTGGACATACGCTTTATATTTTACCTGAAGGATGGAACAGAGATGCAAAGAAGGTACTAGAATTTTTTGAGACTAATAAAATTGATATTAGTGATGGGACACCTGTTCTTTTAAATATGATTAATAATATATTGATAAAAGAAAAGACAAATTGTATGTTAAGACATTTTGTGGTAGGAGGAGAAGTATTGCCGAATAAAAGCGTAGCGACATATTTTAAGTATCATCCTTTAGGACGGATTACTAATATTTATGGACCAACAGAGTGCTGCGTGGAAGCGACAACTTATTATTTAGATCAACAGATAATCAAAGAAGAACCACAAGTTTTTATTGGAAAGCCAATGAATAATATTAGAATTTATATTTTAAATGAGAAGCAAGAAATGGTAAAAGCTAATGAGTGTGGAGAAATATATATAGCAGGGGATTGTGTAGGACTGGGATATATTAATAATAAAGATTTAACAGAACAGGCATTTTTGCCAGATATATTAGCAGATGGTTGCCTGATGTATAAGACAGGTGATTTAGGTAGATGGGGAAAGAATGGAAATGTAGTTTATATTGGAAGGAAAGATAAACAAGTTAAAATTAGAGGGTATCGTGTTGAGTTAGGTGAAATCGAACAAGCTTTAGAGCGTTTAGCCTATATAGAGGGGGCTAAAGTTTTAGTAAGACAAAATGAAGATAAAAATATGATAGTAGCATATATTCAAGTAAGGCAGCCTAATATAAGTGCTGCTAGGATTAGTGAGGAATTAAGTTCTTTTCTACCACATTATATGATTCCGGCATTATATGTTCCTGTAGAAAGTTTTCCTAAAAATATAAATGGAAAGGTAGATGTGGAGGCACTTAAAAGCTATAAATTAAATTTTTTACGTAGTATAGATAAAGAAGTAGTTAGAAATGAAGAGGAACAATTTATTTTAGAAAGTGTACAAGATATATTGAATGTGGAGGCACCTCAACCTATAGAAAACTTTATGCTGTTAGGAGGAGATTCACTAAGTCTTATTAAATTGTTAGATAAAATAGAACAACAGTGGCATTTAGGAATATCAATTTTAGAAGTTAAAGAAACAATGACATTAAGAGAAATTGCAGATGTAATCAAAAGAAAAAGAGCGTATAAGACTGATGAGATTGAGGTACAGAGCAATAAAAAGGTGAGATGTTTAACATTTCAAGAGCATTTATTAAATATAGAACAGCAAATGCGAGTTAATGGCAATGAGAAAAAACTGAATATAATGAGATATTTAATACCATTGGTTCAGCCATTAGATTATGAGCGATTTGAACAGGCATTTAAGGAAACGATAAATAATAATGATGCCTTTAAGTTGAAGTTTGAGTCTAGAGGCAAGAAATATTGGGTGCGTTTAGGAGAAGAAGCAAAATTTTTGGGAGTAATAAGAGAAGTAAATAGCGTAGCCCTTGAGGATCTGATGTGTATTCAAAGTTTAGTTGATATAAAAAATCAGATATTAATAGAATACCAGATATTGAAAAAGGATAAGCGCGAAATACTTATGTTAAGTATACACCATGCTGTATTTGACTATTTATCATTTTATTTATTTATGGATGAATTAGAAACACGTTATTTAAAAAAGGTATATCCTAAAAGAATTGGTACTCCTTTTATAGGATATATGCGCCAACAGTCAAAGATGATAGGAATAGATGACATAGAGGAAGAAGAAAAATGTAAGGTATATGTTAATAATATCTCACCAGTTGGTTATGATATTAGAGATAAGAAGATAGAAGGATTTAAGCTTAATAGGGTATATAAGAATGTCATAAATGTAATGGAGAACACATTGCTTATAAAAATAAGAGAATTTTGTAAGGTATATCATGTGTCAGAATATATTACTTTATTAGCTGTTTTTATGAGAAATTTAGCTAGAAGGAGCGGTGAAGAAAAGATTACTATAGGTTTATTTAATGATGGAAGAGGAAGGCTTAAAAAAGCTAATACTATAGGATTCTTTACTAAGTTTGTATATTATAATTTTTATAATAAAGAAGAGAGTTTATTACAAACTATATCAAGAGTAAAAGATGATATTGAAGAAATTAGACAGAATTCAGGACGATATGACGTAGTTGAATTGGGACAGAAGTATAAGGATATACCTATCGTATATGTAGTTTTTGATTATCAAAAGCTTATGAATAACTTTAAAGGAGAAGATAGAATATGGGACTTTGCATATAGTGCAGATTATGGGGAAATAGAATACATATTTGTATTAAGAATTTTTGATTATGGTGAGCAGTGTACATTAAAAGTACAGTATGCTAATGATGTCTATCTTAAAAATGACATAGAGAGTTATTTAGAGGAATATATAGGAGCGTTACAAGAGATATAAAAATACTAAATAAGAAGGGGATTTTGTATGGTTGACATTGGCATAATAGGTGGTTCTGGATTTTATGAGTTCTTTGAACATATGGAAGAAGTAAGTATAGATACACATTATGGAAAAGCAAGTGATAAGATAGCTATAGGAACATTTGAAGGCAAAAAGATAGCTTTTATTCCTAGACATGGCAAGCAACATCAATATGCACCACATAATATTCCATATAAAGCAAACTTAGCTGCATTAAAAGAATTAGGAGTGAAATGGATTATTGCACCAACCGCATGTGGAAGTTTAAATGAAAAAATGAAGATAGGAGATTTTGTAATTACAGATCAATATATAAATTTTACGCACAAACGAGATAATACCTTTCGCATAGAAGGGGTAGAGCATATATCAATGGCGCAACCATATTGTGAAGCTTTACGAGAGTTAGCAATAAAGGTTGGAAATGAAATGGGAATAACAGTACATAAACAGGGAACTATGATAGTAATAGAAGGACCGATGTTCTCAACAAAGGCAGAAAGTAGATTTTATAAATTGATAGGCGGAGATACTATTAATATGACACAATATCCTGAATGCTATTTGGCAAGGGAATTAGGAATGTGTTATTTGAATATATCAGTTATCACAGATTATGATGCTGGTTTAGAAGGCAATCCTAATATAAAACCAGTCAGTTATCAGCAAGTACAAGAGAGCTTTGCACATAGTATTGATACATTAAAGATGTATATTAAGTTAATTTTGAGGCAGTTAGATACGACTCAGATTAATTGTTGCAATAAGTAGAAAAAGGCCTAGCAGCTACAATTAAGTGGAAGCTAGGCTTTCTTTGCGTTTTAAATACTTTAAAGCTAATCGGAGTGACGTGACTTGAACACGCGATCTCTAGACCCCCAGTCTAGCGCCTTACCAGCTAGGCCACACCCCGGTAAGTTATTAAATATTATATAAAATATTAATAAATTTGTAAAGGAATTTTAGAATAGATAAAAAATGAATAGATATATAGTCGCAAGATATATGCCCAAAATATATGCCCAAAATATATGCCCAAAATATATGCCCAAGCATATGATAATAGTGCAACAAGCTGTATTAATATAAGAGAGGATGAGGTGTAAATGGAAACTCACACCCAGGCGAATGAAAAGAAGCGATATAGAAGAGCAAAAGAGAGGCAGGTATGTAGTTTGCAAATGAATCAACAATGTGGGACATTGGATACAGGATGTCCACAGCCGGCTATTTCGTATATTGATAATTCTATGTGCAATGGTGTATTTTCACCTGTATGCGCACCTGAGGTTTGTAATGTGCCGAGGATGAGTCATCATGAAACGCTTATAGAGGGAGGGGGCACTATACTAGATAGAAGAAGTGGTACTAGAATGAATTTTACTGTATTAATAGAGCGTGAGATGCAAGTATATAAGGGAAAAATACAACTGACTAGTGAGATAAACGGTATAACTATGGTGAATGTAGAGGCATTAAAATATTTTGAAGGTGATGGAGAACATTATGGCGTTGCCTTATTTAAAGAGGACGGATCAACACAAAGTATTTTATTTACACTTCAACATCAGCATGTAGATAAAGGGGCACAAATATATGTTTATGCAACAGATTTACAGGGGGCGCCTATTAATATTGAAGGAGAAGTTATAGCAGGGGAGTTAAAATTTTACAAGGATCATAATGTGCATGAGCATTAATAAATAGGGGGATTGATTATGTCAGTAGGACCTGTAAGTAAAAATAGAAAAGCGCATCAGAAAAAAGAGTGTACGAGTGTGAAGACAACTAATAGATTTACGCGAGAAGACTTAGCTAATGAACTAAGAGCATATTTAAATGAAGTCTTATTAATTGTCTTAGATGCTAATCAATTGAATATACTCAATCAAGTATTTAGACCTATTCTATGTGCACAAGTAGCAGAGGTAACAGATGAATATGTTGTGCTTACAAAAGTAAATATTAAGATGAGCAATGCGCCAGAGTACATCTTTCCGACAGAACTTATTATTCCATTAGTGAATGTAGTATGGTTTACACCATTTGATTATAATATTAGGTTTTCACTTTATTAAGAGGAGGAAGAAACTGTGAGAAGTTCATTATTAAATAAGTTATCAGCAGGCATCGGAAATAAAATACTTGTTATGACAGAAGCTTTTCCATTTTTTGTTGTAGGCACCTTACAAGATGCAGATCCTAGTCAAATCTATGTATTAAGTGAGTTTGGTGTACCTGCACCATTAAAGAATCGTGTTTTTACAATTCAATTAGATCAGATTTCAGCTTTTTTTGTAGAAGAGGTACCGGGCCAGATGCCAGCGATTAATTAGACAGGGGGCAAGAAATAATGGTTAGACATTTTGATATATCAGCCATTCAAGTTCCTATTGTCTATAATAAATATGGTGATGTGGACCCGAATGGTCTTATGTATGTTTTAGATGAAAATAAGGAAAAAGTAAAAGATGCTATAAGAAGATGTCCAGGAACCTACGTTGATTTAGTGCAACCCTTAGTTATACGTGTCCATGAAGGAGATACAGTAGAAATTAGCTTTACGAATGAGCTGTGTTTTGCGGCATCCATAAATGTCAAGGCTTTGCCTTACAAAGTGCAGCAATCTAATGGGGCTTTTGTAGGCGGTAATGTAAGTACACTAGCACAACCTAATAAAACAATTGTTTATAGATGGGAAGCAGAAATTCAAGGAGCCTTTCATTTTAGTGATTTGGGAAATGCTTTAAGTTCAGAAATCGGAAGCAATATACATGGATTATTTGGTGCTATTGTGGTAGAGGCACCGGGTAGTACATGGACAGATCCACAGACAGGATGTCCACTTAAGAGTGGTGTTTTTGCAGATATACATCATCCATTTAGACCTGATTTTAGAGAGTTTGTAACTATTTTTCATGATGAAGCGGCCGTTAAAAATCGATTTGGTGAAACACCAGTAGATCCCATGACAGGCTTTGCGGCGATGACACACTCTATAAATTACCGTGCAGAACCTATGCGTAATAGAATGAATCTTATTATGGAGGGGGTCGTATGTCCTTTCTGTGAAGGCGAAGAGGTACACCATGATTCATGGGTTTTTGGTGATCCACCACCTACCATTCTTCCTAGATGCTATAAGGGTGACCCTGTAAGATGGTATGCTATTCATGGCGGCGTTAAAGAAACGCATATTTTCCATTTGCACTTACAGCAATGGTTATCAGAGCCTAGTGTACAAGAATCCTTTTTAAATGACTCACGTGCATTAAGTCCAGGTGAAACGATTGGATTTGATATCTTATATGGTGCAGGAAGTTTGCAGAAAGCCTATGGAGATGTTATTTATCACTGCCATTTATATCCTCATTTTGACGAAGGCATGTGGGGAATTCAACGTATTCATGATGTCCTTGAAGAAGGCAATCGCTGCTATCCGGATGGCACACCAGTTACGAGATTGATGCCACTTCCAGATAGGCCATGTCCGCCAAAACCTACAGCAGAGCGTCCTGGCTTCCCATTTTTTATTCCTGGCAAAGTGGGTTGCAGAAGTCCAGTACCACCCATTGGATTTGATAGAGATTTTCCAATTACGCCATTAGAACAGAATGCATTAGTAGATGATTTTAAAGAAGGTGCATTATTTGTAAATCCCTGTCCGCCAGGTGCACCGATACGGCGATATGATATTGTAGGTATTCAGCGAGATATTGTTTATAATGAAGCCAATTGGCATGATCCTGAGGGCAGATTCTATGTATTAGCAAAAGATGAAGAAGCAGTTATGAAGGGGCTTAAAAATCCAGAACCACTATTCATTAGAGCACTGGCAGGAGAATGTATAGAAATTCATTTTACAAATAAGTTTCCAGAAGAATTAGGACCTAATGCCTTTCAGCTTCTTATCCATACCTTATTTGCATCTACACACGTACACTTTGTAAAGTTTGATGTGTTATCTTCTGATGGAGCCAATACGGGCTGGAACTATATGACAGGTACGGCACATGAACAGACGGTTATTTATAGATGGTATGCAGATGTTGAATTGAAGGTTTGTTTCTTCCATGATCACCTTTTTGCAAATTCTGTACAGCTTCACGGTTTATTCGGGGGTGCGATTATAGAATCAGAAGGCTCTAAGTTTTTTGACTCGCATACAGGAGAACCTATTGAAGCTGGGACACAGGCTGTTATTAAGAATCCATTTAGTCCTGATTTTAGGGAATTTTGTTTAGCTGTACACGACTGGGTACCAGCTTATGATGATAATAATCCGCTTAATCCACCAGATGAACCAGGTATGATGGAGGATATGGGTATTGTCGCCTTTAATTATCGTAGTGCACCATTCCAAATTCGAGGCGGAGACCCGGCTTATGTATTTAGTTCATATGTACATGGAGATCCGTGGACACCTGTATTTGAAGGCTATGCAGGAGATCCTGTAAGAGTAAGATTAATCGATGGGGCCCATGAGGAATCTCATGCAATTAACTTTAATCGTTATATGTGGCATAGAGATAGAACAGATGTAGATTCCCCAATTGTACAAGAACAGCATATAGGTATTTCAGAAACATTTACCTTTGAATTTTCATTAGATAGCTTAAGTGATGAGAGAGACTTTGATGTACTTTATTATTCTGGTGGTATGGATGACTTATGGTTAGGTGTTTGGGGAATTACTAGAGTAAGAGGCACATTTATGCCTAGCTTATATCCGCTTGGCGATAGGCCACTTTTACCACCAAGGAGAACACCTTTACCAGAAAAGACAGGAAGCCCTCCACCTAAGGCAACATCACCAGGACATCCATTCCCGAAAGGAACTAAGGTTAGAAAGTATCATGTAGCAGCAGTTCAGAAGAAGATTAATTACAATCAATTTGGAGATAACGATCCATATGGTATGGTATTTGTAGATTATAAGGATGCGGTAGCAGTTATGAGTGGCAGCAAAGAACCAGAACCTTTTATTATTACAGCTAATGCAGGAGAAGGTATCGAACTTACACTTGTGAATCTGATGCCTAAAGAATTAGATGTTCCTCAGTTTCCTGAAGTACCCGTACAGAAACCTTGGCCTTATAGTCCGAGAGTTTCTATGAATAGTCAGGGAGCGGAATATGATGTACTTGGTTCGGATGGCGCAACTGTAGGCTTTAATCCAGATCAAACAATAGGTGTATGTGAGTCTATTACCTATAGATGGTTTTATCCTGAGACTACTACGCAGGCTATTGTGGTAGATATGGGAGATGTGATGAATCACAGAAAACATGGTTTATTTGGTGCTGTAAGTTTATCAGAAATGGGTTCAAAATATTATAATCCTTTTACGGGTAAGAGAACACGATGGGGAGAACAGCTTATTATAGCTAATCCATTTTTACCAGATTACAGACAGTTCGTATTACTTGTACAAAATGGTATTTATATGGAGGATAAAAATGGAGAAATCCTTCCTAAGTTTTTCTTTAATCCTGAAATCGCACCAGATGGTGATGAATTTGATACAGAGGATCAAGGTATGAAAGGATATAACCTTAGAAGTGAGCCATTTTATAATAGGTTATTGCTTAACCCTAATATAGGCGATGTATTTTCTTCAATTCCAGGAGATTTATCAGATATAGCAACACCAATATTTTATGCAAACCCAGGTGATCCAATTACCTTCAAGTTGCTTATGGCAGCAGATAAACCAAGGGCAACGAGTTTTTATCTGCATGAACATGCTTGCCATAGTGAAAGTGAAAATATTAATTCACCAATTATAGGTACAGAAGGTGCAATAACTATAGGAGATAGTTATAAGAGAGAAATGTTAGGTGGTGCAACAGCGGGAATAGGTCAAGCAGGCGATTATATGTATCAATCTGCCAATATTACATGGGACGTTGAATCAGGTATGTGGGGAGTTATGCATGTGGTCGAAGAGGGGAAGGAACCCCTAGTGCCATTAAGAGATTAGAAAGCAATAGATTTTAATAGTTTAGATAAAAAATACCTTTCGCATTATAGAAAAGTCATATCTATAAATCGAAAGGTATTTTTATTTGAGAGCACTGTTCTATCCTAATGAAAATATAATATATATAAGAAACAGGACACAATCCATATCTAGATGCACCATAGGAATTTGTAAATGCAGTCAAAGAAATATTAAGTCATTTATAATGTTTTAGTGAGGAAGGGTTGCTATGGAAAATAAAGAAATTTATATGAAATTGTTGTTGTATGCAAGCTATTTACTTATGTTTATTGGCGGGGTAAGAATTGTAGTTGTGCTATTAAATAGGCTTATGATGAGTTTGAGTATGTCCGTTCTTATTTTTGTAGCAGGTGTATTATTTTTTACAACGTATAAAAACTTATCCAATAAATGATACTAAAATGGGAAATGAAACAGACGCTCTTAAGTTTTAAAGATTGACTTTAATGGGGAAGCTAGGTAGAGTAAAAGGGGAGATAACTTAGGAGAAATAATATGAGTATAGAAAAATTAAATGTACAAGAAGCAAAAGCTAATTTAGATACAAATAAGGAAATCATTTTAATTGATATTCGTTCAAGAGCAGAATATGAGGAGGGCCATATTCCAGGCTGTATTCATATTCCATTGCCAGAATTAGAAATGCGCATTGAAGAAGTGGCACCAGATTTTGATCAGCCAATTTACTACTATTGTAGAAGTGGTGTAAGAACTTTAACTGCTGGCGCTATTTTAGAACATATGGGATATACAAATTTATATGATATGGGTGGTATTATGAGCTGGCCATATGAAATTGAAAAGTAAAGTATATTAAGGGCATAAAAAAAGCTATTCTTATAGAGAGTAGCTTTTTTTATGCGAATATTTAATTGAAAATAATAAAATTAATAATGATAATTGTTATCATTGACAAAGCTGAGATTGTCTGATAATATATCATTATCTTAACAATACAACTGATGAGCAATCATCACTACTTCATGTGGTTGGGCAAGCTGTGGGAGTTTGCCCGACTCCACTTTATGTTTAGATTAATTTAACATACATAAGAAAGAGGGAAAGGAAATGACAAAATATTATATTGAATCTGTAGTAGGAAGAGAAATTCTTGATTCTAGAGGAAATCCAACTGTTGAAGCTGTTGTAACATTAGTAAATGGTGTAGTTGGCATTGGTGCAGCACCAAGTGGGGCTTCAACAGGAATTTTTGAAGCATTAGAATTACGTGATCAAGATGAAAAGAGATATTTAGGAAAAGGAACAGAAAAAGCAGTAGCCAATATCAATGAGATTATTGCACCAGCTCTTTACGGTATGGATGTAACAAATATTGCAGCTATTGATGAAAAGATGATTGCTTTAGATGGCACAACTGATAAATCTAAATTAGGTGCAAATGCAATCTTAGCTGTTTCTTTAGCAGCAAGTAAAGCAGGCGCACAAGCACTTGGTTTACCACTTTATCGTTTTATTGGTGGGATTAATGCAAATACATTACCAGTACCAATGATGAATATTTTAAATGGTGGTGCCCATGCTGCCAATAATGTAGATATTCAGGAGTTTATGATTATGCCGATAGGGGCACCTTCTTTTAAAGAAGCGTTACGCTGGTGTGCAGAAGTTTTTCATAACCTAGCTAAAATTCTTAAAGGAAAAGGGTTATCTACAGCTGTTGGAGATGAAGGTGGATTTGCACCTAACTTAGAATCAGATGAAGAAGCTATTGAGCTTATTTTAGAAGCCATTAAAGCTGCTGGCTATGAACCAGGTACAGACTTTGCATTAGCAATTGATGCAGCATCTAGTGAGTGGAAAGCTGAAAGTGGCTATTTACTTCCAAAATCACAAAAAACTTATACTACAGATGAATTAATAGCATTTTGGGCAGATTTATGCAAACGTTATCCTATTCGCTCTATAGAAGATGCACTTGATGAAGAAGATTGGAATGGGTGGGAAAAGCTTACAGCTGAGTTAGGCAAATCAGTTCAATTAGTTGGAGATGATTTATTTGTAACGAATACAACACGCTTAGCAAAAGGTATTGAAATTGGTTGCGGAAATAGTATTCTAATTAAATTAAATCAAATTGGTTCATTAAGTGAAACATTAGCAGCTATTAATATGGCCCACAAGGCGGGATATCGCGCTGTTGTTTCTCATCGTTCAGGTGAAACAGAGGATACCACAATAGCAGATTTAGCTGTTGCTATAAATGCAGGACAAATTAAAACAGGTGCGCCAAGTCGGAGTGAACGTGTTGCTAAATACAATCAATTATTACGCATAGAAGCAGAACTTGGTTCAAATGCAAAATACTTAGGTAAAGATTGTTATTAAAATTATAGTGTATAAACCATAAATAGAGTTATAAGAAATGCCACGAAACGTGTTAAATAGTTTCGTGGCATTTTTTATAGAGTAGGAAAGTTAGGTCTTTAACTTTTCTATCTCCACAGATAACGTGATGTTAGTTGCTTTATCTGTGGGCACAAAGGTGGCTGTTAGATTTCTAAATGAGAAATAAATTTTCATAGTGATAAGACAGAGATAAAATAGAGATAAAATAGAGATAAAATATAAAACTAAAAACTTGATAATATTTAATAAAAGTGTGAAAATTATAGTGGATTATGTGGATAAAAATCCAGCTGAAACAGCTATCTGTGGAAAGTTGAGCCTCTAAAGCAGAAATCGGATTTATTCTAGTAAGATTAGAATAGATAAAAAGATTGAAGGCCTATTATGCAAATTAGACTAATATTTTGCAAGGCATGGCAAATAGGCTAATGGATGGAAATGTAAGCGGATAAATGTTTAAGCCAGATAATTAGACGAAAGAGGCGAATATGAAATGCAGTACATCATGACATATTTTACTGAGTTTAGAAATAATGCAATAGAAGAAATTAAGAAGGTAGATCCGGAGGCTGTTTTGACGCATATTAGGGTGGAATTTACGCTTATATCTACTAAAATGAATGGTAATCTATTTATAGAAGCACTTAAAAAGAGTCAGCCTATATTCATAAGACATATAATGCCCGTGGCTTATGAAATGACATTAGCAAATGAGCGAGAAAAAGATCTTGAGATGATGCTTAGTGGTGTGCAATCTATTTGCAACTTACGGGCAAATGAATACTTTTCTGTACAGGCACGAATCATAAGAGGGACTATGGATTATAATGCCAAGCATATAGAAGTATTCATAGGGGAGTACTATGAGGAAAGAGGCAGTATTCCAATATTTTCAGATAGCATGATTATCAATTATGATATCAACATCATTTCTATTTTCATCAATAGAAACTATTGTTACATAGGTTATTCCAAGGCTGAGGATAATTTGAACTTTCAAAGTGATGAATATCGCGTTCTCGGTAAAGAAACAGCAGAAATATCACGTGCTGAAAATAAGTTAAAGGAAGCTATTAGCAAATTTAAGATAAAAGTTAAGGGGGAAGGCTATGCCTTGGATATAGGTGCCGCGCCAGGGGGCTGGACGAAGGTCCTTGCAGATTATGGTTTTCATGTAGATGCAGTGGATCCAGGAGAACTGCATGAAGATTTAAAAGGAAATAAAAATATTACTCATTATAGAGCTCATGTAGAAAACATAAACTTTGTACATCAGTTTAACCTAGTAACCTGTGATATGAACGTAGATGCAGTCATTGCAGCAAGGGTTATATGTAATTTACATCATAAGATTATAAAAGGTGGGGAATGTATTTTGACACTTAAACTGCCTTTCAAGGATGAGGAAAAGCGTATATATGACGCTGTGAATATTTTAAAAGAGAAATTTGAGATTATTATGATTAAGAATCTAACGCACAATCGCAGAGAAGTAACTGTATATATGAGAGCAAAATAACTATTAATCTAAAAAACAATCTAAAGAGTAATCTAAAAAGTAATCTAAAAAGTAATCTAAAAAGTAATCTAAAAAGTAATCTAAAAAGGTATAAAACGTTATAAAAAGCTAATAGGCTGCCGCACTTTGTGTGTATAGTGCAGGAACCTATTAGCTTTTTTATTTAGATAATAAGCTATATTTAGCTTCTGTATTAAAACCATGTACATTATAAAGGAATAATACATCTTTAATGCCGTTTTGAGTTGCATAAGTTGTAATTGGCATATTTAAAAGTCTAAGATCCATAATATGAATTTCTTCATAGTGATTTGTTAAAAATGGCACTAAGCTATTGGCATAAGAATCTTTAATGACTAATAATTTTTTACCATTTTTAATGCCTGTTTTAATCGTAATAAGTGGATGGTTGCCATCTAAGAAGACGCTGTATTTATCTTTTGTGTCTAAGTGGCTGTAGGCATATAAACTATTTGAGATAGTATTAGTTGCAACATAAGTGACTTCAACGTCTACTTTTTCTTTTGGCTCAAAGATTTGGATGGTATCAGGTTTTGCAAAGGTAAAGTTACCCTTTGAGAAAAGCGTCCCATAAAACTCTGAACTAGCGTCAATGATATTAAAGTCATTCAGACTAAGTGGTGTAAAACCAGCAGACTTGGCAAATTCCGTGTAAGCATAGTAGGCACCAAGCGTTGTCCAGTGATGGTCTGTTTTATAGTAGATGTCTTCTGTATTTTTATCTAATAAAGTATCTAAGACATTAATTTTATACACATCATTTGAAAGTTGTCTATAGAAATCATGAATATAAGTACCCTCATCATAAGGTACTGCATAAGCAGGTAATTTATAAGAAAGCACCTTAGTTGAAGTCGGTGAAAGCATCATATAGACATTGAAATTTTTAGCAAATTCATTAATATAAGCTGCATTTTTATCAAGTAGTGTAGTATCTGGGCCCGCAAAGTCTTGTAAAAAGTAATGATCACGACCGATAAAGACACCGTTATTATCTTTTTTTTGAAGAGCCAGCTCACTATAAGCTTTAAGGCTTATAAAGTTATTACGCAGTGGAAATTGGTCAGCAATATATTTTTCAAAGTCTTCACCATAACTGCCGCTTAAGAAAGCTTTTTTAGTGAAGGTTGGTGCTGAAGCTAAGTCACGATTTTCAAGTTCTGAGAAGGTTTTATCCGTTGCAAAGACTTGAAGAGCGAAGAAGCCAAAGACATAGGCTACTAGGGTAGCGCCCATAGCAATTTTTAATTTCATAGCAAATCTCCTAAAATCTAAAGTATAAAAATGGATTAAAAGTTGAATCCACAAGGTAAGCTGTACTAAGTACGAGAATTCCTACATAAAAGAGGTAAAGGACTATGTCAGGAGCCTTTTGTTTTAATTTATTCATAAGTGGTGTGGCAAATAAGATGCCAATACCAAGAATGAGTCCATAGTTTGTTAGGCTATAAAGTGACTGCGTGCTTGAAAAACTTGTTCCCCCTAAATTGAACATGACTTTTAAGTAGTCAAGGCCTTGCATCAAGCTGTCGTGTGAGAAGAATACCCAACTAATTAAAATCATTAAAATAAGGTAAATACGACTTACAATGCTTGGTAATTTTTCAAGCCAACTGAGTAGGAAACTTCGTTCTAACATAATAAGTACAGCGAAGAAAAGTCCCCATACGATGAAGTTCCAGCCAGCACCATGCCAGAAACCTGTAAGGAACCAAACGACGAATAAATTAAAGAATAAACGTGCTTTACTTACACGGTTACCGCCAAGGGGAATATAAACATATTCTCTAAACCAGCTGCCTAAAGTCATATGCCAGCGTCTCCAGAATTCAGAAACACTTTTTGCAAGATAAGGGTAGTTAAAGTTTTCTGGGAAGTTAAAGCCGAGCATTTTACCAAGGCCTATCGCCATATCTGAATACCCACTAAAATCGAAGTAAAGCTGAAGTGCAAAGGCAATAATGCCAAGCCAACTGCTCATAACAGTAAGTTCACTCGCTCCTGTATGTGACACTGTATCCCAAAGGCGGCCAATGTTATTTGCAAGAAGCACTTTTTTACCAAGCCCCTCTATAAAACGAATACTTCCTTCACCAAAAGTTTCCCAATTTGTACTACGCACATTTAATTCTTTTTCCACATTATTGTAGGTGACAATAGGTCCAGCAATAAGCTGTGGGAACATAGCTACATAGGCACCAAAGGAAATGATATTTTTTTGAACACCAATTTTACCACGATATAAGTCAATGGTATAAGACATAGTTTGGAATGTGTAAAAAGAAATACCGATTGGCAAGGCCACATGCAGAAGTTCTATAGGTGAAGATAGAAAATGATTAATATTACTAATTACAAAGTCAGAATACTTAAAGAAGCCAAGCATACCAAGATTAGTACAGACAGAAATGATAAGGACAAGCTTTGGAATCACTTTATGGTTCCTAAAGTGGTCAATAAGTCTACCACAGGTATAGTCTAACACTGTAGAGAAAATCATAATGAGCACATAAATAGGCTCGCCCCATGCATAGAAGATGAGGCTTGCCATAAATAAAATAAAGTTTCTAAAGTTTTTAGGAACGATAAAGTAGGTTATTAAAAATAAAGGTAAAAATATAAATAAGAATAATAAACTACTAAATACCATAATCTTATCCTATTTCACTGCACTATTAAAATTAGCGACAAGTGTATCAATTTCATCTTCCATTGCAAAGAATACGAAGTTACCATTTACAACTGTTTGACGATTTTCATAAGCTTCTTGAAGTGATGGGTAAAGGTATTGTGGATTGATGCCACCTGCTCTTTTTTCAATACCAGCTTTTACAGTTTCAATATCTGAAGCATTGTTTACTTCGAAGATGGCGATTTCTGTAATATGTGCGCTCATTACAGGTGCCACAACTTTGAAGCTTTTAAGGATACTTGTGTCAATCCCGTACATATCACTAATCATTGTGCTATCCATTTCCATTGTTGAAGGAAGTTCTACGCCAGCAATTACTTTATCAAATACTTGTGAAGCTGTAAGTGATGATGTTTCAGGTTTTGTGCTAGCTTCAGGTTTAGTAGATGCCTCTGGAGTAGTTTCAGGTTTATTTGTATTTGGTTTACTTGTGCTAGTAGAGTTATTTGTATTTGGTTTGCTTGTGCTAGCTGAGTTATTTGAGCTTGGTTTGCTTGTGCTAGTAGAGTTATTCGTACTAGGTTTAGTTGTTGTAGTAGGTGTTGTATTTGGTTTGCTAGTTACTGTATCTGTTTTATCTGTAGTTTCTGTTTTAGAAGCTTCTTCTGTTGTTTCTTCTTTTTGCACTGTATCAGCAGAAGCTTCTTCTTTTTGGTCAGTATTTTCTGTTTCTGCTTCAGCCTCTACATCAGTAGCAGGTGTTTCTTCTGGTGTTTCTGTATCAGCAGGCGCTTCAACTTCAGTAGAAGGTGTCGGTTCTACTACCGTATCTTTTGAACCACATCCGATAAGTGTTGTGCTAAGGGCAAGAACTGCCATGAAATATGTAAATTGTTTTCTCATTAGATAAAACTCCTTTAAAATTTAAGTATAATAACATAAGACGAGGCGAAATATAAAAAGGTTCCACTTAAATTAAAAATTTCAAGTTGGAAATAAATTCATAAATTAAATAGGCTATAAAGGAAAATGTTGTATTGGTAAAATTATGTTTTGGTTTGGAAATAAATAATGTATACTAGCTAGTGGAAGTGTGATTTTGTTGAGGGTAGTAAGTAGAAAATTTGCATACACTATCTAAAATAGGGATGAATGGGTTAAGCACTGAATAATGTGTTTAAAATAATGTGTTTATTAGATAAGATTTATAGAAATAAATTGATAAAACAAAATGAGGACAAGATTAATATTCCAGATAAAAAGGGATATAGAAAATAAATAGAAAGGGCATAAAGCAAATTAAACTAATGGATATACAACAATATGTATAATGATACGCTTTATGTAATAGGAGTAGTTAAATGCTAGAAAAAATACAGAAGTTATTTACTCCAGAAGAAATTTTAGCAGGAAGTTTTGGTATTGAAAGAGAAGCATTACGTGTAAAAACTGATGGAAGATTAGCAACCACACCACATCCTGCAATCTTTGGAAGTAAACTTAAGAATCCATATATCACAACAGACTTTTCTGAAAGTCAAGTAGAGCTAATTACACCTAACTTAGGAACGACTAAGGAGACATATGATTTCCTAAATGCACTTTATGATATTGTGGCACTTAATATTGGAGAAGAATACTTATGGCCACAATCTATGCCTTGTGATATTCCAGAGGATGAACAAATTCCGATTGCAGAATATGAAGACTGTGAGGTATGTCAGAAAGCAAGATTATACCGTGAAGAGTTATTCAAGAAATATGGGGGTAAGAAGCAACTTATCTCAGGGATTCATTATAATTTCTCATTCGATGAAGAATTTATAAAAAGACTTCATGAAAACTTTGGAGAAGGAAAAAGTTATAGAGTTTTTAAAGATGAAGTGTACTTAAAGGTTGTAAGAAATTATTTAGAATATAGATGGCTTATGATTTATCTTATTGCAGCAGCGCCTGTCATTCATGAATCGTATACAAAAGAATGCGTTAAACATCTTGAAAAAGTAGGTCCTAAAAGCTATACAAGTGAAGGTGCTATGTCTTATCGCTTAAGTGAATGTGGATATAAAAATGATGTAGATTTATATCCTGACTATACCAGTGTAGCAAGCTATATTAAGAGCTTAAATCAATTTGTAGAGGATGGACTTATTCAAAATTATAAAGAACTATATAGCCAAATTCGTCCTAAAGCTATCGATAACACAAATTTATTAGAGTCCATAGAAAAGGACGGGATTTTATACATTGAAGTAAGAAGTATTGATAATAACCCATTTGATAAAGGGGGAATTACAATCGATGAGCTTGATTTCTTACATGTATTTATGATTTATCTTCTATTTAAAGAAGAAAATAAAAAATTAAGTAGTCAAGAAATTCAAAAGGAAGGTAATCATAATCAAAGATTAATTGCTAAGTCTGGACTTTTAGATATTAAGCTTCTTCACAATGGGGAAGAAGTGGACAAAGTAACATGGGGCTTAGAAATTTTAAATGAAATGTTAGAGATGAATAATGCTTTAGGCCTTGGCAAAGAAGCACTCATAAAAAAAGCAATGGAAAAATTAAAAGATCCAAAGCTTACTTATGCATATCGTTTCAAAAAGCTTGTTAATGAAAAAGGTTATTTAGAAGCTCAAGTAGAATTGGCAAAGGCATATGCAAAAGATGCGTATAATCACCGTTATAAACTTTATGGTTATGAAGATTTAGAGCTTTCAACGCAGATTTTAATGCGTGATGCGATTACAAGAGGTATTAAAGTAGAAGTATTAGACCGCTCTGACAACTTTATTGAACTTAAAGATGGTAGCCACGTAGAATATGTGAAACAAGCTACTAAAACATCTAAAGACAGCTATGTGACGATGCTTATGATGGAGAATAAAACAGTTACTAAAAAAGTGCTTGAACGTAATGGCGTAAATGTACCAAAAGGCATTGAGGTTACAAAGGGGCAAAGTTTACAGCTTGCAGCTAGAAGATATGCAGGTAAACCAGCTGTTGTAAAACCTAAATCAACCAACTTCGGTAAAGGAATCAGCATTTTCCCAGAAGGCGGTAGTGAAGAAGATTTAATACGTGCATTAGAAATTGGTTTTGAACATGATGATACAGTTTTAGTAGAAGAATTTGCAAGAGGAAAAGAATATCGTTTCCTTGTAATAGGCGATGAAGTAGCAGGCATTCTTCACCGCGTGCCAGCTAATGTAAAAGGCGATGGCAAAAGCAGCATCCGCCAGCTTGTAGAAATCAAAAATCAAGACAGTTTAAGAGGAAAAGGCTATAAAACACCGCTTGAAAAAATCGGCTTAGATGCCAGCAGTGAATTGTTCCTTAAACAAAAGGGCTTAAACTTTGATTATATTCCAGCTCAAGATGAAATTGTGTACCTTAGAGAAAATTCTAATATCAGCACAGGTGGCGATAGCATTGACTATACTGATATTATTCCAGAACGCTTCAAACGAATTGCAGTAGAAGCAGCTCAAGCGATGGAAGCCAAATTCTGCGGCGTTGATATGATGCTCGAAGATTATAGTGACCCAAACAGCAACTATGCAATTATTGAGCTGAATTTCAATCCAGCCATTCATATTCACTGTTACCCATATGAGGGAACGCAGCGTAACATCGGAGAAAAAGTATTAAAGGTATTAGGCTTTGATAGCGTAGGCTGTGGAAAGTAGTAAAAAGTATAAAATGAATAATTAAATAAATAACTTATTTTTTGTTTTTTTTGAGTATGAATTTTTAAGCTCTGTGAGAAACTAGTGGGGTGTAATGAGAAAAAGAAGTATTAACCAATTAAAAGCAAATAGTTGCATGAAAACTAGTTTTAGAAAGGAGCAATTCATATGTCAAAAACAATTATGACCGTAGATGGTAATACGGCGGCTGCTTATGTGGCTTATGCGTATACAGATGTAGCAGCAATCTACCCTATTACCCCTTCTTCAACCATGGCAGAAGTTGTGGATGAGTGGGCAGCAAATGGGCGAAAAAATATATTTAATCAAACAGTTAATGTAGTGGAGATGCAATCAGAAGCAGGTGCAGCAGGTGCATTTCATGGTTCTCTTCAAGGTGGGGCATTAACCACCACCTTTACAGCATCTCAAGGTCTATTACTTATGATTCCTAATATGTATAAGGTAGCTGGAGAATTACTTCCAGGCGTATTCCATGTCAGTGCCCGTGCACTTGCTGCACAAGCTTTAAGTATTTTCGGAGATCATCAGGACGTTATGGCAGCAAGACAAACAGGATGTGCTTTATTATGTACAGGCTCTGTTCAAGAAGTTATGGATCTTGCACCAGTTGCGCATCTTGCAGCTATTAAAGGACGTGTACCATTTATTCATTTCTTTGATGGATTTAGAACTTCTCACGAAATTCAAAAGGTAGAAGCACTTGGATATGATGATCTTGCAGGGCTTATTGATCGCGATGCCCTTCAAGCCTTTAGAGATAATGCTTTATCACCTAATCATCCAGTTATTCGCGGTACAGCACAAAACCCTGATATTTATTTCCAAACAAGAGAAGCTTGTAGTAAGTTCTATGATAATTTAGTACCTATTGTAGATGAATACATCAGTAAGATTAATACGTTAACAGGTAGAAACTATGGTCTTTTCAACTATTATGGCGCTGAAGATGCGCAGGAAATTATTATTGCAATGGGTTCTGTAACTGAAACCATTGAACAAACTATTGATGAGCTCAATAAACAAGGTAAAAAATATGGTCTTGTAAAGGTTCATTTATATCGTCCATTTTCAGGAAAACATCTTCTTGACTGTGTACCAAAGACAGTTAAAAAGATTTGTGTCTTAGACCGTACAAAAGAGCCTGGAGCCCTTGGCGAACCACTTTACCTAGATGTAAAAGCTGCTTTCTATGGCTGCGACAATATAAAAGAAATCATTGGTGGTCGCTATGGTTTAGGGTCAAAGGATACTGTACCAGCAGATATTAAAGCTGTTTTTGATAACTTATGCAGTGATAATCCTAAGAATGGATTCACTATTGGTATCAATGATGATGTGATGCATACTTCACTTGAACGCGACAAGAACTTTAGAATTGTAAAACCAGGTACAATCCGTTGCATGTTCTGGGGACTTGGTTCAGATGGTACAGTAGGAGCGAATAAACAAGCCATTAAAATCATAGGAGAGCATACCGATATGTATGCCCAAGCATACTTTGATTATGACTCTAAAAAATCTGGTGGACTCACTATGTCACATCTTCGTTTTGGTAAAGAGCCTATTAATAGCCCTTACCTTATTGATGAAGCTGATTATTTAGCATGTCACAATCAATCCTATCTCAATCTTTATGATATGGTCAGCATCCTTAAAAAAGGTGGAACATTTGTACTCAACTGTTTATGGGATGAAAGTGAACTAGATGAAAAGATTCCAGCAAAGGTTAAAAAATATATCGCAGAAAATGATATTAATTTCTATACGGTTAATGCCATTAAAATAGCTTCTGAAATCGGTCTGGGCAATCGTATTAATATGATTATGCAGTCTGCATTCTTTAAACTTGCTAATATCATTCCAGAAGAAGATGCTAAGAAATATCTTAAAGAAGCTGTTGTAAAAGCCTATGGTAAAAAAGGTGAAAAAGTCATTAATATGAACTATGAAGCCATTGACCGAGGATTTAGTGCAGCTGTTAAGGTAAATGTTCCAGAGTCTTGGAAAAATGCAGAAGAACCAGCACCAGAAAAAGTGGAAGAACCAGCATTTATCAAAGATATTTTACGTCCTATGAGTGCACAAGAAGGTAATAAACTTCCTGTAAGTGCCTTCAATGGCATTGAAGATGGTACTTTCCCAACAGGTACAGCAGCTTATGAAAAACGTGGCGTTGCTATTATGATTCCAGAGTGGGTACCTGAAAATTGTATTCAATGTAACCAATGTGCATTTATATGTCCTCACTCAACAATTCGTCCATTCTTATTAGATGAAGAAGAACAAGGCAAGGCGCCAGAAAGCTATACAACGTTAAAAGCAATGGGTAAAGGCTTAGAAGGTATGGCATTTAGAATTCAGGTAGCACCTATGGATTGTACAGGCTGTGGTAACTGTGCAGATATTTGTCCAGGCAAGAAGGACCAAAAGGCACTTGTCATGAAACCAATTGCATCTCAAGTGGAAGCAGAGGTACCAAACTGGGCATTCTCTGTAGAGCAAGTTAAAGATAAAGGAGACCTCGTACCACCAAATACTGTTAAAGGCAGTCAATTTAGACAACCTCTTTATGAATTCTCAGGGGCTTGTGCAGGATGTGGTGAACCAGCTTATATCAAGCTTATTACGCAACTTTATGGTGATCATATGATGATCGCAAATACTACCGGATGTTCTTCTATTTGGAGCGCATCAGCACCAACAACCTCTTATACAGTTAACTGTGAAGGCAAGGGACCATCTTGGGCAAATTCATTGTTTGAGGATAATGCAGAATATGGCTATGGTATGTATTTAGCTGTGAAACAACTTCGTAATAAACTTGCAGATGCCATCCGTGAACTTGAAAACTGTAATGTAGATGAAAGCGTTAAAGAAATCTGCAGAGAGTGGTTGAGCACTAAAGAAGATGGAGAAGGTTCTAAAACAGCAAGTAAGAAAGTACTTGAAATGCTTGAAAGCAATAATATTAGTGATGAGGCGGCTAAAGTGCCTCTAGATACAATTAATAAGTACAAAGATTATCTTGCAAAACGTTCTATATGGATTGTTGGTGGAGATGGTTGGGCTTATGATATTGGTTATGGCGGTTTAGATCACGTCATGGCATCTGGGGAAGATATTAATGTCTTAGTTTATGATACAGAAATTTATTCAAATACAGGTGGTCAAGCATCTAAGGCTACACCAACAGCAGCTATAGCTAAATTTGCGGCTTCCGGTAAGAAATCTCGTAAAAAAGATTTAGGCATGATGATGATGACCTATGGAAATGTTTATGTGGCACAAGTAGCTATGGGTGCTAATAAACAACAATGCATGAAAGCGATACTTGAAGCAGAAGCACACAAAGGTCCATCTATTATCATTGCATATGCGCCATGTATCAGCCATGGTCTAAGAGAAGGTATGGGTAGAACATCAGCTAACCAAGAACAAGCAGTTAAATGTGGTTACTGGCACTTATATCGTTATAATCCAGATCTTAAAGCTGAAGGTAAGAATCCATTTGTACTTGATTCTAAAGAACCAACAGAAAGCTTCAGAGACTTCATTATGGCTCAGGTTAGATACTCAGCTCTTGCAAAACAATTCCCAGAACAAGCAGAAGAATTATTTGAAATGACAGAGGAAAATGCTAAGAAACGATATAACAACTATAAACGATTAGCTGAGAATTCAACTATTGAATAAGGAAAAATAATTCATAATTAATGATGGCGGATTAATGATGAATGGAAGATTATTGATAGAGAGTTAATAGTTGTGAAATAAAGATGATGCTTAAAGCATAGAGTTTTGTAATCGAATATAAATAGAAACTTAGGTGATGATGTAAGATTTTATATAAATTTTGCATTGTCACCTATTTATTTTTACTAGAGAAATGAAGAAAAGATAAAGTCTAATGATATATTATTATAAAGTTTATATAAAAAGCTAAATAAAAATTTGAGTTATTAGAATAATTTGTATATAGTCCAAATGTTTACAAAATTAAAATAGTGAGATAAAATAAAAAGTAACATAGTGTTTGGAAAATACTTACACATTTCCGAATAGGTGTGCCAATAATTTTATAGATTTATAAGGAGTGATTATATGTCAAAGACAATGATGACCGTTGATGGTAATACTGCGGCGGCTTACGTTGCATATGCTTTTACAGATGTAGCGGCTATTTATCCTATTACACCATCATCAACTATGGCGGAGGTAGTAGATGAATGGTCTGCGAATGGCAGAAAAAATATTTTTGGTCAAACAGTTAATGTAATTGAAATGCAATCAGAAGCGGGTGCAGCAGGTGCATTCCATGGGTCATTACAAGCAGGTGCTCTAACAACAACATTTACAGCATCTCAAGGACTTCTTCTTATGATTCCAAATATGTATAAAGTAGCTGGTGAATTATTGCCAGGTGTATTCCACGTTAGCGCACGTGCGCTTGCTGCACAAGCTTTAAATATCTTTGGGGATCATCAAGATGTTATGGCTACAAGACAAACAGGTTGCGCAATGCTTGCTACAGGTTCTGTTCAAGAGGTTATGGACCTTGCTCCAGTTGCTCACCTTGCGGCTATCAAAGGTCGCGTACCATTTGTACATTTCTTTGATGGATTTAGAACATCACATGAAATTCAAAAAGTAGAAGCAATTGATTACGCTGATTTAGCTAAACTTGTAGACCAGGATGCTCTTAAGAGATTCAGAGATAATGCCCTTTCACCAAATCACCCAGTGACAAGAGGTACAGCTCAAAATCCAGATATCTACTTCCAAACAAGGGAAGCAAGCAATAAATTCTATGAAAACCTTGTACCAATTGTAGAAGAGTACATTGGTGAAATGAATAAATTAACAGGTAGAAACTATGGTCTCTTCAATTACTACGGTGCAGATGATGCTGAAAGTGTTATCGTAGCTATGGGTTCTATCACAGAAACTATTGAAGAAACAGTACAGGCTTTAAATGCTAAAGGTGCTAAACTTGGTGTTGTAAAAGTACATCTCTTTAGACCATTCTCTACAAAACATTTATTAGCTGCTGTTCCTAAATCAGTTAAGAGAATCTGTGTACTTGATCGTACAAAGGAACCAGGTTCAAATGGTGAACCTTTATACTTAGATGTACGTGCAGCATTCTATGGCGAAGAAAATGCACCAATGATTATCGGTGGACGTTTCGGACTTGGTTCAAAAGATACAACACCTACAGAAATCAAAGCTGTATTTGATAATTTAAATAGTGAAAATCCTAAAAATGGATTTACAGTAGGTATCAATGATGATGTAACTGGTACATCTATTGAAATCAAAGATACACTTAAAATTGCAGAGCCTGGTACTGTTAGATGTAAATTCTGGGGACTTGGTTCAGATGGTACAGTTGGTGCTAATAAACAAGCTATTAAAATTATTGGTAACCATACAGACATGTATGCACAAGCTTATTTTGCATATGACTCTAAAAAATCTGGTGGTGTAACAATTTCTCACCTTCGTTTTGGTAAAACACCTATTCGTTCACCATACTTAATTGACGAAGCTGATTATATTGCTTGTCATAACCAATCTTATGTACATCAATATGATGTATTATCAGGCCTTAAAAAAGGCGGTGTATTCGTACTTAACTGTATTTGGGATGAAGACCAAGTAGAAGCAAATCTTCCAGCACATATGAAACGTTATATTGCTGAAAATGATATTAAGTTCTACACAGTTAATGCAACTAAGATTGCTGGTGAAATCGGACTTGGTAGCAGAGTAAACATGATTATGCAATCTGCATTCTTCAAACTTGCTGAAATCATTCCAGAAGCAGATGCTATCAAATACCTTAAAGAAGCCGTTGTTAAAGCTTACGGTAAAAAAGGTGAAAAAGTTGTTAATATGAACTATGCAGCTATTGATAGAGGATTTGAAGCAGCAGTTAAAATTAATGTACCAAATGAATGGTTTGGTGTAAAAGATGAAGCAGCAGTAACAGTAGATGAACCTGCATTCATCACAAATATCTTAAGACCTATGAATGCTCAAGAAGGCGATAAACTTCCAGTAAGTGCATTCAACGGTATTGAAGATGGTACATTCCCAGCAGGTACAGCAGCATATGAAAAACGTGGTATTGCGATTAAAGTACCAGAGTGGATTCCAGAAAACTGTATTGAATGTAATCAATGTGCATTCATCTGTCCACATGCTACAATTCGTCCAATCTTAGTAGACGAACAAGAGTCAGAAAAAGCACCAGAAAGCTTTGTAACTAAGAAAGCTATTGGTAAAGGCTTCGAAGGACTTACATATAGAATGCAAGTAAGCCCACTTGACTGTACAGGTTGTGGTAACTGTGTAGACGTTTGTCCAGCTAAAACAAAAGCACTTGTGATGAAACCACTTGACTCACAAACAGAAACTGAAACAGTTAACTGGAACTTCGCTATGAAAGAAGTTGCACCTAAAGAAGACTTAGTACCAGCTAACAATGTAAAAAATAGCCAATTCAAACAACCACTCATTGAGTTCTCAGGCGCTTGTGCAGGTTGTGGTGAACCAGCATATATTAAAATCGTTACACAATTATTCGGTGATAGAATGATGATTGCCAATGCAACAGGATGTTCATCTATCTGGGGCGGTTCAGCACCTTCAACACCTTATACTAAAAATAGTAAAGGTCATGGACCATCATGGGCTAACTCATTATTCGAAGATAACGCAGAGTACGGACTTGGTATGTACTTAGGTGTTAAACAAATGCGTAACAAACTTACAGATACAATGAAAGCTTTAGTCAATAAAGAAATCAGTGCAGAAGCAAAAGCTGCCTTTACTGAATGGCTTGATACGAAAGAAGAAGGTGCAGTATCAAGAGCTGTAAGTGAAAAAGTTCTTGAAGTACTTGATAAAGTAGGTAGTGAAGATCCAGAAGTTAAAGCTTTAGTAGCTGAAATTGATGATAAGAAAGACTACCTTGTAAAACGTTCTGTATGGATGCTTGGTGGTGACGGATGGTCATATGATATTGGTTACGGCGGACTTGATCATGTACTTGCTACAGGAGAAGACGTTAATGTATTAGTATTTGATACAGAAGTTTACTCAAATACAGGTGGTCAATCATCTAAAGCAACACCAACAGCTGCTATTGCTAAATTCGCAGCATCAGGTAAGAAATCTCGTAAAAAAGATTTAGGTATGATGATGATGAGCTATGGTAACGTATATGTTGCACAAGTTGCATTAGGTGCAGATAAAAACCAATTCATGAAAGCTATCATGGAAGCAGAAGCACACCATGGTCCATCAATCATTATCTGTTACTCACCATGTATCAACCATGGTTTAAAAGAAGGTATGGGTAGAACAATTGCTAACCAAGACCAAGCAGTTAAATGTGGTTACTGGCATTTATACCGTTTCAACCCAGATGTACCAGAAGGAACAAATCCATTTACATTAGATTCAAAAGAGCCAACAGAAAGCTTCAGAGATTTCATCATGGCTCAAGTAAGATACTCATCACTTGCTAAACAATTCCCAGAACAAGCAGAAGAATTATTCGAGCTTGCTGAGGAAAATGCAAAAGCTCGTCTTGAATCTTATCGCAAACTTGCTCGTCAGTAAGTAAGATGAAGTAGAGCCACAGAGGGGGAACCCTCGCTTACAGCTACTGTCTACGTGAGACTAAGAATGTCTAAGTTCGTATTACTTATGAACGCGTGAAACTCGTGCGAAAACCACGCACTCAAACAGTCACGCTAAAACCCATAAGCAACACTTCACTAAGACCTTCTAAGCCTCACGCCGAATGTAGCTTACAGCGAGTGTTCCCCCTCTGCTATTCTACGTATTTAAGAGTCTCGCATGGCGGATAAGAGAACTTGCTGTGGTGGAAAAAGAAAGTGCTCGTCAGTAAGTAAATGGCGTAGGGGTGCAGAGGGGGAAAATATGCCATATTATGCTAAAAGTATATTTAAGAAATGTCCTAAATACCTAGCTAAAATGTGTAATATACAAATAGAAGAGAGTGCTTTAGAAAACAATTTAAAGAATAAAATAGAAAGTCAGATACCCATTAAAAATAAAATGGCAGCGATGCAACTAAATACAATTATTTTACCAGCAGTTGCTACTTATGAAACATTACTTTCAATGGGATGTACAACAGAAGAATGCCATGATTGTATTAGGCAGTATGTTTTATTTTATTATAAGTCACAAGCGGCAATTATTAATTGCTGTGGCAGGCTGCCATTTTTTAGGCAAATTTTTAAGTATTTTTTCTCTTTGGCTATGAAAATGTATCCAACTGAATTTTGGAATATAGAGTGGGTTGAAAATACTAAAGATAAAATTGCATTTAATATGCATGACTGCCTATACTTTAAAACTTTAAAAGAGTTTGGTTGTGAAGAATTAACATCTATTTTTTGTGCCGTTGATAACTTGTTTTATGATAATATGAGCAAGCATGTTAAGTTTATACGTACTCAAACTTTGGGGAATCAAGGTAAACTTTGTGATTTTAAATTTATTTGTAAAAAATAAAAATAATTTTATGAGGGGGTGTTTAGATGGAGATTAGGGGATTAGTAGAAAAAGATATGCCTAAGGCATTGGCATTAGTTTTGGAGGTGTTTATGGCGTATGAAGCACCGGAATATTCTAAGGAAGGGGTTGAGACTTTTACCCAGTGTGCAAAAGACCCTAGTTGGGTTAAGTCACTGAAGTTTTATGGGGCATATAAAGATGATGAAATAGTGGGGGTTATTGCGACTAGAAATAATGGGAATCATATAGCGTTATTCTTTGTGAAAGGTGAATGTCATAAGCAGGGAATTGGGCGAAAATTGTTTGAGGAAGTTGTTAAGAATAATAAGGGTAATGCTATTACTGTGAATTCATCACCATATGCGGTAGGAATTTATGAGCATTTAGGATTTTCAAAACTTCAAGAAGAGCAGTTAGCAGATGGCATAAGATATACGCCGATGGTATTTAGAATTAATAAGCGTGAACTGTATCATAAGTAATATTTCAAATTACAATTTAACTGTAAATTTATGCAATAAATAATTTTTTGTATTTATTTTTTATAAAAATTTATATTGATGTATGATATAGATTTCACATTTATAAGATTTAGTTATTCATAGTTTTTAGTAATGTGAAATCATTGAGAGAAATCTATTTACCTACATGTATATTTCAAGTTTTTAGTTGATTTCTCTATATAAAAAATGGAATTATATATTATGATAATAATAAAGATAAAATAACATCAAAATGATTATAAAGGGAGTGAAGTCGATAGATAAAACTTATAAAACAAGTGAAGTAGCTAAGTTGATAGGAATACATTCAAATACTGTACGTATGTATGAGGATTTAGGGTTAATATCAAAGCCTATTAGAAAAGACAATGGGTATCGTGTATTTACAGATTTGCATATATATCAGCTTAAGTTAGCACGTAAGGCTTTTGAAGTTGAAGTTCTGCAAAATGGATTAAGAAAAAAGGCAATAGCTATTGTTAAGATGTCAGCTAAACAAGATTTTGATGAAGCGATTGTATTAACTAAGGAGTATATTAAATCTATTAAAAAAGAGATGGACAATGCTAATGAGGCTGTAGATATTGCAGGTAAGTTAATGGATAGATTAAATTATGAAAAAGACTTTAATTTGAAGCGTAAAGAGGTTTCAGAATTGCTTGGAATATCTATGGATACTCTTCGTAACTGGGAGATGAATGGATTGGTAAATATTAAGAGAAAGCAAAATGGATATAGGATTTACACTTATGAAGATATCCAACGCTTAAAGGTTATTCGCTCTCTCAAATGTGGTAATTACTCTCTTTCTGCTATACTTAGAATGCTTAATAAATTATCAGAGCATAATGAAGCTGATATTAACGAGGTATTAAATTCACCTAATGAAAATGAAGATATTATTTCAGTATGTGATAAGCTTATAATTTCTTTGAATTTAGCTATCCAAAATGCTGAAGAGATATTAGAAATGTTATATGAAATGAAAAGAAAATATTCAAACCCTCCACTTTAACACCAGACTTTTGTTTGGTGTTATTATTTTTACATCAAATAGGTAATTGCGAAACTACTGTTTAAAAATGAATAGCACTCCTTTTAAACAT
>DYCF01000015.1 GCA_019418225.1 Clostridiales bacterium | reverse complement strand
ACCTAGAAGAAATACTTCGACTTGGAAAAACTTAGGCTTAAATTAACGGCTATGAATAAAAAATAAAAGAGAGGCTATCGCCTAATTAATTAGATTAGTTGGGCGATAGCCTTACTTTTATACAAAAATATAAGGCAGGGGATAATCCACGTCCTATAGATTTTGAAACTTCCATTGCACCAGATGATTCTGTTCGACTCCTAAGCCGCATACTGGAGAAATTAAATTACACTAAACTATATCAGACCTACTCTAAAAAGGGAAAAAACAATATAAAAACTGAATTTATTTTATTGAAGTTTGTTATAAAAATATTTTTAAATACATTATATAGCTAAAATTCTACATTTAGTGACAAAACGTTTACTTGTTAAAAGCAAAATGATATATTCATAGTGTCTTTACTAATAAATAAAAAATAAACAGATGGAGGAACTAGAAATGGAATTAAATCAATTTGAAGTAATCGATAATGAAGTTTTAGAACAAGTAGATGGCGGTGGCATCCTTACAGCAGCAGCAACAGTAGCAGCAGTTGGTGGTGCTTTATATGTAGTATATCAATGTGGTGAAGCAGTTGGTAAATTTGCTTATAATATAAGACACTAATACAAGGGAGGAAATATATTATGGTAAATGAAAAATTTAATGAATTAGATAATGAAGAATTATGTGCAGTAGATGGTGGTAGTATAGGAATGGCTTGTTTTGTTGGGGCATGTGTTATTGCAGGGGCTATTGGTATCGTTAATGGTTATTGCGATGCCAAGAACAAATAGTTATGGAAATATTAAATACAGTTAAAGAACTGGTAAACAATAATCCTAAATTATACATAATCTTAACAGGTGCGTTATGCTTAGTTTCATTTATACTTATATATATACTAGGAACTAAAGTGGGTAAGTTTATATATTATGTATTAAATTGGGTAAATTAGAGAAAGACATATTAGGGTTTAAAGAGTATACGGATAAATAAATTTACAGAGGGAGCAAAAAAATGAATAATTTTGATGAAATGACAAACGAAGAGTTAATGGATTTAGATGGTGGTTTTGGCGTAACAATAGTTCTTGCTACACTTGGTGGCTTGGCTGCTGGGTACCTTTTAGGAAAAAATAAATAAGAAATAGAGAAAGCTTCTTCTGAGTAAAATCAGAAGGAGCTTTTTTGTTTGTAGAATTATAGTCAGAAAAATATTTTTTTATATTTTAAATATAAAAATAGTTTATAATAGTATAAACGATATACAAAGTTATTTTTATATTAAAACAAGGGTGGATAAAATATGAAAAGATACCATTGCATCAAACAATACGATATAACAGATTGTGGCGCTGCATGTTTGGCTACGATATGTAAGCAATATGGCCTTAAGACACCTATTACAAAGATTCGAGAAGTAGCAGGAACGGATACACAAGGAACTAATGGATATGGTGTCATCAAGGCAGCAGAGCAATTAGGTTTTAGTGCAAAAGGCGTAAGAGGGAATAAAGAAGCTTTTTTCAGCGAATTTCCATTGCCAGCCATAGCACATATTGTAGTAGATGGTACACTGCTACATTATGTAGTTATTCATAAGATTACAAAGAAACAAGTGATTATAGCTGATCCTGCAAAGGGGATTGTAAAGTATACACCAGAAGAATTTTTTAAAATGTGGACAGGCGTCCTTATTTTAATGGTACCTAATCAATCTTTTAAAAAGGGAAAAGAAACCAAGGGTTTATTCGAACGCTTCTTTTATCTTTTGATTCCTCAAAAGTCATTATTAATTCAAGTTTTTTTAGCATCGCTTGTTTATACTGTGTTAGGTATATTAGGTGCATTTTATATGAAAGAGCTGTTAGATAGCATTCTTCCTTATGGGTTAATGAAGACATTACATATACTTTCATTAGGCGTTATTGGATTATATCTTTTTCAAGTTATTTTAAATGGATTTCGTGCCCATTTATTATTGTATTTAAGTCAAAGGTTAGATATAGCATTATTGCTTGGTTACTATGAACATGTTTTGAAGTTGCCAATGAATTTCTTTGGCACAAGAAAAGTTGGAGAAATTATTTCACGTTTTCAAGATGCAGGACATGTAAGGGATGCCATATCAGGTGCCACATTGACAATTATGATTGATACATTAATGGTGATAGTAGGTGCTATTATTCTTTATATGCAAAATAGCTTGCTCTTTGGGATTGCATTTATTATTGCCATTTTCTATGGTGTCATTGTAATTAGCTTTAATAAAGCATTAAGAAAAGGAAATGAAAAAGAGATGGAGGATAATGCACAATTAACCTCTTATCTCGTAGAGTCTTTAAATGGTATTCAGACTGTTAAGGCATTTAATGCAGAGCGAAAAGTTAATTTAGAAACAGAGGGTAGGTTTATTAAGCTGCTTAGAAGTATATTTAAATTATCATTAACTACTAATGTACAAGTTGTATTAAAGAACTTGGTAGAATTGGTAGGTGGTATAGTTATTTTATGGGTAGGGGCTTATCAGGTTTTAAAAGGAAATATGTCTGTTGGTAGTTTGATTACATTTAACTCATTATTAGCCTATTTCCTAACCCCTATGAAGAATTTAATTAACTTACAGCCAGAACTTCAAACAGCTATGGTCGCAGCAGAACGTTTAGGTGAGATTTTAGATTTAGATTTAGAATGTGATGAAAATGAAGAAAAGCGTATTAATCCAAGTAAATTAGAGGGGAATATTTCCTTAAAAGATGTAGATTTTAGGTATGGTACTAGAAGGCTTATTCTTAAGAAGATTAATATGGAAATCAAAAAAGGTGAGCGTATTGCCTTAGTAGGTGAAAGTGGATGTGGTAAAACGACACTGGTTAAACTTTTATTAAACTTTTACCCTATTGAAAAAGGACAAATACTTATTGATGGCAATAATATCTTAGATATTAAGAAGGAAGCATTAAGAGAGCGTATTGCTTATGTACCACAAGAGACATTCTTATTTAGTGGAACTATTTTAGAAAACTTATCATTAGGTCTTGAAAATAAAAATATGGAAGAAATAGTTGAAGCAGCTAAGATGGCAAGGGCCCATGATTTCATTAATGAATTACCACTTAGATATAATACGCATCTTGAAGAAAATGGTGCCAATCTTTCAGGGGGGCAAAGACAAAGACTAGCTATTACAAGGGCAATTCTTAAAAAGCCAGATATACTCATACTTGATGAAGCTACGAGTAACCTAGACTCTATAACGGAAGCGGCTATTGAAAATACCATTAATACCTTTAGTAAGGGGATGACAACTATTATTATTGCCCATCGTTTAAGTACAATTAAGCGTTGTGATAGGGTATTCGTTATGGACAAAGGAGAGATTATTGAGCAAGGCAGTCATGAAGAACTTTTAAGTCAAGGTGGTAGATATTATAAATTATGGCAAGAACAATTACCTGCAGTGAATGAAAGTGTGGTGAAAGAAGTATGAAGCCTATTATAAAAGAATTAAGAGAAATCACAGACAGTAAGGAAATGTATGAAAGTAAGCCACAGCCTTTCATTGCGATTTTTATTTATACTATATTGGCACTTATTATTATGGCGGGCATATGGGCTTATTTTGGTGAAATGGATATTGTTTCAAAAGGAATAGGTGTTGTGCGACCTAATACACATTTAAGTAGTATACGTAGCAAAACTGCTGGAGAAATAGAGTATTGGAATTTAGAAGAAGGACAAAAGGTTCAAAAGGGAGATATATTGTTCACCGTAAATCATGATGATTTAGATATAAGTTGTATGCAGGCTAAAGAAAGTTTATTGGAATTAGAAAGGCAAGGAAATAGTCTTAAAAAACTGAAGAAGAGCGTTGAAGAAGGGAAAAATCTATTTTCTAAGGAAAATGAAAGAGAAGATTATGAACGTTACTTGAAATACGAACAAGATTTTAAGGAATTACAAAATTTAAATACTATAGAAGCTAAGAGCGATGATATTACTGCTGAGCAAACAGAAATTAATCAATCTATATATGGTGATAAAATTACACAAAGTGAGGCAGAGTATAGAGAATTAGAGGAATATAAAGCATCAATTAATGCAGAAGAAAATTTATTTAGTAATTCATCTTCAGCTAAAGCATTAGAGTTTAAGGCTTATTTATATGAAGTACAAGCATTAAGGGCTGATCGGGATGCTAAAAGAGAAGCCTATGAGTTAAATGTCTCATTAAATGAAGAAGGTTTAGTCGCCGAGCAAGAGTTAACAAATTCTAAGGTAGCATTAGAATTAGCAGAAAATGAAATTATGACACTAAAAAATAAATATCTTACAACGATAGAGAGTCAAATAGAACAAACTAAAAAGGAAATAGAAGGGTTTAAGCAAGAAGCAAGTAAGCTTAGTGTAGATCATGAATTAATAAATCAAAAGAATGAGAAACGTGAGCTATCTCTTAAAACTTATAAGACAAATTATTTAGTTGATTTATATGATCAGATTAACGAAAATGAAGTAACTTATAAAGCTCAAAAGAAAGAGTTAGAAGCCATTGAACTTAGTATTAAAAATTGTGAAGTAAGTGCACCTATTGATGGGAGTATTCATATTGTTAATCAAATGACGGTAGGAGATCTAATAGCAGTAGGGGATAATATTGCAACGATTATACCCACAGAAGATAATTTATATACTATAGAAATATTTGTGCCTAATAGCGAAATAGCAGGACTTAAGGTGGGAGACCGCATTAAGTATAAGTTTGATGCATTGCCTTATAAGGAATATGGGGAACTTGAAGGGGAGATTACTAATATTTCAACTGATGCACAGTTTAGTGAAACTTATGGTATAAGTGGTTATATAGTAGAAGGAAGTATTGTGAATCAAACAGTATATAGCTATAAGAATGAAGCAGCAGAAATTAAAGTTGGTATGACTTGTGAAGCGCATGTAATTACTGAGCAGAAAAAGATATTGTATTATTTACTTGAGAAAATTAATTTAAAGGACTAGAAAGCAGATGATTAAATAACTAGTCATTAAATAAAATATGAAAATAAATAAAGAGAGATAGTATAGAAAATAAAATGTTTCATCAATAAAATTGGTGACGTCACACTTAAAGAATGGGAAACTTCCTGGGAAATAAAGATAATGTAGGAATGCATAATAAAAACATATTTCGGTAAAAATACGTGAAGATAATAATTCACATGGAGGTATGTAATGAAGGGATATATAGAAATTTTAGATGTATTTGCAAGAGAGGTACTTGATTCTAGAGCAAATCCTACAATCGAAGTTGAAGTTGTTGTTGAAGGTGACTTTGTAGGCTCTGCCATTGTACCTTCAGGTGCTTCAACAGGTGAACGTGAAGCAATTGAATTACGTGATGAAGATCCTTCACGTTATATGGGAAAAGGTGTTACAAAGGCTGTTGATAATGTTAACAATATTATTGCTGAAGCCATTATTGGTATGAATGCCATTGACCAAGCTAAAATTGATCAGACAATGATTGATTTAGATGGCACACCTACTAAATCTAAACTTGGTGCAAATGCTATTTTAGCTGTTTCTATGGCTGTTGCAAAAGCAGCTGCTAAAGCACTTAAATTACCACTTTATCAATATTTAGGCGGCATTAATGCAAAAGTACTACCTGTACCTATGATGAACATTTTAAATGGTGGTGAACATGCAGATAACACAGTTGACCTTCAAGAATTTATGATTATGCCAGTAGGGGCACAGTCTTTCAAAGATGCACTTCAAATGTGCGTAGAAGTTTATCATACACTTAAAAAAGTGCTTAATTCAAAAGGCCTTGCAACAGGTGTAGGTGATGAAGGTGGTTTTGCACCAAATCTTGCTACAGCCGATGAAGTCCTATCACTTATTGTAGAAGCAATTGAAAAAGCAGGCTATAAACCAGGTGAACAAATGTTCATTGCTATGGATGCAGCAGCATCAGAACTTTATAATAAAGAAGATGGTAAATACTATTTCAAAGGCGAAAGTCAAATGACAGGCCAAGAAGTCGTTCGTACTTCAGAAGATATGGTAGACTACTACGAAGATTTAGTTAATAAATTCCCTATTATCTCTCTTGAAGATGGTCTTGGTGAAAATGACTGGGAAGGATGGAAACTTCTTACCGATAGACTTGGTAAACGTATTCAACTCGTTGGGGATGACTTATTTGTTACAAATACAGCAATCCTTGAAAAAGGTATTGAAGCTAAAGTGGCTAACTCAATTCTTATTAAAGTTAACCAAATTGGAACACTTACAGAAACATTTAATGCCATTGAAATGGCTAACCGCGCAGGATATACAGCAGTTGTATCACACCGTTCAGGTGAATCAGAAGATAATACAATTGCAGATATCGTAGTAGCTGTTAATGCTGGACAAATTAAAACAGGAGCACCAGCACGTTCAGACCGTGTGGCTAAATACAATCAACTTCTTCGCATTGAAGAACAACTTGAAGATATTGCTGAATTTAGAGGCAAAAAATCCTTCTTTAATTTAGAATAAAAAAAAGGCTGAGGCAAAAAGTGCCTCAGCCTTTTTAGTTGGTGGGGCAATACCGATGAGTGAGTTGAAAGGCTGAGGGGCTTTTTGTGCAGACTTTTATGGAGGATATGGTGGTTATGGGCGGACTTAAGAGTGGTGACTGTTTGGTCATTTTGCTAGGAGGAAATAGTGTAATTGAGATAATAGTGTGAAAAATGTTAATTGTATGATTATGGGAAGTGTTATATAATGACTTTAGAATGAAAAATTATAAATGAGGAGGATATAAGATGAGTGAGGAGAATAAGATGGATACTACTGAGAAGGTAGTTGGGGATAAAAAAGTAGAAGATGAAGTGAAGACAGCTACAGAGGAAACAAGTGCAACTGCTGAGCGTGATATGATGGATGGCGGATTTGCAGTTGTTGATAGAGAAAGGCTTATTGCTGAGGAAACGAAGGTGAAGATACCTTGGTATAAAAACCTTGCAAATTTATTTGTGGCACCTAGTAAGACCATGGAAGAAACAATTGAAGCAGATCCTATTAAAGGAACTGGTTTAGGAATGTTTTGGAGTATCGTCTTTGCGATTATTTGTACTTTAATAACCTTTACAAATCCTTTACAAAAAGAATTCTTGTATGACACACTTCGAAAAGCAGGAACTGCAGAAGAAAAAATTGGGCAAGTATATCAGCTACAAATGATTAGTGGTAGTATTGGCGTGATTATAGGCGTTATTTTTGCAGCATTTATTATGGCATTAGGTTTACAAATTATACGTGCAATTTGTAGGGATAAAGGAAGTTTTAAAAAGCTCTTTATCATTTCATTATTTTCATGCGTTGTTGCATATGCTTTAAATAGTATTGATGCTGCGCTTCAATTAGTGGTTGGAACAAAAACAACTGTATTAGGAATGGGTTCATTTTTAGGAGCAGAAGCAGTAACAAATAGCATTTTACTTCAAACTTTAGCTTCTACAATTTCAGTAGCCAATATTTGGAGCGCTATTGTATTAATTGTAGGATATAAGGTAATGACACATAAGAGTATGACCAAAGCTGTAGTGGTTGTATTGATTTATGAGCTCATAGGAGTAGCAATTACATATGGTTCACTTATGCTTTCACAATCTGCAATGCAGATGATGGGATAGTTGCTTTTTGTGACCATTTCTGATATGATTAGATAAGATGTACACAATAAGGTTTCAAGGAGGCTTTATATAATGGAGATACTAAAACTCGTAATAACAATTTTATTTGTTATTGCAGCTCTCGCCATTATTGTTGTTGTCTTATTGCAAGAAGGTAAGTCAGCTGGTTTAGGTTCTTTAAGTGGGGCAACTGGTAATAACGACAGCTATTGGGAGAAAAACAAAAAGAACTCATTAGAAGGTAAATTTGAAAGATGGACAAAGATTACTGCAGGTATGTTCGTAGTTTTTGCACTTGTTTTAATGTTACTTAATTCTAATGGTACTGTGGCTAAAGTAGAAGCACCTGCATCTGATGCGGCAACAGAAAGTACTACTACAACAGATGGTACTACAACAGAAGCAACAGAAGGCGCTGAAACTACACCGGAAGCTACAACAGACGGTACTGCAGAAGCTACTGATCAAGCAGCGGATGAGACAAACGCAAATAATGCAGAGGCAACAGACGGTGCACAAGCACAAGATGCTGCAAATGCCAATAGCACTAACTAATAAAAAGTAAACACTTTGCCAAGGTAAGTAGGCTACGTATGTTAGCAGATTACTTACAATTGGGTGAGGTGTTTTTTTTTATTCAGTTAACTTTTGTCAATAAATCTATACTTGAATATAATAATTGTAAGGAGTATGTTATAATAAATTTAATTAACATTTAAGTTTATTGAATATACGAAAGCTACATGATTTATCTAGGGGTTTTTTGAGCATACTTAAAAGTGTAGTAAGCCTAGAAGATAGGCGATATTCAAAAGCAGTAATCAAAATGGCAACATTTAAGCCTATCTTATAGAGAAAAGAGATGAGAAGATGAAAAAATCAAAAAAGCAATATAACAAAAATGGTAAAGATCATAGAAAAGGCAATGACAGTAGAAATAACCGTCGTAAGATGGATGTCATGCATGTAGAACCAAGAGCCGCTAAAGTAGAACGTACTTATGCTTCAGAAGAAGAAAGAAAACAAATTGAACAAAGAAAAAATGTCTTAGTGGAACTTGTTAAAAATCCAAATTATGCACCACTTAAAATTAAAGAACTAATGATGGTACTTCAGGTTCCACCTTCAGACCGCCAACTTTTAGAAGAACTTCTAGGTGAACTGATTTCAGAAGGTAAACTTATTCGTACAAAACGTGGTAAGTTTGCAAGACCACAAACTTACAATCTTCTAGCAGGAACATTCCAAGGTCATCCAAAAGGATTTGGTTTCCTCATTTTAGATGAAGATGAAAAAGATGTATTTATTCCAGCGTCAGGTGTAAATGGGGCGCTTCACAAAGATCGTGTTCTTTGTCGTATTACAAGACCAGCTACAGCAGAAAAACGTGCGGAAGCAGAAGTTATTGAAATTCTAGAAAGAGGACCAGAAAGCTTAGTAGGCACATATCAAGAAAGTGAAAACTTCGGTTTCGTTGTGCCAGATGAACAAAAGTATGCTCGTGATATCTTTATTCCTAAGAAACTTTCAAAAGGTGCCGTAACAGGGCATAAAGTCCTTGTTCAAGTTACAGATTGGGCGGAAGAACGTCGCAACCCAGAAGGTAAAGTACTTTCTATTTTAGGTCACGTTAATGATCCAGGAGTGGATATCCTATCCATTATTTATCAATATGACTTGCCAATTGAATTCCCAGAAGAAGTTATGGCAGAAGTAGAAAATGTACCAGATGAAGTAGCAGATAGTGATAAGATTGGCCGAAGAGACCTTCGTCATATTCCTATGGTGACAATAGATGGGGAAGATGCCAAAGATTTAGATGATGCGATTTCTCTTGAAAAGCTAGAAAACGGCATGTATCGCTTAGGGGTACACATCGCGGACGTTACGCATTATGTTAAGGAAAATCACCCATTAGATAAAGAAGCTTATGAACGCGGTACAAGTGTATATCTTGTGGACCGTGTTATCCCAATGCTTCCTCATAAATTAAGCAATGGCCTTTGTTCACTCAATGCCCATGTAGACCGTCTCGCGCTTACTTGTATGATGGATATTGATAAAAATGGGCATGTACAAAGTCATGAAATTATGGAAACAGTTATTAAGATTGATGAACGTATGACCTATACAAATGTAAAGAAAATCTTAGTAGATGAAGATGCAGAGCTTATAGAACGTTACAAAGATTTTGTACCAATGTTTAAGACAATGGAGGAGTTGGCTGCTATTTTACGTGAAAAACGTATGAAACGTGGTTCTATTGATTTTGACTTCCCAGAAACGAAGGTTATCTTAGATAAAGAAGGTCATCCAATTGAGATGAAACCATATGACCGTAACGTTGCCACACGTATTATTGAAGAGTTCATGTTAATCTGTAATGAAACCATTGCAGAAGATTACTACTGGCAAGAGAAACCTTTCGTATTCCGTAGCCATGAAGATCCGGATCCAGAGAAGATGATGGCGCTTACTGAGTTTATCAGTAACTTTGGTTATACAATGAAAGGTGTCAGCACAAAGGTTCATCCTAAAGATATGCAAAAGATTTTAGGAGAAGTAGAGGGTAGTCCAGAAGAAAACATCATCAGTCATTTATTGCTACGTTCTATGAAACAGGCACGTTATACAGCAGAATGTAATGGACATTTCGGCTTAGCAGCACGTTATTATTGTCACTTTACTTCACCGATTCGTCGTTATCCTGACCTTCAGATTCACCGTTTAATCAAGATGAATATTCATCATCAGTTAAAAGGTAAGAAAGAAGCGCAGCTTATAGAACGTATGCCAGAGGTAGCTAAACAATGTTCAACACGTGAACGTCGCGCAGAAGAGGCCGAACGTGAAACAATCAAACTTAAAAAAGTTGAATTTATGGAAGCACATATTGGCGAAATGTTTGAAGGGGTTATTACAGGTACAACTTCATGGGGCTGTTATGTAGAACTTCCAAATACGGTAGAAGGGCTTGTACATGTCAATGAAATGGCAGATGACTACTATATCTATGATGAAAATGGTCATCAATGGATTGGTGAGCATAATAAGCAAATTTATCGTTTAGGTGATCGCGTATTTGTTCAAGTACTCAAAACAGATACAATGACAAGAAGTATTGACTTCAGATTTGTAACAGAAGAAGAGTATAAAAAGGGTGATAGTGTTTATGAATCAGCTTCAGAAGAATATGAAGAAGAAGACTTGGCACCAGAAGAACTTGCACGTTATGAATCTATTTTAAACAGCATTGAGAAATAAAGACTGAAAAGGTCAGGTAATGAAAGGTTGCCTGACCTTTTTTGCGTTAATCTTCCTAGTTTTACAGATTGAATATTTGAGCAAATTATGGTGTAATTGAGGGAGTACAGAGAAAAAGAATAAAAATAGACATAAGGAGTAGGGGATTTAGCGTGAAGTTTATAAATAAAGTTGTAAAGATGATGATTTTTCTTACCTTGATGTTAGGGTGCGTAGGAATACTTTTACCTAAGGGAAATGAAAAATTTCAGGAGATTGAAAGTTTATTTACGAATATGGGGATTTTCCAGAAGCCTTTAGAAGGGGAAGTGGTGAGTGAGGCCTTGGGAATACCTTATAGCGTCGATACACTGCCAATATCTAATAAGAGACCAGGTAATAAGCGAAAGATTAAGTATATTGTGGTTCATAATACGGCCAATGAAAATAGCACCGCGCAAAATGAGAGGGATTATTTAAGTAATCCCAACAATACAGCAAGTACATCTTGGAATATTGTAGTGGATGATGCGGAAATCATAGAAGCAATTCCAGTAACGGAAGTGGCCTTTCATGCAGGAAATGGTTTAGGCAATCAATATGGTATAGGGATTGAAATATGTGAATCAGGGGATATAAAGCAGGCAGAAGAACATGCGATACGGCTTATTGCTTATTTGATGAAAACGTATAATATTCCTATTGAAAATGTAAAAACGCATAAAGATTTTAGTGGCAAGGAATGTCCAAGACAGATTTTAGGACATTGGGATACATTTAAGCAGCAGGTGGAAGAAGCTTACAAGAAGCTGTAATATTGTTCCGCTCTAAGGCTATGGCAGATTACCATGGTTCTCCTATTGCATGAAGAAGAGGGAGTTTATAAAATAGAGCAATATGAAGGAGAGGAATAATGATGACATTACGTAGGTATATGAATTATTTATTATTGATGTTAATTGTATTATGTATCATTTATTTAAAGGCAATATAGACATATTTTTATACAGATAAAGGGCAAAACGTCTATTGCAAGTATAAAGAGCGGGTGATACAGTAAGAATGTATAATTTAGAAAATAACAAAGGATTGTTTTAGGGGGAGACAAAATGGATTGTATGATGAGGTTATTACAAAGATTAATACTTATCATAGGAATGGTTACATTAGGAACATATGCATTAGTTGAAAAGGCAGGAAATAAGATAACAATGATAGGTATATTTTATAGCATCATGTTTTTTATACTTGCCTTTATTTTAGTGCATCGATTCTTGAAAGTTTTAAAGAAAAAGTTACATATGAGTGAGCCGCTATTCTTTAAAATTTTAAAAATAGGAACCATTTGCTTAGGGCTTATTAGTGTTGTACAGCTTTTAGGTGCCTTGATTCGTGTCGACCAGGAAAGTCTATGGTTTACTTTTATTTGTATGGGAGAAATGTATGCTTTAGCCAATACATATAATAAACGAATGATTGAAAGTAGATAAAGTTGCATTATATTAGATGAACACACTAATTGTTTGGATATTAAAAAAGAAGTATATGACGTAAAGTCTTAAAAGGGTATAAAAAGTTGTTACACTAGCATAAAGTTAGGGTAGCAACTTTTTTTGTTAGGCTGTATATAGGTGTGAAATAGATAGAGCTATCAGGTGTTTGTTAGAGAATCGTTAATAATCTAACAAATTTTGCTATTTAAAAATAAAATTTTTTAGTTGATAATAATTATCCGAGGTAGTATATTATATCTAGATTCGTACAAACTAATCGTGAGAAGTTAGCTATATAAGTTTAGTATATAAAAAAATAGATCTCACACAGGAGGCAGAAAAATGAAAGTTATCGTTATCGGCTGTACACATGCAGGAACAGCTGCAATTGTAAATACAAAAGCACTTCATAAAGATGCAGAAGTAACAGTATATGAGAGAAATAATAATATCTCATTCTTATCATGTGGTATTGCACTTAATGTAGGTGGGGTAATTCCTACAACAGAAAGCTTATTCTATAACTCACCAGCAGGGCTTGCTGAGCTTGGTGTTGTTACAAAAATGGAGCATGATGTAACGAATATTGACTTCCAAAACAAACAAGTTGAGGTTAAAGATTTAACAACAGGTGAAAGTTTTACAGACAGCTATGATAAACTGATTTTAACAATGGGGTCATGGCCAATTATCCCACCAATTCCAGGGATTGAATCAGAAAACATTGAGCTTTGTAAAAACTATAATCATGCACAAAGAATCATTGCAAAAGCAAAAGAAGCAAGTAAAGTAGTTGTAGTAGGTGCAGGTTACATTGGTGTAGAACTTGCTGAAGCTTTTGAAATGAAAGGAAAAGATATTACACTTATTGATGCAGAACCACGTATCATGAGCAAATATCTTGATAAAACATTTACAGATAAGGCAGAAGAAGCTTTCACATCACATGGCATCAAACTTGCTTTAGGTGAGAAGGTACAAAACTTTGAAGCAAATGACGGTAAAGTTTGCAAAGTAGTAACAGACAAAGGGGCTTATGAAGCTGATCTTGTTGTATTATGCATCGGATTTAAACCAAATACAGCACTCGTAAAAGATAAATTAGAAACACTTCCAAGCGGTGCCATCGTAATTGATGATTACATGGAAACAAGTGAAAAAGACGTTTTCGCAGCAGGAGATTGCTGTATGGTACGCTACAATCCAGCAGAAGACAAACGTTATATTCCACTTGCAACAAATGCAGTACGCATGGGAACGATTATTGCACATAATTTAGTTGAGAAAAAATTAAAATACATGGGGACACAAGGGACATCAGGTATTAAAATTTATGACTTAAATATTGCTTCAACAGGTATGACAGAAGATGTGGCACGTGCAACAACATCTATGAATATTGCATCAAGCGAAATCACAGAAAATCATAGACCAGAATTCATGCTTACATTTGACCCTGTAACATTAAAAATTGTATATGATGCAGAGAGCAGACGTATCGTAGGTGGTCAAATTGTATCTAAATATGATTTAACAGAAATGATGAATACACTTTCAGTAGTGATTCAAAATAAAATGACAGTAGAAGAATTAGCACTTACAGACTTCTTCTTCCAACCACATTTCAACAAACCTTGGGGACTTCTTAACCAAGTAGCGTTAAAAGCTTTACAAGCATAGCTACTTGAGAGGGCATCATGCCTTTTAGAGAGCATAGAGAGAAAGAAATATAATGAGACAATACGGAGAGGAATTAAGCAAATGAGTACAGTAGTATGTTTATGTAAAAAAATCACAGAGGAAACAATCGTAGACGCAATCAAAAATGGTGCAGATACATTAGATAAAGTAAAAGAAACAACTGGTGCAGCTACAGGCGCTTGCAGAGGCGGCAGATGTGCTAAAAAAATCCAAGAGCTTATTGAAAGCAATAAATAATTGCTAAAGGCATAAGCGTAATGCTACCTAAAGAAGTTTTTAAAACACTGCTTTTAGGTAGCGTTACGCTTAAGCATTTGTTTGAAAAATTGGATGAAAGAGGAGAGGGCATAATGAGTAATATTAATGAAGAATTAATTAAGGACCGTTTAACAAAAACATGTCCATGTAGACAAGTAACACGTCATACAATTAAAGAAGCTATTAAAAGTGGTGCAACAACACTTGAACGTGTTAAAGCGTCAACAGGGGCAATGACAGGCTGCTGTAAAGGAAGCCGTTGTAAAGGAAGTATTGAAGATCTCATTCAAAGATATAGCGATGATTTCTAAGGATTAGGTGCGTTATTAAAAATAACGTTAAACTACAAGTTTAAAGAATTATGACAACTACACACTTGCAAAAGTGAAAAAGTATGATATAATAAGGAACAGATATTTAAGGAAGGCTGTTTAAAACAGCAATTCTTTGGGTATAATTTGTGAAGGAAGGAGCACACCATGGCTAAGGATAGAACAGGCTTTAAAGTAATTGCCAACAATAAAAAAGCAAATCATGACTATTTTATCGAAGAAGTTTACGAAGCAGGTATTGTACTTGCAGGAACTGAAGTAAAATCTATTCGTCAAGGAAGCTGCTCAATCAAAGAAAGTTTTATCAAGATCAAAAACAGTGAAGCATTTATTTATAACATGCATATTAACCCATATGATCATGGTAATATCTTCAATAAAGAGCCATTACGTACACGTAAGCTTTTACTTCACAAAAAAGAGATTAATAAACTCATAGGAGAAACCACTCAAAAAGGTATGACACTTGTACCAATGAGAGTCTACATCAAAGGAAGCCTTGTAAAGGTAGAGTTTGGTCTAGCGCGTGGTAAAAAACTTCATGATAAACGTCAAGACATCGCTAAAAAAGATGTCCGTCGTGCAAATGAACGTGAGTTTAAAATCAAAAATATCTAACTGCCAGATAGTCGACTGGCCGTTAAACCAAACACAGACCTTATTAGAAATAAGAGAATGCCTTGCGTAGCGTTTGGCACTTATTTCAGCAAAATGAGCGTTTTTAATAAAACACCGTTTTGTTTATGATAAGGGGGTGCACTGGTTTCGACGGGGGTCACATCTACTGGGGCAGCCATCCGTAGAACGCCGGAGTCTACGTTAAAAGCTGGCACTTAAAATAAACGCTAACGACAATTTAGCAATCGCTGCCTAATATTGGCATGCAGTCCGCCTAGGTCTTCCGCAACCTAGATCCGGGCTTCGACTTGCGGACCCTTCACCTGCCAAAGCTTTGAGGCAACGTGAATACTATGAAGCTACTGAAATCTAAAGCCTGTCTTTGGGCGTTAGATGGAGGGAATGTTAAAACAAAGAATATGATGGTAGAGACCACGCTATATGGGCTTTCGGACAGGAGTTCGATTCTCCTCACCTCCATGAACTAAACCCTCGAACTTAGAGAAATCTAGGTTCGGGGGTTTTTGTGATTTTATGAGAAATTAAAAAAATACACAGGAGTGCTCTGCTTTAGAGTGCTTTTTTTTGTGCAAGTTAACTTAATTGGGATAAAAGAATTATTATGTATCATATTACAACTATAAGGAGTTGTTAACTTCTTAAAAAAGTGATAAAATTTTATAATATAAATATTATTTACAAAATAATAGACAATTGGAGGAGGAGAAGTGAATAGACGTGCGTATATTGTAGGAAATGCAAATTATGAAAGGATAAATAGTTTAAAAAATACCTTAAATGATGTTGATAAAATGGATAAAGTATTAAAAAGTGCACAATTTGATACACATACATTTAAGGACTTAAGTCGATATGAATTAGAAGACTGTATAAACAAATTTACTTTTGATTTATTTGGAATAGATACAGCACTTTTTTATTATGCCGGGCATGGAATAGAGCATAATGGTAGAAATTATTTGATTCCCTGTGATGCAAAGATTGATTATGATAACATAGAAGAAATGGGAGTTGATATTTCTGATTTTCTGCTTAAGTTTGCGAAGGAAAAAGATTTTACATGTATTATTATCTTAGATTGTTGTAGGGAGTTTTTAGATAATAGTAGAGGGGTACATAGTGAGAATAAGTTGACAGCATTTAATGCACCACAAGGAACATTCATTGCATATGCTACTTCACCTGGTAAAAAAGCAAGTGATGGAGATGGGAAAAATGGACTGTATACAGAATGCCTGTGTAATCATTTGTTAGAAGAAGGGGTAAAGATTGAAGATATTTTTAAAAAAGTGCGTAGAGAGGTTATTGATGCAAGTAATTGTACACAGATTCCATGGGAATATTCCTCACTAATTGGTGAGTTTTATTTTGTAGAATCGGAACAAAAGATAAAAGAATTAATGAATGAGCATGACTGTTTTTCATTAGTTGATAGTCTATGTGCTAATCATAGCAGCTATGAAACTATTGAAAAAGAGATATATTGTTTTTGGGATTCTATGCATTATAAGTTAAAAGAATGTTTTACACAGTTAGGCTTAAAATCTAAACAAGAGTTTTTGAATTATTTATTAGACTATATTGATGAGAGTTTTATTATGAGGTGATTAAAATATGATGAAAAGTAGTCAGAAGAATAAAGATATTAATATTGCAGTTATCGGAAAGTCAGCTGCTGGAAAATCAGCATTTATTAAATCCTTTAGTAATTTTCCTGACTTAATTAATTCTGAAGGGACAGGTCAAACTACACGTTCATATGCAGAGTATAGATTTTTGGTTAGAGAGGAAAATGTTATTCCTCAGGTGAACGTAAAACTAATGACAAAAGAAGAATTTGTAAGTGTTAAATGTTCACAGGCATTTAGAAAAATAAAAAAAATGAGCCAAGAACAAAAAATAAGCTTTGAATGGCTGAATGAACAATACAATGATGATAGTTATAAAGAAGAAATCGATACTATTATTATCCATGCAGATGATTTTTTTAATATTGATGAATTGAGCTTCTTAGATAATAATGTATGTGTTGAAAAATTGAATGATTTATATAATGAATTTGTAGATATTTTAAATTCGTTTTATACTCAAGATAGTAGTATAAAATATAATTGTTTTTCTAAAGAAGCTCAAAAAAATGTACTTATGATTATGAATAGGTATTATAGTAAAGAGTACACACAAGAATATCCTGAAGATGATATAGAATCTAGAGAAGAATCAGCTTTTGAAAACTTATTAAGAGTAATGTATGAAGAAATGTATGAAATAATTATTTCTACAATAAAAAAGGTGTATATTAATACACCTATTTTATCAGAAAAAAATAATATACTATATTTTGATTTTGAAATATCATCTGAGTACAGTGAAATTTTAGGATTATTTTTGAAGGTTGTAAAAGAAGAGGAAAGTGAAGTAAAAAAATCATTTACAGGTATAGTATCAAAAGTAAAGATTATAAGTAGAATTGCAGATGCATATTTGGAGGTCTTAAAACATTCAGATATACGCAGTATTATTTTAGTAGATACATATGGACTTGACCATGATAAAATCTTAGATGATACAGTATTGAAAGAGCGTTATAATAGGATATTTAATGTTGATTATCCTGATATAACAACAGTATTTTTTATTGAGGCATTACATCAGGGGGCTTCAAATGATTTCATTAATTCTATAAAAGTTTTATATTCTCAAAGACCTGATATAATGACATATATTATTGGTACATATATAGATGAGCATTCACCAAATATACTTGATAAAAATAGAGAATGGTTGTTATCAGAAGACAAATATATAGATGGTGTACAAATACCAGAATTAAATGGAAAAGCAATAGATTTTATTTATAAAAAGGTTGACATTTTAAATACATTAAAGAAAAATAATGTTTATCCGACTCTAGCTAAAAAGCGTATTGAAGTTATGAGAAAGAGATTTGGAGTTTTTTGTGGCAAGATATTAGAGGAATCTGAACAAAGGGATTTATTTAAAGAGATTAATGCAATAACAATAGGTTCTATTTTTAATTCGATAGTAGATAGAGAGCATTTAGGTGATGGATATATAGATATCAACAAAATATTAAGTACAATTGATAAGAGTGAAAGTATTGATAAAATTTTAAGATACATGATTGGTAAGATTACAGAAAGGTTTTCATATATATATGGTGTTGCAGGTCCTAGGACCAAGTGGCGTATTAGAACAAATCTTGAAAAATATAAATTAGGGTTTACAGGAAATACATTAGATGCAACATGGTTTAGGGTATTTAATGATGCCTATAATGAAAGTTTTACTAAGCAGATAAAATTAGATGGAAAATTTACTTGTTTATCAGATGAGTTTGGATGTGCTGGAAATGAGAAGATTGCATTTGATGAGTTATTAAATACTTATTTTCCATTGTTATTTGCTAGAAAATGTGAAAATGGGAATAACTTAAGTTTATGGCAACATGAATTATCGTGTATTCAGTGTTCAGAAGAAAAAGAATTTAATCCTGGATGTTTATGGGGAATTATAATAAATGCAATAGGAAAAAGTGAATTTAATAATAGATATAGATATGATACAGTTGCAAGTTGGTTATGTAACATGCATAATCTAAAATCAAAGGTTAATGACCAATTTTATATGAAGCTAAAAGAATTATTTATTGAGAATATGAAGGAAAAGTTTGTTCCTTTATGTAGAGAGCATAATGCTAGAATAGCAGGGAAAAGAGTAAAAAAAGAAAAAAATGATTATGTTAATGCAAAAGCTAAGATTATTGAAGAATATATAACCAAATATGATAATCAAGTTGATAAAGGAGAGTTTCTAGCATTAATGAATAGGTAGTGTCTATAAAATTAGGAAATATAGTCAAAATAGATGTTGATATTATCCACGGTAATAAAAAAGCGTAATAATATAAATAAGAAAGATATATTATTAATCTGAAAGCTACAATCTAAGATGATTAGGTTGTAGCTTTTATTATTTTAGGAGGTGACAAAATGGAGATAGAGAAATCTACTATAACAACAGAGGTACATTATTCAGAAGATAGACATCATAGGTATTTACTATATAAGGAATGGGATAGCTCATTAAAGAAAGCAACTATTATTATGCTAAATCCAGCAATAGCAAATGCGGTAACAATGGATTTAACTACTATGTATATCATTAATAACATTTCAAAGTTAGGTTATGGAAGCGTGGAGATAGTGAATATCTTCTCAAAGCTTAATGAGGAGATTAATAGTGATATTAAGATAGAACTATTAACAGATGAAACCAATGATAAGATGATACTTGCTAGTGTAGCAAGAACAGATACAGTTATTGTTGCAGTTGGTAAGGGTGGAGAAACTAATAAGCAGATAAAGATAAGGGTAGAACAGTTGATGGAGCTTATTAAAGAGTATGAGAATAAGTTATATGAAATCTGTGATGAGAAAGGTAGATACGGTTGGCACCCTTTAGCTCCATCAGTAAGAAGTGGCTTTAAGTTATTAAAGATGGGTAAACCAAAAGAACAAAATAAAGTAGTAACAAAGCAATCTAAAAAGACAGGAAAAGAGTCTAATTAGGTTGCTTTTTAATTTGCTAAGAAGATGGAGGATATATAGATGATTAAATTAGGAAAAGTAAAAGAAATGGTTAAAATACAGGGATTAGGAAAAGATGTACAATCAAAAGTTGAAGAGCTACTTAAAATCTTAGATGGTGAATATGGTGAAGATAGAGATGTAGATAAAGATTGGGGAGGTTTCATTGCTATTATTGAGGAAGAGCAAGATTTTGAGATACTAAAAAAACACTATTATTTAGATGTAGCAGTTGCGGAACCGGAATGGTCAATGGAAATTAATGAGTTATGGGAAGAACATCTTTTTGTAATGAATAGTGAGTATAGCATTGTAGTAGTAGGTACAAAAGATAAGCTTAGAGTAATAAGAGGAGAATAAGATGTTTAATAATAGTAGATATGTAACAGCAGGAGTAATGGCAGAGGTTCCAGTAGAGCAGCAACTATTAATGTGGAGTATCATTGATAAATTTTTAGAGTCAGGTAAAGAGGTAGATTACCTACAAGTTATGGAGTTATCAATTCATGCAGATAAGAGCGGAAGAAAGGAGCAAGTAATTAAGCATAGGCAAGAAGTGCCAAGTTATCAACAGGAGTACATAGCAATAGTAGAGAATCCGATTGAAGAGCAGTTATTTATTATTGATGATGGACAAAGTACCATGCTACTAGCCAGTGAGTACTAGTAGTGTGGTACTTAAGAGGAGCCTTTTAGATAAGGCTTCTTTTTTTTGAATTAGTTTAAGTTTGAAATAGATATTATAGTTATGATGGAATATTATATGCAATAATAATTCCTTATAAGGAACATAGGAACACATATAGGTTCATTTAAAGATAAAAGGATAGAAAACAGTAAAATAAATACGTAGATGTAGATGTTTACATTTATGTATACATAAAGTTAAGGAGAATGAAATATGAGTTATGGATATGGCAGTAGAAGAAAGAGAAGAGACAACCCTATTTTTTTTCCTAATCAGACAATAGAGAGTGATGAAGTGTATGGAATAGAATGGGGATATGATGAAAGGAATCATGCAGAAATACAAGAAGGGGAAGAAGAAATAGAGGGCAGTGAGGAAGAAGAAGGAATCTTTATTGATGGAGTTCGAATTCGAACAGATAGAATACATACTACATCTAATAAGCCAAAGCTGGTAAGATATACTACATATTTAGAGGAACCAATATTGAATGTGCTAAAGATATTAAAGAAAAATAATAAGGTATGCGTTAGTACAATTATAAATAAAGCAATAAAAGAGTATCTTAAAGAAAGTTAAAATTAATAATAATTAATAAAAACTAATATTAATTATTATTAATTAATAGAGAGTGTGTTTGAGATAAAAACATAAAAATCCCGAATTCCCGTTAAGATTAGAAATAGAGTATATGAAAATGCAGATTAATTAAACTTTAATATAATCTATTTAGTTCTAAAATGACGGGAATTCGGGATTTTATAAATAGTGAGTTGTTCTTTTTAAATACTTTAATATAAGCTTGTATATTCTGTCTGATAGTTATACTATGTAAATGACTAGACATAATAAAGGAGTTAGGACAGAATATGGAAATAGTTTTTTTATCTGATGTATTATCTGAAATAGTAACACAAGGATTACAAGATGATAGCTTAAATCGAGCAATAGGTGAACAGAGAGCTAAATTAAGAAAGGCATATCATATATTTGACATTGAATTAGATACATTTAAGGTTAAGGGTAAGTATCATATTAATAAGCAATATGCTAACGATATAAAGTGGATTGTCTATTACACTAGCAATTATAGTAATAGAGATATTGATATAAGAGAAAATATGGGAATTATAAAGGAATCAATGGAAGCATTCTTAAATAGAGAGTTTCAAAATGTAAGAGTTCAGGATTTAGAAAAAATAGTTGGGCATATGGTAAATAGTTTATTGGCATTTAATACAGAAAAATTAACGGATAAACAAAAGGTATACTTAAATGAAGTTATCAATGACATTTATACATTAACGAGGTTACATTATAGAAAACTGGAATATCAGGTACAAACACAATTTAATAAAGCCACACTTATGGTAGATGATAAAGTATTGGTGTATCGCTATTTAATAGAAATCATAAACAAAGTAGGAGATTTTACTAAACAAATTATAAACGATATAAGTGATTATAGAGAAGCAGAACAAATAACTACATTAGAAGAATATCAAGAGAAAGAAGCAGTAGTAACTAGGGAACGAGTGGAGTCATTAGTAGTTAATTCATCTATAGATATTTTAAAAGATATTATTGAGGAGATAGAGCAAAGTAAGCAAGAAGAGAATAAGATTGAGATAGAGACTGATGTACAAGAGTGGTTAAGAGAAATAGCTAATAATAAAGTGAGTAATTATAATCAAACTACTAGATATATAGATATGAGAAGCCGTTTAGAACATAATAAGAAGTATTTACAAGAAAAAAATAGTTATTTGAAAGAAGAAGTTAAGCGAAAACATTATACAAGCAAGAAGGTTAAAAGCATTAAACAAGAAATAAAAGAGAATGAAGCTAAGATTTTACAAATAGATACTGAGCTTAAAAGTATTAAATAATAAATCATAGTCAAAAAGGATTACTGCGTTAGGTAGTAATCCTTTTTTCATAACTGCGTATGGGAAAAATATAAAAATTTCGTTTCTCCTCAAAACTAATAGTTAGTTGTATTATTAACACATAGCTAATCAAGGCGTGCACACCTGATGAGTAGTAATTATTATATCATTGGAGGAAAGTTGATAATGAGTCAATTTAATGAAAGACAAGTAGATATGCCATATAGTTATATCTACTTGCAAGAGGATGGTATTTATAAAGAAGATGATGAGAATCAAAGTTATAAAATTGCAGATTACATGGCTATTAAAAAAGTATTTATGAATATAGATACAAATGATGTTATTGCAGAAGTTGAGTATAATGCATTTAAGAAAAGACATAGGATTACTGTTCCTAGAACAGACTATATGAATCCACTTAAGCTTATTACTTATGCAGGAAAAGGACTCGACTTGGTAAGAGGGAACATTGAAGATGTTGTTAGACATTTTAGAAATCAAGAAGAAGTAGCAGAGATAGAATACCAGCATACTAATATTGGGTTTGGTTGTTATGATGGTAAAGAAGTTTATAAGTTATACAATGCAGTGGGGGTAGAATCTACTTATTGTGGGCAGTATGATTTAGAACCTAAAGGGCATAAAGATAAGTATTTTCAAATGCTAGAAAATGAAGTCCTAGGTCATGCTCCATTAGAGCTGGTACTTATAATGGCTTTATCAGCAGTTATTATTGGATATGTGGGTGAAGAGTTAAGTTTAGATACATTAATTATTCATCTAAAAGGGAATTCATCAACAGGAAAAACAACAGCAGTTAGATTGGGCATATCTGCTTTTGGATATGCTGATACAAAAAGAAATGGATTAGTTAGCACATACAATGCAACATCTAATGCCTTGATAGGGCAATTAAAAGGAATTAAAGGTGTACCGTTTGTGTTTGATGAGTTATCTATGGCTCAAGAAAATGATTTAACAAGTGTCATTTATACTATAGCCAACGGAACAGATAAGGCAAGACTAAATGCAAATGCAGAACTACAAACGAAAGGAAATTGGCATACAGCAGTCTTTTCAACTGGTGAAAAAAGTTTGATTGGTTCCGCTAAGAAAAACGTAGGTATTCAGAATAGGGTCATAGAAATTGACGATGTTGTATTTACAAAGGATGCAAGTAATGCAATGCGTATTAGTAGTACTATTCAACAGAATTATGGTTTTTTAGCCTATAATTTTGCAAGGTATGTTCTTTCTATAGGAAAGCATGAATGTATGTCAAAGTATAACACTAATTACGAAGAAGTCTTAAAAATCTTTAATGAGAATCATATTGTAGACTCCTTTACAGAAAGAAGAGCTAAAAGTTTTGCAGCAATTGTAACTACAGGCAAATTGGCAGAGCAAGTTTTAGGAAAACAGTTTAATTGGACAGAGATATGGCAGATGCTTCTATCAATAGAAAAGAAAGCATTATATAGACGTAGCTTTGACAAAGTGGCTATTGAACAGATTAAGCAGTACATTAATATCAACATTGGTAAATTTGCTAGAGATAGTAAATGTACAGGCAGTACTTACTGGGGGAAAATCATTGATAAAGGTGACCATATGGAAGTACAGATGTTACTTAATAAGTTTGAAATGATGTTAAAAGAACAAGGATTTGAGGACGCCCAAGTAGTACTTAAAGAATTAAAACAAGGTGGATATTTAAACTGTGAAAAAGATAGGTACACACGCTATCGAAAGACAGAAGCTGGATTTAAGGCAGAAGTATATGTCATAAAGATATTAAAATAATTGGACTAGAGAGGAAGAAATTATAATGATGAATTATACAGTAGCAAAGGAATTACAAGAATTACAAATGAATAACTTTTTTTCAGATATGGAGGAAGCTATGGAGATTTATAGAGAGATGCAAGAAGATGAGTACAGAGCAAGTCAACAAATTCAAACAGGGACTATATTTGATGTGAGTATTAAGCTTGACCCACAAGCAGAGTCACAAAAAATTTATATAGATGGTGAGCATCAGTGCTTATTAATTTATCAAGTAACTGTATCAATACCTAAAAGTGATAATGACACTAAGAACCAAATTAATATTGATAGTATAAAAAAGGTACTGGAACAAGAAGGAACTATCAGGGAAATTAGTACGAATGATTGTGATATTCAGTTTATGTTACATAGAGGTGGAAGTGATTATTATAGTAAAATAAAAGAACTTTTTGAGTTAAGAGATGAAATGATTGATTTATTAAACCCTACATTACAATGTTTAGAGGTAAAAAAATGTAGTATAGAATTTTATGTAGATGCATATTAGAATCACTAAGCAAAAAGTAGATTGTTCACTTGAGTCTAGGGTGGCTTAGGCTCAAGTGATTTTTATATCAAATAGCGTTAATGTAGCAAAATAAAAGATAGGAGTTAATCAGATGAAAGTAGTAGTTACAAGGGAAAAATTATATGCTCATAGTTATGATAAATCTACATTAGAGGATATTGAAGTTATAGCAGAACATAGAGTGTTAGCAGATATTTGTTATACCTTATTTAAGGAAGCAGATATGACATTATCTATGTTAGGAGAAAAGCATGAGCATAGTGTAAATTAGTAAGTTTTGAAACTTATATTATATCTATGATGGCAGTTAATGAAGCATTAAAGGAGGAAATATATATGGGAATAACTAAAGTGAGTAAAGGAAGATTAGCATTTTATGCAAGGTTTTCAAGTGATAATCAGAGAGATGAATCAATTGATGCTCAAATTAGAATTATGGAAGAGTATGCTAGGAGAAATGGTCCTTGGGAAGTGGTAGAATCGTATGTTGATAGAGCTAAATCAGCTACAACTGATAAAAGACCAGCTTTTCAGCAGATGATAGAAGATGCCGAAAAAGGCAAGTTTGATGCAATATTGGTACATAAACTAGATAGATTTGCGAGAGATAAGTATTCAAGTGCAGTTTATAAACATAGATTAAAAAAATGTGGTGTTAGATTAATTAGTGTTACAGAGAACCTAGATGGAAGTCCGGAATCTGTAATGTTAGAATCAGTATTAGAAGGAATGGCACGTGCGACTTGTTGCTAGACAAAACCTTAGTGTAGATTAAGGATACAAAACTAGCTTAGTTAACTGATTAAATTCAGCAACTAGAACTGTTATCATGAATAGTGGAATGATAGAGTAACGTCTTGAAACGCTATCCCAAAGTTACGACTTGCTTTCTCTTACGTGGAAAAGAGTTGGTAAGAAGCTCGTTAAAAAGGCTTAGAAATCACCCTAACGGATAATTAATTATGACGAGGCAAACCGAACCAGAGGTGGTCGAGTGATATAGGTCTAGGGTCTATAAAATATCTATGGTTAGGATGTTCCGATAGGAACTGACGAAATCAGGAAGGTACGGGTCTAAATGATTGATATTCAGAAATGGATATGGCACATACAAGTGCAGTGAGTGTGGTAGAGTAAAATTGTGCTATATGAAATTCCATCTAGTGTTATAGGCACTAGCAAGCTCACAGGCTTATACTGATAACCTAAGGATATATGTACAGATAATGATAATGGAACAAGGGAAGCCTAGAATACAGAGGGACACGACCAATGAAGTATTGATAAGGAAAGGTTAAAGGCTATAACTTATCTTAATCTAGGTGAAAGTAGTGGCATGACTGATGAAATTTTTGTAATGAGAATGGAGGAATAGCCACAAGACAGGTTTATGTACAGGATTGATAAATAAACTTGTGGGAACGCCGTATGACACTGAAAGGGTCACGTACGGTGTGGAGTGGGGGAAAGCTTAGAGATGACTTCAAAGAGCTACCTATCACTATAGTATTATTCAGCCAACTTATCTAGGGAAGTAATGAAAGGACTGATGGAAAATGCTTTAAGTGCAAAACATACAGGTGGAAAGCCTGCATTAGGATATGATGTGGGGATTGATGGAAAATACATTATTAATGAGAAGGAAGCTATTATTATAAAAACAATTTTTAAGCTATATCTTGAAGGAAAGGGATATGGTCAAATTCTTAATGTACTTCATGAAAAAGGATGGAAAACTAAAACAGGTAGACCTTTCTCAAAGTCAGCCCTATATCATCTATTGAGAAATGAAAGTTACAAAGGAGTTTATACCTTTAATAAAGATAAAAGTAGAAATAAATTTTCAAATTCACTAGCTGCTGATGCTGAGAATGAGGTGGTAAGAATTGAGGGTGGAATGCCAGCTATTATTAGTCAAGCTGATTTTGATGAAGTACAAAAGCTATTATCTTATAACAAGTTAAGTGGTGGAGCACAGAAAGCAAAAGAACCTTATTTACTAACAGGAATTGCAGTGTGCGGAGAGTGTGGAAGTCCTATGCAAGGAAACAGTCGAACTGGAGGTAATACAGATAAAATGTATAGGTCTTATAGATGTGGTTGTAAGGTAAATAAGAAGTTATGCAAGAACAAAGAGATTAGAAAAAATCTGATTGAAGAATTTGTGCTAGACCAGTTAGAACGAGTAGTACTAAATGAAAGAATGGTACCACAAATGGTGAAAGCTCTTAATGAAAAGATAGCAGAAACAAAAAGAAGCAGTAAAGCTGAAATTAAAGAGGTAGAAAAGAAGCTCAAAAAGGTAGAAGAGCAGATAGATAAGATAGTAGAAATCATAATGGAAGGTGTAGGAATCAGTAGTTTTAAAGAGAAGTTAACAAAGCTTGAAAAAGAGAAAGAGGAACTACAAGCTAGATATGATAAGTTAAACGAGATTAATACAAATCAGCAGATTCAAGAGGTAACGGAACAGGAAGTTATGGGATTAATCAAGAAAGTAAAAGAGTATGTTTTAACAAGGAACATTCCACAGTGCAAGCAGTTTATTAGGGACTATGTAAAACAAGTTAAGGTATATGAGAGCCACATTGAAGTAATATTCAATGTGGCTTTTTCTATGGGAAGATATATTGAATTTACAGAGGAAGTCAAGATAAGCAGAGAAGAACTATATAAGGAGTATAGATTACCTTTGGCAATATAAAAGTAAGGTTTAAGAGTCTGGTATTGAAAGAAAGTCCTAAAAAGTCTTAATTGTTGAAAATAATATTTTAATAATTAAGACTTTTTGATAAAATAAAGGTGATAGTTTATTTTTTTGTAGAAATGAAGTATATACCACAGATAATAAGAAGTTATTTGTGAGGCACTAAGAAAGTGGGGAAATGTATGATAGAGAAGAATAAATTAATTGAAAAGGGAATTGTAATGGAGAAGGTACCTAAAAGTTTGTATAAATATGGAAATCTTGATATAGCAAAAGAAGAAAAAATATTATCGATAGAAAAAGGAGAGATATGGCTTTCTTATGCTAAAGAATTAAATGACCCATTTGAAGGAAGAAATCTATATATAGATGTACAAAAGATGAAAGATGTAAGGTACACAGAGAAACATATAAAAGCTGCTTATGAAATTTATAGTATGATGCAAGAACATATGTTAATTGGGAGTTTTGCAAATAATAGTGACGATGATAACATGTTAATGTGGGCTCATTATGCAAATAGCCATAAGGGATATTGCTTAAAATATAAGGTGGTTAATGATGAATTCATTTATCCAATAGAGTATAGGGAGAAGAGAATAAATGGAACTATACTTATAGATAAAATATACAGAAATCATTTAGAGCAAATGCAACAAAGAAAACATATTCCTTGGGATAAAGAAACAAAGATACAACTACTTTTAAATTATCTTATAAAAGATATAGTCTGGAAATATGAAAAAGAATTTAGAGTAATAAAGAGTTTTTATCAAGATAATAGAGATGCAATGGATAAAACTCTAAGTGAAATGATTCCATATTTTTTGAATGATGATACTAGTAGTCAAAGGTTTAATGAGTTACAAGAGGAATTTGATAAAATATGTAAAGGAAGTCCGGGAAAAAATTATACTGAAAATGAGTTGGGTATGGAACTGGAAGAGATTTTGATTGGCTATAGATGTGAATATATGGATGAATTGATTGAAGTTGCGAAGAAGAGGGGAGTAAAAGTATTTAGAGTAGAACCTACAATTCATGAAGAGAAATATAGTTTAGAGAATATAGAAATAACTGGTTCTAAATAATATAATTTATTGAGTAAATTTGGGTTAGTACTATCTAAATTAATGATTCGTGAACTGTACTGAAAGTAATTCACCTCCATGAACTAAACCCACGAACTTAGGGATTACCTAGGTGCGTGGGTTTTGGTGGTTTTATGAGAAATTACTAAAAATGTAAAACTAGATATAAATTGACTAATCCTTGTATAACAGAGTAAATATGGTGTACAAGGATTTATTTTTTATATAAGGAGTGAAAATTTAATGGTGGATAGAAGTAATATACTAGAAAAATATGCAGCAAAAAATAACTCTGCATTTTTAACCCATAGAATGATAATGGAAGAAGAGGAGAGTGGTATTGAAATTAGAGAAGCATATCAAAGAGATAGAGATAGAATAATTCATTCTCGTGCATTTAGACGATTAATGCACAAAACACAAATATTTAATGCTAATAAAGGGGATCATTATAGGAATAGATTGACTCATACACTTGAAGTAAGTCAAATTGCTAGATCGATAGGTAAAGTTTTAGGGCTAAATGATGAATTAATAGAGGCAATTGCATTGGGGCACGATTTAGGACATACACCATTTGGACATATTGGCGAAAGAACATTACATAGAATAATATCAGGAAGAGAGGAGGATATATTAGTAGATGATAAGATAGGATTTAAGCATAATTTTCAAGGGATGCATGTAGTAGATAATTTGGAAACTCATAGTAATCAGCATACAGGGATGAATTTGACACTAGCAGTTCGAGAAGGAATTTTAAAACATACTAAATGTAAAATCAAGCTATTAGAGAAAACTGAACATGGTCTTCAAAAAATAACAGAAGATGTTAAATATGATCAATGTTTAAATTTAAAAGATATAGATACACAAGCTCCTTCTTGTACATTAGAAGGACAAGTAGTAGCGATTGCAGATGAAATTGCACAGTGTACACATGATTTGGAAGATGGTATTAGAGCTGGTATAGTCAAATTGAGTAGTATTTCTAAATGTGCATTAATAGAAAAAGTATGTAGGATAGCAGAGATAAAGGTTGAAGAGCTAGAGTTAACTGTAGATATTAGAAATAGTATCATAAGAAAAATGGTAGGATATTTAATCGAAGATGTTTGTAAAGAAACAAGACAACGATTAGAAAGAGAATATCCAGGGGAAAGTTATCCTAATTTTACTTGTGCAACAGATACTTTTAAAAAGGAGATAGTAGCTTTTTCAGATGAGACATTAAATGATGAGAAAGAATTAGCAGATTTAACGAGTAAATTAATTGTTATGTCTCAAGAAATTAGTCAAGCAGATTCAAAGGCAGAATACTTAATTAAAAAAATATTTAAAGCATACTATAAACATCCACAACAGTTACCGGATTATATATTAAATAGATATTTTTTCAGTAAAGGAGAAGAGTTAAATAGATCACTGTTGGAAGAAAAGATTCCAGCAATGCAAAGCGATATTATATTTTTGAGAGTGATTTGTGACCATATTGCAGGAATGACTGACCAGTTTGCAGCAAGAGAATATAAAAGATTATTTGAGCCAGAATATTTTTAATAGATGAAAGATATGTTTAGGAAAATGATAGGAAGCTAGTTTGATTTTATTATTAATATTAAATCTGGTTAGCTAAAATGTGGGGTATACAATGGATATTGAAGAGAAGATAAAAAATGCTTTGAATGATTTTTGTACTAGAAATCAGATTGAGAAGGATAAATATTTAGCAGATAATAGGCTAGCAATAGAGCAAGGCAAGGAAATTGATAGATATATTGGAGAAGATATATTAGAAAATAACTTGCGTAGTTGGATAAGTGATGTGGATGAACAAACGGCAAATAAATTATTGAAGTTATTTAGTAACTATACATATATTACTTACCGAAAAATGCAATATTTATTAAGTGATTTATCTGAAGAAATAAAAGAAGAAGTATTTAAGCAAGGCGGAAACTCTAATGAGATATTATTTATTTCAGTAGAGGCAAAGTATAAGTCTGGAGGAGATAATATTCGTTCTATCTTACAAGCAATTAATATGAATTGTATGACTAAAGACCAATATATTGCATCAGTTTCTAGAATTGATACAAGCGTAATTGATAAATATAAATACATAATATTTATAGATGATATTATAGGTACGGGATTTACTACATATACTAATATTAGAATGACATATGAGAGATTTAATAGCATAGATTGGGAAAGTAAAAAAATTATGTTGGCATGTCTTTATGCGAGAAAGCAATCAATTAACAAGGTTAAGAAATGGTGTAAAAAGGAATTAAACCTTGAGATACAAAGAGAGTTTTATAATAAGTTGTATCGTTGCTTTGAAGCAGGATATTGTTTTCTTGGGGAAGAAATGACAGCTGCTAAAGAATTAATTACTAGGTATGAAAAATTAGTAAATGAAAATCCAAAAATTGAGGAGAAAGAATATTTTTTAGGATTTAGAGAGAGTAAAGCATTGATTTCTTTTTACTATGAAACACCTAATAATACATTGTGTTCATTTTGGAAGTATTCCCAGTATGGAAGACCTATTTTCCCAAGACAGACACAGATACCGCCTAGTCGCCTATGTATAAATGATTTAAAGAAGAAAAAAGAGATGAATAGATTAAATGCGTATAATGCAGGGATGGTAATAAATGATAAAAATGTATAGTGATCTAACAATTCCAGAGATAATAATTCTAAAATCTATAAAAAGAAATAAAAGAATTGATTTTGTTGAGTTGAGCATTGAATTAGGGTTACCAGCTGGGATAATAGCAAATCTAGTTCAAGGGTTATATGATAGAGGATTTATAAAGATTCAGCAAAAAAGAATGTATCTTACAGAGAAAGTATATCATCCTTTACTTGAGGATGAAGAATGGTTTGGTAATGAACACATAAATGATAATGTAGAATTTGAGTGGGATTACTTGTATATACCTAAAAATTTTGATAATATAGAAAAGAGCAACTAGATTGAGGCGATTCGCCTCCTTGGTAAAGGGTACTAAGTTTCTGTTCCACACCAATTTATAAGCTTATAAATTGGTGTGGAACAGAAATGAAATAAATAGTAGTTGCTCTTTTATATGGAGGAAAAGATGTATAGTCATAAATATACAAGGCGTTTATTCGAAGAACTAAAAAATCTAAATGCTGGTGATGAATATATATTTAAATGTTGTAATTATGCTGAAGAATTATTGAATAAGGAACTACCAGTAATATTTGACTCTACACATTTAAATCAAATATTACGTTTAGATGATATTTCTCTTGATGATGATTATCATATTTTTTATATTGATAAGAAAAAAGGAAAGCAAAGGGAGATTAATGCACCAAGTGAAAATTTGAAGAAGAGACAAAGATGGATATTAAAAAATATTTTAGAAAAGATAAATATATCTCATAATGTTCATGGATTTATTAAAGGAAAGTCAATAGTTTCAAATGCAAAGGAACATTTAAATAAAGAATATGTATTAAATATTGATATAAAGGATTTTTTTCCATCAGTTACAAGATATAGTGTTGAGAATATATTTAGAAAAATAGGTTATTGTAATAGTGTAGCACAATTATTAGCAAGAATTTGTTGCTACAGAGGGAGCTTGCCTCAAGGAGCCCCAACTAGTCCCTATTTAGCTAATTTAGTATTTGATGAAGTCGATCAAGAGATTATTGATATAGTAAAGAATAGAGGGATTACATATACTAGATATGCAGATGATATGACGTTTTCATCTAATTATGATTTAAATACATTTAAAAAAGAGGTCTATAAATTACTTGGAAAACATAGATTTAGTCCTAACATAATGAAAACACATCAAATGAGTGGTAAAAGACGTAAGTTAGTAACAGGGTTAATAGTTGATGATAAGGTTAAAGTATGTAAAGAATATAAAAGAAAGTTAAGACAAGAGATATACTATTGCAAAAAATTTGGTGTTATTAATCATTTAATGAATTGCAACAGTAAGAAGAGTGTTAATTATAGAGAGTATTTATATGGAAAAGCATATTTTATTAAGATGGTTGAAGAAACAGTGGGAGAAAAATTTTTGGCAGATTTGGATTCTATAGATTGGTATTAATATATTTTAAAAATGTAGGTGTTAAATAGTATTTTAATAGGAATGAATGATAAGACTATGTTGTACTATACAGTGTGTAACTTATAATATTATTATTTTGAGAATTGTACATAGAGTAAATCACCTCCATGAATAAAATCCTCGAAATACTTAGGAATGGGTATTTCGGGGATTTTCGTGTTTTTAGGAGTAATTACAAAAAACGTTAATAGTAGATAAAGATGACAATATTTATGCATAAAGAATATTATTACATAAGATAATATGGAAATATTTAACAACGTGTTATATAAAAATTATTTGTATTTAATATTAAGGAATACTTGAAAATATATGGAGAAGATATGAGAGGTTTATTTAATGATCAGATGTTTAGATTAGCATGGAATCAATGCAGGCGTCATAATTACAATAACTATACTAACTTTGGGTTAATCAATGAAATATATTTTTATGATAAATATATAGATACCATTATATTAGACATAATTAATAGAATTAATAATAAGAAATATTGTTTTTCAACTAAGTATATCGTATATATTCCAAAATCTAATGGATTGGCTAGAAGAATTAGTGTTACTACTTTAGAAGACCAGCTAGTTATGCAAGTGATTTTAAATTATATTGCTAAAAAATCGGATAAAAATTTTATAAAAGCATCATATGGAAATAGATATCAATATAAAAAGGGAAAATTAAGTACTAATATTTTTAAACCATATTATGAGCAATTTAATAAATTTATAAATGCTATTATTTATAATATCGAGCAAGGATATAATTGGGTAGGAGAAACAGATATTACTGCATTCCATGATACAATTGCACATACGGAAATTGAAAATAGTTTAAAGCAATATTTAAATAATGCAGACATGCAAGATAGGTATATAAAAAAATTAATAGCCGACTTTTTAAAAACTGACGTAATAGAACATAACGAACGAAAAAAGATAATAAGAGGGATACCACAAGGGGTAGAATTAAGTAATTTCTTGGGAAATTTAGTATTGGATGAAATTGATAAAAAAATGATTCAGCTTGATAATATAGTTTATTTGAGGTATGTAGATGATATTAGGATTTTAGGTAAATCTGAAGAGAGTGTAAGAGAGGCATTAATTTATCTCCAAAAAATATTACTTTGTAGAGAACTATATATAAATAATGCAAAAACTAAAATTTATAATGTGGATTTAAGTCTAATAAATAAAGATAAGTTAAGAAGATTACAAAGGGAAAAATTATCTATTGATAAAATGAAAGAAATCCAATTTGAAGAAATAGAAGAGGATGAAGAAAAAAACTTTGATGAATTAAAAAGAATGGCAGAAAGAAGAAATTACTTAATTAAAAACTACTTAATTAAGAAAATATATAAAGAAGAAAGATATTTTCATCATATAGAAGATATTTTAGATACCAATCCTAAACATTATTATTTAGTTAAGGAAATTAGGAAGTATAGAAATAAGTTACCTAAGAATAAAATCAAGAATGTATATAATAAGTTCTTGAAAAATTCGTATGAAGTAATTAAAGCACCATTAATAGCAGATACCTTTGATTATTATAGAGACATAGAAATAGATGTAGACATTAAGAAAATAGGAGAAATACAGTCAATAAACATATTGATGCAAGAAATATCTATACAAGATATATTGAAACAATTAGTAAGGCATGTTCTAACAATGGATAAATATGCGATTAATATTGGCATGAAAGCTACAATCTGTTTATTGAAAGAAATAGAATGCTCCGATAAGTGGAAACAAAAGGTATTAGAAAAATTAATTAGCAGTGATATCATTTTTAATGATACTAATTTATTTATAGATATATTATTTGCTGACAATATAAATAATAAGAGAATATCAAGTTATATTAATGAACACTATAATTATACGCATCAAAAGTATAGCAAGAATAGTACTCATAATACAAGAGAAACTCTTTTTGATAAATTAAAAGATAAACCAATAGATTTTTCTACTATAAAAAATATCATTAAGCAGATAAGATTAGACTTACCTGAAAGTTATTGTAAAAATCCAGGTTTAATTAATCCGTATAATATTACTGTAAATATAGGTTTAGATGATAAAGTTAAAGTTAACTACTTAGAAGATGATAAGATAAATATAGAGAATAAGACACCAGAAGACTTTTTATTAATGAATGTAGGTAATAACTACAGAATAACATATATGTTAGGATTAATTTGGTTTTGTCTATTTACTAAAGAACCAATGAAAATATATAATGAGATTGTTCCGTATATTCAGTTTTCTCCTACTAAATATAAGAATAAAGCAGATATTTTTGAGGAGATGTATTTTAATTATAAAGAAAGATTTGAGTATGAATTAGAGTTAATTGCAAGTTTAACAAAGAAATCATTAGCACATAGAATAAGTATTGATAAGATATTTAATATGATAGAAAATAAAAAGGAAAATTTAGTTAAAGGGAAGAATGAGATGAAAGAAATAAATATATTACACTTATCAGATTTACATTTCGGTATGGAGCCATTTAAAGATACGGAAAATGAAATTAATTCAACCAAGGTAGCAGAGAGAGTATTAACCCTTAAATCTTTAAAGAAAAGTTTAAAAGACTTAACAGAAGAATGGAAACCACAAATACTGGTAATCTCTGGTGATATAGGTTGGAAAGGGCATGAGCAAGACTATATAGAGGCTGAAGAATGGATAACTAAATTGAGGAATGAACTGAATATAAAAGATATAGTAGTATGTCCTGGAAATCATGATGTAGATATGGATAGATCAAAATTTATGTCAAAACCTGGAAAAGCACAAGAAGCAGATGATTTTTTAGCTATTGAAAATATAGGCCAGTATAGTGAGTGTTACAAGTATTATGAAAGGTTTTGTGAAAAATTAGATATTAAATCGTATAAAGTAGGGGGGACGGAAAGTCACTTATGTGGAGAAGCAGTTGTAGCGGGGATTAGGTTTGTTATGTTGAATTCAGCTTGGTTTTCGAAAATTAAAGATGTAACAGGAACACTGTGGATGGGATTACCTCAATTAAAAGTTATGGATGCAAATAATCAATTAGCTAATGATGAAGATGGCTATTTAACAATAGGAGTAATGCATCATCCTAGTGAATGGTTAGCATATGATGAAATTCATGGTTGTGGGGGACGTAGAACGTCATATCAATATTTTGCACAAAAGACTCATTTGATTTTATCAGGACATGTACATGCTTTACCAGAGAAATCTAAAGAAGCAACAAGTGGGTCAAAGACGAGAGTAATTACCGGTGGAAGTACATATGCAGGAAATGAATACAATAATCATTGTTCAATTATTAATATTAATTTAGAAAGTAACATAATGAGGAGAGCATTAGTCGAATATAAATCTAATACAGGAGAATGGAAAATAAATTATGGATATGAAGACTCAATTAAGATAAGAGATTAGTATAGTGTAATAAAATATATACCTAACTTTAAAATAATGATGTGACAATATATGAGTATAATAAAGTTAAGTTTATTAAAAGTGATTAAGCTAAAGGTTGGAAGCACTAACTATATTGAGCTAGATTAATAATTCGTGGACTGTGCCGTCAGTAAATCACCTCCATGAACTAAACCCTCGAACTTAGAGAAATCTAGGTTCGGGGGTTTTGGAGTTTTTACTTTAAATAAAAAGCATATTAATTAGGACTATTTAAATTAGCTATGCTATTAGAGAGATATGACTAATGTTAATTAGTAAAGGAGAATTCAAAGCTTCTCTTCTCATACAGGATTAATTATATTGTGATGCCCACTATTTAATTAGCGTACATAAATTAAATTTATATAAAAATAGGTAGGGATTTTTCTTTTTTATAACATATATATAAGTGTAAAGCAACTCACAACAATCTAAATGGCAACGCTGGCGGGCTTACTTTTTAATCCGGTGGGGCGAGAATCTAACACGCTTAGGGTGAGCACTATCAAAACTTATGGCTGCGAGGATGCCTAGAAGGCTGAGTTTAGTTAGGGCGGGGTGAAGTACTTTACACAAAACTATTTTATGAGTATCAGATGGCCTTTTTAGTTATGGGTACCAGAGTGCGCTTAGTATAGCGGCTTTTCATGTAGTGAGTAAAAAGGTTGGCCTCCCCCTTTATCTGAGCTTTGAAAAATATATATTTCTAAGTGGACTTACCGGTACTTAAAGATTTATAAAGCATCGGGAGGCTATTTATAAGGGCAGTGCCTAGCTTGTGTTTAGGGAACAGGGTATTTGTATGTTTGCTAAGCGTAGGTTGTCTTTAAAGAAGGTGGGAACGCATAGAAATATATAGATGAAAAGACTTGGAAAAGAGGATGATAAATATACATTTTGAATGCATAAGCCCTCGAACTTAGGGAATCTAAGTTCGAGGGTTTATGTTTTATTTAAATCTTTTTAGTTCAACTTCGTCAAAAGGATAAGGTGAATTTATATTTTCAAAGCTTTTACAAATGATAATGCGAATAACAACTATATACCAAATAAACATAATAGCGATACCTATTAAATAATCCCAGATGTTAGCCAGATTATTGACAGTGATATAATTGCAGAAAAATATAAAAGGGCAATTAAGCCATTACTATTTAAAAAATTCGATTTAGCAAAGGATGATCCGCGTATTGATATTTTATGCGAATATTGCCTGGGTGCCATTTTATCATCAATTATTTACTGGTATGAGTATAAGCCTTTTACATCAGAAAAAATTGCTTCATTACTATATAATTTAATGACAGTCGGTATATTTTCAGTATTAGAATAAATTAAGGGAAATATTTTAAATGCCCATAGGTTAGCATATAATAGCTTTGAAAAAGTGGTGCAAGAGGAATAAGCGTATGATAGCATAAATTTATTTAAAAAAGTTCGTAAAGTTTGCAAGTAAAAACCGTAATAAAATTAGAGCATAAGGTTCTAACTTTATTACGGTTTTTTATTTTGCAATATACATAGTTACTATGAAATGACTCAATGTTCATTTTGTCACAGCCTAAGTGGTGTGGACTATGAAAGTTTCACCATTTCTTCTAATAATGCACTAGCATGTTTGGCTGCAAGTGGTAAGAATTCTTCGTAAGATAAATCTGCGCTACCATCTGCTTTGTCAGAGATTGCACGGATAATAACATATGGCACTTGATTTAAGTAAGCCACATGAGCAATAGAAGCGCCTTCCATTTCTACTGCAGAAGGTGCGAAGTGAGATTGGATGCGGTCTTTGAGCTCACCACCAGCAACGAATTGGTCTCCACTGGCAATACGGCCTTTAAAGATTGATACGCCTTCAAAGTGTAAGTTTGTAGCAGCTTGCTCAGCTAATGCCATAAGTGCTTTATCTGCTTCGAAGAAAGTTACACCAAGACGTGGAATAGCACCTAATGGATCGCCGAATACTGTTGTGTCGACGTCGTGTTGTACAGCATCAGTAGAGATAACAAGATCTCCTTGATTAATGTCTGGATGCAGTGTACCTGCTACACCAGAGTTAATGAGGCAGTCGATTTTAAAGAGTGTAATCATAAGCTGTGCACATACAGCTGCATTTACTTTGCCGATGCCTGAACGTGCAAGGATGACTTCTTTATTATGTAACATACCTTTGTAGAATGTCATACCTGCTTCAGTAACTGTTTCTTTGATGTCTAGTAATGATTTTAGGATTTCTACCTCTTCATCCATAGCACCAATAATTCCGATTGTTTGAGATAATGTTTGATTTGTTGTCATATATACATTAAGTTCCTTTACTAAATTTAATAAATAAAATACCAAGTTTGGTTATAGCACGGATTGAGGATGAAATCAAGAGATAACGCAAATGAAAGTAAGAAAAGTAGGGGGATTCTTTTAGCGTTGATGCATAAAACGGGTGAGGAGAAAGCTATATTCCGAACGATTATAATAAAAACATAAAAAATGTTCTATTTGTGTAAAGTGTACATTTGAATATAATTAATAATTAATATATTCAATGTATGGGGGTAAAAAGTAGAGTTAATTTAAGTGAAAACCTTCATGTAAATCAGTATAACGAATAGTCAGAGTTTTAAAATGTGCATTTTTACAAATGGTGTTAGGAAAATGGGCCGTTTGAGGGCTAAAAAAAATTGACAATGTGCAAAAAAGAAATAAAATAAATTATGTAAACAGGAACTGAGCAGAAAGCTAAGAGGTTACTAGAATAACTTACAAAAGGATGAGAAGTAATGTCAAAAAGATTTAGAAGTAGATCAAAATATTTAGCATTTTTACTAGCAGCTGCTGTAGGAATCGGAACATATGGTTATATAGATGTCTTTGCAAAACAAGACCAAAGTGTACAAATTAGTGTTAATCAAGTACAAGAAGAACGTACAGTAACACAAAATAATCAAAGATATTTAGAACTTTATTTTGGAATCAATGAAGTGCCAGAAGTGATTTCAGGGCAATTCTTTGAAACAGCTATGAATAAGGTTTCAGATAAAACATTTAATGAACTTTCTACAAAGGAAACAGTAAGTTATGTAGAAGCAATTAAACTTGCAGTTAAAGGGGCTAACTTTGAAGAATTAGCACTTGGATATAGTAAAGAGAAAGTTGAAGCAAAAAAACTTCCAGCAGCAATAACTGCTGAGGATGCACGTTATATAGCATGTGCTTTAGATACTGAGTTAATTGGTGAGGAAGCCTTAAGTGATATTGCACAAGAAATTAATAAGGAACAAGCGATTAACTTACTCATGGCAGTAGCAGATGCTAATGGTAAGGCACGTAACTTCCTTGGCTATACAAACGAAGAAGATATTTATGGTAGAGTATTAAAGGCTTGGAATGAAACGACTTTATTTGAAAATGAAAAGTTAGAGTCAATTGGTGAGCAAGCTGTAATGAATGGCGTTGTAACAGGATATAACTTATTAAATCGTCATTACAGTGCGAACTTTATTCCAGAGTTAACATTACGCTATGGTCATAGTACAATACTTCATGCAACACAGCTTATTGGGCTTCTTAATAGTGAAGGGATTGTTGCAAAAGTACAGTTAGAACCTAAAACATCAATCTTTGAATACTTACCTGAGTGGGGTGATGTACCACCAGCAACACCTAATTACCGTGTAGAAGTGGTAAATGAAAACTTAATGTTAGCACATTCTTTAGAATATGACTTAGTATTTGAGTTTGAAACAATGGAAGACAAAATTAGATTTAATGAAGTTGTTGAAACATATGCAAAGAAAAATGATGATAATCCAGATGGAGAGGGCTTACTGCTTGCTTCATGGTGGCAACCACTTTATGTTTCAACTGTAGAGATGGGTGAAGGTTATAAAGCTATTTATAACAATGTGATAACAGATGGTGATTATACATTAAATCCATTCTGTATAGCGGAAGATAAAGAAGAAGTACTTCAAGGATTAAAGGCGATTGATGCCTCAGTAGAAGTAAATCAAGAGAAAATATGGTGTAATGATGCCTTCTATCGCTATTTAAGTGGAGAAAGTCATCAATAAGTGTAGTTTATAACGAATGATTAGATCAATAACTAAAGACAACTTGAGGAGAAAAATCATGAAAAAGAAATTAACAGGCTTAGTATTATCAGGACTTTTAGCTATGACAACTTTAGTAGGTTGTGGTGGCAGTACAGCACCAGCAGAACAACCAGCTCAAGAAGCAAATGGCGATGGATTAAAAATTGCGATTGTAACAAGTATTACAGGTGTAGATGATGGTAACTTTAACGAAAATAACTATAATGGTATTTTAAAATTCATTGAAAATAATCCAGATGCTACTGTAAAAGCAGTTCAAGAACCATCAGGTGATACAACAGCTGCGGTACAAGCTGTAAGCGATATTGTGGCAGACTATGATGTAATCGTAACACCAGGTTTCCAATTTGCAGGTGTTTCAGAAGTAGCTAGTGAAAACCCAGATAAAAAATTCATCCTTGTAGATTCAGAGCCAGCTGCAATTGGTGACCAAACAGAATTTGATAACGTATATTCTATGTTATTTGCTGAGCAAGAAGGTGGATTCTTCGCAGGGGTAGCAGCAGCACTTGAAACAAAAACAAATAAAGTGGCTGTTGTAAACGGTATTGCTTTCCCATCAAACGTTAACTATCAATTTGGATTTGAAAGTGGTGTTAACTACGTTAATGAAGTATTTGGTAAAAATGTAGAGCTTGTAGAGCTTCCTTCTTATGCAGGAACAGATGTAACAGGTGCAAACGTTGGTGGTAACTATGTTGGCGACTTCTCTGATGAAGCAACAGGTAAAGTAATTGGTTCAACTTTAATTAAAGAAGGCTGTGACATTTTATTCGTAGCAGCAGGTGGCGCTGGTAACGGTGTATTCACAGCTGCAAAAGAAGCAGGCAATGTAAAAGTAATCGGTTGTGACGTTGATCAATTTAACGATGGTGCAAATGGTGATTCAAATATCATTTTAACATCAGCTTTAAAAGTAATGGATGCAAACGTAGAAAGAGTACTTGAAACAGTTAAAGATGGTACTTTTGTAGGTGGCAATGAACTTCGTGGGGCAGATACAGATTCAACAGGATATGTAAAAGAAGAAGGACGTCATCAGCTTTCAGAAGACACATTAACAAAAATGGAAGAAATCTATAACCTTGTAAAAACAGGTGAAGTTGTACCAGCTTCAAACTTCAATGGTATGACACCAGAAGCTTTCAAAGGTCTTCCAAGCTATCAATAAGTAGAATGATTAACCAATAATTAGAGAGTTATCTGAATAATCTTATTCAGATAACCCTCATTTTTGCGTTTTGTACGCCATATAAGAAGATTAACAGGAGGCTAAATATGAGTGAGTACATTGTAGAAATGCGACATGTTACGAAGAGATTCCCTGGAATTGTAGCAAATGATGATGTGACATTAAAGATTAAAAAAGGTGAGATTCTGGCTATATTAGGAGAAAATGGTGCAGGGAAATCTACCCTGATGAGTATGCTCTTTGGGATGTATGAGCCAGATGAAGGGGAAATCTTGGTACGTGGTGAAAAAGTAAATATTACATCACCTAATGAAGCGACAAGATTAAACATTGGAATGGTGCATCAGCACTTCAAATTAGTTCAGGACTATACAATTACACAAAATATTGTATTAGGTATAGAGCCTATGAAGAAGAGATGGGGCTTTTTGCCTTATGTTGATTTAAAAGAAGCAAATGAAAGGGTAGCTGCGCTTTCTAAGCAATATGGGCTAGAAGTAGACCCGACAAGTAAAATTAGCGATATTACTGTTTCTGTTCAGCAAAGAGTAGAGATTCTTAAAATGCTTTATAGAGATGCAGAAATCCTCATTTTCGATGAACCAACAGCAGTACTCACACCACAAGAAATTGAGTTTTTACTTAAGATTATTGAAAATCTTAGAGACAGTGGTAAGACGATTATCTTAATTACACATAAGTTAGAAGAGATTAAAAAAGTAGCAGACCGTTGTGCTGTTTTATGTCGTGGAAAACTGGTAGATATGTGTGATGTAGAGACAACTTCTACTAAAGAAATGGCAAGACTGATGGTTGGGCGTGAGGTGACTTTTGAATTAGATAAGAAAGCCCCAAATTTCGGAAAAGAAGTTCTAAAAGTAGAGAACTTAACAGTTAAGGATAAAAATCAATTTGAAGTTGTAAAAAATGTTTCTTTCTCTATTCGTAGTGGGGAAGTCTTTGCGATTGCAGGGGTTTCAGGAAATGGCCAAGTAGAAATCGCAGATGCTATTGCTGGACTTATGCCAGCAGCAAGTGGAAAGATTATATTAAATGGTCAAGAGATTACACATATGGATATTAGAGAGCGTACAGAGGCGGGAATAGGATATATTCCAGAAGATAGACAAGCTTATGGACTGGTTTTAGATTTCACTGTAGCAGAAAATGCGGTTCTTAAAGATTACTTTAAGCCTGAATTTTGTGAGAAGGGTGTTTTAAAAAGAGATAAGTTTGTGACGTACAGCAATGAAATGATTGAGAAATATGATATTAGAAGTGGTCAAGGTGCGAAGACACAAGTCCGTAGTATGAGTGGTGGAAATCAGCAAAAGATTATCATTGGGCGTGAAATTGAATTAGACACACCGTTAATTATATTTGTACAGCCAACACGTGGATTAGATATTGGTGCCATTGAGAGAATTCACGAACAAATTATTGCAGAGCGTGATAAAGGAAAAGCAATCCTACTGATTTCCCTTGAACTTGAGGAAGTAATGAACTGCGCAGATACAATTGGGGTCATCTATAATGGTGAAATTAAGACAATCAAAGAAGCGAAGTCACTCACAACAAAAGAGGTAGGCGAATACATGATGGGGGTACATGCTTAAAATGAAAAGGAATATGAAACAAAATATAATTAAATTTTTAGGAAATGAAAAACGCCAAGAAACGATTGTGCCTATTTTTGCAGTTTTAATGAGTTTACTAGTAGGCGCTGCTGTAATTGGGATGGTAGGTCAAAACCCTATAAGTGCCTACCATAACTTACTTCAAGGTTCAGGGATCTTGCCAAAGGCATCTTATGCAGGTGGGAAGGGAATGCTTACAGATTTTATGAGCTTCTTAAATGCCTTAACACCACTTATTTTTGCTGCTTTAGCAGTAGCCGTTGCCTTTAAAGCAGGCCTCTTTAATATCGGGGTTTCTAGTCAAATGCTTTTTGCAGGATTTATGGCAACGATTATAGTGGGTTATAGTGACATGAATAGTTTCATTGCAAAACCTATGGTGATTGTGATTGGGATTGTATGTGGTGCTGTAGTAGGTGGCTTGATTGGTTACTTAAAGTATCGCTTTAATATTAATGAAGTTGTATCGTGTATTATGGTCAATTATATCTTCCAGTATGTAATTAGTTTCTTCATTAATATGTTTTATGTAGATGTTGTATCACGTCAATCAAGAAACATAAGTGAGGCTGCTTCTTTAACCTTAAAAAACGTAGAATTTATGGGAATGAAAATGGAAGTGCCATTAGGGATTATCTTAGCATTAGTTGCTACATTTGGGCTTAAGTTTGTCTTAGATAAAACGAAGTTAGGATATGAAATGAAAACAGTAGGTGCGAATCAAAAGGCCGCAAAATATGCAGGAATTAAAGTAGGCCGTACAATGGTTATTGCCATGCTCATTTCAGGGGCGCTTGCAGGTCTTGCAGGGGTAACATTCTACTTAGGTTATAATACATCTATTCAGCCTAGAGTGCTTTCATCAGTAGGGTATGATGCTATTGCAGTATCTTTACTTGGTAATGCTAACCCTATTGGAAGTATGATTTCAGCCTTCCTTATTATGATTATTAGTAAGGGAAGCACTTATATGAGTAGTGCCGCAGGCGTACCACAAGAGATTGCTTCAGTTATTACAGCACTAATTCTCTTATTTAGTGCATGTGGTACGTATATTAAATACCGTTTAAAACGTATTCAAGATGAAGCAGAAGAAAAGAACCAACAAAATAGTGTACAAAAAAATGCGATGCAAGAGCAGATGAAGGAGGAGGCATAATGGAAACAGTCATTATTGATGGATTAGCCTTTGCATTACCACTATTTATTATTGCAATTGGTGGTATTTACAGTGAACGTAGTGGGATTACCAACCTTGCTCTTGAAGGCTTTATGGGAATGGGAGCTTTTATAGGAGCCTTAGCTGTTATTTTGACAAAAGAATTTTTCCCAGCGTTAGTACCAATGTCCTTTTATATTGCTATTATTTTTGCAGTATTAGGAAGTACGATTTATGCTATGTTACATGGTCTGGTATGTATTAAATTTAAAGCAAACCAGGTGATTAGTGGGGTAGTTATGAATATTTTAGCGATTGCCCTTACTGGATTTTTAACAAGTCAATTCAATGCAGTCATCTTTGGAAAACCTTCATCTAAATTCGTATTAGATGTATTAGGACGTTTTAGTGTGCCAGGGCTTTCAGAGATTCCAGTTATTGGTGGATTCTTTAAAGATATTTATCCATTCCAAGTCATTATTATCATTGTGGCAATTATTGCATGGTATGTCCTTTACCAAACAAAATATGGTATGAGATTACGTGCTTGTGGGGATAACCCACATGCAGTAGATGCAGGTGGCGCGGATGTAGCGAAAATACGTTTTAGTGCAGTTATGATTTCGGGTGCTTTAGCGGGACTTGGCGGTATTTGCTTTGCATACTCTATTTCAGCAAACTTCTCTTCAAGTTTTTATGTAGGCTATGGTTACTTAGCGATTGCAGCCTTAATCTTTGGAAACTGGAAGATTGTACCGACTCTCATTGCTTGTATTTTATTCGGGTTTGCAAGATCGGGTGGTTATATGATTAGTGGCTTACTAGAACTACCAAGTACATTCTCTGATTTAATTATGACATTACCTTATATCTTAACAATGATTCTGCTTGTATTCTTCTCTAAAAATAACAATCCACCAAGAGCGCTTGGGGAAGTTTATGATAAAGGTAAGAGATAATAAGGCAGTAGGGTAAAAATAAATTTAATAGATATAAATTAAACAAAAGCAATATATGATTTTATAACTCATAAATACCAAGCTATTGGTGTTTATGAGTTATTTTGTGTTGCCATTATTTTAGTAAGCATGGGTGAATTAATATTTTGAAGAGGCATTTTACTTATAGTAAGTGCAAACAAGAAGGCGTATAATGAGCTTAATAATACATAGGGGAGATGAAGAAGATGAGTAAACAAATCGCATTAACATTTGATGATGGACCTAATATTACGACAACATTAGAGGTACTTGACAAGCTTAAGAAGTATGGCATAGTGGCCTCATTTTTTTTGATTGCAGATCATATTAATGAAGCATCTGCAGAATCTGTGAGGAAGGCGTATGAGATGGGCTGCGAGATTGCAAATCATTCCAAAACCCATGCAGATATGACACAGCTTTCTGCTGAAACCATAAAGGCAGAAATTGCTTATACCAGTGAAAGGATTAAGGCAATAGTAGGGGAGGCACCAAAGTTTTTTAGACCACCATATATTTCGGTAAATGCAACCATGGTAGAAGCCATTGATTTACCTTTTATATGCGGCATAGGGGCTAGAGACTGGGAAGCGGAGGTAAGCAGTTACGAGCGTGCCCGTTTGATTTTAGATAATATAGCAGATGGAAAGATTATTTTGCTGCATGACTTTGAAGAGAACCGTAATACTGTAGAGGCACTCGATATGATTATTCCAGCCCTTTTAGAAGAAGGTTATGAGTTTGTAACAATCTCTCAGCTTTTTGAGAATAAGGGGATTAAGCCAAGTGTACATAGTGGCATTGTTTATTCGGATGTCATGGATAAAATAAAAGAATAAATAGTAGTAATGCAGGTGGAATTACTTTTTTGTGAAGTTTTGAAAGGCTATCACATATAGATAATAATATGTGATAAAAATAACTGATGTTGTCTATCGCTAGGCTTAAATTCAAAGGAGGCTAAGTCTATGAAAAGAATAGTGCCATTAGAGCCTGAGGCAGAAAAGGTTTGTAATGAGAATTCAAAACCACCCCTTATTTTTCAAATTCCACCTGAGGAAGGCCGAGAAAGATTAGAAAGAGCACAAGATTCACCTGTTTATAAGTATCCAGCAGAGATTAAAAAGCTATCTGTAACAACCAATGGATGGGGATGTGTAACGGTTTACTTTGTCGTACCTAGTAATCTAAGTGGTATACCGCATGTGATTTATTATATTCATGGTGCAGGATGGGTATTTGGCAGTTTTCATACCCATGATAAATTGGTTAGAGAGTTAGCCGCTAGAACCAATTCAATCGTGGTATTTCCGGAGTATTTACGTTCCCCAGAGGCAAAATATCCTACAGCTATTATGCAGTGTTATGATCTTTTATGTCAGTTGCCTAGCTTACTGAGTGAGGTAGCGTGCGAAGCGGATTTAAGCAGCTTAACAGTAGCTGGCGATAGTGTCGGAGGAAATATGGCTACGATTATGACCATTATGGCGAAACAGCAAGAGGGGCCTAAAATTCATAAGCAGCTCTTATATTATCCTGTAACGAATGCTTACTTTAATACACGTTCATATTGTCAGTTTGCAGTAGATTATTATTTATATAGAGCAGGTATGATGTGGTTTTGGAATCAATATACAATGCGCGCACAATCACGGCATGAAATCACGGCATCACCACTTAGAGCAACTAAGGAAGACCTGAAGGGGCTGCCAGCTGCTATGATTTTAACAGGAGAAGCGGATGTATTAAGAGATGAAGGTGAATGTTATGCGAGGCAGCTTCGAGAAGCAGGCGTAGAGGTAACTGCGATGCGTTTTCAGGCAATCATTCATGACTTTGTGATGCTAAATGCGTTGGACCAGACTAAAGCATGTAGAGCAGCTATGGATGTATCCACTCAGTGGATTAATAGAAAGAATGGCGAGATAGAATAAATAGAAAACTCCCCCTACTTATTGAAATAGTTAGGAAGAAAAAGTAGTATTATAAGTGTGATAATGTGAGTGAGGGGGAGATGAATATGAAAAATAATATGTATACCAATTATTTATTTGATTTATATGGCACATTAGTAGATATTCGTACAGATGAGGAAAAGCTTGAATTATGGGAGAAGTTAAGTTTGTTTTATGGCTATTATGGGGCAGTATATACTGCAGAGGAATTAAACGAAGCTTATCTGCAAGAAGTTAAAGGAGCGCAGGAACAGGCTAGAAGTAAGCAAGTAAGTAGCTTAAAAGATGGTAAGCTGATAGGCAATAAGCCATCAGATAGCCATGAAGCATATTCTGAAGTACAACTTGAATATGTCTTTCAAAAGTTGTTTAGGCGTAAAGGTGTAGAAGCAGATTTAGTGCAAAGCACCTATGCAGGACAAGTATTTCGCTGTGTTTCAACGGAATATATTAGGCTTTATGAAGGGGCTAAGGCGCTATTACAAGGCTTAAGAAACAAAGGAAGAAAGGTTTATCTCCTTTCAAATGCACAAAATATTTTTACACGTTATGAACTAAGATATTTAGGGATTGAGACACTTTTTGATGATATTTTTATTTCCTCTGAGTATGGTTGTAAGAAGCCGGATGCTGCATTTTATCAGAAACCTATAGAGAAATATGGCCTTGATGTAGAAAAAACTATAATGATTGGCAATGACTATACTTGTGATATTTTAGGGGCGCAGCAGGTGGGACTTAATACTTTTTATGTGCATTCGAATCTTTCACCGGATGTGGCGCAAGAGATTGAAAGTACATATCATTTAAGGGATATAGACTTAAATAAGGTAAGAGAAATATTAGAGGGATAGGTAAGATTAAGAAAAATGCTAAGGGCAATGGAGAGACTAGAAAAGTAGTTTTTAGAGATATAAGTTGATTTTTGGGTTACTGTATATTAACATAATGATGAGTTGACAGTAACTAAAGATGAAAGGATGCGTGCAATGAATAAAGAGAACATACATAATGGAGGAGAACAAGAAACAATTTGTTTAGAAGAATTAGCAAGTGAATTAGGGATTACACTCAAAAACTTTAAGATTGAGATTAAAAAAGAAGTCAAAGAGGTACTTTTAACACTTAGTAAAGCGGAACAGGAAGTTTTATTAAATGCCATCTATCACATGCCAGAAGGGGAACTTAATAAATTGTCAGGTTGCTCAGATGTAGAAGGCTTATATAGCTTGAAGGTGGACAACTTTAGAATAACTTATACAGCACAAAAAGATGTTATTACAATCATTATTTTAAAGCAGGAGTAACAAAGAGGTAATAGCTAAGTGGCATTATAGATGGTGACAAAAGTGTGATAAGTATTTATGTTAATTGGACATAAAGGATGCTAGAATCATTTCGAGGTGTAAGAATGATTAAAAAGGAGCTGATCATAAACAGTAATAATAAATCATGACATATGAAAATGAAGTATAAAAAATGAAAGTATAAAAGCGCCAGGACTAAAACCTAAGGATTTAGTTGACGAGGATAGGGAGAATCGAAAGAGTCGGCGGATGCCCTACGGTATAACACTATCGTTAAAGATTGACAAAACTAAAAAGTGATTTTTAGAACAAATTCAATCGGGTGTTAAAATTTTAAGCGTTGATATTCTAATAAAACTACGCCTCTCAAAATTAAATTAGAATAAGTCTTAAAAAATATTTGCAAAACTGAGAGGATAATAAAATATGTGCGGAATAGTAGGATACATTGGAAACAATAATGCTTCAAAATTTTTAATTGAAGGGTTATCAAAGCTTGAATATAGAGGATATGATTCAGCGGGAATAGCAGTTGTAAATAATGCTGAGGTATCAGTTGTAAAACATAAAGGGAGATTATCTAACTTAACAAATGAATTAGATAAAGCACCTGTAGAAGGTATGATTGGTATTGGGCATACAAGATGGGCGACTCACGGAGAACCATCAGATGTGAACTCACATCCACATCAAAGTTCTAAAGGAAACATTGCAGTTGTGCATAATGGGATCATTGAAAACTATGATGAATTAACAAAATGGTTAAAAGAGCAAGGTTATACATTTAAATCAGCAACAGATACTGAAGTTATTCCAAACCTTATTCATTATTACTATGAAGGGGATCTTTTTAAAGCTGTAACAAAAGCTGTAGAAAGATTAGAAGGAAGCTATGCACTAGGTGTTGTATGTGGTGATGAGCCAGATAAAATTATTGCTGTAAGAAAAGATAGCCCATTAATTGTTGGTCTTGGAGAAAATGAAACATTTATTGCATCAGATATTCCAGCTGTATTAAGTTATACAAGAGATATTTATTTATTAGAAGATAAAGAATTTGTCGTTTTAACTAAAGAAGGTGCTAAAATCTTCACAGCTGAAGGACAAGAAGTTAAGAAAGAAATTTATAAAGTAACATGGAATGAAGATTCAGCAGAAAAAGATGGCTATGACTCATTTATGTTAAAAGAAATTCATGAGCAATCAAGAGCAATTCGAGATACTTTAAATTCTAGAGTATTACCAAATGAAAAAGTTAACTTAGGTGATTTTAAACTGACTTTAGAAGAGCTTAATAACATTGATAGAATTTATATTATCGCTTGTGGTACAGCATATAATGCAGGGCTTATGGGTAAAGTAGCAATTGAAAAATTAGCTAAAATCCCTGTTGAAGTAGAAATTGCATCAGAATTTAGATACAGAGAGCCACTTGTGACAGATAAAACATTAATTATTACTTTAAGCCAATCTGGAGAGACAGCTGATACATTAGCTGTACTTAGAGATTGTAAAAAAGTAGGCGCTAAAACATTAGCCGTTACAAATGTTGTTGGAAGTAGTATTTCAAGAGAAGCTGACCATGTGATTTACACAATGGCAGGACCAGAAATTGCAGTTGCATCTACAAAGGCTTATACAACACAAGTTGTTATCATGAATATCCTTGGTATGTATTTAGCAGACTTAAAAGGATTACTTGCGCCAGAAGTAGAAAAAGAATTAAAAGAAGCATTATTAAGCCTGCCACAAAAAGTAGCAGAAGTTTTAGAGCATGAATCAGAAGTGGATAAGGTAAGTGACTTATTAGTTGATGAAAGAGATTTATTCTATTTAGGTAGAGGAACAGACTATGCACTTGCTATTGAGGGGGCTTTAAAAATAAAAGAGATTTCTTATATTCACTCAGAAGCTTATGCTGGTGGAGAGTTAAAACATGGTACAATTGCCTTAATTGAAGAAGGCACAAAGGTAATCGCATTATTAACTCAGCCACAATTAAAAGATAAGATGATTAGTAATATTAGAGAGGTTAAATCAAGAGGAGCAGTTATTATTGGAATTGCTTATGAAGATGAAGAGCTTGATTTAGCAATCTTTGATAAAGTGTTAAGAATTCCACGCATATCAACAATGGTTGCGCCAATTTTAGCAGCTGTACAATTACAACTTATTGCTTACTATGTAGCAAGCAAAAGAGGTTGTGATATTGATAAGCCAAGAAACTTAGCGAAATCTGTTACAGTAGAATAAGAGATATCACTAATTTGATATACAGGTTGAAAATAGCTAAAATCATGAAAAGATGATTTTAGCTATTTTTTTGTAAGTATATTTTGTAAGTATATTTTGTAAGTATATAAGGTAAAGCTTTGTTTGAGGGCAAATAATATGTATAATATTTATATAGAACTAAGTAAGTATGCAGGAGGCTATACAAGATGGAATTATTACCTTTAGGATCAATAGTTGTTTTAAAAAATGGCTACAAGAAATTAATGGTTATTGGTAGAAAACAACTACAAGGTGTAGAGGAAAGACTTTGGGATTACATGGGCATATTGTACCCTGAAGGTTATTTAGGAGAAGGCTATACATTTTTGTTTAATCATAGCGATATTGATACGATTATTTTTAAGGGGTATAGTGACTTAGAGGAAGATGCCTTTAAATTAGCCTTAAAGAAGATGGAAAAATAAGTTTGAACAAGCAATAGAAGTGGCGTAAGCCACTTTTTTTGTGCTTTTTTATAGGATAAATGGAAAAAATAAATATTTAGACCAAAAAGTGTCACTAATAATAGGGACAAGTGTCATGTATGAATGAATTGATAGAACGCTTAATTGGAATTACAATTTAATTAAGCTTATAGAGAAACCAACTAGAACCTTAAAATATACATGTAGGTAAATTGGTTTCTCCCAATGATTTTACATTGCTAAAAACTATGAATAACTAAAATTTATAAATGTGAAATCTATAAAACAAGCGGCAAACTTAAAAGTTATAAATTAAGTTATAGCGCGCCATATTAGGAGAAGAAATGAAAAGTAAAAAGTTAACATTAAGACAAAAGCAGATTATAGAATTACTAATTTCTTTAGATACTGGTAGCGGCGTTACTATTGCAAATATAGCTAAGGAATTAGAAGTAAGTACTAGAACAGTTTTAAGGGAGCTACCCAATATTGAGACATGGTTAGATGAAAATGACTTTAACTTTGTTAAAAAACCTGGAGTGGGACTCTTGATTGATGAAAATATAGAAGGTAAGGAGTTGATTTTAGAGCTATTAGAGATTGAGCATATCGTTAAGACTTATACGAAAGAAGAAAGAAAGCGAATTATTTTATATGAACTGATTTTGCATAGGGAACCGTTAAAGCTCATTTATTTCACCTCATGTCTTAAAGTATCAGAAGGAACTTTAAGTAATGACTTGGATGAAATTGAAGAATGGCTTCAGAAATTTGGTATTACACTGATTAGAAAGCAAGGCGTCGGGATTTACCTAGAGGGTGAGGAAGAAAGTTATAGAAAGGTCTTATCTGAGATTCTTCACAGTACCATTGGTGATGAGGAAATCATAGGTTTATTAAAAGGTTTAAATCAGCAGCAAGGAGAGCGCAATATAAAGCAGAATATATTGAGGTTTTTAGACGTTAATGTATTAAGGATTATACAAGAGGTACTTTCTGAATTAGAACATCAAAACAATCTAAAGTTATCAGATAGTACGTATATTGGGCTAGTGATTCATTTAACCTTAACCATTCAGCGGATTCAAAATGGTGACCATATTGAGATGGATGAAGAGGTTTTAAAAGACCTTCAGCGTTTACCGGAATTTAAAATGGCTGAAACCATTTGTAATCATTTAGAAGAAAGTTGTAAGGTGAAGATTCCTAAAGATGAATGTGGTTATATTACAATGCATATTAAGGGCTCTAAGTTGCACTTGAGAAGTTTGAAGATGATATAGACCTCTTTAATTTAGATACAAGGCAACTTACAACCTATTTAATTACAACGGTAGAAAGTGAACTAGGGATTACCATTAAGGATAAATCCAGATTAAATAAAGACTTATTAAATCATGTGGTGCCAGCTATTAATAGGCTTAAGATGAAACTGAGCATACGTAATCCTTTATTAGATAAGATTAAAGAAAGGTATGCAGAGATTTATGAGGCTTGTGAACATGCCTGTGAAATATTGAAGAAAATAGCCCATATAGACAAGGTGCCAGAAGCAGAAATAGCTTATATTGTCATGCATTTTGCAGTTGCTATTGAAAGAAATAGCGTTAAAGAAAAAGTGGCAGCAGTAATTGCTTGCCCAACGGGAATTGGGACATCTAAGTTATTAGCCTCTAATATTGAAAAGCATTTTGACAATATTGAGGTGAAGGGAAATATCTCTGCAATTAATATTGATACTGAGAAGTTAAAGGCGAATGGCATAGAGTGTATTATTTCCACAGTAGAATTAGATATTGATTTTCCTAATATATGCATTAATCCATTTTTGCTAGAAAATGATAGAGACAAACTTAAAGTATTTATTAAAGAGATGATTAGGCATAGGATGTATTGCCCAATAGATAGGAAAGAAGTAAAGCTTAATAAAAATAGTATTGAATTTATCTCTAAGATAGGGACCACTATCCTTGAAGTATTAAAAACACTTCAGGTAGAAGAAATAGCCACTTCATCTAGTATCACACAACTTATAGAGGTGGCAGGGCAATTATTTGGTCATACACCAGAAGAACAAAAAGCGATACAAGAAGGACTCACTAAAAGAGAGGAAATTGCGACAACCTATTTACCGGAATATAACATGATGTTCTTACACTGTAAAACAGCAGTTATTAAAGAATGTAGATTTGGTGTTTTACAACTTACAACACCACTAATCATAGGTGAAAAGCGTATAGAAGCAGCAGTTGTCTCCGTTGTACCAGAAAATAGTACAGAAGCTGATTTAGCTATTATGAGCTACATTAGTGGTGAGGTATTAGCAGATGAAGATTTTAGAGAAAGCATTAAGAAAGAAGGCATAGCACATATAGAAAGCCTATTAGAAACAAAATTAAAAGGCTTATATAGACAGCAATTAATGAAAACACTGGAGGGATAGCGATGTTTAAAGAGAAGGTACAAAAATTTGGGAAGTTCCTAAGTGGAATGGTAATGCCTAATATAGGTGCATTCATTGCATGGGGATTCATTACAGCATTATTTATTTCATCAGGATGGTTTCCAAATGAAAAATTAGCAACTTTAGTAGACCCAATGCTTAAATATTTATTACCTATACTTGTAGGTTACACAGGTGGTAAAGTCGTTGCCGACGTACGCGGCGGTGTAATTGGGGCAATTGCAACATTTGGCGTTATTATGGGGGCAGATATTCCAATGTTCATTGGTGCCATGATTATGGGGCCATTGGCTGGATATGTGATTAAGAAATTTGATAAAGCAGTGGAAGGCAGAGTGCCAGCTGGCTTTGAGATGTTAGTAAACAACTTTTCAATTGGTATTTTAGGGATGCTACTTGCAATCATAGGATTCTATGGCGTAGGTCCAGCAGTAAGTACAGTAACAGATGTTTTAAAAACTGGTGTAGAAATTGTTGTAAACAAAGGATTACTTCCTTTAAGTGCAATCTTCATCGAACCAGCAAAAGTATTATTCTTAAACAATGCAATTAACCATGGTATTATCGGACCAATCGGTATTGAACAAGCACAACAAGCAGGTCAATCTATTATGTTCTTATTAGAATCAAATCCAGGACCAGGACTTGGTGTATTATTAGCATACTGCATCTACAGTAAAGGAAATATGAAACAATCAGCACCAGGTGCAGCAATTATTCATGCATTAGGTGGTATTCACGAAATTTACTTCCCATATGTACTTGCAAATCCATTATTATTAATTGCACCAATTGCAGGTAGTGCAGCAGGTATCTTAGTATTCTCAATCCTTAAAGTTGGTTTAGTAGCAACACCATCACCAGGAAGTGTTCTTGCAATCTTAGCATTAGCACCAAAAGGCGAAATGCTTAGCGTACTTTTAGGTATCGCGGTATCAACAGTTGTTTCACTTCTTGTAGCTGCACCAATTGTTAGAAAAGCAGCTAAAGGTATGAGTGATGAAAAAGAAACTAATGAGTCAGTTGAAGTAGGAGAAAAAGTAGATTTATCTCAAAAAGAAACAATCAATAAAATCGTCTTCGCATGTGATGCTGGAATGGGATCAAGTGCAATGGGCGCAACTAAATTTAGAAATAGAATTCAAAAATTAGGATTAAACATTACAGTAACAAACTCATCTGTTGACACGATACCAAGTGATGCAGATATCGTTGTAAGCCATGTAAAACTAGTAGAACGTGCAAAGAAAAATTCACCACAAGCACATCATGTGTTTATCCAAAACTTCTTAGGTGATCCTAAGTTAGATGAATTATATACAAGCCTTGAAAATAGAGGAAACAATGTAGCAAACAAAGTGGAAAAGACAGTAACAACTGAAGTAGTAGTAACTGAAGTAAAAGAAACACAAACTTTAACAAAAAATAATATTGTATTAGGTTTAGAAAGTGTAAGTAAAGAAGAGGCCATTAGAGCAGCAGGAAACTTACTTGTAAAAGAGAAATATGTAAAAGCAGATTATGTACAAGCTATGATTGAACGTGAACGCATCGTTTCAACATATATGGGTATGGGTGTAGCAATTCCACATGGTGTAGGTGAAGCTAAGAAAGAAGTTATAGCATCAGGGATTACTGTACTTCAATATCCAAATGGTATTGATTTCGAAGGTGAAACAGCTTACCTCGTAATAGGAATTGCAGGTGTAGGTGATGAACATTTACAAATCTTATCAAATATAGCGATGGCTTTAGATGATAGTCAGCTCGTAGAAAAACTTAGAACAACTCAAGATGTTAATGATATATTAGAAGCATTTACTAGATAACGGAGGGACAAGGGATGAAAAAAGCGATTCAATTTGGTGCAGGTAATATTGGAAGAGGATTTATAGGTGCATTACTTTCAAAAGCAGGATATTATGTGGTATTCGCAGATGTTAATGAAGAGATTATTAGTAAAATAAATGAAGATAAATGTTATACCATTCATGTGATGGATGTGGCATGTTATGATGAGAAAGTTGAAAATATCAGTGGCGTGATTTCAACAAGTGAAGCTATTTTAGAAGAAATTAAACAAGCTGAAATCATTACGACAGCAGTTGGTCCTGTAGTCTTACCAAGAATAGCAAGTACGCTTGCAAATGGGATTAAGTTAAGAAAATCAGAAGGAATTACAATACCTTTAAATATTATTGCTTGTGAAAATGCTATTAAGGCATCTTCACAATTAGAAGAAGAAATCAAAAAATATTTAGAGGAAGAGGAATTAGCTTATTTAGAAGAATTTGTAGGCTTCCCTAACTGTTCAGTAGACCGCATTGTACCACCAGTAAAAAGTGAAAACATATTAGATGTAGTGGTAGAAGGTTTCTATGAATGGAATGTTGAAAGAAGTGCCTTCAAAGGTGAGATTCCTGAGATAGCAGGTATGAATTTAGCAGATAACTTAATGGCATACATTGAAAGAAAGCTCTTTACTTTAAATACAGGACATGCAATCACAGCTTATTTTGGCTATCTAAAAGGATATGAGACTGTAGATGAAAGCATTAAAGATGAAGTAATCTATGATTTCGTTAAAAAAGCTATGATTGAAAGTGGTCAAGGATTAATTGAAAAATATCAATTTGATGAAGAAACACATCTTAAATATATCGATAAAATTATTAATAGATTTAAGAATCCATATTTAAAAGACGATGTGGCAAGAGTTGGTAGAGAACCACTTAGAAAATTAAATGAGAATGATAGATTAATTAAATAAAGAAAAAGGTGTAAGAAATTCTATGGCTGAGATTGCTAAAATTCCACAAGATAGCAATATTTTAGATGATATTGATTTAAACTATAGTAAAGTAAGAAGTATTATTGGGCTTTAAAATAAATTTAAAAAATCCTTGAACAACTAGAAATAGAATGTTCAAGGATTTTTTTTGAATAATGGGTGAGCTTATAGCAGATAATAAAATATAGTGTTATATTGTGATGCAGTAAATAGTTTTTTTCAATGATTTCACATGACTAAAAGTTATGAATAACTAAAACTTATAAATGTGAAATCTATATTATAAATGAATATAAAATATTCATAAGTTCGTTATATGATATTAAACAGACGGAGATTAAACTAAATTTAAGAACAAATGAGGTGACATTATGAATAAATTTATGGAACAAGCCCAATTCATAAAAGAAGATATCATAGGATATAGAAGAACAATTCATAGTAATCCGGAGGTTGGCACTAAGCTACCTGAGACAAAAGCATATGTGATGGAGAAGTTAAGAGAGTTTGGCTATGATCCTCAGGAAATATGTGAAAGTGGGATAGTTGCAACAATTGAAGGAAATAAACCTGGGAAAACATTTTTATTAAGAGCAGATATGGATGCATTACCAATGGCAGAAGCCAATGCATGTGATTTTAAAGCAACAAATGGTTGTATGCATTCATGCGGTCATGATATGCACACTGCGATGCTTTTAGGTGCAGCAAGATTGCTTAAACAAAATCAAGACTTAATAGAAGGTACTGTTAAATTAGTTTTCCAACCGGATGAAGAAGGATTTACAGGCGCTAAAAGCATGTTAAAAGCAGGCGTACTTGAAAATCCTAAGGTAGATGCGGCTATGGCAATGCATGTGCATTCTGGCACACCTTCTAATGTGGTATTATGTGGTTTAGGAACAAGTATAGCAGGATGCAATAGATTTAGAATTGTTGTCAAAGGAACTGGATGTCATGGGGCAATGCCTGAGCTAGGTGTAGACCCAATCAATATAGCAGCACATATTTATTTAGCTTTACAAGAAATTATTACGAGGGAAATATCAGCTACAAAGTCAGCCGTAGTAACAATCGGTAAATTTGTTGGTGGAGATGCAGCTAACATTATACCTGGAGAAGTGATTATGGAAGGGACTATTAGAAGCTTAGATAAAGAAGTTGGTGAATTCATATTTAATCGAATGAATGATATTGTGACATCAACTGCTAAAATGTTTAGAGGAGAAGCACAGCTCATAGAGTTATCTTCAGTGCCTCCATTAAAGAATGATGATCAATTAGCACATGAAGTAACTAATTATATGAAAGATGTAGTAGGTGAACAGGCTGTTATTTTATTTGAGAGTGGGGGCATGGGCTCAGAAGACTTTGCTTCTTATTCTTACGAAGTACCAAGCTTATATGTCATGCTAGGTGCAGGTACTAAAACAGAAAACAGTTTATTTGGCGAACCAATGCATAGCGAAAAAGTTATGTTTAATGAAGATATATTACCTACAGGTGCAGCGATACATGCTTATAGTGCAGTCATGTGGTTAAAAAATAATAAATAAAAAATAAATAAATGAGCGCACGAATATGAATGGTGAAACTTACATTGTATCCTTATATTTTGATTGGAGAAAATAATAAGGGAAGGAAGCAGGAATTTGAGAGTGAAATTTCAAAGGAGGCTTTAGCAATGAGTGAAACAGATGAAAAAGTTTGTTTATGTAAGTATGTGTCAAAGGAAACAGTTCAAAAAGCCATTGATAAAGGTGCAGACACTGTAGACAAAATCGGACATGCAACAGGTGCAGGAAGAGGTGCGTGTAAGGGCACAAGATGTAAACAGAAGTTGTTTGAAATGATTAAAAAGAAATAAGATTAAGCAAAGGGCTTTGAGTATATTTTACTCAAGGCCTTTTTTTCTAAATAGATTAGAAAGTTTAAGTATAAGAAGAGGCTGTCTGAAAGAAAGTATAGCAACACAGGCTATATATATGTTGAAAATGCACAATTGTATAAAAGTGACTATAGAAAAAATATATAAAATTAACGAATATTTATATTAGAGGGAAAAATTTTGTCGAAAGGTGTTAAAAAATACAATGAAAAAAGATATAATGGGTGCGTAAATGTTTTTCAAAAGAATAGAGAAGTAATCTATAAAGTTGAAATTTATATTTACAGGAAAATAGAATATGTTGGAGGAAGAATATGAAAAGACATCAGAAAACTATAGTAAGTTGGTTTGTGATATTTACTATGATTTTCGTTAACTGTTTTAGTAATATCTTTGCAGTAACTGCCGATGGCGAGGGTATATGTAAGAATGCTATGAACAGTTTAACAACAGAGAGTAGCTTACAAGTAAATGGGGACAGCTTGCAAGCAAATCCATATGAGCCAAATTCATTTGAATTTAGTGGCAATGTATATTTAATAGGTGATTCAACGGTATGTGAATATCCAGAGTCAACTGTAACAACATTAGATAGACAAGGCTGGGGTATGCGCCTTGGTGATTATTTTAATGACAAGGTAACCATTCATAACCTTGCCCTTTCAGGAAGAAGTTCAAGAAGCTTCGTGACAGAAGCATACTATACAAAGCTCTTAAATGAATTAAGTGAAGGTGACTATCTATTTATCCAGTTTGGTCATAATGATCAAAAAAATGATGGAAGAGAAACAAAACCAGGCTTAGATTTAACAACATTAGATGAAGAAGGAAAAAATGAAGCAGGCGAGTATAGCTATGAATGGTTTATGATACATAAATATATTGAGCCAGCACTTGAAAAAGGTGCAGTACCAGTGCTTATCTCACCAATTACAAGACGTTCATCAAGTGGTAAGGCAAGTTACAAAGATCATGTGCCATATAAGGAAGCATTAGAAAGTTTAGCAGAAGCATATCAAGTACCATATATTGACTTAATGAGTCAAACAGTAGACCTTTATTTAGAAGTTTTTGCTGAAGGAGGGGCAGAGGCAACAGCTGCTTTACATGCACTCAAAGAAAGCAATGGCGAAATGATTATAGATAACACACATTTAAGTACAAAAGGTGCAACATTAGTAAGTGGCCTTGTAGCAGCGTCTGTTAAAGCACTTGATTTACAACTTGCTGAGTATATTCAGTCAGAAGAAGTAGCGGATACAAAATAAGAGATTATACAATCGCATAATTAACGAAAAGAAAGTGTTATCGTCAAGTTATAACTAATTTGGCGGTAGCACTTTTAATATATTCAAATAAATTAACTAAATAATTAGAAGATTTTTATAAAATATCAATGGGTGTCGATAGAATTTTGTGTAATAGTTTGAAAATTATATTTATTATATGGTGAAATTGTTATATACTTAATAAAAGAACTATTTATATAGATTTTACACGGTAAGGCATTCAGCAAATTGAAAATGATGGGTGTGGAATCTGTAGTACAACAAGTAACTATATAAGATGTATAAATAGGGGGGACTTATGAAACACAAAATTCTTAAAATCATAGCCGTAATCCTTGTACTATGTATAAGCATATCTGCGCTACCTAATATTACTGCTGAGCAGAGCTTAGAAGAACAGGTTAAGGCAAATATTCAAAATGAATTGACAACAGGTGAAGCAGTAGCGCTTAACCCGAATACGGAGCTTGCCTATGTATACTGGAATCCAAATGAAGAAGAAAGTACCACAACAGATGGGTACACAACCATTGCAGCAGGGAATGATGAAAATGATGGAACGTCTGTAAGTAATCCGGTTTTGACGTTAGAAAAAGCTATAGCACTAGCAGGTGAGTGTGCGACGATTTATTGTATGAATCCCTATATTATTAGTGGGGAGGATTTAGTGGTAGATGGAAAGGGAAAGACACTAGATATTGTTAGGGAAAAGGCTCATGCAGGAAATATTTTCTTAGTAGGCGGTGATGGGACCTTAACATTAAGAAATATTACATTGGCAGGGGGTGGCAGTGATACACCTATTATTACAGTAACAGAGGGCGGACAAGTAAACATTGATGAAGCGGTCCAATTCAGAGATGAGACAACTTATGCCATGTTAGAAGTAGGTGCAAAGCCAATTAATTTTACAGCTATGCTACCAGAAGAACGTGTTTATTTTGTTGCATTAGAAAAAGTAGAGGAAGGTACCCCAATTGCACAAACCAGTTATTCAGCATTAGAAATTCAGAGCTGCATTAAGCTTAAAAATATTTTGGAGACAGAAAATGGCAGTTTTGAAACTTACATAGAAGACGGTATAATGACGCTAAGAAAAAAGACGGTCATTGATACGGTCTATTTAGCATCTAATGGGGATGATACATATGCAGGTATAAGCCCTGAGACCGCAGTAAGAAGCTTTAAAAGAGCACAAGAACTTAAAGCTCAAATGGCGGGAGTGACATCTATTACTGTATGTGACACCTTGCTTATAGAGGAGTCGGAGACTTGGTCTGATGAAACTATTAAGAGAAGTACTGGCTTTACAGGTCCGCTACTTGATATTAAAGGAAGTATGAGACTTGAAAATATTAATATTGTAGACGCATCAACGCAGCAGAGTATTTTAAACGAAGGAAAGCTCAGTATAAATGATACCAGCTGCATTGGAGGTGGCATAAAAAGTCAAGGTGAAATGTTAGTTGGCGGGAAGGCTCAGTTAAAAGGAACTGTATCACTTATAAATGAGGCTTATCCCTTAATATTAACTTCAGAACCTACAAAGTCCATTAAACTAAATGTTATGAATTTTGACATAGGAGATATTGTTGTAAAAGGTGATATGCTGAGCGAAGAGGCGTTAGCACTTTTTGAGGTAACGAGTAACAATATTCTTTACACCCTTTATTATAATGAAGCATCTAGAAGCTATATATTGGGAGATAGTGGTGTAGTTTTTGTAAATGGTGCAGATGGGGATAATGGAAATACCGGTCTTACTAGTGCTAAGGCTGTTAGAAATTTAGAGACCGCTCTTCAAATATGCTATGCCAATGACTTAAATACCATTTGTATCATTGGAAGTGGCGCAAAAATAGAAAGTAATTGCAACATTCCTGAGAAAATGATTATAAAACGAGATGCGAACTATAAAGGAGAACTTTTTACAATTGATGGGAATTATAATGTGACAGTAGCACAAGATGTCTTACTAGAAGGTGGCATTATTATAAATGCTGGGAGTTTATTGCTAGAAGGTGGCACAATTACAAATACTTTAGGGGCAGGAATTGATTTAAAACAAGGCAGTGTCAACATGTATGGTGGGACAATTACTAAGTGTAAAAATCAAGCTATTAAAGTAAGCGCAACAGGTGAATTTAATGTATATGGTGGAACAATAGCAGACAATGGGTCTGAAACTAGTGAAGATGTTTATTTACAAGGGAAGATGAAAATCTTAGGCACAAGCAGTATTACAGATATCATTTATATAGGAAATAAGAATTATCCATTAGAATTAGGACAGACATCTTTTGAATGGCCAGAGAAACCCTATCAAATAAGTTGTGGGTCAGGATTTGCCAATGATAGCAGCCGCCCAGTTGTAAAGGGCAATGAAGTGATGAAGGCTACCTTGGCAAATTTTAAGGGCGGTGCAACACTTGTCGCAAATCTCTCTTTAGTAGATAATCAAAGTCCTAATAATATTAATATTATTAGGGACGAGGACGTAGAGGCGATTTATTTAAATGGCGATAAGGCGGATAGCAAATTAGGTGTAGGTGTAGGAGACGATGCAAACGACGGCTTAAGCATTGCGACACCAGTCAAAACAATTACTAAGGCAAAAGAATTAGTTGAGCAGTATAAGAAGGAAGAAGACTTAGCGTTAGATATTATTGTATGTGGTCAGATTACAGTAGAGAGCCAAGATGAGGAATGGGAGCTACCAGAATATACAAGATTGCTAAGGTATTATGCCTATTCAGGTGCAATGATAAAGGTAAATGGCACAACTTTAACCCTCAAAAATATTACCATTGATGGCAATAAAGAAGAAAATAGTATCAATTCACAGGCAGCTGTAATGTTAACGGCTCAAGGTACATTAAACATGCAAGAGGGGGCCTGTATTAAGAATAATAAGAATACTAATGGATTAGGTGGTGGTATTAATTTAAATAATGCTACTTTAAATATGACAGGTAATGCTTGCATTACAGGAAATATTGCCAAACAAGGTGGTGGTGTTTATGGCACAAAATCCACAGTAAATATGTCTGATACTGCCCAAATAAGTATAAATGAAGTAAGCGAGCACGGGGGCGGTATTTATCAGAATGAGAGTGAGCTCTTGATGGCGGAAGAAAGTAGCGTGAGGGAGAATACAGCTGCTAAGATGGCAGGTGGCATTCGCCAGGTTAATAAAAGTCAGGCAGAGCTTACAGGCAGTGCCAGTGTCTCTTATAACATTGCCGAAAGTGATGTTGGAGGCGGGATACATCAATATGGAGCAGATAATAAAGTGATTCTGCGCGACCAGACAAGTATTAGCTATAATGAAGCTAGAGAGCAAAATGCAGGTGGTATTTGTGTGGCTAGTGGAAGTTATTTAGAAATGTATGACGAAAGTAGCATTTCTTATAATGTAGCTAAACGTAGCCAAAACGTAAGTTATGGTGGCGGTATTTATTCATCAGGTGATATTATGATGACAGATAAAGCCAGTGTACATGATAACAGTACAGGCTATGGCGGCGGTATATGGCTTAATTCAAGTAGTACGTCTAAGTTACAAGGTGAGGTGGAGATTTATAATAACGTGGCAACTAAGACCGCTGGTGGCATTGGCCAAAGTAATAATACCAAGTTAGCCTTAGGGGAAAGTGTTGTAATAAGGGACAATCAAGCCGAACGTGGTGGTGGGCTTTATTTATCGCCAGATAAAGACGGCCTATTTGCAATCTGTAATATATATGGAAATGTAGTCATTAAAAACAACTGCGCAGCCGCAGCAGGTGGTGGCATATGGCAAGCAGGTGGGCAGCTTTTATTATATGATAATGTTAGTATTTCTGGGAATATAACACAAAGCTCTGGTGGTGGCATTGCAACGCAAAATGGTAAGCTTATAATAAATAATCAAGTGTCCATTAGCGGAAATGAAGCTACTAGCAGTGGTGGAGGTATTTATTTTCAAAGTAGTGAAATGGAAATGTTAGGTGGACAGATTAATGGAAATAAGGTAGAGAAAGGCTATGGTGGGGGCATTTATGTGTATCCTAGTACAGTGACATATCCTCTTCTTATCGAAGGCAACATTAGTGGGAATACGGATAAGTTAGGGAGTCAAGTTACTGTAGGTGCAGGAAGTAGCCTTGGCATTGGTAAGGGGGCACTTATAGTACAGGGAAGCATTTACCTAGATCAAGATGCAACAATTAAGATTGTCCGTTCAATTATTTATCCTAAGGCCCTTTATGAGGTGCAATGCGCCAATGAAGAAGGCGAACGCATTGTAGTCCAACCAGATGGCAGTGTCCTTGATGCAGCACAATATTTAAGTAATTTTAGTTTGATAACAGATAAATGCATGGTACTGAGTAAAAAGGACCAAAACATAGTCATTGACCAAGTCTATTTCATAGATGGTGAAAAGGGGCGTGATACAAACACTGGAACCACGCCAAAGGATGCTTTTGCAACAATGGAAAAAGTACTTTCAATTATAGGAAATAGCAGTGCCACTATTTATGTGAGTGGCCCTATAAATATTAAAAAAGATACAAAATGGGATTTCCCAGAAAAGGTACAGATTTATAGATATACAGGACAATCTATTTTGGGTAATACTTATGACAATTTTTATGGGGATTTAATTAAAGTTGAAAACAACAGTACATTAACCATAATAAATGGCCATTTGTATGGTAAGCGCTCTGAAGCAGAAGAGATTAATCCGAGTGGTAGTATTTTAAATATTGCAGAAGGTACAGTAAGGCTTTTGGAAAATACAATCTTGGCAAACAATGAAACGGAAAATGGTGTAATTACTCAAAATGGGCAACTGCAACTAGATGGGAATGTTCAAATTGAAGGGACCATCAAGTTAGGAGAAGAAAAATATATTCAAGTTCAAAACGGGGCGCAAATTAAAGAAGGCATTATTTTAGATGTAACGGCACCCGAAACAAAGCCGGTACTAGTTAAATATGAAGATGCGCGTAAGGTGAATGTAGATGACTTTATGTTATCTGAAGCGCTTAATGCGCAGTGGATTTTAATGAAAGAAGAGGAAACGATTACGGTTGTCGAAAAGGGAAAGGTTTATCTAGACCCTAAAGAGGGCAAGGCGGACAATTCAGGACTTACTGTAAGCTATCCAGTTCAAACATTAGAGGCAGCTATGCAAGTTGCCCAAAAGACAGGGGCAACCTCTATTTGTATATTAAATCCTGTAACAATTTCAGAAGATATAAGCTTAGAGGCTTATCATTATGTTCAGCAAGGAGATTGGCATGAGCCACTCTTTACAATCTCAGGGAATGCATCCTCACAAGGGACGCTAAGATTAAAGGCTGGATGCAAGTTACAAAGCGCAGATAAAAGCGTAGCCGTATGTGTAACAGCAGGTGATTTAATCATTGAAGATGCAGATGTGCAGATAGAAGGTGCCATTAATCTTAAAAAAGATAAATACATTACAAGAACAAATTTAAATAAAGAGGTACTGCTTAATTATCAAATTCAAATGGAAAATCCTAAGTTAGGTGACATTGTTGTGAAATATACATGTACAGAAAATGCAGATAACGAGGCAGTAGAAAGCTATCTATTAGAAGATGAAGTAGTAAGTCATTTTAGATTGGAGATGAAGGAGCAGACCCTTAGGCTCTCTAATTTAGAAGCTGTTTATGTAGACACTAAGGAGGGCAGCGATGAACCTAGCAGGAATGCAGGAACTAGGGAAAAACCATTAAAATCTCTAGAGCAGGCGTATAAGTATTTACAAGAAGCAGGTGGCAAGATTTATGTTATGCAGCCCATAGAGATAGCATCTTCTGTTAGACTCACAGACACAAGTTATAGTGAAGGAGAAGACATCTCAACGCTGATTAAAAATAATGGTCAGGTGGAAATCATAGGGCTTTGCACGGATTACTTATTTAAGGTCACAGAAAGAGGCGCGTTGACACTAGAGACAATAACTATAGAATCAAACTTAGAAGAAGCGCTGCAAGGGCAGCTTGTAAACATTGCCTCAGGTGGGGAATTTATTACGCACAAGGGCACAGTACTCAAATATAATTTAAATGCAGCAGGAATACCTGCCATTAAAAATGCAGGCACCATGACATGTTATGGTGGAACACTTATAAATGTAAATGAGAAAAATGAGGGGATGCAAGTTGCTATTTCTCAAGAAGGGATACTTAACTTAGCACCAACAGATGAAAAGGTGGACTTAGGAAATGATAAGATTAAACTTGCAAAGAATCATTTCATTCAAATGCAAAAACCATGGCAAGGTACGATGATATCACTAGATGTTGAAGCAGCTGCAATAGGAGATAAGGTCATTACCTTCACAGATGCGGCTATGCCTAAAGGTGAGAGTGCTTGGGATCAGGTAAAATGCTTTAGCTTATCAGATGATAATAAAACATTAGTACAAGATGGGCAAAATACGCATGTACTTATAATTGCTGAGGCCTTAAGTGTAGTAGAGGCGCCTAAAGATTATTTGGGACAAATCGGTGAGCAAGTAGAATTTGTCGTGAAATGCAATGCCAGTATTCATGTTGAGAAAACGAAGATAAGTATAAGCGATAACAAGGATACAAAAGTTGAGAACTTTAGCCTGAATACAGAAGAAAATAGTATAGTTATTCCAGTAACTATTAGTGAGGAGACAATAGGGACTTACACTGTAACGATGCAATATATGTCAGGAATTGAAGTAAGCAGTTTTGTCCTTTCTGCATATGAGGTGGCATATGGCACTGAAGAAAATAAATTAATAGCAAGAGCCAGTCTCACTGAAACGCCACATGAAGAGACTGCAAAACTTAAGATATATAGTGGATATAATACGGTAAGTATGTTAACTGTATCGCATAAGTCTTTAAAAGCTGTGACTGAGGGCTTTGAACCAGAATTAGTAGCAGATATTAAGGCGGCATTAGAGGAGCAGGACTGCTTTGCAGTAGCAGTGCCTATTGAGACGTACGTAGATGGAACTGGGGTTCTAGAGATTAAACTAAGTAATAGTAACTTGTTAAGTGATAAGATGCAAGGTGAGATTATTTTAGAAGGGCTCACATTAAGACAATCAGATACCAATAGCAGTCAATCAGATATTAAAATACCTTTTGAAACAAAGGCTGTAACAGGTGCTGTCATAAGGATTGAGAAAAATAATGTATTAGAAGAGGAAGTTTCTTTAAAAGCTGAACAAGGCGGTCAAGTCTATAAGCTTACAGCAGATGAGCATTTAAGGATTAGTTATATTGAAGATATACCAGCTGGAAAGTATAGCATATGGCGAGGTGAAATGCCAACGGGTAAAGTAATAGAGGTTAAAGAAGGGCAGTTAAGTAAGCTGACACTAAGATACTATACATTAATACTGATGCATAATGATGGCACAGGAGCATCCACTGAAAAAGAAGTATTAAATGGCACGTATTATGGCGATGTTTTAGAGGCACTAAGCCGAGAAGGATTCTATTTTGAGGGTTATTATACAAAGGCTGAAGGCGGTGAGAAGTACGAGAGCGAGCAGATCGTTAATTTAGAAGAACCAGAGAGACTGTATGCACGTTGGACAAAGAAAAACTATGCTTTGGAAGTTTCTGAGGAAAGTCAAGATTCACCTTTAGTATATGGATATGCTGAAAAGATGCCTATGAGGTTTATCATCAGAAATACTGGGAATGTACTGATTACCCAGCTTCAAGTAAGTCTAGACGTAGGAACAAATTTTGAATTAGAGCATCTAGAAAAGCAGCAGCTAGCACCTGGTGAGTTAGCAGAAGTTATAGTAAGGCCTAAGCTGGGATTAGCAGCAGGAATATATTCTGCTCAACTTGAGATTACAAGCAAAGAAACTCAAGCAGAATGTAGGGTGATACAGGAAATCCAAAAGGCAGTGCCAGAGGTGATATTAACGGCGCCTAGTGATGAAATGACTTATGTATATCAGGGTGAAAAGCTTCCTAATTTAAAAGGAACAGCTGTATATAAAGGAAATGAAGTGGCAGGAACCCTTACTTGGGAGAAGCCAGAAGCTATTATTGAGCAGTCAGGTGAGTATATATGGAAATTTATACCTGAGGTGTATCAAAACTATGAAACTGTAAGCGGCAAAGTGCTAATTCAGGTTAAAGGAAATAAACCATCAGATGGTGGTAATAGCTCAGGCAGTAGTAGTTCAGGGGGAAATATAGAAAAAGAAGAAATAATAAGAAGAGAAGAAAATTATAGCGCGCCAATTAATGAAGGCGAAGTACCTTATTATATACAAGATGGGGAAAGGGTTGTCATAGGATTTAGCATGGCACTTGATAATACATTAAAATATATGGCACCACCTAATCAGGAAGTTTATACAATGAATAACCCCAAATATTTTAAGGATATAGAGGGGCATTGGGCAAAGTCAGCTATAGACTTTATTACAGCAAGAGAAGTGTTTGTAGGTGTTACAAATGAAATATTCAAACCTAATGGCGATATGACAAGAGGTATGATTGTAACTGTGTTAGGCAGATTATATGAAAGATCTTATGAACCTATAACTTTAAGCAGTTTAAGAAGCTTTGATGATGTAAGTGAAACAGCATACTATGCGAAGTATATTGCTTGGGCAAAGGAAAATGATTTAATAGAAGGAAGAACGTCTAAGATATTTGATCCAAATGCATCTATTACGAGAGAAGAATTTGCTAAAATGCTGTATAAGTTCTCTAGAAAGTTAGGAGAAGACATAAGAGCAAATGAGGACGCATTAGGCATAATGGAAGATCAAGATGATATTTCAGATTGGGCAGTAGAATCAGTGGCTTATTGCATAGAAGCATCACTGATGAAGGGCAGTGGCAATCAGTTGAGACCTAGAGATTTCGTCACACGTGCGGAATGCGCACAAGTGCTTGAACGTTATATTAAAATGATAGTAAGTCATAACTGTTAGGCACAAGTTTCGTGATGAAAACAGAAGTATAAATTTTACTTTAAGAGAGAAAATGATATTGATATAGTGTAAAATAAGCGTGTAAAAATGATTTCACATGACTAAAAATCATGGATAACTAAACTTTATAAATGTGAAATCTATATAAGCAAGAAGACTTAATATTTGAGCTAGAAGAGTAGGAGATTGGTATGGAAATCGAAAGAAGGTTTATTGTGACACAGTTCCCAGATGATGAGGTGTTAAAAAAGACATATATGGAACAAGGGTACTTATGTACAGCAGATATTGAAGCAAGGATTAGAAAAACAGTTAACGAATATAAGAAGACTTATAAGATTTGCTTTAAATCAGATGGGACACTTTCTAGAAAAGAAGTAGAATTTGAAATAGAAAAAGAGCATTATGAAGAGTTAGTAGATTTACTAGATGGCGAAATCATCAAAAAAGAGTTTAGAGTATATGCTTTAGGCAATAATCGACTAGAAGTAAGCTACGTAGATGGTGGCACATCGCATGCTTTTTATTATGCAGAAGTAGAATTTGATAGTGAAGAAGAAGCGATGCGTTTTAATCCAGAAGAAGTCCCATATTTAGTGAAAGAAGTAACTTATGACAAAGAATATAATATGAAGAATTACTGGAAACGTACAAGAGGTAAATAAATGAATTAAAACAAGCCATGAGACTGAAAAAACAGTCCATGGCTTGTTTTAATTCATGGTGATTATTTGTTACAGTACTGCATAAGAAGCGCTGCAATTTGAGCGCGTGTTGCTGGTGCTGTACTAGTAGCTTGTACATTTTGAACTTGTGTAAGGTCGCCGCCTTTACCAAAACGCTCTAACATCGTAATAGCATCTTTGACAGTGATAGGTTGACCTACGCCAAAGGCTGTTGCACTGACACCTTTTGTAATACCAGAGGCATTAGCCCATGCTACTGCATTGTAATAGTAAGCTGATTTGTTAGTGACATCTGTAAATGAAGTTGTAGCAGCTTGAGTAGGAGATTCAGCTAAACGATAAAGAATTGTTGCAAACATTTCACGAGTAACTGTTGCATCAGGAGAGAAAGTTGTCTCAGATGTCCCACCCATTAAACCTTGTGATTTACAGAAAGCCACTGCAGGAGCATACCAGCTATCATTTTTTACATCTGTGAAAGAAGTAGAAGGAACTGTGCTAGAAGGATTACTAGCTGTTTCGTTAGTAGATGTATTTAAAGTAGCTGAAACGTTGGTGAAAGCTTTGCTTGTACTACTGAGCGTAAAGTTATTGCTTGCAGTTTCACCAGAAGCTTGGATGCTTTGAAGGCCACCGAAGCCGCCACCGCCATTACCATTTCCAGTGCCTTCAGGGCGTGCAGGACGTTCACCTTTGTTATTCTTATCATCAGTAGGAGGCGTCATATTCTCCATGCCTTCAGGAGGTGTCATATTCTCCATACCTTCAGGAAGTGTAGGGCGTTCGCCATTATTCCAATCAGTATTTGAGTTTGGTTTATTGCCACCGAAATCACCGTGCATCATACCGCCATTTGCTGTGGCAGAAGTGCCGCCGTGATAGAGTGTAGTACCTTTAAGGTAAGAGGTAATTTGGCTGTAATAGCCATTTTGCTCAGTACCTGAGATTGTACCGCCTTTGTAGACGTGATAAGTGCCCTCAGTAAGTTGAGGCGTACTAAATACAATATAGCTATAGTTATTTGGGAAATCATAAGCAAAAATAGGTGTATCATTGGCATCCGTAACAGTAATTAATTCATCTGTCTTTTCACTAAACTGGAGTACCATGAAAAGCTGATCGGAACTGTTTTCTAATGGGTCATACATATTTCCTGCACCAATAACTGTTCCGCCATTGATTGTTGTTCCCATATCTGAATCAATGCCACCATCCATACTTTTTGGATTGGCTAAAGAAGTGATAGTTCCCCCATTAATAACAATCCAACCATTTGAGTCAATCCCATCACCTTCATTGCCATTACCAGCATAGATGTTAAGAGAGCCACCATTAATTGTTAGGACGCTAATACCATCTTCATTAACGTTGATGCCGTCATCACAAGATTGAATATTAATATTTCCACCATTAATTGTAAGGTGAAGCTCTGTATCTAAACCTTCATTATCAGCAGTAATATTGAGGACACCATTATTTTTAGTTTCACCATCGATTTCCATACTCATGCGAGAATAGAAAGCGGCATCATATTTATGTAATTTCTTCTGCTCAGTATTATCTTTATAAATACGTGCCACATGTGAACCACTGATATTGTTGACAGAGTCATCGGCAATAATAACGCGTGCACCAGCATCTGAAGTATCCACTTGATTACTTGCAGTTTCTGTAGTAGCTGTACTATCACATTCATAGACCTTATAGAAGAAGATAGCAGGTGCCACGGTACAATTGATATCTACATTATCTAAGATTAAAGTAACTTTATCAGCTTCCTCTTTGCCAACATTTACGAAGATTTGCCCATAAGAAAGTTCTCCTGAAATACGATATGTACCTGGCTGAGTAATATTAACGACTGTATGTTTAGCAGCTTCCTCGCTACTGTGTTTATCGCTGCTAGTACCTTCACCATATGGATTGCCACTCTCATAAGTATCCTTATCTTCATAGTAGATAATATCGTGACTTGTATAAACGCTATCGCTACTATCCGTAGAAGCTGTTTCACCATTGACTAAGACAGCGTTATCCGAAAGAGAAATTGTGATTTCTTCAGATGAAATTTGTGTACTAGAAGTAGTAGTAGTTGCTGCAAAAACAGGTGCAGCAGAAGATACCACCATAGTTGCGGTTAATAAACCATATAAGAATTTTTTGATATTCATTATTTAAACCTCCTGTTATTTAAGGTAAATTTTATGAGATTAAAATTACACTTTAAATTGTTAAATTTTAGTACTTATGATAGTGAGTATAGTGTGTCAAATTGATAATAGATTGATGGTAATGTGATGAGTGTGTGAAAATGAGAAGTATTATTAAATAAAAACACAATTAGATTAAAAAAACTATAATCTTTTAAAGAAGTTTAGTATAATTAATTATAAGAAGATTAAAAGTTAGTAAATAAGTATGAGGAGAAGAGGCTTGAAATTAATTATTGCATTTTCAACAACTACATATGCTTTGAAGATGGAGCATTTATGTAAAGAAAAAGAAATTCCTGGGAGACTTATACCCACACCACGCGAGATTTCGGCAGGGTGTGGTTTTGTGTGGTGCACGGAAATCGTGTATAAACAATGTATATTAGAGGTATTAGACCAGGCACATATAACGCCTGATGGCATTTATGAGATGCAGTTATAGTGAAGAGAGGTAAGTATGGAAGAGAAGATGTCGCAAGAAATTATATTTTGTAAAGGTGGGGGCTGTACAGCCAAATTAGGACCAGGGCTATTAGGTGAGGTATTAGCTAAGCTGCCTAAGTTTGAAGATCCTAACTTATTAGTAGGATTTGATGGGCTAGATGATGCAGCAGTGTATCAATTAACTGATGAAATTGCTATGGTTCAAACTTTAGATTTCTTTCCACCTATGGTAGAAGATCCTTATATATTTGGACAGATTGCAGCAGCCAATGCCTTAAGTGATGTTTATGCTATGGGTGGTGAGGTCAAAACAGCACTTAATATTGTGTGTTACGAAGAGCATATGGATTTAAACATTTTAGGTAAGATTTTACAAGGTGGCAGTGAAAAGGTAAAAGAAGCTGGCGGTGTATTATCAGGTGGCCATTCTATAGTGGATGAAAGTGTGAAATATGGTCTTTCTGTAACAGGAATTATTCATCCAAAGAAAATTTACAAGAATAAGGGGAGCCAGATAGGTGATGCGCTTATTTTAACTAAGCCCTTAGGTGTGGGCATTGTAGCTACAGCTCACCGCGTAGGTGAGGATAAAATGAATGCTATGGCAGAAGCTATAAAGTCAATGACTACCCTTAATAAATATGCAGCAGAAGTGATTAAAAATTACGAGGTACATGCTTGTACAGATGTGACCGGTTTTGGCTTTTTGGGGCATTTACATGAAATGATGCAAGAAGATTATAGTTGTGAGATTGAAAGTAAGAGACTTCCAATTATTAAGCATGCCTTAGAGTATGCTGAAGAGTTTCTTATTACAGCAGCAGGGCAGAGAAACCGCAAACATTTGCAAGAATATGTCCATTTTGAAGGTATTTCATTTGGTATGGAGGAAGTATTATTTGACCCACAGACTTCAGGCGGCTTATTAATTAGTTTAAATAAAGAAGAGGCACAAAAGGCCTGCATGGCACTTAAGCAAAAAGGCATAGATGCCCAAATAGTAGGTGAGATTACGCCAAGAAAGCAATATGAAATCATCGTTAAATAAGTAAAAGACATAAAGGAGAAAGTAAATGATAAAGCATATAGAAGCAAGAGGTAAACAATGTCCTATGCCACTTATTTTAGCTAAGAAGGCATTGGCACAGTTAAGCGCAGGAGATACATTAGAAGTTAGTGTGGATAATGAAATTGCAATGGAAAACTTAGTGAAACTGGCGGTACAGAAGCAATTATCTTATACCAGTGAAGGCATAAGTGAAAAGCATTATATTGTAAGAATGGAAGTGCAAGAAGTACAAGAAAGCGAAGCTTACGATGAAAGAGATGATATGGCATTTGAAATGTGTGAAATGCCAAGTGCGACACCTACAAGTGATACAGTGGTAGTCTTAAGTTCAGATCAAATGGGTGAAGGTGAGGCGCAACTAGGCAAACTATTGCTGAAAGGTTTTATTTATTCATTAACAAGTTTAGAAAAGTTGCCAACGAAAATTATTATGTATAATAATGGTGCCAAGTTAGCCATAGCATCTTCAGAAGTCATAGGTGATTTACAGCTTTTAGAAGAAAAAGGCGTATGCATTATGACATGTGGAACGTGCCTTGATTATTATGGGATTAAAGATGAATTAGCAGTAGGCACAGTGACTAATATGTATGATATTGTGGAAACACTAGCCGCTGCAGATAAAATTATTAAACCATAATAAATGCTAGGAAACAGCTAATCAAACTAAAATGATGTAATAAGAAAATAAGAAGGATAGACGTAATGATTTTTGATGAGATAATTATAGTAAGAGGTGGCGGAGACCTTGCCACCGGGGTGATACATAAATTAGTAAGAAGCGGCTTTAAGGTAATCGTATTAGAGACAAAACTGCCAACTGCTATTCGCAGAAGTGTTTCTTTTTGTGAAGCCGTTTATAATGGACAAGCTGAGGTAGAAGGCATATGCTGCGTCAAGGTAAATCACTATGAAGAAGCCCTTGATGTTTTAAAAAAGGGGCATGTCCCACTGCTCATTGATGCAGAAGGAAGCTGTATTGCAGAGATTAAACCGATAGCAGTAATAGATGCCATTATAGCAAAGAAAAATATAGGAACCCATCGTGAAATGGCACCTATTACGATTGGATTAGGACCTGGTTTTGAAGCGGGAGTAGATGTGGATTATGTCATCGAAACAAGCAGAGGACATAATTTAGGGCGAATTATCGAAAAAGGTATGGCAAAGCCCAATACTGGCATACCGGGCCTTATTAATGGCTATGGAAAAGAACGTGTAATTCATGCCCCTGTTTCAGGTAAGTTTCATGGGGTAAAAGGGATTAGTGACCTTACAAAAGAAGGCGAGATTATTGCTTATGTAGGCAATCAGCCTATATGCGCCACATTAACGGGTGTGATAAGAGGTATGATTAGAGAAGGCTATCAAGTAGAAGAAGGCCTTAAAATTATAGATATTGATCCAAGAGAAAATGAGAAGAATAACTGCTTTACCATATCGGATAAGGCAAGGTGTATTGCTGGTGGTGTAATGGAGGCAGTGCTTTTGGGGTGGAAGAAATGATATATTTTGATAATGCAGCTACGACTTTAAGAAAGCCAGAAGAAGTCTATACAGCGATTATGGAAGCTTTGCATGAAAGTGGCAATGCTGCTAGAGGAATTTCAAGATATGCTTTAGCGGCGAGTCGAACTGTGTATGAGACAAGGCTTAAGTTGGCAGAGCTATTTGGCGTGAGTGATGAGAGCCGCATTGCCTTTACTTACAATGGGACAGAAAGTTTGAACACCGCCATCAAGGGTATATTTAACCAAGGTAATCATGTGATTACGACTGTGCTTGAGCATAACAGTGTTTTAAGACCTTTGTATCAGCTAGAAGAAGCAGGCATTATTGAAATTTCTTTTGTAAAATGTGATGCCAATGGTGTCATTGATTACGAAGAAATAGGTAAGCGCATTAAAGCAAATACAAAGGCGATTATCTGCACACATGCATCTAACCTGACAGGCAATGTGGTGGATATTCGTAGGATAGGGAAGCTTTGCAAGGCATATGATTTACTCTTTATAGTGGATGCTTCTCAGTCAGCAGGTATATTACCCATAGATGTGACAAAAGATGGCATAGATATTTTATGCTTTACAGGACACAAAAGTTTATATGGCCCGCAAGGAACTGGCGGAATATATGTGCGAGAAGGTATTGATATAAGGCCTTTAAAAGTAGGGGGAAGCGGCATAAATACTTATCGGCATCATCATCCTTGTCAGATGCCAGATGCTTTAGAAGCTGGCACCCTAAATACACATGGCATTGCAGGCTTAAAGGCGGGGGTGTCATTTGTATTAAAAGAAGGATTAGAATGCATTAGATTAAAGGAACAAGCACTAATGTGGCAGTTTTATGAAGGTGTGAAAAATATTAAAGGTGTCACAGTTTATGGCGATTTTACAGATAAAAACAGGGCACCTATTGTAGCGCTTAATATTGGTGAAAAAGATTCAGGACTTATAAGTGACTTACTCATGGAGAAATATGGCATAGCGACACGAAATGGTGGACATTGTGCGCCACTATTGCATGAAGCATTAGGAACTAAGATGCAGGGGGCTGTCAGATTTAGCTTTTCTTATTTTAATACGGAAGAAGAAGTTAACATAGGGATTAAAGCAGTTCGTGAGTTAGCCAATTAGAGAGATTAGGGTGAGAAAATGAACTTAAAAATGAAATTAATAGAAGCATTACATATAGAAATGAAGGAAAAGATGGTGATTTCTGTAGTAGGTGCAGGCGGAAAGACTACATGCATCCATACATTAAAAGATGAATTTGTGAGAAAAGGGAAAAAAGTAGTAATCACTACAACTACCCATATGTATTTGCCCCATAGTCATTATGTACTGGATGAAGATATAAATGCCATAAAGAAGGCGTTAGCGAAGGAACACTTCGTCATTGTAGGTACAAGGGCAAATGAGGAAAAAATGAAGGGTGTCAGTCAGAAATTTTTTGAGGCACTTTTAGAAGTAAGCGATGTTGTTTTAGTAGAAGCAGATGGGTCTAGAAGGTTACCTGTAAAGATGCCAGCAGCATTTGAGCCAGCCCTTGCAATGGGGACACAAATGGTAATCGTTGTTACAGGCATTGAGAGTATAGGAAGACCTGTAAAAGAAGTCTGTCACCGTTTTGAAATCGCCCAGCAAATATTAGGTGTAGAGGCATCACATCTTTTAGACGCAAAAGATATCGCGACACTTATTTATAAAGGGTACTTAGAAAATAGAAATGCTATGCAGAAGTATGCTGTTTTTATTAATAAAGTGACCGGTGAGAAGGAGCAGCAAAAAGCTGAGGAGATTCTAAGGTATCTCAAGGAAATGGATTATACAAATGCTGTAGTGCTTAAAGAAGGCAAGTTTTTCTAAGAAGCATCATCGCGGTAAGATATAAAAGGATAAAGGAGTTATGAATAGATGCAGGAGATTTACTTAAAAATATTAAATATATTACAAACAGGAACGATAGCTTTAGTAAAACTACATATGGGTGCAAAATCTGGAGAAGTAAATGAACTTGAAACACTGGTTATACCAGTGCAAACACCTAAAGAACTTATGTCACATATGTCAGCGTGTAGTGATACCTTATGCTACGCTTATATTCCATCAGAAAGGCTTATTTTACTTGGCGGCGGACATATTGCCTTGCCATTATGTGAATTTGCCAGTAAAACTGGATTTAAAGTGACGGTGGTGGATGATAGGCCACGATTTGCGAGTAAGCAGCGTTTTCCATATGCAAAAGAGACTATTTGTGAGGCATTTCCAGCAGCTATCAAAAATCTAAAAATAACACCTAATGATTATGTGGCCGTTATTACCCGTGGCCATCATGAAGATGAAGCTTGCCTTAAGGCTTTATTAGAAGGTACATGGCCGAATTATGTAGGGCTTATTGGGTCAAGAAGAAGAGTAGGTAGTTTATTTGATAAGCTTGTAGAAGACGGCTTTGATAAAGAAAAGTTAGAAACGATTTGTACGCCAATAGGCCTTTCTATAGGGGCACAAACACCAGAAGAAATTTCTATCTCTATTTTATCAGAGCTGATTAAGGTAAAGCGTACGATTAATCCATTAAAGTCTACAGATAATCTTTGCTTATGTTATGATACACTAGAGTTTTTGGAGCAAATTACACAGCAAGATGAACCTTTTGCCATGGTGATGATTTTGTCAACTAAAGGTTCTACGCCAAGAAAAGCAGGGGCTATTATGGCGGTTACAAAACTTGGATATACCATAGGCTCTATTGGTGGCGGCTGCAGTGAAAATCAGGTGATTCATATTGCAAGAAATATGATAGGCAGTGCAAGTTACAAAGTAGTTACCCTAGATCTTACTAGTGATTTTGCAGAAGATGAAGGCATGGTTTGCGGTGGAACGATGGAAGTACTGATAGTTGGTTAATGATAAAATATAAGTAAGAGAGAACGTACAATGATTATAACAAATTGCCATATTATTTATAAAGATAGGATAGAATTTGGGTCAGTAAGGGTTGAAGCAGGAAAAATCAAGGCAATCAATCCAAAAGAATACGGAGGCGCTGAAGTGTTAGATGCTAAGGGGTTATATCTTTCGCCAGGCTTCATTGATGTACACATTCATGGTGCAAATGGATGTGACACTATGGATGGAACAATAGAAGCTATAAATAATATTTCAAAGGCTATTTTGAAGCATGGGACAACCTCTTTTTTACCAACGACAATGACCGTTGCTATTTCTGAAATTCAGCAGACGCTGAAGGCGATTAAGCTACTTAAAAATGGAGGAAGTGAAGGGGCACAGATATTAGGCGCCCATCTAGAAGGCCCATTTGTAAGTCCTAAAGCGATAGGTGCGCAAAATCCAAGGTATCTAGAGCGGCCGTCTATAGAAACCTATAAGCAGATGGTAGCAGGATGCGAGGAAGCAGTAGTATCTATTACGCTTGCACCTGAATTAGAAGGTGCGAAAGAACTTATTGCGTATCTTAAGGCGCAGGGCATTGTATGTTCAGCAGGACATACAATGGCAACTTATGAGGAGATGCAAGAGGCCATAGGGTGGGGGATTTCACATTCTACGCATTTATATAATGCGATGCGCCCATTTAACCATAGGGCCCCTGGTGTGGTAGGTGCCATCTTTGATAGTAATATTACGACAGAAACAATTGCTGATGGCATTCACAGTACTTATTCGGCATTACGTATTGCCTATAAGCAAAAAGGGACAGATAAGGTGTTACTTATAAGTGATGCAATGATGGCATGTTGTATGCCAAGTGGCGACTATGCCTTAGGTGGACAAAAGGTTATTGTGAAAGATGGGGCAGCGCGGCTTGAAAATGGTGCGTTAGCAGGTTCTGTGCTCACTTTAGATAAGGCAGTACGTAATGTTTATGAAAACTGCAACTTACCGTTATATGAAGCTGTGAAGATGGCAACTTATAATCCTGCAAAGTTATGTAAGGTAGATACTCATAAAGGTTTAATTCAAAAAGGCTATGATGCCGACCTATTATTATTTGATGAAAAGGTTCAGATTAAGAAAGTTTTTATTAAAGGTCAAGAAGTTTATAGTGAGATGTAAACTTAAATTTATAGCATAAAGGTAGCCCGTGGCAATGGCAATAAAGGCGGGAATCATAAGTAGCTTCATGAATGGATTTAGAGACAATGACACATACTACTTCAATAGGAGTGATGATGTATGGAGATTCCTTTTTTATTAAAGCCTATTATTTTATTTATTATAGCTGTTGCACTTATACGTTTTACAGGAAGACGTTCCATTTCACAAATGACTATTGCACAGACAGTAATGATGATTTCTATTGGTGCAATCATTGTGGAACCTTTTGCAGATAAGGATGTTATCAAAACGATTATTGCGTGTATTATCTTTGTTGTGCTCTTGATTATTTTTGAATTATGTTCATTTTATTCTAAAGGATTTAAAAGGCTGGCCGTAGGGGATAAAGTGGTTATTATTCGGAATGGCATTTTTGTTGAGTCAGAGCTTAAGAAGATGCGCATTACAAAAGAAGAAGTGCTATCTAGATTAAGACAGGAAGGGATAGCAAAACTTTCATATGTAGAAGAAGGTACATTAGAAACAAATGGAGAGTTTGGTTTTAAGCTTACAAAGGCAGCAGAACCTGTAAGAGTAGAAGATATGATTTATATTTTAAATGAAGTGCTGAGTGAAGAGGCGAAACAAAAGGCTATTGTGAAAGTAGAAGACTTTATGAGGCATCATGAAGAACGTTAAAAGTAAGCTTTATAGTGTTATATAAATAGTGACCAATCCTTGAGCAACGAGACATAGAAGCTCAAGGATTTTTTTTATAGATGTGTATGTATTTCAAGAAGATATTCTCTATAAGAGGTATAATAAATTAATATATCAAAAATTCTCAAAAGTGTGATAAAATATAAAGAAACCAACTATAACTTAAATGATACATCGCATAAATAGGTTTTTCCCAATGATTTCACATGACTAAAAATCATGGATAACTAAAATTTATAGAGAAACCAACTAAAAACTTGAAATATACATGTACGTAAGTTGTTTTCTCTCAATGATTTCACATGACTCAAAATCATGAGTAACTAAAATTTATAAATGTGAAATCTATATAAATGTAAAATCTATATTGAGACTTAAATATATAATGAAGGAGAGAAAGAATATGCCATCTATTAATGTTGAAAATGAAGAAATATATTACAGTCAGATAGGGAACAAAAAAGCTGAGAAATCTTTATTTTTCATTCCAGGTTCAGGGATGACAAAAGAGTTTATGGGACTGTTTTCAGACCAATTTGCAGAGTATAACACAATTACTGTAGATTTACCAGGGCATGGAGAAAGCTGTACTTCTGTAAAAAGTTCCGTTGAGGACTTAACAAGTTGCCTAGCACAAGCCATTAAAGGACTTATAGCAGAAAATGTACTTTCTAAGGAAATAGTTGTTTTAGGATATTCATTAGGAGGATTTGCAGCCATTTCATTAGGGTTACAAAACATTCCAGAAATTAAGCAGATTGTCATTATCAGTTCTTGTGCGGATTTAGCAACTAACCCTTTAGGCAATATGTTAAAGGCAAGCACGACAGTCGATCCTGATGTGATTTATAGCATTGTATGTGGAAGTGCTACACCCAAGGAAAGAGCAGCAGAGATTAAGCAGCTTTTCTTAGACTATTTAAGAGATGCAGATCTTTTATATCAAGACCTTGTAAGTGCTGCACCTTTTGATATTTTAAGTAAAGTTTCCAGTGTAAGTGTTCCAGTGCTAGTGGTAATCGGCGATGAAGACCAAGTTATTCAGCCTAAAGATGCAGTGAATTTAGCTGAAACAGTACAAGATGGACAGCTTATTACATATAAAGGTTTTGGTCACGGTATGTTATTTGAAAATACAGCACAAGTTATAGCGGATATTAAGAAATTCATTAAATAATGTGTATTAAAAACTCCTTGAAAATGATAAGATTTCAAGGAGTTTTTAGTACATATTTTGTGGTATAACCCTTAAATGTAAAGTATAGATAAGAAAGATTCTGGCTTTTTAATAAGCACGTCAAGTATTTTTAGAACATCTTCCAAAAAGTGAATATTAGTCAATAAATATGTGATAAAAATTTCAAAGAAGCATATAAATGTAGAGTAAAACAAGAATAGAAGGTGTTAGTATGAAAAAACGAATTTGGGCATGGGCATTTGCAGCAGCTATGTTAGGTGGTAGCTTAAGTGTTCAAGCACAAGCAGTTACTACAGATAACACAAATAATACAGAGACAACAAAAGTTGAGACGACGAATCAGGAAAAACAAGCAGTACAAGTAACATTTAAAAAGCTAGGTGGAGAAATTAGAGATGGTAGAAAAGGTTCATTACTTGTAAAAATCAGAGGCAATTACCCTATTTTAACTGCAAGTAGTGAAAATGCAGCGGTTAATAAGATTAATGATTATTATAAAGCACAAGTAGAAGCGGTTAATAAGCAAAAAGAAGTGGCTTATGAGGCAGCTAAAGAATACTACAACAAAGAAGTTTATAAGAGTGATGAAGGCGATCCTAATTCTTGGAAAGGATATGAACTCAATAATACTTATACGCTAGCGCATCAAGGCGATAAAGTGATAAGCTTTATTAAGTTAGATAGCAGCTATACAGGTGATGAAACTACCGGACCTAAACGTTCTATAGAAAACTTTGATTTAAATACAGGTGAGCTTTTAACGTTTAAAGATATTGTAACTGATGAAACGAAGGCACAACAATATATTCATGATTATATTGTTGATGAGATTAAGGATGCTGTTGATGATGATAAAGGTTACTTATATTATGGCTATAAAGATCATGTTGAAGAATGCCTTGCAGAAGGTAATTGGTACTTATCAGATTCAGGTATTGTAGTCTTAATGAATGAATATGTTTTCACACCTCAGGCAGAAGGCACTAAGACATTTTATATTCCACTTAGTACATTCCCATATTTAAAAGAAGCATATAAATAATCATAATACAATTTATCATGTTGCTATAAGTTCAGTAATTAAAGCAATAGCATTATCAAAAAGAAGGAGGTGCTTTAGGTGACATCTCCTTCTTTTTGTGCTATTTAAAACGAGGGATTATGAGTTGCGGGCTTAAAAATTATAGACTATACTAGAGAAGTAATAGATAATAATTTATCATATATAATAATAATTATTATATAAAAGTGCTAGAAAGGGAATATTATGGAAGAATCAAAGATGATAAGTGCCATTAATAATAATCCTTCTATTATAAAGATGATTAACAGTCCTACGGATGAAATGAAATTATTGGCCGTTCAGAAAAATGGTTTAGTATTAGAATATATTAAAAATCCAACACAAGAGATGGCGCAAATAGCGGTGGCAAATAATCCAAGAGCTATTAAATTTGTCGCAGAGCCAACTTATGAAATGATGGAAATGGCTATTCAAAGTGGCTGGAGCCTTCTCGGCGTGATTGCAAATCCACCGGAAGAAATTATTAGATTAGCCATTAGGGCGTCTGGTTGGGCAATCCAATATGTTAAAGCACCAAGTGAGGCATTGCAGCTAATGGCAGTTAAGCAAAATTATGATGCTATAAAATATATTAAAGAGCCGTATGAGAGCGTACAGGAGGAAGCCGTAAGCCAGAGCTATGATGCTTTAAGATATATTGCCTGCCCAAGTGAAACAGCACAGTTGATGGCAGTTAAGGCGAATGAAGCAGCGATTAATTTCATTGCAGACTTAAGCGAAGAAAAAATAATAACATTTTTAAAAGCTAATATTTTAGTCATTAAATATGTGTCAAAGAAAATAAGTACAGAAACATTAGAAGAAGTTTTAAGACAAGTCTTATCTGAAGAAAATGTAGATGAAAAGTACGTGAGGGATTTCTTAAACTGCAGTGTGATTGATAGAAATAGTCATAATATTGCTCTTGATAAGGTGATGTTTATTTATAAATACGGCAGTAAAAAGGCAAAGCGCATTACAGTAGATGAGAGATTAAGGATGTTATAGGAGAACAAAGTGATGAATTTTACAGAAACATTACAAAGTGCAGCGTTAGTATTAGCTACAGGAGAGGTACCCTTAATAATAGGAGAAAGTGGTATTGGGAAAACTGCTCTAGCTAAAGAATTAGCAGCCATGAATAAATGGCATTTGATTGTCATTGACGGCAATTTATTAAAAGAGGGAGAAATTGGTGGTCTACCAACGGTAGAAAGTTATGAAGTAATCGATGAGCAGGGAAAGGCAGTTCAAAAGAAAACAACCATATATGCGGTGCATCATAAACTACGTGAAATTGATGAGACAATTAGACAAGGAAAAGATGTACTTCTATTCATAGATGAGATTAACCGCTGTGAACATACGGTACAACAGGAGTTAATGAACCTGATTTTAAATCGTGAAATAAATGGTTATAAATTAAATGATAAGGTCAATATTTTAGCAGCCATGAATCCTTCTAGTAAGTATGGCAGTAATTTTGATTATCAGGTTGTAGATATGGATGCGGCACAAGAAAATAGATTTGTATGGCTGCAAATGGAAAGTGATTACATGCAGTGGCTTAAGTGGGCAGTAGGTGCAGACATTGAAGAAAAAGTTATCGAATTTATTTCAACATTTCCAGAATACTTAAATCAAAGAAATGAAGAGGATGTACGTGCTACACCTAGAAGTTATGAAAGAGTTTCTAAGAGTTATAAGATTTATAAAGCACAAAAAGAAAGCATACCAAGAGCTGTATTTTTAAATGTAATCAAAGGAAATGTGGGGAAAGTCATTGCAGAAGAATTTATGAGCTTTATTGAGGCGGATGCAAGTCCAATCATCACGTATGAAGAGGTATTTAATGGAGAAGTGCTTGATGCGGCTATTATAGACAAACTTAAGGCTGAGACACATACAAGGCTTTATTTATCTGCAATGAATATTATAAAGAGATTAGAAGAACAATTTGAAAATGGCAATATAGAGGCAGTAAGCAGTATGGCATACATCTCACGTTGGATAGAATTTTTAAGAGGCTATCCTATGGATTTAAGGGTAGGTCTTATGAAAGAGATGAAAAACAGTTTTCCACAGGTTTATAAAAATGCATTAGAAAGTGATGCTTTTACGGACTTATATTTTGAGGCTTATGCATCAATTCGAGGATAAAAAATGGCAACTTATTTTGAAGAACAAGTAAATAGCTTAATTGAAAAAGCAAATGCAGTTATAAGTACCCATGCAATGCTAAAAGCTAATCGTAAAGGTGAAAGCATTGAAGTAACAGTGCCAAAAGCATTTAAAGAATCTTTTTTTAAACTTGTAGATCAGGTGACTTTGAGCTTAATGGAGGAGCAGGATAACTTCTATGGTTATTTTTTGTTTCAGATGAATAGGGAAATCAAGTTTGATTTAGCAAGTCCTACAGGTGTTAATTTTAAAGGGGCCAAATATGTGATGTATTTTAATCCGTTAATCTTTTTAAATCTTACATTAAGCCAAATGGAGACAAGCATTAAGCATGAAATACTTCATATTGTTTCATTACATTTAGTCCGTGCTAAAAATTTAAAAGGCAAATATACAGATTTAGCAATTAATATGGCAATGGATGTAGTAGTCAATCAGTACTTAGGTAACTTGCCGCCTTATGCAACAACTATTGAGCAGATTAACAATCAGTATCAGTTAGATCTAGAACACTATGGGACTTTTGAATATTATGCAGAAAAGTTGCAGTTGGCCTTTGACTTACAAGATGCGGATGATGAAGGTGAGGCAGGTGCCAAAGGTGAAAGTGAAGAGGCGGAAGACAAAGAAGAGGGAGAAGAAGGCATTGCTAGAGCATATGACCCGGAAAAGACACATGATATATGGGCGGCTTCAGAAGAAATAGAGGAAAAGACGCTACAAGATTTCACTGAGAAATTTGTGAGTCGTTCACAAAAAGGGGAGATACCAGCTTATTTAGGCAGTATGATAGCAGCTCTTAAAAGTAGTAGAGGGGAACTACCCTGGAACATATATCTTAGTCGCTTAATGGGGAGTGTAGAGAGTCATTATAAGAAGACGATGACAAGACGCAATCGCAGGCAGCCTGAGCGACTAGACCTACGAGGAAACCTTAGAAGTCATAAGGCAGAAATAGCAGTTGCCTTTGATATAAGTGGTAGTATTAGCGATGAAGAGTTTACTCAAGCAGTAAAAGAAGTGCTTCAGATTGTAAAAAACTATAATCATGAAATTACCATTATAGAATGTGATGATCAGATTAGACGTTGTTATACAGTACGCACAAGCAAGGATATAAAAGAAAGGATGCATATTGCTGGAGGTACGAAGTTTACACCAGTTTTTGACTATGCCAATAAGAAGAACATCGATTTACTTATTTATTTTACAGATGGTAAAGGCGAAGAAACATTAAAGGTTATACCAAGGGGCTACAAGGTACTTTGGGTTATTTCTGGAAGAGGGCAGACACTTTCTTTAAAAGAGCCGTATGGTGCGGTAAAGAAACTAAGTCAGATAGAAGTAAAGGTTCAGGATTTAGACATGAGTGATGTAAGAAGTGATGGCTACTCTATGAACAATCAAGCCCCTAGTCTATAAGCTACTGAGTTTCTCTAAGACTTAAATATAAAAATAGAGGATTAAAATCTTTGCATAAAGATTTTAATCCTCTATTTTTATATATTTACCTGAAAAATTAACAAGCTTCTAAATCAGTGATGACTGAAGAGGGAGTAGGATTTTTATCAAGTACGGCCTCAACAAGTACTGAAATAGCCCCATCCCCTGTAATATTTGTTGCTGTACCGAAGCTATCTTGGGCTGCATGTAGGGCAATCATAAGTGGTTTTTCAAAACCGCCAAAACCAAGCATAGATTCTAGAAGGCCAAGCGCAGCCATAACGCCACCGCCAGGAACACCAGGTGCAGCCACCATTGTTACGCCTAACATTAAAATGAATGGCATCATGAGAGAAAATGTAGGTACCTCACCTTTCATAAGCATAACAGCCATAGAAGTAAGGACTAATGTAATGGTATCTCCTGCTAAATGAATTGTTGCACCCAGTGGGATTACGAAACCTAAAACTTCTTCATTGATATGATTTTTCTTCGCACAAGCTAATGTGACAGGAATCGTTGCAGCAGAAGATTGTGTCCCTACTGCTGTAAAATAAGCAGGCATCATATTTTTAAGCATTTTAAATGGATTGTCTTTCTTAACCCATCCTGCAATGAGATATTGAATGAGGATGTAAGCTATTTGAAGTGAAAGTAAAATCACATAAACGGTTCCAAAAGATTTAAGTGTAGAGATAATTTCGCCATTAAAGCTAATTTTAGCAAAGATACATCCTATGTAGATTGGGACTAATGGAATGAGTACATTTTGAACAACTTTTAAAACAATTTGATTGAACTCTTCCATGCATTTTAATAAAACACTATTTTTAAGGCCAGATAATCCAATACCTAATACAAAGGCAAGAACTAAAGCAGACATAACCCCCATAATAGGTGGAATCTCAATAGAAAAATAAGATGTCACGCTTTGACCAGCTTCTTCAAACATATTACTGCCTTGAATAAATAAAGGTAATAGTGTGCGTCCTGCTAAGAAAGCTAAAACCCCTGCAATGATTGTAGAAGTATAAGCAATAATAGTTGTAATTAAAAGCCCCTTGCCAGACTTTTTGCCAAGTGAAGCGATACCAGGAATAATGAACCCTATAATAATTAATGGAATCATGAAGGATAAGAAGCTTCCAAATAAATCGCCAAGCGTTACTAAAATACGAATAGGCGCATCTAGTGTAAGCATATTACAAACAAGACCTGCTAAGATGCCAATGATTAAACAAATTACAATTCTAGATATAAGTGATAACTTTTTCATGTATGTCCTCCCTGTATGGTATGTATAGGTGTGTATTCGTGTAAAAAACATTTGTATTTATATGAGACTATACAATGAAAAAATGTTTTTGTCAATCGATATTATTAGACAAAATAAAAAAATATATTTTTTTGATATAAAATAAAAAAATACGTACTAAATATTTAAATAGTATGTTTTTAAGGCGCGGACAACTGAAAAGAGATAAGCCGAAACCACATTTGCAAGATGGCGTAAATTGAGCAAAGTTTAAAGCACATAATGATAAAATATGGTCATGGGACAATGGGGGTTGTGGAAAATGCTAAATTAGAAAGGAGATGTTTTGTGAAAAATACTACAGATAAATGAAGGAGATACACAGCAAAGAAAGAGTTATAGCTAAACCTATCTGTGCAAAATGCGAATAAATTGTTATTAATCATCATAATATGGAATTTTATAGTATAATAGTGACAAAGGAACTGTTCGAAATCCATGTGAGGAATTAAAAAATGAAAGACTACTATATGAATAACGTATTATTGCATAATTTTTTACAAGAACTTAATAGTATTTCAAGAATGGCGGTCATTGAGAATGCTTTTACAACAGAAAAGATGATTAATATCTATAGCCATCTCTTGAAGTATAGGTGGAATGAAGTAGGCAAAAAAGTAACAGCAACAAAAGAAATGAATATGGTACTTAAGTGTTGTGAACTGTTTAAATTAAAAAATGAAGCGTTAATTGATTATACCTACATAGAAAATGGAGATATTACAACGGTATTTATACCACATTATACAATGGTAGCCTATATCAAAGGTGTATTAAGCGTGACACAAGGTATGATGAATCCTCTTAAATTACATATAGAGGTAAGTCAGAGAAAAGCTGAGATTTGGATACAGTTTTTCTTTACAGGACAGGTGAACTTTAAGGAAATTGTGGAAAAAGCGGATTATCTAGATAATGGGCAAGATTATGAGAGCTTCAGTGAAGCTACAAAAAGGTGGCAAGAGACATTCAAAGAAGATTCTTTTAAGATAGCTATTCAAGAAAATCAGCTAGAGATATGTTTTGTGTGCAGATGACATATGGGAGTAATCATGAAGAAAATCATACATTATATAAAGAATACATCACTTGGTATGCAGCTGCTGAGTGTTTTTGCGGCTATAGGAATTATAATTGGAAGTCTGATGGTTATAACATTTAGTTTAAATTATACAACGATGGAAAATCATAGTCAGTATCTACAATATATTTCTATGATGAGTAAATTATCAGAAGAAATAGATGGTAGTAAGAAAGTGATTAATCAGATGATGTATACTATGAGCGGTGATGAAAAGCAGCAAATGAGTAATCATGCAAAAGAAGTAAAAGAGTTAATTGCAACGATTAGAGATAAGACTACATCTGTTGATATTAAATTACGACTTCGTGTAACAGCGTACTTGGTAGAGCAGTATGAAGAAAAAGCGAGGCTGCTTAGTGAAACGTTAGCGCATGAGCAGTATTTAGAGGTCATAGAGATATTAAATCGCATCGATATTTATATTCAAGAAATGATTTCTTGTAGTGTTAAAGAAAACGAAGCACTTTTACAAGCAAGCTTAAAAAAGAATAAGATGCTTCAGTATAGTTTGATGAGTATAGCCTTTGGTATAGTTGGCATGATTATGTATCTATGCTTAAGGTATAGTAGATACCTAGAAGAACTGATTGGTAATATATTGGCCCTTACGAAACGTGTGGCAAAGGGAAATAAATCAGAAGTACTTCAGATTCAAGAAGGACCTGAGGAAATTAGGGAAATTATAGCAAGTTTCAATGGCCTGATTAGAACGATGGAACAGTTAAATCAAAAAGCAGATGAAAAGGCACAATTGGAATTAAAATTAGCAGAAGAAAAGCTAGCAAGAAGTCATATGAATGAGTTGCTAAAAGAAGCACAGTTACAAGGTTTACAATTTCAGATTCAGCCTCATTTCTTATTTAATACATTAAATGTTATATCGATGATGGCAATTATGGAAGATAACCGAAAGGTTTATGATTTAATAATGGCATTGTCAGGGTTTATGCGATATAGCCTAAAAAAAACTACGGCCTTGGTAAGTTTAGATGAAGAACTGGATATGGCTCAGAAGTATCTTTATATATTAAAAGCAAGATTAGGGAGTAAGCTGGAATATGAAGTAAGGAGTGAAATTCAGGAGGAAATAGAAGTGCCACCTTTTATTTTACAACCTATTGTGGAAAACGCCTTTCGTCATGGACTAGAAGAAAAGATGGGAAAGGGTAAGATTGTTGTACGCATAACCAGACGGAGAGAATATGTAATCCTACGTGTATTTAATGATGGCATAGGCATGGAAAAAGAAAAACTTGCAGCACTACGTAAGCAGTGTAGGCCTCAAACAGTACGTATGGATCAAGAGCAGCATATAGGCATTCAAAATGTAGTATATCGTTTAAATATGCTATTTAATGATAAGGTGAATTATAAAATTTATTCTAGTGTAAGACGTGGTACATTATTTACAATTGAAATTTTATCATAAGCAGGAAAGTGTAGGTTGAAGAATATGTTAAGGTTATTATTGGTGGAAGATGAATATATCGAAAGAGAAGCGATGAAGCATATTATAAGCCAAAGGTTTCAAGGGAAGTTTGAAATTAAAGAGGCCAGTAATGGTTTAGAAGCGACTGAACTGGCAAAAGTATTTAAACCGCAAATTGTTTTCCTAGATATAAAAATGCCCGGATGTTCTGGGATTGAGGTGGCAAGGAGATTAAGAGAATTTTTACCAGATGCCAATATGATTTTTATTACAGCTTATGATTATTTTGATTATGCCAAAGAAGCTATTTCGCTAAGAGTAGATGAATTTTTACTTAAGCCTGTAGATGTGGATGAAGTATGCAAGTATATAGAAAAGGTTATGCATAAGTTAGAAGAAGAAAAGTTACCTGCTGCCTATACAGAAAAGATGGAGCAGGAATTTTCTGTGATTAAAAGAAAGTTTCAGATGGAATTAAAAGAACTCTTACTGGACAATAATGCCAAAGAAGAACGAATTACGCAATATCTACATCTAATGGATATAAAGATGGCATGTGCAGTTATAGGTTTGATTGACTTTACAACGATTGCTCAGTATGAGGAGATTGGCAGTATTCAAAAAGAATTCATTAAAGAACGTTTAAAATGTAAGCTAGAACGTAAGTGTGAACAAAATGAGATTATTGCGCTTACAGGAGAACTCAAAGATTTAATGACAGTTATTTTCATAGTAGAGCAGGAGGAGCGGGCACAAATAGATTATGCCAGTAGGGTAGCCAATATAGAAAAGAAACTAAAAGAAGATTTAGATGAATGTATCAGACTAATTGGGATGTCTATTTCGTATCAGCTTTCAAAACCAGTTATGCAGGCAGGAGACATTCCAGCAGTATTAGAACAGGAAAAGGAAAGACTATTTGAGCTAACGTATAAGGAAAAGAAGAGTTATCCTTATGAGATAGAAGATGATGTCATAGAATATATTCGCAAAAAAGAATTTGAGGCGGCTAGAGAAGCAATCATAAGGCTTATAGCAGATTTAAAGAGTGAATGTGAATTTATAGAATTTAGAAATGAGATTCAAGGACTATATACAATGATAGAACGAGCGATGCGTAGAAACGCATCACAATGTTTAATGCCACATGCAGAGCGAATAGCCAGTGATATTTCAAGTTACATAGAGATGGAAAACTTCTATAACCGTCTGATGACATATGCCAAGAACATGATGGGCCAGATGCCAGACCGCAATCAAATGCTTATTGAGAAGATTTGCAGATATCTAGAAGTACATTATAACGAAGATATTTCCTTAGAAGAAGCAGCAAGTATGATAGGTTTTAGTTCTTTTTACTTTACAAAATTAATGAAAGAATATATGAATATGAGCTATGTAGACTATATTACATCTCTGAGGGTTGATAAGGCAAAGCAGCTTTTAGAAAAAACGAAGATGAGTGTAAAAGATGTAGGAATTGCAGTAGGCTATGAGAATGCTAATTATTTTACAAGGGTATTTAAAAGAATAGAGGGGGTTGCCCCAAGTCAATATAAGAATAGGTTCAGCTAAGTTTTTTAGGGCTGGGCCTATTCTTATATTGTTTTTGTGAAAAATAGAAAACAATATTGTGCTATAAAAGTTTGCCTTATAAAAAATAGGGCAAAAAAGTGAAGTTTATAACAATATATGAAATAGAGTGCCAATACTGATGTTTGCTATAATTTTTATATAATTAGTAATTAGCTTGGAGGAAGGTAACGTTGAAAAAATATAAAGCATTAGTAGCGCTTATAACAGGTATGGCAATGACAGTGGTTATGTCAGGCTGCGGGGTAGAAACATCAGCAGGTGTCAAACAAAAAGTTTGGAATGTAGCCGTTATTCAAACTGAAGATCATCCTCAGACCATGGCAGTTAAGAAAATGGGAGAAGTATTTACTGAGCTTACAGATGGTAGATATAAATTTGAGGTTTATCCAAATGAACTATTAGGACCTCAAAGAGAAACATTAGAACAAGTACAATACGGTATTATTGAGATGGCTGTAGTTGGGAATCCAATCCTTTCAAGTATGGTAGATGGCTTCTTAACTTTTGAAATGCCATTCTTATTTGATGATGAAGCACATCAAAAAACATTCTTTGAAGACTCACCAGAAGTCGCAACATTATTTGGACAAGCAGAAGAATATAACTTAAAAGTAGCTTCTCAGTTTACAGCAGGGACACGTAATATGTATGCTAATAAACCCATTGAATCAGTAGCTGATTTAAAGGGGATGAAAATTCGTACGGCTGAATCAGATACATATATTAAAATGATGAAATGTCTTGGTGGTGCAGCGACGCCAATGTCTTTTGGCGAAGTATTTACAGCTATTCAATCAGGGGTAGTAGATGGGGCTGAAAATAATGAAGCTTCTTATGCCAATACAAAGCATTATGAGATTGCACCATATTATTCGTATACAAGACATTTAATCGTACCAGATTATGTCGTTGTTAATAATGACCTTTATGAAGACCTTTCTGAAGAAGATCAGGCAGCATTTGATGAAGCTGCACGTATTGCAAGAGAATATGAGTATGAGCTTTGGGAAGCAGAAACAGAAAAATACCTTCAAAGTGTAAAAGACAATGGCGCCAACATTATAGAGGATGTGGATGTGGCATCTTTAAAAGAAGCAGTAAAACCTCTTCATGCAGAATTAACACAAAATCCAGAAGTCAAAGTTGTCTATGATGCAGTTAAAGCGGTCGCACGATAGGAGGATTAACATGAATCAATTAAGAAATATCATTAATAAATGTACAGAGTGGCTTGCGTGTGCCATATTAGCCATCATGACAATTCTTGTAACATGGCAAGTTGTAACACGTTTTGTATTTAAAGCACCAAGTTCTATAACAGAAGCATTGGCAAAGTATTTATTTGTATGGTTAGTATTAATTACAGCAGCTTATGTTGTAGGTAAAAGAGAGCATATGGCAATTGAATTCTTTGTGAACAAATATTCATTTAAGACAAAAACAATTCTTGAGATTATTGTACAGGTTTGCATCTTCTTATTTGCCACAATTGTTTTAACTTATGGCGGTGGCTATATTGCAATACACGCTATGAGCCAGACAGACTCGGCATTATCGATTCCTATGGGGATTGTTTATCTTGCATTGCCAGTAAGTGGCGTTTTATCAATGTTTTATTCAGTGTGTAATATCATTGATGACGTGAAATCATTTAAATCAAACAAAGCACAATAGGAGGAAACATTCATGAATACAGCACTTATATGTGGACTGATTATGATTGTTGTCATTCTCGGTTTACTTTATATTAAAACACCAATTAGTATTAGTGTTGGAATAGGGGCAGCCCTTTCAATGGTTGTCGTATTACCAGGAGCAAAGGCAGCATTAATGTCAGCACAAAAAATCTTTACAGGGATTAATTCTTTCACCTTACTTGCCATTCCATTCTTCATCTTAGCAGGGATTATTATGAATAATGGAGGGATTGCAAGAAGACTCGTTAACTTAGCGCTTGTATTAGTAGGTAGACTTCCAGGTTCATTAGCACTTACTAATGTTGTGGCGAATATGTTATTTGGCGCTATTTCTGGTTCTGGTTCTGCAGCTTGTGCAGCAATTGGTGGGATTATGGGGCCATTAGAAGAAGAAGAAGGTTATGACAAAGATTATGCAGCAGCAGTTAATATTGCATCTGCACCAACAGGAATTTTAATTCCACCGAGTAATACATTAATTATTTTCTCAACAGTAGCTGGCGGTGTATCAATTACATCTTTATTCTTAGCTGGGTATATTCCAGGAATTCTCTGGGGGATTGCCGTAATGGTTATTGCCTATCTTATGGCGAAGAAGAGAGGGTACAAAGGTAGAGCACGCGTACCATTTAAAGTGGTTGTGAAAACATTTTTAGAAGCACTTCCAAGTTTATTATTAATCGTTATTGTAATTGGCGGGATTCTTGGCGGCGTATTCACACCTACAGAAGGTTCTGCAATTGCAGTATGTTATGCATTAATTTTATCATTCATTTATAAAAACATTAAAGTATCAGATTTACCAAGAATTTTACTTGAATCTGCAAAGCTTACAAGTATTATTGTATTCTTAATCGGCTTATCTTCAATTATGTCTTGGATTCTTGCCTTTACAAAAATTCCAGATTTAATTGCCTCAGGGTTACTTGGTATTTCTAGTAATCCAGTGATTATCTTGCTTATTATGAATGTGATTTTATTAGTGCTTGGGACATTTATGGACCCAACACCTGCTATTTTAATCTTTACACCAATCTTTTTACCAATCGTAGAGAGCTTTGGTATGCATCCAGTACATTTTGGTGTAATGATGACATTTAACTTATGTATTGGTTGTATTACACCGCCAGTAGGTGCAATTCTCTTTACAGGATGTAAGGTATCCAATGTATCTATTGAGCAGGTTATTAAGACATTATTACCATACTTTGCAGCCACTATTGTGGTGTTATTATTAGTCACATTCTTTGAACCATTAACACTTTGGTTACCAGCTATGGCAGGTTTGCTGAAATAATGATAAAATAGGTTGTTCTAGTTGAAACTAGGACAGCCTATTTTTTACGTTTGGAGGTAAAAAGGTGAATAGAAATCACAAGATTGTGATAGGTATGATATTGGTGATAGGAACCATTATTTTAACAAGTATGAAGTTAGATCAAAAGCAAGTATTTAAATTAGCAGAAGTTCAAGGAATAGATTACCCCACTTCTATTGCCAATCAGAAATTTGCAGATTTGGTAAAAGAAAAGACAGCAGGAAGAATTCAGATAGAGATATATACAGATGGTAAATTAGGAGAAGAAACAGAAGTTATTAAAGAAATGCAAAGTGGTAACATCGCCTTTGGTCGAGTTTCCATAGGCCCTTTAGCAGAATATGTAGACCAGTTGCATGCGCTCATGCTACCTTACTTATATGCAGATAGTGCCCATATGTGGCGCGTATTAGAGGGCGAAGTGGGACAAAGTATGTTAGAGGCCTTAGGTGAAGCAGGTTTAATGGGACTTACCTGGTATGATGCAGGAGCAAGAAGCTTTTATTTCACTAAAGAGATAACGCGTATTGAAGATTTTCAAGATCAAAGAATTCGTGTGCAAAAAAATAGTCTCATGTATGCCATGTGTGAGGATTTAGGTGCAAAACCAGAGTCACTGTCAGAAGGGGACATTTATATTGCCATATTAAATGGGTCATTAGATGGTGCTGAAAATAATATTCCAACTTATGAAACCTACAAGCAGTATGAAGTATGTCCATATTATATTTTAGATGAGCATACAAGAATGCCGGAGTTATTAGTTGCTTCACAGCATATTATGAAGAAGCTCAGTAAGGCGGATCAAGCTATTATTTTGGAAGCAGCTAAGGAAGCAGGTGCATATGAACGTACTTTATGGAATGAGAGAGAACAAGAGGCGATTGCACGGTTAAAGGATCAGGGTGTACAGTTTGTTGCGTTATCAGAAGAAATAAAATCTGGTTTAAAAGAGGCCTCCAAAGGTTTGTATGAGGCATTTGGCAGCAAATATGAAAACATTATTAGACAAATTGAAGAAATTAAATATTTAAAAAATATTGACTATTAGCAAGGTCAGTTGTATGATGAAAGAAAGCGAAGGGGCTTATTAAAAGAGCCACTTCGCTTTTTTTTATTTTTTATTAGGGGGAATCGACATGCATGAACTTATTAAACACAGAGAGAGTATTAATCAGTTATTAGCACGATATGGGGTAAAGTTTGGAATTTATAAAAATAAGGTATTTCATGAACAACTATTTCCCTTTGATGCTATTCCTAGGGTGATTTCTAAAGAGGAGTTTGCATATTTAGAAAAGGGACTTATTCAAAGAGTGACTGCACTTAATAAGTTTTTATTAGATATTTATGGGGAAAAGCGAATTGTAGAAGAAGGGATTATTCCAGAGGAGTTTATATTTTCATCTAAAGGATATCTGCCACAGTGTGAGGGAATCTTGCCGCCTAAGGCAATCTTTAGCCATATTTCAGGGATTGATTTAGTACAGGCAAAAGAGGGGACATGGTATGTTTTGGAGGATAATTTAAGAGTGCCCTCAGGTGCGTCTTACCCTATGATTGCAAGAGAAATGACAAGAAGAGCTAGTCCTATGACATTTGTTCATCATCATGTGGTGGATAATAGGGATTATGGTAAGCTTCTAAAAGAGATGATGGATTATGTCAATACCGGAGGTATTAATGTCATTATGACACCAGGACGTTATAATGCAGCCTTTTTTGAACATGCCTATTTGGCAGAACAAACAGGAGCGGTCTTGGCTACGTGCAATGAGCTTTTTGTAGATGAGAACATACTTTATTTCAAAGATTATAGAGGTGATAAACAGAAGGTAGGGGCATTATATCGTCGTATTTCAGATGAGTACTTAGATCCGATGACGTTTTATGAAGACTCCTTAATCGGTATTCCGCATTTAATGGAAGCTTATGCAGCTGGTAATGTGGCGATTATTAATACACCAGGTAATGGGGTAGCAGATGACAAAGGGATTTATTACTTTGTACCGATGATGATTCGTTATTACTTAGGGGAAGAACCCATTTTAAAAAATGCACCTACATATTTGCCATTTTATAAAAAAGATTTTGAGTATGTAATGACACATTTAGAAAAGCTTGTTATAAAAGATGTTTCTGAAGCTGGCGGTTATGGCGTTGTCTTTGGAAAAGATTTAGATGAAGTGGCACTTGAACAGTTAAAACAGACCATTATAAAAGAGCCAAGACGTTTTATTGCCCAGGAAATAGTTGATTTTATAGACTTAGAGATTATGGACGGGCAAGAATGTGTAGAACGAAAGGCAGATTTACGTGCTTTCGTTTTAACAGGAGCAGATGTCAAGGTTTGGGCAAGTGGTTTAACAAGATTTTCAAGAAATGAGGATTCATTTGTAGTGAATTCATCACAAGGAGGAGGTTTTAAAGACACATGGGTATTATCGGAGTAGAGAAAGCAAATCATTTATTTTGGTTAGGACGCTATACAGAAAGGGTGTTTACAACACTTAAGGTATTTTTTAGATATTATGATGTGATGATTGAGAAGGAACCTACGTTTTACAAGGATTTTTGTAAGCGATTAAGCATTCCTAATGTATATTTTTCTAAAGAACAATTTGTCAGTGACTATTTATTTGATAAAGATAATCCAGATTCAATTTATGCCAATTTATTACGTGCTTATCATAATGCGGTTGTGATGCGTAATGACTTAAGCAGTGAATGTTTATCTTATATTCAAATGGCATTAGATGTATTTGAAAATAGCAAAGAAAGTAAGGCACCACTTGTAGCACTGCAGCCAGTTATTGATGACATCTATGCTTTCTGGGGAAGCCTTGATGACTATATGACGTCAGATGAAAGCCGCAACATGATTAAAACAGGTAAATATATTGAACGTCTTGATTTATATTTAAGGCTAAGCATAGGGGAATATGACTTGAAAAAAGAGTGGGATAAGGTAAAAAAACAAATAGGTAAGATCGACTGGGAATATGATAGGAGTAGCCTTGAAGCGTTTGATAGACTATGTGAAAATCAAAATTATAAAGTGAAGGATGTGGGACATGCTGTTCATTTGTTAGAAAGTATTTTTTGAAGGCTAGGGGATAGAGCATGAAAAAGTTAAAATTTATTTTTGAGAGAACATTAACTTTTGAAAACAATGTGGGGATGCATTATTTTTCCTTAAGATGCATCCCACATCATACCAAGATGCAAGAGGTCCATGAGATAAACTTTGAAATGAGTCCGTATGCAAGTTTGGCAAAATCTAAAGATTGTTTTGGAAATCATCTTTATACAGGATGTATTAAAAGGCCACATAACCATTTTTACTTTCATGTAGACGGTATTGTAAGTGTGAAAGGGGAACCACTTGTGGATGAAAACTTAGTGGGACTTTTTAAATATCCCTCTAGCTATACACAAATAGCAGGTGATTTGACCAGTTATTATAATGGATTAAAGATACCAAAGTTTTATAATGACTTAGAGAAGGCAGTATTCTTAATGGAGGAATTAAATGATGAAATGTATTATGAAACGCAGTGTACAGATATACATACGACGGCAGCTCAAGCATTTGAAATTAAAAAGGGCGTTTGCCAAGATTATGCCCATATTTTTTTAGCCTTATGTCGTGCAGAAAAGATACCAGCTCGGTATGTAGCAGGTTTTATACTAGGAGAAGGGGAAACCCATGCATGGGTAGAAGTTTATAGTGAGGGTTTATGGTATGGTTTAGACCCGACCCACAATAGCAGTATAGATGATACGTATATTAAGCTGGCCATAGGGCGAGACTATGGAGATTGTAATATAGATAAAGGCTTATTTTATGGGAATACGACGCAGAAACAAGAAATTATGGTAAAGGTGGAGACATGTGATGATTAAAGAAGTTGTAGCAATTGATTTACCTGTGAACGAAAGACTTGTTATTCAAAAACATACCTTACAACCTGAGCAATTAACAGGAGGTGAAAAAAGGCTGTGTATTGTAACGGGTACACATGGTGATGAATTAGAGGGACAGTATGTTTGCTATGAATTAAACCGGCGTATTAAGGCCGAAAAGCAATATTTGAAAGGGATTGTGGATATTTATCCTGCTTTAAATCCTCAGGGGATAGATTCTATTACAAGAGGCATTCCATTATTTGACCTGGATATGAATCGCATTTTTCCAGGATCACAAGATGGCGCCATGGTTGAATATGTAGCCGCTAAGATTATAGATGATATTATAGGAGCAGATTTATGTATCGATATTCATGCAAGTAATATTTTTCTAAGAGAGGTACCACAAGTGAGGGTAAGTGAAGAAACAGCTGCCAAGCTAGTGCCTTATGCAAAACATTTAAATGTAGAATTTGTTTGGGTACATGCAGCGTCTACAGTGTTGCAATCGACTTTAGCACATAGCTTAAATAGTAGGGGGGTACCTACATTAGTTGTAGAAATGGGCGTCGGTATGCGTATGACAAAAACTTATGGGGAGCAGCTTGTGGCGGGCATCTTTAACTTAATGCAGCAAATAGGCATTTGGGAAGGGCCGGTGGAAGAAGTGATGACACCTATTGTTTCTTCCGACCATAAGGTAGGATTTGTTAATGCAAATGCATCAGGCTTTTTTGTATCAGAGATGAAACATTGGGAAAAGGTTGGTGAGGGGAGTTTGATAGGTAAGATTGTATGCCCTTTAACAGGAGAAGTGCTAGAAGAAGTTGTGGCACCTTGTGAGGGCATTATTTTTACTTTGCGAGAATATCCACTTGTATATAATGGCTCATTGATTGCTAGAGTGCTAGGAGGGATACAATGAAAGAAAAGATAGTTTATGAAATGAAGTCTCTCTATAGACAGCCTTTATGTATTAAGGGATATAGCTTTGGAGAAGGTGAAAAATCTGTATGCATTATAGGTGCGTTAAGAGGCAATGAAGTACAACAGCTATATATTTGTTCAAAGCTTGTACATAGACTAAAGAAGTTAGAAGAACAGGGGAAATTAGTGGCTGGTTATGAAATTTTAGTAATACCATGTGCCAATCCATATTCGATGAATAGTGGCAAACGGTTTTGGGTAATTGACAATACAGATATTAATCGTATGTTTCCAGGATATGACCAAGGGGAGACGACGCAACGTATTGCGGCAGGTATTTTTGAAAATGTAAAAGATTTTAAGTTTGGCATTCAGTTTACAAGCTTTTATATAGCAGGTCACTTTTTACCCCATGTACGTATGATGAAAACAGGTTATGAGGCAGTAAATTTAGCTAAGGATTTTGAGATGCAGTATGCCGTTATTCGAAAGCCTAAGCCTTATGATACGACAACGTTAAATTACAATTGGCAAATCTGGAATGTACAGGCGTTTTCTATTTATACTAATGAAACAGATACAATCGATGAAGTTTCAGCTGATGAAGCTATTCATAGTACACTAAGGTTCTTAAAAGCAAGAGGGCTTATTACAAAGCAGCTTAAGCGAGGGTTTATGACAACGACGCTATATGAGGAAGATATTATTTCTATAAAGGCAACTCAAGCTGGGATTTACAGGTCCTTTAAAAAGCCTGGGGAAGAAGTGCGAGCAGGTGAAATACTTGCCCATATTATTGAACCTAATCTTGGAAAGATTATAGGACAAGTGAGGGCACCTCAATCAGGCATTGTATTTTTCGTTCATGCGAGTGCATTGATTATGGCACAAGATGTGGCATATAAATTAATTATAGCGGAAGACTAGAAGTCTTGCCCTTTTTTGGGGCAAGACTTCTAATTTTTATAGGTGCGCAATATATATAGAAAGAAATCACCTATAGGGATGAAGAATAAATATTTAATAGGTAATTGCGAAACTACTGTTTAAAAATGAATAGCACTCCTTTTAAACA
>DYCF01000014.1 GCA_019418225.1 Clostridiales bacterium | reverse complement strand
TCTGTTGTTTCATAAACAAATGCCTTGGTAATCAGGCAACTACACAGATTAAACATTTAATATTTTGATAAATAAACTACTGTTTAATTATTGCAAGGATATTATAATTTTTAGGATTACCATATTTATCCTTTCTATAATTAAAGATTAACTAGCACATATCGTTATATTAATTTCCATTAAGTATTAGTTATTATTAATCCTATTTATTAATACAATTAAAAGGTTCCTATAATCTATAACACTATAGGAACCTATTTTTCAATTCGCTTTATATAATTAAGGTAGCCTCTTTTACAAACTCATCAATGAAATCTGCCCTTTTAAATTATGTCGTATCTTCTCAGCTACAGTATCAATAAAGAGACCATTGCTTGGTTTCTTCCACCCACTATTTTGCATAACACCTCTTCCAAAATAGGACTCTTTGTACTTACTGTGAGAACTAGCCCATCCTAATTCTATTGCATGTCGCATATCTTTTTCTATACTTGTACTAGAAGTATGATATTTTTGAGCTAGCATTGGATATAATTCTTTGGTCATTGTATTCGTCACATTTGGATTCATCACTGTCATCAATATGGCAGTTTTTAAATATTTATAGCCTTTAAGATTAGCTCTTATGCCAAACCCTAATAAAATACGCCCAATATTATTTGCAAGCCCAATTTCACCTACAAGCATTAATGGGTCTTCTTCAAGTTCATAATCGTCATCTGAAAAATACTCTCCAATATCTTTCTCTTCTACTTTATCAAATCCTATAATTTCATAAATATCTTCTATTCGCTCTGCAATGAGCTCTACCTGGGTTGGCTTTGTGATAATAAATTTACTTCCTAACATATTAGCTTTACGGAATAAAATTTCAGATGTACAAGATGAGGTAAAGATTATTTCTATCTCTAATTTCTGTTCTGCAATATATTGTAGAATAGATAAGCCATCACTATATTTTATCTCCTGATCTACAACTACAATATGTGGTTCAAATTCATTTATAAGAGCTATTGCTGCTTCCCCATCATTACATTGTTCTATCTGCTTAAATCTCCTAGCCTCTAATTCTGTTTTTAAGTTTTTCATATAACTTAAACTCCAGTCTGCTATAAGCACTCTTATTTCTTCTTTACGTAATTTCATCATTTCTCCTGCTTTCTTCTATTTCTTTACTTGATATTCAAGATAGTTTACTATACGCAAGATGAAATCACATATAACCACTTTTAAATTAATTTTTTCCATTCTCTACTATGCTTATCATTTTTCCAATCCTTCATTATTAATTCATCATTAATTTATGCTATATTAGTATTTATTTCATATTGAAATGCCCTAAAATGCCTCATAATGCACAGTTGTACTAGCAACTAACGGCATTATGAGGCATTTAGGGGCATTGTTATTCACTTTTTTAAGAGTCTATTATAATCTTGGGCAATAGTATAGGTTATGCACTTTTATTGGCGTAATATTCTTCTAAAGCTTTTTCTACAATTTCACTTATTTCATCATTACTTTCTTTCGTAAAATATTTTTCAAATACTTCTACTTCTATCTTGATTGTCTTTTTAGAATGTTTCTTTTCTTTAGAACACAATATATCACTTATAATCTCCATCGTTATTTCTTTCTCATTAGCTAATTCTCTTAGTTCTGTCGCCTGCTTATTTGAAATTTTAATCTTAAGCTTTCCAATAACTTCTGCAAGTAGTTGTTGAGCAGATAAAGATAAATAAGATATGTTTTCTGCAACAGTAAAAGCTATCTTCTCTTCATCTAATAAGTGTTTTAACTTATCATCCAACTTATATATTCTTAAATATCGACTCACTGTCCTAGATGCTAAGCAAAATTCTTTTCCTACCTTTTCTCTGCTCTCTAACTTTTGGCCAATTTGGCCAGAAGTATCTTCACCACAAAATTCATTAATTTCTTTAAGCAGGTCCATTCTCCTTCCTTGGCATCTTAACATTTCATGATGTTCATAAAGTACGGTAGCCCTCTCTGAATAACTCATATCATTAAAAGAACGTTGCATAAGATTTGACTCTGTAACAATCCATCTTGCTTCATCATCCGATATATGCTCCTTGATTATGGCAGGAACCATTGTTAGTCCAGCTAGTTTTGCTGCATTGGCCCTATTATGCCCAGCTAGTATTTCATATTTCCCCCTTTCTTGTTTTGTAGGTCTTACAATAATTGGATTTATTATTCCTAAATCCTTAATACTATGAATCATATTCTCTAAACGTTCACCTTCATATAATCTAAATGGATGATCATGATAAGGTATTAATTGTTCAATATGTAGCTCAAGTATAGCAGTATCTTGAAATAAGTTATCTAATTTCTTTAATGTACTATTCTTCATTTGCTATTATCTCCTCTGCTACTTGAATATAAGCTTGTGCAGCTTTATGTTGTGGTGCATACTCTACAATACTTTTTTGATACATTGCTGCTTGTGCTACCTTTGTAGAATATGCTATTGTTTGTTGAAATATTGGTATAACTCCACCATACGCATCAACGATCATTTTTACTACTGCTTTTGTTAATCTATTTCTCTCTTTAAATTGTGTAAACAGAATTCCCTCAATATCTAACTGCGGATTAATCCTTCTTTTGATACGTAAAATTGTTTCCAAAAGCATTTCAAGACCTTTGGCAGATAAATATTCTGCAGTAACAGGAATAATAACTGAATCACTTGTAGCTAATGCATTTATAGTTAGTAAACCTAGAGACGGTGAACAATCTATAATAATATAATCATAATCTGACTTGAGCTGTTCAAGTATATCAGCTAGCACATATTCTCTACTCATAACATTTACTAATGACACTTCTATAGCTGTTAATTCCTTATTAGCAGGTATAAAAAACACACCATTTCTTAATTCCGCGATATCATAATTAAGATTTAGATTTTCCCTTTTATCTATTGAATCACTCATTAAATGGGCGATAGTCTTAGGCATTTGATTTATTTCTTCAAACCCAGCCATAACTGTAAGACTCGATTGTGGATCAAAATCTATCATTAACACTCTTTTTCCTTGTTTAGCAAGGCATTCAGAAACAGTATAAACTGTTGTTGTCTTTGCTACTCCTCCTTTTTCGTTTATAACTGAAATGATTTTACACATATCTATATTCTCCTTTTTCTCGATTTATTTTTTGTTATTCAATGTACACTTCTATTATCCTAAATTAAAAAGTTGATTGATTTTAACAAGGATATTAGCACATTAAAATCCTTATTTTTCAATATGTTTATCCGTTTTATCATTCTTTACTGTGCGACATTGCTTTTATCACTTTTTATGCTTATCAGTTTTAATATCTTTAGTGATTTTATGCACTAAAGCAGTTGAAACATGATATTGCTCGGCTATCAGTTGTAATGTGTTTCCTGCCTTTCTCAACTCTCTTATTTCATAAACCTCTTGTGTGGATAATTTTCCAGGACGACCATTATTTTTAGCAATGCTTATAGCTTGATAATAAGCAAGCTCTATATTCACATGCTCTAGCTGCTCCATTACGCTTTCGTAATCAGAAACCAGTTTTTCATATTTTCCACTCAGCTGCTCCATATCTTTGATTCTCTTTTTCAGTCTATAATCATTTATTTCTAGCTGAGTAATATAGTTTTGAATCTCTATAATACTTCTAGACTCCTTGGTGCCATTGTGTATCTTTATACAATTTTGTTGCATATTGTCTCCTTTCTATTTTCACAAACTGTAAATTTATACTTTATGAAAAATATTTTAGTATAGTTATTCATTATTCATCTTCCATTTCCCTAAAGGATTCTCAAGGATATTTCCTACACCTTTTGTTTTTAATGGTAAAGATATAATATGTATATCAAGTTCACTGAGAATCTGTCGGTATCTTTTCATGGTATACCTAGAACAACTTCCTTTCTTCTTACTTTTCGTGCCTCTATAATTAATTACTCCTTCCACTCCAGCTCGTGCAATGATATTGATAAAGTTAATCAGCTTGTCTCTTTGAGCATTCTTTATTTCTGCTTCTATAAGCTTTGATTTAATAACATCAAGTTTATGAAAATCTTCCGTTCCAAATATGGTGACTATGTATTTTTTTATGTATTCATCAAAGCATCTCTTCTCCATGTAAGCTTCTAAACTTCTTTCTCTTGTTTCCTTCTTCTTTTTATTTTTATCTTTATATACCTTCTCCTCTCTAGCCTTATATGCGAGATGATTTCGCATTAATCTAACTTCAAATCTAATAACATTTCTTTCATATGGCAAAGGTTCCATTCCTTTGCTTCTTCTCTCTTCTTCTTTGTCATACAAACAAACGACTAACGATTTTGAAGCTAAATATATTGTGGTTTGATAGGATTTCTCTGATCTATAGATTTCCTTGCCATCTTTCTGTTCTCTAGTTGCATTCTTCTTAGTTCTCTTCTTTAAATGTCCATAGCTTTTTGCTATTTTTCTCCATAACTTAAATAAGATTTTACGATGCTCCTTATTTTCCACTTTTAAATCCACTCTATAATCAATGCGGTTCAGAATAAAATGTCTATCTGGGAAATCAAATAATTGATGTTCCAATTCCAGAATATGAAATTGTATTAGTTCATAATCATCTGGAACAATCTCTCCATCTTCTGTTCGCCCTAACAACTCAACTGCATCAAACTGAAGATAGATATTATAACTCCCATTCCACATCGGTTTCCCAATTCTTATATTAAATTTACTAAATTGTCTTTCAAGTTTTCTAATAACTCCTTTTATATATTGTCCATGCTTTCGCTCTACAAGTTCTTTTTCTACGTGTGTTATATTTACGTAAAATTCTAATGTATGTACCATAGGTCGTCCCTTTCTACTTTTATTGCAAAATCAATGTTTATATGAGTTTTTTTATCTCTTTTTTTGCAACAATGGCGTATATTTATTATTTAAGATTTTGCCCTCAAAATTTTCCATTTTTGAGAACGTAAAATCAATCATACTATTCTCAAATAGCCAATGCAAGGGAATTTTACATGTACATTTTTTTATGTTATTCAGAATATATTTTTAAATAAACATAAGAATTAGCTCTCATTTTAAAAAATTCTATTTTCACTTTGAGGGCACTTTTGAATATCCTATAATCTCCTCCAACTCAAAATGAAATCCTATAATTTATCTAAACATTTGTAGTGAGTTTTACATCACTACCTTCTATCCCCCTTGATAATCAACATCTGTATTCAAAACCTTCAATTCTCCTTTGAGGGGCTTGTACAGTATGCTATAATCTTTCTCATGTGTCCTAAATCCCATTATACAAACTATTATTTAAGGCATTAATTTTTTATCTAGGAAACTAATTTTGTGAAATACAGACATCAAATATTTATAATCTTTTCACACAATCAACTCCTATAGCCTTTGATACTCAATGCCTATACTCAAAACGTTCAAATTCACTTTGAGGGGCTTGTACAGTATGCTATAATCTTTCTCATGTACCCCAAACTGGGTTATATGAACTATTTATTTATGACATTAAATTATTAACTAGGAGACTAAATTTATGAAAATACAAAGAATCTTTAGTGATACATCAACACATTCTCTAGATGATCTTTCATCTGTTCTTACAGATTTACTAATAAATGAATTTATTGCAAAAATAACTAAATCAGTTAATCCTGAAGCAGACACTGAGGAGGTGGCAGCATGAGATGTGCAGTTTATATTAGAATTAGTAAAGACAGTGAAGGACAAAAAAGTTCTATTGAAAATCAGCATCTTCTATTTCAACAATATGCTGCAGACCATTCATGGGAAATTGTTGAAGAATATATAGACATTGAATCTGGTACGACTTCTAAAAGAATAAACTTACAACGTCTAATAAATGATATGAGCAAGAATAAATTTGATATTATCTTAGCTAAAGAACTTTCCAGGCTATCGAGAAACGGAGCTTTAGCTTATCAAATTAGAGATAATGCTCTAAAATACAATATTAAGCTGTTAACTCTAGATAGAGCTATCAACATGCTTGAAGGTTCCAATGAAATGTTTGGATTGTATACTTGGATTTACGAGAATGAAGCACAAAAGACAAGTGAACGTACAAAAACTGCATTAAGAACTAACGCTAAAGCCGGGCATTTCATGGGTTCTATTCCTCCATATGGGTATCGCATTGAAAATAAAAAATTACTAATTAGAAGCGATCACACACCTCATATAGTACGTCGTATTTTTCAAGATTATCTAGCGGGATTAGGCTGTGATAAAATAGCTCGTAACCTAACATTAGAAAAGATTCCAACACCTAGCCAAACTGCTAATAAACGTAACGCCTCTATATATTGGTATGGATCTACCATAAAAACCATTTTGCAAAATAGACATTACGTAGGTGACTTAGTTCAAGGAAAAGAATCTACTATTAGTGTAACTTGTAAAAAACGCAAAAAAATTGAAGAAGACAATTTTATTGTCGTTCCTCATATGCATGATCCTATTATCACTAAGGAAATGTTTGATGCCGTTCAGCTTATGCTAAGCAATCGCAAAAAAGCAAGACCTGCTCCTCAACTTCACTTATTCTCTAATCTACTCTTTTGTAAAGATTGTGAAAAGGCCATGCACTATAGTGCTAACCGTTTAGGCTATATTTGTGGTACATATAATAAAAAAGGCAAGGATTACTGTAGTTCTCATAGTATCAAAGAAAATGCTTTGACTACTGCTATTTTAGATGATATTAATCAACTATTAAAGGATGCCACTATCAATTGCTCCATCTCAGATTTGAAGAAATATATAAAAAGAGAAGTAAGTACCTTAACTAAATATAATCGTTCTCTTCAAAAACAGCTCAAGCAGATTCAGTCTGAAAACAATTCAGCCTTAAAAAAGCTTATTAAAGGGGATATTACAAATGAGCAATACACTTCCTTTATTAGTTTAGATAGTCAGTCTACAGAAATGCTAGAGACAAAACTACATTCTAATAGCCTATTGATAACAGAGCTCAATAAATCTACTGTATTAGATGACCTCCAGCAACTTATTCATCAAAGGCAAGTTTCTACACTAAGCCCTACTATTCTTAATCTATTCATTGAAAAAATAGAAATTCAGGATAGCCAGCACATTGATGTTTACTACAAATACAAAAACTAATCAACTTGTATAAGAAAGGTACTTGAAAATTTATAATATTCTCAGAGAGATAGGCAATATAAAATTATAATGTAATCTTATCATGCCAAAAGGCACAATCTAATCTCTTGCAATTAAATTGTGCCTTTTGGGTTACTATGATTTACACGTTCTCTCATACCATTTCTTCCAGTACTCATCTGTCATCATAGCATGTATGAGTTCTACCTTGGTGGCTTCAGATGCTATCTCTTGATTAATGACATCTTCAAAGTCTTCACACAGTCTATACCAATCACTCTTTGTTAGTAAGCCCTCTGTTCTATTGTCACAGGTTTCTTGATCATAGTTGTATTTGATAAGTTCTATAGCATGTAGCAATATATTCGCAAGGCTTTCCATCCGCATGCTATCCTCTGAAAAATAAATATTATCTTTTTGTTTTAACCCTCCAACTTCAATATTGTTTAAGTCTCTGATAAGGTCATATAAACAAGTAGATTTATGAGATTCAAAAATCTCGTCTATATGGAAATGCCCAAAGAACCACCATTTATATTTAAGCTTCCTTTGTAAGATATCAAAAAACTCATTCACTGATTCCTTTTCTTTTTGAAATTCAATACATTCTTGCATCACTATATTAGATGTCGTATGGGATAACACATAATCCACTTCCCATTGGTGCTTATCTAAATTTGTTTGTGCTTCATCTAATTCTGCCATAGTGGGTGACTCTTGAGGCCACCAAGACTCAAATGGTATCCGGCTATTTTTATCAATACTGCTTGCTCCTCCCATAACAAAGAATTTCTTATCATCTATTGTATAGATTTGCCCTCTCATTAGGTGTATTACATTTTCCCTAATACGATGAATCTTTCCACCATGCCATTCTTCTATTTTATATCCATTTAACAAGTCAAAATTCTCATGATTTCCATCTACAAAGAGCGTTGTATAGGGCTTTTTATTGTGATAATCAAGTGTACTGTCATCATACTTACTATTATTCCAAACTGCACCAAAGTCCCCACAGATTATAAGATAATCATTTCTAGTTAACTCTTTCTGCATTGGAAAATGAGAAGTGTGTAGTTTTTCAAGATCTAACTCCCTATGTGTATCTCCTGTTACAAATATCATTGCTCTTCTCACGTCTCCTTTTACTTTACTCCTCTTATTCAGTCCTGTCTTTTGTAATCTCAAGCGTTGACAACTTCATATTCTTTCTAAATATCTCCATCGGCATTTCCATATTTAGTAGGAAATCTGGCCATATAAACATATTTCTATTTAATTCTTGCTTGTAAAACATTGCAAATTCCCACTTTTAATCATCTGTTAGCGTTGTATAGTTTAATGCATACTCGCCCATTTTCTCATCTGTCACTTCACGATCCAGTAAGTACTTAATAAACAGCAACTCTAAATCAATATTTTCTTTTAATAATTCTTGGAACTTCATTTCTTTATTGAATTCCTACATTTTACCTAGTACTTTCTATAGCATATATTCGATTTTACTACTAAGTCGTTATATTTAATAGTTATTTAGATATAATTTGACAACTTAGTTCCCTTATTTCTATAATTGACTTAGGTAAACAAACTACATCTCAATTAACAAAGGAGATGTAATAAACTATGAAATGTGCAATTTATATTCGCGTAAGCACTCAAAAAATTGAGCAACAGGCTTCTCTAAAAAATCAAAGAGAACTTTTTATTAACTTCATTCAAGAACGTAATTGGGAACTTTATGATTTCTATGTTGATATAGAGTCAGGGACAACATCTAATCGTGAAAATTTGAATCGATTAATTAAAGATATGGAACAGCGAAAATTTAGCATCATCTTAGCTAAAGAGCTTTCAAGATTGGCTCGTAATGGTGAACTTTCTTATCGCATTAAGAACCTAGCTGAGAATAATAAAATTGATATTGTGACCCTAGATAATGCTATTAATACACTTGAAGGAAATCGTAGCATGTTTGGTCTTTATGCTTGGCTGTATGAACAGGAATCTCAGCGTATCTCTGAACGTGTTAAACACTCTCTTACTAATAAAATTAAGCGTGGTGAATTTAAAGGCTCTATTCCACCATATGCCTATAAAATAGTAGATGGTCAGCTACAGATTAGAGACGAATACTGCAAAAATATCGTGATTAGAATCTTTAAAGACTATTTAAGTGGAAAAGGTCAAACGTTGATAGCGAATGAACTTACCAGAGAAGGTGTTCCTACACCTGCTCAAGTAGCTGGTAAGGCAAATGCTTCTAATGAGTGGCATGCTTCTAGTATTAAACTTATACTACATAATCCTCACTACTTAGGGCATCTGGTACAAGGACGTCAAACCACCATTAGTGTAACTTCAAAAGCTCGGAAAGAACTTCCTGCTGAGCAACATATTATTGTAGAAAATACACATGAAGCCATTATTGATGAAGAACTGTTTAATAACGTGCAGCATCGGTTGAATAAAAAAAGAAAGGTCATTACTGGATCTAATACACATCTCTTCTCTAATCTACTGATTTGTGATCAGTGTGGTAAAGGTTTTCATTATAAAGCCAATAGTAAAGGGTATGTATGTGGCACCTATGACAGACGTGGTAATCAGGTTTGTTCTAGCCATAGAGTTAGAGAAGCTGCTCTTGCTGAAACTGTTATTAAGGAACTGAATCAATTTATTCAGAATAGTTCCAATACCTCTCAGCTTAAATCAGTAGAAACTTCTCTACTCTCTTCTGCTGAGAAACTAGAGTCTCTCATAACAAACTGTCAAAATCAAATAGCTTGTTTAAATGAGCAAAAAAATAAGGCTCTAGGCCATTTAATTAATGATATTATTACGAAAGAGGAATATCAGATTTTTACTCAAGATATTTCTTCTCAAATCATTAAACTTAAGGAAGACTTATCTGAATACGAAAAATCCCTAGATGGATTAGATAAAAATAGCTATCTTAAAGAAATAAAAAGGATTTCAGCTTATGGCACCATTACAGAGCTTAACGCTGAAATCCTTACACAGTTCATCAATTCAATTGTAATTGATAAAGAAGGTAAACCTACGATTAATTATAGGTTTACCCTCCCTTCAGATTCTATTTAATTTTTTTAACGACACACAACACTCCACGTGCGTGGTATGAGGAAACATATCTACAGGTTGTACTTCTTCTACAGTATAACCTGCTTCTTCTGTTAGATAAGCTAAATCTCGTGCAAGTGTTGCTGGATCACAAGAAACATAGACAATTTTTTGCGGTGCCATTACTTTAAGTGTCTCTAGAAGATACATATCACAACCCTTACGTGGTGGGTCTACGACAATTGTCTCTGCAATAACCCCTTCTTCTTTATAAAGTCTTGGGATAACTTCTTCTGCTTTCCCTGTATAAAACTCTACATTCGTAAGATTATTAAGCTTAGCATTTTCTTTAGCATTTTCAATGGCTTGTGGTACAATCTCTACACCATATACTTTTTTTGCTTTCTGTGCTAAGAAGAGTGAAATCGTTCCAATTCCGCAGTACGCATCCCATACTGTCTCTTCTCCTGTTAACTGTGCATACTCAAGTGCCTTTTTATAAAGGACTTCTGTTTGAAGTGGATTAACTTGGAAAAATGAAAGAGGCGAAATCTTAAAGCTTAAATCACCTATTTTATCAATAATATATTCTTTTCCATAAAGAAGTGTTGTCTCATAGCCTAAAATAACATTTGTTTTATCAAGTTGATGGTTAAGTAAAATACTACTGATGCCTTCTACCTTTTTAAGTGCTGTAACAAATTCCTCCGATTTCGGTAATTTACGCCCATTAATCACAAGACAAACCATAATTTCACCTGTATGATAACCTGTCTTAATCATTAGATGACGTACAAGCCCCCTATGTGTCTCTTCATTATATATAGCAATGTTATTTTCATTTAAGAAGTCTGTTACGATACGCATAATTTCTTCATTTTTAGGATTTTGAATACTGCATTTATTAGATGGCACAATGCGATGGCTTCTTTGAGCAAAAAATCCCATCTCTACAGTATCTCCCTCCTTACGAATAGGATATTGCGCTTTATTACGATAGTTGTATGGTACTTTCATTCCCAATGTATCTTTTACTGTAATATTTTTCAAGCCACCTATACGTTCAAGGCATGCCCTTACTTTGTTTGTCTTCCAGTTTAACTGTGCCTCATATTTCATATGTTGGATTTGACATCCGCCACATTTCGTAGCCACAGGACAAGTTGGTTCTTCTCTAAATGGTGATGGCGTGATGAGCCTCATCATTTTGCCATAACCATAGCTCTTTTTTACTTTAACAAGGCGTACTTCTACCTTATCACCTGTAATAGCATCTGGTACAAATACAGTAAATTCACCGATTTTTCCGATACCTTCTCCTTGTGCCCCAAGGTCTATTATTTCTATTTCATAATGCTGATTTTTTAAAATTGGTTGTTCCATGAATACTCCTAGTTCATATATTTATTGTCATCTTTCATTAAAAGGGTTTTTATAGCCTGTGCAATCACTTTATCATCCACATTCTGCATAGAACTACTTATATTGCGCTGGATCATATGATCTAAAAGTGCTGAACCCTTTTTTGACTTATTTTCTTTTTCTTTCACTTTCCCCCCTCCTTATTCTTGAAATTCACAGACTGTTCTTTGACATACACAGTTCTTGCATTTCATAAAATTAGGCTCTGCTAAGGGCATAGATTCTCCCGTTAGCATACCACGCATCTGCTTTAAAATCTCTTTAAGTTCACGTCTTAGTCTTGCCGTATTCCTTATGGTAAATGTTTTATTGGCATACACTAATTTCCCATAAGGCGGTCTTTTACCATAAATCTCTTCTATAATTAAAAAATATGCCACGAGCTGATAAAGGTCCCCTGGATGTGGTTCTTCATCTTCTTTTAAACGGCCACTTTTAATCTCTAACGGAATATAACGTTTTAAACACCATGTTTCAAAAATATAATCTGGCTTACCTTGTAAATTATATTCTGGTGCCACTAAAAGCTTAGCCCCTTTTTCATCGGCATAAATAGGACTCGCCCCTCTTACACCTATATCTTTCTTATGCTTTTCTTTAATAGTTGGACGAAAACTAATCCACAGAACGCTTGTCATGAGTCCAATTCCTACTATTTGTCCTACTAACGACATTTTATCACCACCCAAATCATAAACCCAAGAGCCGTTAGTGCGATAATCCAACGTATGCATTTTTGAAAACGATAACTTAAGTAGTAATTCTTATGAAAACGTAAGCCTTTTTTGAAATTACTCTCTAATTGACTATTTTTATCTTTGAGTGCTTTATATCTTTCCTTCAAATCCTTTTGACCATAATAACGACTATAATACCACTGATAAGGGCAATATACAAAGCGATTAATCTCATTGGCAGATATTTTTAGACTCGCATTTTTAGGTCCTTGATTCTTAGAATTTTTATTCTTCATCATTTGATTTGACGAATATTTCTACCTAATATTTTATTATACCCAATATAACACTCATCTATTGGTGCTGCCTGTAGCATTTCTTCTAACATCTTGAGCTTAGAGTCTGAGTAGTCTGCTAAATGCACAATCATAGCCTCAATACATTTTGGACGTTTAGGTGATGCATATTCATATTCTCCATGATGGGCAATCACAATATGTTTTAAGAGCATTTCTGTTTCTTTGGGAAAATCAGATATTTCCCTTGCCTTATCATGAATAATTTCTGCACCGATAACTAAATGTCCTATGAGCTGTCCTTCATCTGAATAATCATTTTTAGGAAATGGTGTTAATTCATAAAGCTTGCCAATATCATGAAGTAAACAACCTGCAATGACAAAGTCTTTCTTTACACCTTCATATAAATCTGCCATATGCATACCTATTTTAGTCACAGTTACTGTATGCTCTAATAAACCACTCAAATAGGCATGATGAACACTTTTAGCTGCACTATGATTTATAAAGCGCTCGTAAATACTTTCTTCACAAAATATACTTTCTAAAAGCTTTTTAATATACATATCTTGAACTTGATCTATAATACCTAGTAATTCACTTTCTAAGATATCCACATCTTTTTTTGTATGTGGCAAATAATCTTTTAAGTTATATGTTCCTTCTTCTGCTTTCTTTATACTATTTACATTGAGTTGCAGATTTTCTTGATATAAAATCACTTCACCCTCAACTTCTACCACATCATCTACTTCAAATGGCATAATACCACTATGCAGTGACCAAATCTTACCATCTACTGTTCCTGTACAATCTTGAAAGCGTACAGTGCAATAGTCTTTTCCATTTTTATTTTTTAATATTTGTTTATACTTACATAAATATGTGCCTTTAATTGTCTCTTGAGGTTTTAATGCACTAATTGTCATCATATTGATCTCTCCCTATTTGCTTCTACAAGTAATAGTACCAAATCTAACCTATAATTTCAATGTAAAAAGAGCTCCAAAGCTAAATTACTTAGCAAAGCAGCTCTTATAGACATTAATTAATATAAACTGGTAGGATTAGAGTTCGTTGTTGTCGTCACTCTTGTCGCCTTAAGTGTAATATTTAAAACTTTCTTTTCTTTATTACGTACAACCTTCACTTCTACTTTATCACCTACACGTTTATTTGCAATTAGTGATTTTAGTTGGTTCATATCTGTAATTTGTGTCCCATCAAACTCAAATAAAATATCACCGGCCTCAATACCACCTATATCTGCACTACCACCTGGTGTAACTTGTGCCACATAAATACCAATTGGTAACTCATACATATTTGAAGCATCACTACTTACATTGCTTCCCATAATTCCTAAGCTTGGTCTTTCAATTGTACCATTCTCAAGTATTTCTTCAATAACTGGCTTTACAGAATTAATAGGAATAGCAAATCCCATACCTTCTACACTACTATCTACCAATTTAACGGTGTTAATACCAATTACTTCTCCAGTAGGTCCAACTAAAGCCCCACCACTATTCCCAGGATTAATAGCAGCGTCTGTTTGTAACAATGTCATCGTACGAGAAGCATCTACTTGGACTTCACGATTAATCGCACTAATAACACCTACTGTTACTGTATTATTAAAAGCCGCTTCCATAGGGGTACCAATAGCTACTGCCAGTTGTCCAACTTGAACCTGATCACTGTCACCAAGTGTAGCTATACGAATACCACTTAATGTATCCGCATCTAGATTTTCCTTACGTACAGCAACAACAGCTAAATCAGTTGTTGCATCTTGTCCAATAAGTTCTCCTTCTACTTTTGTATTGCCAAGAAAGTTAACAGCTAAACTTGTCGCACCTTCTACAACATGGCAGTTTGTTACCATATATACTTTTTCATTATCCTCTTTGAAAATTACACCTGAACCTAAACCAGACTGGTCATAATCTCCTAAAAAAGTGGAAACAACCTTTGTATTATAAATAGACACAACACTTGGCCCTACATTATTAGCAATATCTGTAATATTATTATTAAGTGCAACAGGCTGTACGATGCCATCTGTACCATTGCCTGTCACAGCTTGCTGTACAACAAGGCCACTTCCATTGTTGTTACCTAATTTTGAGCTTATAAGTGCAAAGCTAGAACCTATTGCAGTACCACCTACTAAACTACCTATTACAACACCTGCCACAAACTTAGGCCAAGTGGATTTTTTATTTGATTGGGTTTCATTGTTAGGGAAGGGAGTCACGAACTCTTCCGTGTTCTCCTTAGTGATTTCAGGATTATATGTCATTTCAATATGTTCATTCTCACTTGAATTTAAATTATTAGCTTCCTTTACGCTTTCCTCATTTTGATTAAAATCATTTGACTCATTCATAAAGTATTCCTCCCTTTAACTTGTCTTCTCGGTCAGTATAATGCCGAATTATGAAGTTTTTGTTAATTTTCATAACTTTCTTTTTGTGGTGTTAAAGAAAAATAAAACGTAACCATTTCTCCCGGTTCGGAACGTACTCCAACCATCTCACCATGTTGCTTTAAAATTTCTTTAACAATGACAAGACCTAAACCTACACCTCTCTTATCTTGACCTCTCGAGCGGTCCCCTTTATAAAAACGATCCCAAATCATCTTCTGTTGTTCCCTTGGAATAGCTGGTCCACTATTGCAAATACCTACCCATACCTTATTACGATAACTCGTTGTAATAATCTTAATTTCACCATGTTCATTTACAAACTTTAAAGCATTATCTAATAAATTTTGTAAAACACGGCTAATCCCATCCATGTCACCTAATATATAATTGCATTTCGTATCTAATTCAATCTTTACCTGGACATCTTTTTCTTTTGCACGATTTTCTAAAGTAAGTGCCACAGTCTCAATCATCCTATTAATATTAATAGGTACCTTTTCAATTGGCACACGACCTTCTTCTAACTTACTTAAATCCAGAATTTTATTAGTCATATTAATCATACGCTTTGACTCATTAAGTACAATTTTCAAATATTTTTCTTGGTTTTCTGGCGGAATCGTTCCATCTAATATTGCCGTCACAAAGCCTTGTATTGACGTAAGTGGTGAACGTAAATCATGAGATATATTTGCAATAAAACTATTCCTATTTTCCTCTATCTTATCAAGTTCTTGTGCCATATTATTAAATGACATTCCTAGCTCAGCAATTTCATCTTTCCCTCTAATTTCTATGCGCTTATCAAATTGACCACTAGCAATAGTCTTAGCCACTGCATTCATTTCCTTTAGTGGCCGCGTCATTTGCTTAGAAATAAAATAAATCCATACAAATAAAAAGCTTCCGATAAGACCAACTACTTGTAAAATAATATTACGTACCTCATCAATTGTTTCTAAAATAACTGGCATAGGTGTGTGAATAAATAAAGCAAAATAAATTTCTTCCCTTATTTCAATCGGATAACCAACTGTTAAAACCGGTGTTGAAAAGTATTCCTTAAAACCATTTTCAATACGCACAATATTACCTTCAAATACTTTTTCAATATCTTGTCTATTAAGTATATTTTGATAATCAATAGGTACAACGCCCTTATCTGAAAGTGCAAGAACCGTCCCGTCTTGTCTAACAAGCCAAGAGGTTGCTTGCATATAACTTTCCATTACCTCAATACGATAAAAGATTTTCTCCACACCTTCTTCACGATAGTTACTAAAATGTCCAAGCTTATAGTACTCTTCTGCTAAGCTTTGTGCTTGTTTAATCATCATATCTTGAGTGTACTGTACAAAATACGAGCGAAATGTATTTGTAAAAGTAATAAATAATATAATAAGTGTGACTGTTAAAATGCTAATATAGACTGTTACTAAACGGCTAAAAAGAGACGAAAATTCAAATGTATCTTTTATTTTTCGAATTTGTAGCCTACTCCCCAAACGGTTTTTATGCTCCATGTATGATCACCTTCAAATTTATCTCTTAATCGCTTAATGTGTACATCCACAGTTCGTGTATCACCCACAAAGTCATAACCCCAAATCTTATCTAAAAGTTGTTCCCTTGTAAATACTTGTTTGGGATGACTTGCTAAGAAGTATAAAACCTCTAATTCCTTTGGTGGAAGTTCTACAAGACTTCCTTCATAGGTTACTGAGTAATTGTCTTTATCAATAATTAAATTATCAAGTACAATACGATTTTTGGTTTCAATCGTTTCTACTGGCATGATATTACGTCTCAGCACAGCCTTTACCCTTGCCATGAGCTCTTTAGGATCAAATGGTTTTACCATGTAATCATCTGCCCCTAATTCTAACCCTAAAACTTTATCAAATACTTCGCCCTTAGCTGTCAGCATAATAATCGGCGTACGGCTTTTCTTTCTAATTTCTTTACATACATCATAACCATCAATTTCTGGTAACATGACATCCAAAAGAACCAAATCTGGTCCATATTCTTCAAATGCTACAAGGGCTGCACGTCCGCTATGAACCTCCTTTGTTTGATAACCTTCCTTATTTAAATATAAGGAAATAAGTTCGGAAATGTTGGTGTCATCATCTATTATCAGTATCTTAAGCATATCTATTCCTCTCTCTTCTTTATTTCTTTGATTCTTTCTGCCATTTAATATATCTTTTTCATGTCCTACTCATATCAACTTTATCATTTTATCATTACATTCTTATTTTAATGTGACAACTGTTACACCCATTTCCCCTTCACCAAAAGTACCAGGTCTTTGTGATGCTACATGTGGGTGACGACGTAGCATTTGCGTAATTCCTGCACGAAGGGCCCCTGTTCCTTTGCCATGAATAATTGTTACTTGTTTTAAACCAGATAAATAAGCATCATCTAAATATTTATCTACTATAGGATTTGCTTCATCTACCATCATACCACGTACGTCTACTTCTGTAGAAATGGTACTTGTTTTACTTATACCATAGCTTACCCCACTTGTATTGGATTTACCACGAACTTTTTTCTTAGGTGCTTCATTAGCATTAGTTTCTTCTACGCGAATTAAATCACTTAAGTTAACCTTCATTGGCATAATCCCCATGCGTACCTCTACCTTGCCACTACTATCAACCGCTTTTGTAACGATACCTTTTTGCATAAGAGAGGCTACCATTACCTCTTCACCTACTTCTACACTTGTCAGTTTTTTAGGTGCATTACGATGACTACCTGTTATTTTGCTCATACGTTTCTTTTGACCTTCTACTGTAGAAGTCATCTTTTGTTTAGCTTCTTGAAGGCTACGTTCATCAATCATTACCTTCGCATCTCTAGCTGCTGCACGTACTTCTTTAAGTGTTTGATCGGCTTCCATCTCAGCTGCCTTAAGCATTTCTTTGGCTTTTAATTCAGCCCGCTCTAGAATTTTCTTCTTTGCCTTATCAATCTTCTTGCGTTCATTTTGAATTTCCTCTTTTAAACGTTCCGCTTCATTACGATAAGCTCTTGCACGTTCACTTTCAATCTCAGCCATACGTTTACTTTGCTCAAGATCTACTAAAATGTCTTCCATTTTTACATTTTCTTTTTGAAGGAATGTTTTGGCATCATCAATAAGATGTGCAGGAAGTCCTAATTTTGTTGAGATAGCAAAAGCATTACTTTTACCTGGTACACCAATTAATAATTTATAAGTTGGACTTAATGTTTCTACATTAAATTCTGCACTAGCATTTTCTACGCCATCTGTTGAAAGCGCATAAAGCTTTAACTCACTATAGTGAGTTGTTGCTACTGTACGAATTTGCTGTTTACGAAGATGCTCTAAAATAGACATTGCAAGCGCAGCACCTTCAATAGGGTCTGTTCCAGAACCTACCTCATCTAATAACACAAGCGAATTTAAGCTCATATCTCTTAAAATCTCTACGATATTTGTCATATGTGATGAAAATGTACTTAAGCTTTGCTCGATGCTTTGTTCATCTCCCAAATCTGCATATATCCCTTCAAAAACAGCAATTTCACTTTCTTCAGCTGCTGGAATTTGAAGTCCAATAGCTGCCATCAGTGTAAATAACCCAATTGTTTTTAAGGTAACTGTTTTACCACCTGTGTTAGGTCCTGTAATAAGTAAACTTGTAAATTCCTTACCTACATAAACATCAATAGGTACAACTGTTTCTTTATTTAGAAGTGGATGTCTTGCCTTCTTAAGATTTATATACCCTTTATTATTTAACTTAGGTTGACGACAATCATACTTCAGTGAAAATTCACTACGTGCAAAAATTGCATCCAACTTAATTAAGTAATCGTAATTTACACTCATCTCCAATGTAATTGGTGCAATTTGATTCGTTAAATCAATTAGTAATTTTTCAATTTCTTCTTGCTCTTTACCTTCTAAGCTTTTAATTTCATTGCCTAAATCTACAACTGTCATTGGCTCAATAAATACAGTTGCTCCTGTAGCAGATTGATCATGTACAATCCCTTTAAATTGCCCCTTGTATTCTACTTTAACGGGAATACAATAACGGTCGCGACGCACTGTAATAACAGGGTCCTGAATCATATCTTGATAATGACTGGAATGAATTATGTTTTGAAGTACTTCTTTAATCTTTACACTTAAATTTTTGATTTGACGACGAATTTGATATAACTCTGGTGTTGCATTATCTGCAAATTGATCCGGCGCCAAAATACAACGACTAATTTCTCGTTCTATAATTGCATAAGGTGTTAATGTTTCAAAATATTCACCTAGCACCTCATATGTTTGCCCTGTTGCTGTTGCATCCTGATAATAATTTTTAGCCTGTCTTGTCATACGCATAGTATCTCTGACTGCTAAAAGTTCTCCACTACCAAGTATTGCCCCCATTTCAACTCTTTTTAAAATAGGTTTCATCTCATGGAGACTTGCAAGTGGTAGCTTTCCTTGCTTGATACTCATCATCATAGCCTGAGCAGTTTCATCTTGAAGCTTCTTAACAATTTCAAGTTCAGAAGAAGGTAGCATTTGACTTACTAAATGCTTTCCACCTTCTGTCACTGCTTGCGATTTTACAAGTTCAAGTACTTTATGAAATTCTAATTTATAGAGTGTTTTTGCGTTCATTTTATAACCTCTTATATTGTATTTAACGTTATTTCTATTATGACACAATTTGTCTGCTTTGCAAATATTAAAAACTAAACCTTCTTATTCCTATAAAAAAACATGAGGCTAATGACATAGCCTCATGTTTTTTTAACTCATGTCTTTTTAACTATTGATAATACGACTACTTGTGACATAATTGCGTGCATAATATGGACTATCTAATCTACTGAGCATCACACCATTGGTACCATCAGCATGTAAAAACATATTATCACCTGCGTATATCCCTACATGTGAAATCGTTCCTGTATTCTTACCTGTTGTATCAAAAAACACAAGGTCGCCAGGACGAAGCTCTGCTTTGTCAATGATTTTACCATCTCTTACCTGTGTTGCCGCAAGCCTCGTAATGTTAATATCAAAAGTTTCATATACTTCTTTGGTGAGTCCTGAACAATCTACTCCTTTTTTTAGGTCATTACCACCCCATACATAAGGCGTACCAATAAACTGTTTACCGTAATCTACGATTTCTTCACCTAAAACCTTACTATATGGTATATATTCATTTTGTGTCACTTCCACACTTGTTTTACGAATCCATCCAACATCACCATTTAAACTCACTTTATACCAATCATTATTTTGGCCAATGATATGAACTTGCTTACTATAAGTAGTCCCTAAAATATCGGCATATTGATCTGGATAACTCCTTATATCTGTATTTGCATCACGAAGTGAGGCAACTATGCCAGTATACTTAGGGAATATTGACTTTCGTTCTACAGGACTTGCATAAAGTGTGGTACTCATTAAAAGCGCTAGTCCTACTCCTAAAACACGCTTCATTAAAGATTTCATAATTTCCTCCTAAAAGCTAAAACTTCCATTTGCAATTATTGCACAATATTCCGTTTTTTATACAGCCTTAAGAGGATTTTCTCTTACCAGTGATAATGATGCAGTTCACCTGCTATTTTGAGATGCTCAAAATTATGTTGTCTGAGCGCTTCATAAAGTACAATTGCCACAGAATTTGATAAGTTCAAAGAACGCGCTTCTGAAATCATAGGAATACGAATACAAGTTTCTTTACTTTCTAATAAAATCTCTTCTGGAATACCTGCTGACTCTCTCCCAAACATAATATAAGCATCTTCTTCATACGCTACTTCTGTGTAAGTTTGACGTGATTTAGTTGTTGCCATATAAACTTTAGGATAATTATTTTTCTCTAAGAATTCCTGATAGTTTTTATAAGTTTTTACTGTTACTAAATGCCAGTAATCAAGACCTGCACGCTTAATTTGTTTTTCATCTAATGAAAATCCTAATGGTTCAATTAAATGAAGCGTAGCACCTGTCGCAGCACAGGTTCTTGCAATATTTCCTGTATTTTGTGGTATTTCTGGTTCATGTAAAACGATATTCATCGTACATCCTCTTCTTTCTTTTGTATATTATAAATTTCATGATAAACATTTCCACTATATGCCTATTATTATATGTCATATTTTGTCTTGAATCAACGCCCACCTTTCCCAGTCTTAACTTTTGACATTTCGTTTAAAATTTGTTGAATATTTTACACGAATCAATTATTTGATTTTATTTTTAACTATTTTTCTTTAAATTTATCGATATATTCTTTTTTTATTTAATCATTTTTACCTATTTTATTTATAACATACAAGCTCTTTCTACTTATTTCTTACTAATTTATTTTCTACAGCTTCAAACAAATAATTTGAATATATGTTTTTATTGTGATATTTTTTAAAAGTCACATTTTTAAATATCATTTTCTAAGTGTTTAACACTTACAATGATTTAATTCATTACATAGGGAGAATACTGATTATGAAAAAATTTGCTTTTTTATTTGTTTTAATGAGCACACTAGCTTTCGTAGGATGTGGTAATACCAATACACCTGCCCAGCCTACTGAAGTTACACCATCTACTACTACAGAAACTGCATCTACACCAAATGAAGCCGAAAGTCTTGTAGTCGATACAAACGTTTCAACTGCTGAAGATGCACTTAACCTTTTAAAAGATGGCAATGCACGTTTCGTAGCTGATGATACTGAAATCATTAATGTTTCTTCTGCAAAAAGAACTGAGCTTGAAAATGGGCAATCACCTTATGCCGTAGTTATTTCATGTTCTGACTCTCGTGTTACACCATCTCACGTTTTTAATGCAGGACTTGGAGAACTTTTTGAAATTCGTATTGCTGGTAACATTTTAGATGAATATGCACTTGGTTCTGTAGAATATGGCGTAGAACATCTTGGTTGCCCGCTTCTTGTTGTCATGGGACATGAAAGCTGCGGCGCTGTAACTGCTGCCTTTGAAGCCTATGAAGCCAAATCAGAACCCGAAGGTGCCATCGGCGAACTTGTTGCTGCCATCACACCAAGCGTAGAAGCTGTAAATGCTTCTTCTATTGAAGATGCCTCTCACACAAATGTTCAGGCTACTATTGAGACTCTTAAACAAAATCCTGTCGTAGCTGAAGCCATTGAATCAGGCAAACTTCAAGTTGTAGGGGCTTACTATGACTTAGATGGTCATGTTACATTCTTAGATTAATCATTATTTTATCTCACTTTAATTGGCCTAATATAAATAAAATGGGTGTCGTAAATTTACGACACCCATTTTATTTAGTGTTTAAAAGTATCTTATTTGTTTAACTTTGAGAACAAGTCTGCAAATACAAAGTTACCTTCATCTTCTTTTTGTTGCTGTTTCATATACTTCTGTACAGAACGTTTATCTACCTTTTCATTATTACTACGATACCTTTTATTAAATGTACTTAATTTTTCTCTAAATGTACATGTTGTACATACATAAATCTGCCCATCTCCCTGCCCACGCAGTTCTAATTTTTTGTGGCATTGTGGACAGCGTGTATTTGTAAATTTACTTACTGTTTCTTTATAACCACACGCACGGTCTTGACATACATACATTTTACCATGTTTACCTTTAACATCTAACAAGAATTTTCCACAGTTAGGACAACGTTTACCTGTCATATTATCATGTACGTATTTATCTGTTGACCTCTTCACATCTTTAACAAGGCCGCTGCTATAAATGCGAATATTTTCCAGAAACGTCTTTGGACTCTGTTTGCCTTTGCTGATAAGTTCTAATTCATTTTCCCACTTAGCTGTTAAAAGTGGTGATTTTAAATCTGCTGGTACAAGTTCAATAAGCTGTTTTCCTTTTGATGTTGGAATGATATCCTTGCCATTTTTTTCGATGTAAAACATATTATAGAGCTTTTCAATAATATCTGCACGTGTAGCAACAGTACCAATACCACCTGTTTCACCTAACGTTTTTGCTGCCTTTTGACCTACATTTACATAAAGGTATGGCTTTTCCATAGCAGAAAGTAGTGTTGCCTCATTAAAACGAGCTGGTGCTTTTGTGAAGCATTTGTTTTTTGCAACACTTTGGAGTTTAACACTTTCGCCTTTTGTAAGAACTGGCAAACTTTGATCTTTTACTTCTTCATCATTTTCTTCTTCTACGCTATAGTCATATAAAGCCTTCCAGCCTTTTTCCTGAATGTTCTTGCCTTTTGCAATAAGGCTTTCTCCTGCCACTTCTACTGTTACATTCATCTGTGTATATTCAACCGGACGCATTAACACACTTAAGAAACGTTTTACAACTAGATCATAAATCTTACGTTCTTCATTACTAAGACGTGTAAGCATAGCACTTTCTTCTGTTGGAATAATTGCATGATGATCAGATACCTTACTGTTATCAACAAAGTTTTTACTCACCTTAAAACCTTTGTTGATAATTTCACTTGCAAAACTTCTATAGGGTCCAATCGCCACTGCCTTTAAACGTTCTTTCAAGGTAGGTACAATATCTTCTGAAATATAGCGTGAATCTGTTCTTGGATATGTCAATACTTTATAATTTTCATATAAACGCTGCATAATTCCTAATGTTTGTTTTGGACTAAAACCAAAAAGTTTATTTGCATCACGTTGTAGTTCTGTTAAATCATAAAGTTGCGGTGCATATTGCTTTTTATTGCTTTGACTAATCTCTGTAATGATAGCTTCACCTGTTTCTATCTGTTGAATAAGGGCATCTACTTTGCTTTCATCTTTTAATGTTTTTTGTTCCTTTGCTTTATAGCTTAAAGTAAATACCTTCCCCTCTTGATTAACAGCCTTAGCACTTATGGTAAAATAAGCCTGTGGTACAAAGTGTTTAATAGCTTCCTCTCTATCTACAATCATTGCAAGTGTTGCTGATTGTACACGTCCTGCTGAAAGCTGTGCATTATATTTGCAAGTGAGTGCCCTTGTGACATTAAGTCCTACAAGCCAGTCACCTTCTGCCCGACATACGGCTGCACGATATAAGTTATCATACTGACTTCCTGGTTTTAAATTTTTAAACCCTTCTAAAATAGCTTTATCTGTAACAGATGAAATCCAAAGACGTTTAATAGGCTTCTTAACACCTACCTTATCAATAATCCAACGTGCTACAAGTTCACCTTCACGTCCTGCATCTGTCGCAATAATAATATCTGTAATATCTTTTCTTTGAAGCTGTGTTTTAACCACTTGATATTGTTTACCTGTCCCTTTTAAAACAGTCAACTTCATTTTAGGCGGTAACATTGGTAATGTTTCCATTGACCATGTTTTGTACTGATCACCATAAGCTTCTGGGTCTGCAAGTCCTACTAAATGTCCCATTGCCCAAGTCACCACATATTTATCGCCTTCTATAAAACTTCCATTTTGTTTATGACATTTTAAAACGCGGGCAATATCTTTTCCCACACTAGGCTTTTCTGCTAATACTAACGTTTTTCCCATGCATGTATCTCCTTATAACTCTACAATGCGCATTTCTCATGGCATTATGACTGTAGTATACTTATTAATGCCTTATTATATCATTCTTTTTACTTTTCATAAAGTATTCAAATCTCACCCTTTATTTTTTGACAAAATAATTGATGGATAAAAAATAAAACCTGCTAATGAAATCAAGACCTCATTAGCAGGTTTTTTGGCTTATTGAATTGCTACACCTGTTACTACAACATCCGCCGGGCCACTTCCCAAGGCACAGCCAAAAGTATAACTTTCACCTGCTTTTAATTCCGGTTGCCATGTGGGATTTGAAATAGTGTATGTCGTCCCATTACTGCTTTTTAAATCTGCTGACCAGATAGAAGTAATGTTACGATTGGTGGTAAATGTACATTCCCATCCATTTAAATCTTTATTACTTAAGTTAGTGACTGTAATTTCAGCAGTTGCACCATCCGTCCAGTCTGATGTGACCTTTAAACGCACTGCATACGCCTCTTTATCAGAATTTGAATCAGATGGGCTCTCATTAGAATTATCAGGTGCTTCAGTATTGTTGCAAGCTTCAAACACCCATGTTTGACAGCTATTTTTATAATAGGTCCACTGACAAACATTCGAACCATCTGATGTCCCAAAATTATATACATCTAGAGATTTTGTATCTCCTGAACTCTTTGTTAAAATACCATATACATTATCTTGAGATGTAGGGACTAACTTAAATTTTTGTGCATCCATATTATTCTCTGAATAAATTTGAACATTAGTACCATCCGCATTTATGCCACCTGAGATATCCAGCATATAACCTAGACCATTTTTAAGTGTTATGTAGCCATTACCTGCATTTGTTAAATACCACTTTTGACCTTGTACACCTGTGCCAGTTGCAATTTCTACATTTTGACCATTCCCACCTACATTCTCTGTGACTTGCAGGTATTTCTGAGCGTTTGTATTTTTAATATAATACCATCCATCTGGAAGTGTGACATAATTTTCTACTGTTGAATCATCTGGCATATTGCTATCTGTTTGATTCATTGCTTGCCAGTAATCTAATGCCATACTGCCACTAAATACAAAGTATATATCTTTTATACCTGATACATTTGAGAGTGTTCCTGTCACTTCTTTATAGGCGCCATTTGTATTGGGCACCTCGATATAACCTAGTACTTGCCCAGAAGGACTTCCTTCACATACTTTAATCACACCATTGCTGCTTGCTTTTGCTGAAACAGTTATCTTAGATAACCCTTCAGAAAAGTTTACACCCTTTACGCCAATCCAATCACCGCTATTAATATCTGTAACCTTTGTATCACCACTACCGCTAATACTTACACCTGCTTGAATAGCCATTGTTTCAGCTTGAACTTTTTGATATGGATTTAAATAAGTCACTTGCGATACGCCTGTCATCGTCCCCTTAACTTCTGATATCTGACCATTATTAACTATCAGTTTATCAATATGGGTACTTCTATACCCCTTATTTTGACCAAGTGCAGCTTGCTCTAATGTTCTTGTGTGATAGGCAAGATAATAGTCTCCTTTAAACTCAAAAATAGTATGATGATTGTTTCCAGTTGACTCTTTAAAATAAAGTCCTGGGTTTTTAAATACTTCTCCTGCATGGGTAAATGGTCCCATAGGACTATCACCTACCATATATTCTATAGCAGCTGTGCTAATACCTGATCCCGCAGTATTCCAATTTGAACAATATGAATAGTAATACTTATTACCTATCTTATTAATACCTGAATCCTCAAATAAATAAGGTGCATCAATAGTCACAGGTGTTCCTGCTAAACTTGTCATATTATCACCTAGTTTTACTACGCGAGCTGTTTTAGGATGCGCGTTTTGTCCAGTAGGTACACCCCCTCCAAAGTAAAGGTATCCACTGCCATCATCATCCACCAATACAGCAGGGTCAAAGCACCATACGACATCCCCACAATTAGCCGTTGACTTATCTACAAGGGCTTTACCAATAGGATCCGTCCATGGTCCTGTAGGACTATCTGATTCAAGTACGCCTATACCACCTGCATTATTCGCAAAATAAAGGAAGAACTTTTCTTGCCCATTAATTGTTTTATGCGTTGCACAGGGTGCCCATGAACAACTTGCCCATTTTGCCACGCCAGCACTTCCAGCCACCTGAATAACCCCATGGTCTGTCCAGTTTACTAGGTCCTTTGAGGAAAAACAATTCAGTGTCTGAATTTTACTATAAGTATTCTCCCCTATGCTCCCATTACTATATTCTAATGAATCATTGGTACAATAAATATAAACGGTATCATCATAAACCATAACACCTGGATCCGCACTGTATCTTTGTGTAACAATTGGATTATTTTCATTTAGGTCCTTATAAGATTCAGTAAGTGATATATTATTAAATAAACTTACAGAATCTGTTGCATAAGTCATTATGCCACCTTGTACTATAAGACCTAATACTAATAAACTTGTACCTGTTTGTTTTAATGCCTTATTCATAGTTATTTGTAATCCTTTACGCATATTATCAATCCCCCATGTACTTTAATTTAAAGAGGCCTCTGTAATTTCAACATTAGCAGTACCGCTTCCCATTGAGCAACCAAATGTATAGCTTTCTCCTGCTGCCAAATAACCATTCCATTCTGGACCTGTAATTGTATAAGTTGTTCCCTCACTACTTACTAAATTAGCATTCCACACCTGTGTTATTTCACGATTTGTTGTAAATCGACATGTCCAGTTATTTAAGTCATTGCCAGTTAAATTTGTAACTGTAATCTCAGCAGTTGCACCATCTGTCCAGTCTGAAACAACCTTAAGTGCTACTTTACAGCTAGATGAATTTAAATCCCCTGTATTATTATCTGAAGAACTATCTCCTGTTACACTGCAAGGTTCTAATATCCATTTTTGACATTCATTTTGATAATAAGACCACTGACAAACATTAGAGCCATCTGATGTTCCAAAGTTATAAACATCAAGTGCTTTCGTATCTTTTGAACTTTTTGTTAAAATGCCATACACATCATTTTGAGATGTTGCTACCAATTTAAACATTTGTGCATCCATGTTATTAGCTATATAAGTTTGAATGTTTGCCCCATCAGTATTTGTCCCATTTGCTACATCCAACATATAGCCTAAAGCATTTTTTAGTGTAAAATAACCCTCTCCTACATTGGTTAAGTACCATTTTTGACCCGCTACACCTGTTCCAGTACTAATCTCTACATTTTGTCCATTGGCACCTGTGTTATCCTTTACTTGAAGATATTTCTGTGCATTGGTATTTTTAATATAATACCATCCATCATTTAATGTGACATAATTATTATTCGTTGTATCACTATTCCCACCATTATTATTGCCGCTGTCTCCACTATCCTCTGAATAACCTGCATCTGTATAGGCTTTTAAAACTGAATAATACGCTGCTTTTGGTGTATAAATATTACTAAATAATAATGGATTTTTATCACCAATCCAAGAATTGCTATCTGAAACACCCCAAAACGTAATACTTGTAATATTAGCACCAGCTTTTTTCGCATTTATAATGGCTGTAAATAAATCATAATAATAGTTAGCAAGTTCAGTATCTGAAGTATTTGCAACATCTAATTCTGTAATTTGAATTTCAAATCCAGCTGCTGCAAATTTTTTAAGAGCTTCTGTATAATATGCAACGCTTGGAAAAGTAGTTGATAAATGAGACTGCATACCAATCCCATTACAAATCTTCTTATCTGCATTAATATAATTAATGAGCTTAATCGTATCATCTACAGTCATATATGTATTGTAATCATTATAAAATAAGCTTACTGAATCTGTGAGTCCAAAGTAAGAGATACAATCATAGGCATACTGAAAGGCCCTTTTAACAAATTCAGCCTGTACACCAGGTGTCCCATACACTTTAGACCATCCTGAAGAAGTCGCATGTAAATACTCATTGACAACATCCCATGCATAAACAACGCTGCCATACTGGCTTGAATGTACATGGTTCATATAAGTCTTAATATACATTTCCATACGGGCATTCATCACATCTTCACTGACATAATCACTTGTTTTGCTATAACCACTTCTAAAATACCAATCAGGTGTTTGTGAATGCCATACCAAAGTATGTGCACGTAATGCAATGCCATTTTCATAACAAGTTTTTAAAACATTATCAACTTGACTAAAGTTGAGTTTAGGTACTGTACTTTCTTTATAATTATCCGGTATATAATAACCAAGACTTTTAGCTTCTTCTACTGATATAAGCGTTGGCGCCCATCCTAAAATATAATCCGGTTTCATCTCATTTCCAATCGTTGTACTATTGTACTGTGTCTTTAGATGGTTACGTATGCTGCTATCGCATAACTCTGAATAAACTACTTCACCGCCAATTTTCCCAAACAGTTTACCATAGGTATTTAATAGTGTTGCTTCACTCGTTGCTGCGCTTACTATATTATAAGACCCTATTGCTATAAACATCATAAATGCCAAGACTACTGTAAATATTTGATTTAACTTTTTACAACTCATAAAATGCCCCCCTATCTGTTTACATACTCATTTTAGTTTTTTCTTTATTAGTTTAGAATATTCTAAACTTAATATGCAAATTAGCTTTAAAAATCGTGTAAATAACGTTTCACATTGTGCACATGTGCTTTTTTGATTATAATATATTCTTCATATTTTTGTTCACTATTTTACTAAAATGTAAATAAAATTAACATAACTTGTATATAAGTTATTGCTGATGCTACATAATCCTATTTACGCTAAGGCTTATGCAACATTCCTAGGCGTAAGAAGATTAAAAATAGAAATCTTCTACTCAAAAAAAGCTTATCAGGTCTTATTTTGCTAAGATCTAACAAGCTTTGTTTACAACTATTTATTATTTATCTGTTATAAATCATAATTTTCTTCTTTAAAAATTTCATGAATCTTATTGATATCTTTTGTTTTTCCTAGTGCTAACATAAGTTTAAGACGTGCTTTAGGTCCACGCATATCACTGCCCATAATCACACCGAGATCAGAAAGTTCTTTGCCACCGCCTGCATAACCATAGCTTTCAAAAACACGTCCTGAGTTACATCTAGAAACAATCACAACAACTACCCCTTTATCAATTGCATAACGAATGCCTTCTAGCATTTTAGGAGAGACATTACCTCTTCCCATTGCTTCAATGACAATGCCTACTGCCCCAAGATCAACACTACTGCGAATAAAACGTTCATCCATATCAAGTACGGCCTTAATAAGATCTACTTTACGTTCTACAACATCTGTATCAATATGTTGGCGGTAAGCAATATCGCGATACACAATAAAGTCATTCGTATCAATAATACCAAGTGGTCCATAAGGTGACTGGAATGTATTGAGCGAAAGCGTATTTGTTTTGGTAACCTCTGCTGCTGCATTCACCTCGTTGTTAAGCACAACGAGTACGCCTTTATTTTGGGCCTTAGGTGAGATAGCTGTACACACTGCGGCAGCTAAATTACTTGAACCATCATATCCGAGTTCTGAACTACTACGCATGGCACCTACTACGACAACAGGCTTTTCATGATTTATTGTTAAATCTAAGAAATAAGCTGTTTCCTCTAACGTATCTGTCCCATGGGTTACAATTACACCTGTAATATCTTCTTCATTAAGCTTTTCTATAATTAACTTTTTAAGCTCTAAAAGTTTATTAATGGTCATATGTGGGCCTGGAATTTCGGAGAAATTCACCACTTCAATATCTGCAATTTTATCAATGTTATAAACCATTGATAAAATTTGTTCTCCTGATAAAGTAGGAATGGCTGCACCAATCTCCTCATCTACAGTCATTGAAATTGTTCCACCGGTAAAAATAATACAAACTTTAGGTTTATTCATGCTGTTTACTCCTTATGTCAAATAAATTCTCCTATTATTATAACTTATTTCCACCACTCTTAACCATTTTTTTTATACATCTATCCATTTTTATGTTTATTACTATTTTCTTTTTGCAAGTTCTTCTGCAACCTCTTCCCATGTTAAACCTTTTTCAGCCATCATAACCGTAAGATGATACATTAAATCTGCAATTTCAAAGGTAATCTCTTTGTAATCCTCTTCTTTAGCCGCAATAATAACTTCTGTACATTCTTCGCCAACTTTTTTAAGAATTTTATTAAGTCCTTTATCAAATAAATAATTTGTATAGGAACCTTCTTTTGGATTTGCCTTACGATCACTAATGACATCATAAAGTTCTGAAAGCATTCCTTTTTCTTCCTTGCCTTCTGTTTTGATTTGTTCAGCTACAACTAAGTCATCTTTTAGTTCACGATAAAAACAGCTTGAGTGTCCTGTATGACAAGAAATCCCACCAGCTTGCTCGATTTGAAGAAGCAATGTATCGCCATCACAATCTATACTAATACTCTTTAAATATTGATAGTGTGATGATGTTTCACCTTTAAGCCAAAGAGATTGTCTACTTCTGCTATAGTAGTGTACTTTCCCTGTTTCTAAAGTTTTACGAAGTGCCTCCTCGTTCATATAAGCAAGCATTCTTACCTTTTTAGAATGTAAATCCTGTGCAATAACTGGTACGAGCCCCTTTTCGTCAAATTTAACTTCTTTGATAAATTCTGCTTGATTCATGTCTTCTCCTCCTAAATATGCCTTTTCCTATGTCTATCTACTTATTACTGCCTTATTCCTGCGACGCTATACTATAAGCGAACGGGTATATTATTTGCCCTTAAATAAGTCTTTAAATCTTTAATTTCCAATTCTTTAAAGTGGAATAAAGAAGCTGCCAGTGCTGCATCTGCTTTACCTTCTTCAAATGCTTCTAAAAAGTGGGCTTTGTTCCCTGCGCCACCTGATGCAATAACGGGAATATTAACAGCTTCGCTTACTGCACGTGTAAGAGCAAGGTCATAACCTTTTTTTGTGCCATCTGCATTCATACTTGTTAAAAGTATTTCTCCTGCACCACGTTTTTCAGCTTCTTTCGCCCATGCGATGGCATCAATGCCTGTCGGAATACGTCCACCATGAATATAAACTTCAAAACCGCTCCCATCCAATCTGCGTTTTGCATCAATGGCTACAACAATGCACTGATTACCAAAGCGTTCTGCACCCTTGTTAATAAGACTTGGATCTTTAATAGCTGCTGAATTCATGCCAATCTTATCTGCGCCTGCACTTAAAATATTACGAATATCTTCAATGCTTCTTACACCACCACCTACAGTTAATGGAATAAAAACTTCTTGTGCCGTCTTTTCCACAACATCTAAAATAATATTTCGCTCGTCTGATGAAGCTGTAATATCTAAAAATACAACTTCATCAGCGCCAGCATCACTGTAAGCCTTAGCAATTTTAACAGGGTCCCCTGCATCAATTAAGTTTACAAAGTTAACCCCTTTTACAACCCGGCCACCTTTTACATCTAAACAAGGAATAATACGTTTACTGAGCATCTTGCCACCTCCTAACTAAAACGCTTTGCTGCTTCTTCTAAGTCAATTGCACCTATATAAATGGCTTTTCCAATAATTGCACCATGTACATGAATTTGTTCCAGTCTCTCAAGATCTGCCATACAAGAGACACCACCTGATGCTATAATTTGTAAATTAGTTTCATCTACAAGTTTCTTTGTTTCTTCAATATTAGGTCCTTGCATCATACCATCTTTTGAAATATCTGTATAAATAACTGTTTTCACACCCATAACCTCTAACTCTTTGCAAAAATCAAGTGCTGAGGTATTCGTGACTTCAAGCCACCCTTCAATTGCGACTTGCCCATTTTTTGCATCTACACCTACGACAATGCGTTCTGGCCCAAATGTTTCGATAGCTTCCTTTACAAGGGCACGATTTTTAATGGCTGCACTGCCTAAGATGACACGGTCTACACCACAATCTAACTGTGCCTTAATTTGTGCTATATTGCGAATACCACCACCAAGCTCTATCGGAATTTGGATTGCATCTACAATCTCTGCTACAGCCTTTGCATTTTTACTTTCTCCTGCTTTGGCCCCATCTAAATCTACAATGTGCAAATAAGCACCACCAAGGCGTTCCCATTTTTTTGCCATTTCAGCAGGATTTTTACCATAAACCGTTACCTCATTGTAATCGCCTTGTAGCAATCTGACACATTGACCATCTTTTAAGTCTATTGCTGGATAAAGTTTCATCCTTTTAACCCTCCGAAGTTTCTTAATATTTGAAGTCCTACATCCCCACTTTTTTCAGGATGGAACTGTGTTGCATACACATTATCCTTTTGAGCTGAAACGGCAATGCGCGTCCCGTAGGTTGTATAACTGCTTACAATATCAGCTGTTGTCTGCAAATAATACGAATGGACAAAATATACACTACTTTCATCTTTAAGCCCTTCAAATAATGGTGATTTCTTTGTAAATTCTAAAGTATTCCATCCCATATGTGGTACTTTAAGCATTTCTCCATTTACCTGGTGCATATCTTCTTCTCTAAACTTTATAATTTCGCCTGGTAATATTTTTAGGCCTTCATACTCACCATACTCATAACTTTTATCAAATAAAAGCTGCATGCCGAGGCAAATGCCTAAGAAAGGCTTTCCTGCTTTAACTGCCTGATGAATAGCTTCTGTAAGTCCTGTTTCGTTAAGCTGATTAATTGCATCTCTAAACGCACCTACACCGGGTAATACAACCTTATGTGCATTTTGAATAACTTTAGGATCATGTGTAATCTCCGCTTCAAAATTCAAGGCTGCAAATGCCTTTTGGACACTCTTTAAATTTCCCATGCCATAATCTATAATTACAATTTTCATTTCCTGCCTCCTATCTTTCTAGACCTCTAGCATCCCCTTTGTAGAAGGTACACCCTTAATACGTGGATTTAAGGTAACTGCCTGTAATAATGCTTTTGCAAAAGCTTTGCACATACCTTCTACAATATGATGATTATTCTTCCCACGAAGTACCTGTATATGAAGATTCATCCCTGCATTTACACCAACTGCACGGAAAAATTCCTCTACCATTTCTGTATCAAAATCTCCAATTCGATCTGTTGTAAAAGGTGTATCTACATCAATATAAGGACGTCCTGATAAGTCAATCGCACATAAAATAAGTGCTTCATCCATAGGGATAATGGCCTGACCATAACGGTTAATTCCTTCCTTATTCCCAAGTGCTTGTTTGATAGCCTGACCTAATACAATCCCCACATCTTCTACAGTATGATGGCAATCTACTTGTAAATCGCCTTCTGCATTTACGACTAAATCACTTAGTGAATGTTTACCTATATGTGTGAGCATATGATCGAAAAAACCGATACCTGTTGTCACTTTCACAGTCCCCTCACCATCAAGGTTTAAACTAAGATTAATCCTTGTTTCCGCCGTATCACGCCCAATTGCCGCACGTCTCATCTCCTGTTTCCTCCTCTTACCCTTATTTTCATGCATTTTATTATCTCTAATTTTAAAAATCCTCTAGCTTAAACGTCTATTTTAAAGAACTGTCTCCATTTCTTTAAGGGCCTTTAACAGCATTTGATTTTCCGCTGGTGTACCTACCGTAATACGGTAATATGGTTTATCTTCTACATTCATTTTGCGAATATAAATTTGCCTCTTTTCTAAGGCTTCAAAAATCCCCGCTTTAAGCTCACACCAAATAAAGTTAGCATGTGATGGATATGTTTTAATGCCTAAAGCTTGAAGTCCTTTTTCAAGTACTGAACGTTCTGCTATAATCTTTGTAATGTTTTCTTTATAAAGTGCTTTGTTTGCTATAGCCCAAAACGCTGCTTCCTGTGAAAAAATACTTAAATTATAAGGTACACGTACGGTATTGATAAGATCTATGACTTCTGAGCAAGCAATGCCATAACCTACACGAGCCCCTGCTAAGGCATACGCTTTTGAAAATGTTTTTAAAACAATAAGATTGCTATATTCTTTAATAAAAGATATTGCGCTTTCTTTGCAGTCATCAAACTCCGCATAAGCCTCATCTACCACCACAAGTCCCTTAGCTACTTCTAGAATACGCTTAATATCTTCCTTAGCCATAATGCATCCTGTAGGATTATTAGGATTACAAATAAATATAACCTTAGGCTGATGCCTTTGAACACTCTCAATAAATGCTGCTACATCATAAGTAAAGTCTGCCGTTAATGGTACCTTAATTAAACTTGCACTGTTTAAAATACTAAATTGTGCATACATGCTAAATGACGGATAAGGCATCATTACCTTGTCATCATTTTCAATCGTACTGCTTAAGATACAGTCAATAAGTTCATCAGATCCTACACCACATACAATATTTCGTACATCTACGCCAAAGTTGTCTGCTAGTGCCGCACTTAATTTTAAGCTATCTGTATCTGGATAGCGACAGCTGAGCATTTCAGTTGAAAGCCATTTTTGCATATGCTGTACTAAACCTTCTGGTGCCTTATAAGGGCTTTCATTTGCATTTAAGATAACACCTTCTGTCACATAAGCACTGTGATAAGGCTTTAAGTCTCGAAATCTAGGTCTTAAAAATCTCATCATTTCACCTCTTCATCTAATCTGACTTTTACAGAAAGCGCATGAGCAAAAAGTCTTTCACTCTCTGCAAATTTTACAATACCTTCACCAAGTGGCAGTAAGGCATCTCTTGTAAAGGATAAGACACTACTTTTCTTTACAAAATCATCTACACCAAGTGGTGAGAAAAATCTAGCCGTACCATTGGTTGGCAGTACATGGTTAGGTCCTGCCATATAATCACCTACTGGCTCTGGTGTATAATGACCTAAGAAAATAGCGCCTGCATTTGTAATTCTAGTCAGTGCTTCAAATGGTGCTGATACTGCAAGCTCTAAGTGTTCTGGTGCAATTTGATTTGAAAGCTTACAAGCTTCTTCTATATTTTCTACTAAAACAATGGCACAATAATTATTTAAAGACTCATTTAAAATTGCCTTACGAGGCATTGTTTCTACGAATTCAGCCACTTTCTTCACTACTTGATTGGCTAATTCTTTGCTTGTTGTAATGAGTACAGCTGAAGCTAATTCATCATGCTCTGCTTGAGAAAGTAAATCCGCTGCTACAAACGTAGGGTTAGCACTTTCATCAGCTACAATTAAAATTTCACTTGGGCCTGCTATCGAATCAATACTTACATGACCAAATACTTCACGTTTAGCAATCGCCACATAAATATTACCAGGTCCTACGATTTTATCTACTTTCGGAATAGTCTCTGTTCCATAAGCTAAAGCTGCTATAGCTTGTGCTCCACCTATTTTATAAACTTCATCTACACCGGCAATATAGGCTGCTGCAAGTACTTCTTGAGTTAATGTACCATCTTTAGAAGCAGGTGTTGTCATCACAATACGTTTTACCCCAGCTACCTTAGCTGGAATCACATTCATTAGAACAGATGAAGGATAAGCCGCCTTCCCCCCTGGTACATATACACCAGCTATTTCAAGTGGTGTTACACGTTGCCCTAAAATTTCGCCATTGTCTTTAATATCTAACCATGTATTTTGTTTCTGTTTTTCATGAAAATCCGTAATACGTTTTGCGGAACAAAGCATGGCCTTTTGTAAATCTTCTTCTAAGCCTTCAAAAGCACTTTGCATCTCCTCTTTACTTACACGTACATTTTCTGGTGTAATCTCTTTGCAATCCCATTTTGCTGTATATTCAAATAAAGCAGTATCTCCTTTAGTACGAACTGCTTCCACAATCTCTTTTGCTGCAAGTGCAAACTTGCTCGTATCCATATTGCCACGTACTTTAAGTGTTTCTAAAAATTCTTGTTTTGCCCCTTCTGTTTCAATTATTTTAAGCATCTGCTTTCCTCCTTAAGTCCTCAATATTATTAAGTAAATTACGAATCGCATCATGTTTAACTTTCATACTTGCAGTATTTACGATGCATCTTGCCGAAAGTGGTTCAATATCTGCAAGTACTACAAGCCCATTTTCCTGAAGGGTTTTCCCACTTTCTACAATATCCACAATCACATCTGATAGACCTACAATAGGACCTAACTCTACTGAACCATTTAATTTAATAATTTCAACAGGACGATGAAATTTTTCAAAATAGCTTTTTGCAATGGTTGGATATTTTGTTGCTACACGAATAAATTTTCCGGACTCTAAAAGTTCTTTCATTTCAGGTTTTCCTGCTACTGCCATCTTACATGCCCCAAAGCCTAAATCTAATACTTCATATACAGAACGATTTTCCTCTAAAATCGTATCTTTCCCAACAATCCCTATATCTGCCACACCATAATCAACATAAGTAGGCACATCAGATGCTTTTGATAAAAAGAAGCGATATTTGCCATCATCACTTGTAAAAAGTAGTTTTCTGCTTTCTTCTTCCATCTCCTTACAAGTAATTCCTAGTTCTTTTAATAATCCCATAGCTTGCTTAGCTAATCTTCCTTTTGCAAGTGCAAACGTTACTTGTTCCATATAAACCCTCCCATAATACGCTTACTTTATTTTTAACATACTTATTCTATCCCTACATCAATTCATCTACTGATTTGACCTCTACTTGGTCTGTTGCTACATTATAAATCTCAATACTACCCGCTTCTATAAAGTGTAAAATACCACCTATTTTCTTTTCTTTTGCATAGGCCAATGCCTCTTCAAAATTATCAAAGAAACTATTTTCAATTACCATATTTTGTTTTCTTAACTCTTCAGCCACCTCAATGCTTACTTTTCTTGTGTTCTTATAGGAAACAATTAAACTACGATTTGTCTGTGCTTCACTTAAAGGCTGAAGTTGCATAAGGCGCTGCATAAGTATATTAATATTAATACCAAATCCTACAGCAGGTAGGTCTCTTCCAAACTCACTTAATAAATGATCATAACGTCCGCCTTCTGCAAGGGCGCTTCCTACACCTTCACAGAAGATTTGGAACATCATACCTGTATAATATTTCCCATAAGATAATAAGCTAAAATCAAATAAGACATGTTCGCTTACACCATAGTCTTTTAATAGTTCATATAAAGATTCCAATTCATTTAAAGCTTTTTGTGCTCTTTCTGATGTCATTTTTGATTTAATTGCTGTAAGTAATTCAATGCTACCTGCACATTGTGTAAGCTCTAGTAAAAGTCTCAAGGTTTCATCCTCAATTTGTGATAGCTTTAAAATATTTTGAAGTTTTACCCCATCCTTATGTTCCATGACTTCATAAACTTGCTCACGTACCCCTTCACTTAACCCTAAATCACTTAGCACATTTTCTAAAAATTGACTGCTTCCAATATGAATGCTGAACTCTTCAAGTCCTGCTGCTTTAATAGCTGCAATCGCTACCTTAATTACTTCAGCATCTGCTTCTAAGCAGTTTTTGCCAATTAACTCTACACCTGCTTGCGTGAATTCATGAAGCTTCCCTTGATAACGTGCTGGATAGCGGAAACTACTTGCCATATAGCCATAACGTTGTGGCAAAGATGTATTGCTTTTCTGTGTACAAACAACTCTTGCAATGGCACGCGTCATATCACTTCTAAGTGCCATCATTTCCCCTTGACGGCTAATTAAATGATATAAACTAGGTTGTTGAAAATCTTCTTCTCCTACTGTAAAAACATTTAAATATTCAAAAGTAGGTGTTTCAATTAAATCATAACTATAATGACTAAACACCTCTTTTATTTGATTTTGAATCTTATCCTTAAGAGCTGCTTCTGCTCCAATATAATCCTTTACCCCTTCTGGAATATGCAATGTATAGTTCTTCATATCTCGACCTCACTTTACTATGATAAAGTAATAAATTAATAAAGTAAGTATAAACGAAACTTTTCAGAAAATCAATATACTAAACTATAATTTTAAAATATTATATAATATTTTACGTCGTTAATAAACTTTTTTCTTAAAAGCTTATCCCTTTTAGACATTTTGGTACAAAACTTATTATCACAAACAAAAAAGCTAGTACATTATTCTGCCTTATGTACTAGCTTTTTTTATTTCTTATAAATGATATAGTTTCTTATATTTTTCTTCAAAGTAACGAATTAGCGGTCTTGTATTAATGCCCTCATGACAACTTTCTCTAATAATTTCTATTGGTGTTTTAGCTGCACCATATTGATGGATATGTTTATTAAGCCAATTTGTAATACAGCCAAGTTCACCTTTTGCAAGCAAATCTTCTAGTGGCCCTTCTTCTTTCTCTATTTGCTGCATAAACTGTGCCCCATAAACATTGCCTAGTGCATAGGATGGGAAATAGCCAAAAGCACCACCTGCCCAATGGGTATCTTGAAGCACACCCTCCGTATCCGTTTCAGGTACTACACCTAAATAATGCTTCATTTTTTCACGCCAAGCTTCTGGTAAATCCTTCACTTCTAAACTGCCTTCAAAAAGTGCCTTTTCAAGTTCAAAACGTAAAATTACATGTAAGCTATATGTTAATTCATCGGCTTCTGTACGAATTAGTGATGGCGTCACTTTATTAATGCCACGATAAAACGTATCTAAATCAACATCCTTATAACCAGGAATAATTTTTTGTACCTCGCCATAAATAGGCACCCAAAAAGCCTTATTGCGACCTATGATATTTTCATAAAAACGTGATTGACTTTCATGAATCCCCATAGATGTTCCTGTTGCTAGCGGTGTTGCTTCAAAAGCTGGATTAATATTTTGCTCATAAATGCCATGTCCACCTTCATGTAGTACACTAAATAAAGAAGAACGGGCATCATCTAGCATATAATGCGTCGTCAAACGTACATCAAAAGGTGCTGTACCTGTTGTAAATGGATGCTCACTTTCTGAGAGTTTTCCTGAATCCATTTGATAGCCCATGTAATCTAATATAAAATAAGCCAATTTTTCTTGCTCTGCTTTACTAAAATGTCCTATTAGCATACGATCATCAATCTGTTCTTTTTCCTTGATTTCCTCTACAAGTGGTACAATACCATCACGTAGTTCCCTAAAGATAAGTGTAATTTCATCACTTGTAAGGCCTGGTTCAAAATCATCTAGTAAAACATCATAAGGTTTTTGATTCGGATTTCGATAATGCGCCATTTCCTTTAAAGTCGTCACTATCTCTTCTAGATAAGGCTTAAATCCAGCAAAGTCATTATTATTTTTTGCTTTTTCCCAAACATGCTCGCTTTCAGAAGTTAAACGCACAAACTTACTGTAAAGTGCTGTTGGAATATTTTTAGTGGCATCATAGTCTTTTCGTAATTTTTTAGCTGCCCAAATGCTTACCTCATCAAATCTCTCAGGATGTGCTTCAACTTCTTCTAGAAAGGCTCCCATCTCATCAGACACACTCATTTCAAACTGCTGTGTTGAAAGATTTGTAAGTGCACTAATATGTGCTGGTGCTGCATTTTTAGGCGCACCGGTTTTTAAATCCCAATCAATGAGCATAATCGCATGCCCTAAATCACTCATCTGCTTCATATATGCTTTAAACTTTTCCATCTGTTTCTCCTTTTCTATCATTTTATCTTTAGCTTAACACCATCTATTTTCAGCGTCTAGCTTCCTCTTTTAGATTAATGCATAAAAAGAGCTACTTTAAACTGCCGTATAGGCTTACATTTACTGTAGCTCTTTCTAATATATACTTTAATGATCTATCAGCTTAAAAATTTTTCTTAAGCTTTATGAACGTAGCCAAAATAAATCTAAGGCTAAAAAAACTAATGTAAATACAACAACTATTGTGAGCACCAAGGGAATAAGTTCTGACATAATCCCCATAAACATGGCTCTTTTCTCAGCTCTTGTTAAATGTAGTGGCTCACTTGATGCCGTATTTTTCTTATGTGGTTTGTACCATGGCATCCCCTCCACATTCATATCCGCAATGGTACGCCCATCATCTTTAAACTGCTTCATTAATCTTGATTATAAAGGTGGCACGCCACTAAATGACCATTGCCATAATCTTTATATTTAGGTTCTACACTCTTACAGACTTCCATACATTCTTTACAACGTGTATGGAATTTACAACCTGCTGGAGGGTTTGCTGGTGAAGGAATGTCTCCTTCTAGAATAATACGATTCATTTTAACTGTAGGATCCGGAATAGGCACTGCACTAAAGAGTGCTTTTGTATAAGGATGCATTGGGTTACTAAAGATATCTTCTTTACTTCCCATTTCTACCAAGTTTCCTAAATACATAACACCTACTTTATCTGAAATATGTTCTACAACTGAAAGGTCATGAGAAATAAACAGATAGCTAAAACCATGTTCTTTTTGTAAATCTTTTAAAAGGTTGATAACCTGTGCTTGAATAGATACATCAAGGGCTGATACAGGTTCGTCAGCTACAATAAGTTTTGGTTTAAGTGCTAAAGCTCTGGCAATACAAATACGTTGTCTTTGACCCCCTGAGAATTCGTGTGGGTAACGGTCATAATGATGTTCTTGAAGTCCACATTCTTTCATCACTTTAAGTACGTATTCTTTTATTTGCTCTTTTGGTACGATATTATGTTGTCTTACCCCTTCTCCAATAATTGCACCTACTGGCATTCTTGGACTTAGTGAACTATATGGATCTTGGAAAATAAGCTGAATTTCAGGTCGAAGTTCACGCATCTGCTTTTTATTTAATTTAAAGATATCTTTTCCTTCAAATAAAACTTCACCACTAGTTGGTTCTTGTAAGCGAAGAAGTGTGCGTCCTACAGTTGTTTTACCACAGCCAGACTCACCTACAAGCCCCATTGTTGTCCCTTTTTCAATATTAAAAGAAATTCCATTTACAGCTTTAACATTCCCTACTGTTTTTTGAAGCACACCAGCTTTAATAGGGAAGTATTTTACGAGTTCTTTAACTTCTAAAATATTTTCTGCCATTGTTATCTTCCCTCCTTATAACACCAGCATGCTACACCATGAGTTGGTGTAAGCGCTGTAAGACTTGGTACATCGCCACTACATGCTGCAATGCATTCTTCACAACGATCTTTAAATGCACAGTGACTTGGCATATTAATAGGATTTGGTACTTGACCTGGAATCGAATAAAGTTTATCAACCTTCTTATTAACAACTGGCTTACTTTTTAATAACCCTTTTGTATATGGATGACTTGGATTTAAGAATACTTCATGTACATTACCTTGTTCGACAACACGTCCTGCATACATAACAACAACATAATCTGCCATTTCTGCTACAACACCTAGGTCATGCGTAATTAATAAAATACTTGCATCAATCTTATCTTTCAAATCACGAAGTAAGTCAAGAACCTGTGCCTGAATAGTTACGTCAAGGGCTGTTGTTGGCTCATCAGCAATAATCATCTTAGGATTACATGAAAGTGACATAGCAATCACAACACGTTGTCTCATCCCACCTGAAAGTTCATGTGGATAACAATTATAAATTCCCTCTGCTCTCGCAATTCCTACAAGTTTAAGCATCTCAATACTTCTTGCCTTAACTTCTTCTTTACTCATTTGTGGATTATGTAAAGCAATTGTCTCATCTAATTGCATTCCAATCTTGAAGATTGGATTTAAGCTTGTCATTGGTTCTTGGAAAATCATACTGATTTCATTCCCACGAATATGTTGCATCTCACTAATTGGTGTTTTCACAATATCAATTGGACCACTTGAGCGATTGTAACGAATTTGTCCACCTACAATTTGGCCAGTTGGGCCTTGAACAAGCTTCATAAGCGAAAGACTTGTTACAGATTTTCCGCATCCAGACTCTCCTACAAGTGCGACGGTTTTACCAGCTGGAATATCAATTGTGACACCATTTACTGATTTTACAACCCCCATATCTGTAAAGAAATGTGTTTGTAAATTATCGATTTCAATAATATTATTAGGGTCTCTCATCTGTGTTTGATATTCACTAGGTGGGACATTTTTTCTTTTTTTCTCTTTTTCATAAGCTTTAATAATCTTTGCATTTTCTTTTGCAATCGCCTTAAGATGTTTTCTAACTTCTTTTTTACTTACTGCATCTGCCATATCAATCACCTACCTTTTCATTTTAGGGTCAAAGGCATCACGAAGCCCATCGCCAATAAAGTTGAAACCTAATACAGTTATTAAGATGCAAAGTCCTGGTGGTGCCCAGATATTTAAGAAACCTTTCATAATAATAGGGTCTGTTACGGCATTTACCATGTTCCCCCATGAAGCATATGGGAATGGTACCCCAATTCCTAAATAACTTAATGAAGATTCCATTAAAATAACATTACCAATACCAAGTGTTACAAATACAATAAGCTGTGGCATAACATTTGGTATAAGATGTTTAAAAATCTTCTGTGCTGGTCGAAGTCCTATTGCTTCTGTCGCTACCATATACTCTTGGTCACGAAGGCTTAAAATCTGACCACGTACAAGTCTTGCAACACTTGCCCACCCAAGTAAACCAAGTGCTAGCATTAAAACATAAATTTTAGACTGTTGTGGTACACCAAGTGCTAACATTGCAGAACTTAAAATAAGCATAATAGGTAGTGTTGGAATACAGTTAAATACATCTACGATACGCATGATAATATTATCAATCCAGCCACCATAGTATCCTGCAATCCCACCTAATACAATTCCTATAAGTACTTCAATAGCAATAACAACAATTCCTACCATTAACGAGATACGTCCACCATACATAAGTCTTGTTAAAACATCACGCCCATCACGGTCTGTTCCTAAAAGGTGTGTACTTGAAATAGGGGCTTTTGTTAAAATTTTTGTACCTTCTTGAAGTGTATCTTCACTATTAGCCGCAAGCTCTACCCCATCTTTTGTAAAGAAGATATCATACTCTCCATATGAACTGAAAAGTGGTCCAATAAAGGAGAAAATAAGCATTGCCGCAATAAGTACAATCCCTACGATTGCTAATTTATTACGTAAAAAGCGTTTCATAACCATTTGACCTGGTGTGATTACTTTTTCAACTTGAATTGTTTCTTTTTCTTGACCAGATACATCTTGCATGCGATCTTCTGCCATTTCTAAATTTGCCATCTCTTCTCCTCCTTTATCTAAGTCTTACACGTGGGTCTACCACAGCATATAAAATATCAGAAAGTAATGTACCTGCAAGTGTAAGGACTGCAAGGAACATATTGAAGCCCATAATAAATGGAATATCTCCTGCTTTTAAAGCTTGAAGGGCTGTATAACCGATCCCATCAATAGCAAAAATACCTTCTGTAATAATGGCACCTGCAAAAAGTGATGGGAGCATCCCACCTACTAAAGTTACAATTGGGATAAGTGTGTTTCTAAAAGCATGTTTATAAATAACTTTATGTTCACTTAAACCTTTTGCACGCGCTGTACGTACATAATCTGAATTAATTTCTTCAAGCATATTTGTTCTTGAATAACGCATAAGTGCACCCATACTTGTAAATGTAAGTACCACAATTGGTAAAATAAAGTGAACTGCCTTATCCATAACAAGGGCAAAACCTGTATAATCTGCACGTGCTGTGATCATCCCTTGAAGTGGTAACCATCCAAGGCCTACTGAGAACACACGTTGTAAGATTGCTGCAAAGAAGAAACTTGGAAGAGAAATACCTAAGAGTGCTAATGCTGTTACAAAGTAGTCTGTCTTTGTATATTGCTTCGTTGCAGAAATAATCCCTAAAGGAATCCCTATTAAAAGCTGTAAAATAAAAGCTGGCAGTGCTAAGAAGAATGAAGTCCACATTTTAGAACCAATTACTTCTGCTACTGGTTTTTTATATACAAAAGAAGTTCCAAGGTCGCCTTTAATAGCATCTCCTGCCCATGCGAAATACCCTTCTACTACACCTTTATCAAGGCCATATAAAGCTTTTAAATTATCTTTCATTTCTTGTGTTGCATTTGGCATATTTGCCATTGTGTTATCTATGTAATCTCCTGGCATTAAGCGAATCACACCATATAAAATAATGGATACACCAAAGAGTACCACAATACAAGTTAAAAGACGTCTAATAATATAATCTTTCATTGCTGCCTCCTGATTATTTTGAATTTTTATACACTTTACATAATATTTATAAAAAGTGAAAGAAATACCAACCGCCGTAACGGTTGGATTTCTTCTAAGTCACTTATTATTTAACAAGCTCAACATTTACAACATCAACTGTTTTTTCACATGGGAAACCATAGTATGGTGTCATATCTTTTGGAAGTGTATCGATATTTACAACTGCTGGGTTATAAATATACATATTCTTTCTTTGGTAAACTGGCATTTCTACAGCTTCATCCATAACAATATCAAGTGCTTTTGCATAGTATTCTTTACGTTCCTCAATATCTGTTGTTGAACGTGCATCCATGATAAGTTTGTCAAGTTCTGCATTTTTAATGTGATAGTGGTTACTTGGGCCATTACTTGAGTATACTTGGTACATATCTGGATCAATGTCTGCTCCCCAAGCAGCTACCCACATATCCCAGCTACCAGAATTCATACGGTCAAAGAGAATATTTGTATCACAGTCATTAATTTCAAGAACTGCTCCTAATTTTTCCATTTCAGCTTTCATTTGAGTTAAGATTGGTGCTGATGGATGGTTCATTGTTCCGTCACCGCCGATACCAACTTCAATTTTAAGTTGTTTACCATCTTTTACAAGTTGACCATTTACTTGTTCATAACCAGCAGCTTTGAAGTATTCAAGTGCTTTCTCTGGACTAAATGGATAAACTGGCTCTGCATCTTCTGGATAAGCCCAAGATACCATTGACATTGGTCTTTCAATAACTGATGCCAGTTCACCATAATATGTTTCAATAGCTGGCTCTCTATTCATAAGGTGCATTAAGCCTTTACGTACATTAATATCTGATACACGTTCAGCGTTAATACCAATGTAACCATAACCAAGGTTCTCAATCAATTCATAGTGAAGACCTGCTTTTTCTACTTCTGCTACAGCCTCTAAAGAAGCACTTGGGTCAGAAATATCCATTGCCCCACTTACAACACTATCAATTTTATTAGCTTCTGATGTTACTTGAATTTTAAGTGTTGGAATTTTTGGTTCACCTAAATAGAAGTTTGGATTTGCACGAAGTGTTGCCACGTTATTCTCATATTTTTCAAATGTATAAGGACCTGCGCCTACTGGCACAGCATTTTTCTCTTCTACCATTGAAAGGTTACCTTTTGTAAACTCTGTACCATCATTCCCTACACCGTAATAACTTTGTGGTGCTACAGGGAAACTGAAGTTCCAAATTGCCTTTGGATCAATCCCTTCAATTGTTACTTCTACTGTACGATCATCTATTTTTTTAACCCCTTCAATATCTGGGACATGGATTGTACCCTCAGCAAGGTTACCTTGTATGTATTCTTGTTCTAATGTTTTGTATTTATCATCAATTGCCCCTTGACGGTAGTCTTCAAAAACATTGGCGATTTCAAAGTCAGCATAAGCTTTAATTTCTGCTTGTTTTAAAGCATCACCTGTTAAACCATCTGGATTAGTAAATCCTGTATATTCATTAACAGTTTCACTACCATATTCTGCATAATCATTTTCAGCACATTTTTGAATATAAGCTTTGATTTCATCATCTGTAACAGTTTGAGAAGCTACTTTAATTTCTTCAATTTTAGCTGAATAATTTGGATCATCATAGCGATATTCATTAATACCTACAATAGGTGTTGTGTAAAGTGTTGCCATCCCTGTATAAGTTGGATCACAATATACTTTAATATTAAAGATAATATCATCTGCAGTAATTGGTGATCCATCACTGAATTTCACACCTTCTTTTAAGGTGAATCTATAAACTGTGTTAACAACTTCACCTGCATCATTTTTGATTTCTTCAATTTCATAATCTGCAAGGGCACCTACTGGGCTCCCTTCACGATCAGATTCAATTAAGTTTGCATGCACTTGTTCCCAAACATCCTTATCATAAGATGAAGTATAGTAGAATGGACTAAATACTTCATTGAATTGTTGTACACCTAAGATTAATGCGCCACTTACTGCTGCATCGTTTCCTGCGCCACAACCAGCTAAACTACCTACTGCGATGCCAGCTACAGCTAATGCAACAATTAATTTTTTAACTAATTTTTTCATTTTAGTTTCCTCCTATTATTTTTTTAATCATGACTATTAATAATCATAAGATATTACTTTCAAGTTTATATTTTGAATGTAAAATCAATCAAAAAGTCATTTTTTAATTAAATAGATATTAACATAAAATAATTCTATATTCAACTTTTTTATGTTATTTTCTACTTTCTTACCCTTTAAAATACTTGATAATACAATAATTTCCTTAATTTATTTTTTTTATTTCTTATTAAATCATTGGATTTAATCGTTTTTTATAAGCTTCTAAAAAAAATAAGGCAAATGACAAAAAGGCATGTATACAATTCATTTCAAATTGCATACATACCTTTTTATGTTATCTTATAAGTCAAATTTTTTATCCTATTATAAAACTTTATGAAAGTAGTTGCAAACATAAAACTTATCCTTCACAAGGAAGACATATAATCTAATTTTTTAGATAATATGTCTTTACAAGACAAATTTTATTCACCTGCATTTTCATTACATAAATAGACAATACCTTCATATACCGCTTTACCAAATGCATATGTTAATAAACCTTGATTCACTTCATAAACAGGTTTATAATCTTCTAATACAAAAACTTCATCATGGGCCTTTTCATTGATACATCTAAGTTCCACATCCAAAGAAGCATAACTTCCCCATCTGCCATATGTTGTGGCAAATGTTTCTTCTACCACACTGGTTAAAAATGTAATGCGCTTTTGTTTACTCGTAAATAAAGTCATAATCTCTAACGGATACATCAGACATGATAATGGACAAATTTCATAAATTGACATATCATGTTCTAATGCATATTTGTGTGCCATACACTTGTAACTGCCTTCATGGGCTACGAGTAAGGCACAATGTCCTTCGCACGCATTAATGCTCCCATCTAAAAATACAAAACCACCTGTTTGCTTAATTTTTTTATACCCTTCAGGATCTAATGTCTTAACTTCTTCTGCAATTTCTGCTTCATATTTGTCAAAGCGCTCTTTATTACGACTACTCATATTGCATGGACTGCCACAACAACAGCCATATTGATGTTTCTTTGTGCAAGCAAAGCAATTTAAATTAATTTTATGCTTCAAAAGCTCTTGGTCCACTAAAAAAATTCGTTCACCTAAGTCTATTATCCCTAATCTTCTTTCAGCTAAACACAACTTAAATGCCATGAGATCACCACCAAAGAATTCATGAAGATCATAATAACCTACATCTACAATATCCTTTATCAATCTATTAAGGCGTCCATCCTCTTTAGCCAAATGATTTGGAAATGTAATAATGCGCACGCCTTTTTGCATATCAAATACTTTTTCTAATGGATAACCTATCTTTTTAGAAACCTTTTTCTGCAAACTACGAAGCACTTTGTTTAGATTAAGACACGCCCCTGCTTCTAACTCACACACCATTTCTACTTCGTTTATTCTCTTACATGTTAAGCGCACAGCTAATGCTTTTGCCTCCTCTACCATAGCGCTTACAAGCTTATCTTTTATTTCTTCATTCAAAACAGCCTCTTCTGGCTTATACCAAGTCACTTCATATCGTTTCTTTTTCATCATTAATCCTCTTATTACCTTATACTTATGTATCTCTAGAACAAGTCTTATTTATTTTCATACAATCTATTATAACATGAAATTATTGTATCATTTCATGCTATCATTTTATTTCACATGCAAACCTCACCAATGCGCCTTATGCATTATAAAAGAACAGCATTTCACCTAATCACTGAAATACTGTTCTTTTTATCTTTTAGTGGTGTTCTTTTTCATGCTTTAACTGTTCTAATACACGTACAAAACGTGCATTTAAAACATCTAAATAGCTCTTTGCTTTGCTTTTTTTCATCTTAGTCTCCTTTGGTATACCTTAACCTTAGTATTAACCACAATCAATCTATTCTATGCATAACCTTAATCTAACATTTTTTATGTTTAAAAGGAGTATCACGCATTATATAAATCCGCAATACTCCTTTTATCTTTTCTAAATTGGGCTATTTTATTTCTATATACTATTTAATTAAGCCCCTTATATAGAGAAACCAACTAAAAACCTGAAATATACATCTAGGTAAATTGGTTTCTCCCAATGATTTCACATTACTAAAAACTATGGATAACTAAATTTTATAAATGTGGAACCTATTATACTACTAAAAACTTTAATATAAAGATAAAGCCTACCACATATGTTGCAATGCTAATTTCTTTATATCTGCCTGTTACAAGCTTTAAGATAATATATGAAATCACACCAAATACAATCCCATCTGAGATTGAATAAGCTAATGGCATCATAATTAATGTTAAGAATGCTGGAATAGCTTCTGTAAAATCTTCAAGATCTATCGACTTAATAGGTTCAATCATAAAGAGCCCTACTAATACTAAAGCTGACGCTGTGACAGCTGATGTAATGACACCAAATATTGGCGCAAAGAATAATGAAATAAGGAACATAACCGCTGTTGTTACTGCTGTAAGTCCTGTTCTTCCTCCTTCTGCGACACCCGAAGCACTTTCTACGAATGTACTTACAGTACTTGTTCCAAGACAAGCCCCTACTGTTGTACCAATAGCATCTGCAAATAATGCTTTTTTAACATTTGGTACTTTTCCTTCTGCATCTAACATTTTAGCCTTTGTTGCAACACCTACTAAAGTACCAATTGTATCAAACATATCCATAAATAGTAATGTACATAATACAATGACCATATCTACTGTAAATATATTATGCCATTCAAATTTAAATAAAGTTGGCGCAAGTGAAGGTGGCATACTTACAATACTGGTTGGTAAGTCTACAACACCCATAGGAATACCAATTACCGCTGTAATAAGCATTCCAATAAATAATGCCCCTTTAACATTTCTAACAAGTAAAATACCTGTAATAACAATCCCGATAATTGCTAAAAGTCCTGGGCCTGATGTAATATTCCCTAAGGCTAAAATTGTCCCGCCATCTGCTGGATGAACTACAACGCCCGCACCTTCTAAACCAATAAGTGCAATAAAGAGTCCAATCCCTACAGCAATTGCTTGTTTAATACTTGTAGGAATTGCATCCACTATTGCTTCTCTTACATTAAAAACTGTTAATAAAATAAAAATTAAACCTTCTAATAAAACAGCTGTTAATGCAAATTCAAAAGTATATCCCATTCCTAAAACTACTGTAAAAGCAAAATAGGCATTAAGTCCCATTCCTGGTGCCTGTGCAAATGGTAATTTAGCATAAAGCCCCATTAACAACGTTGCTACTACAGCTGATAATGCTGTCGCAGTAAATACAGCACCTTGATCCATCCCTGCTGCAGATAAAATAGATGGATTTACAATAAGAATGTATGCCATTGTCATAAAAGTTGTAAGACCAGCTACAATCTCTGTTTTGATAGTTGTATTATTTTCTTTTAATTTGAAATATCTTTCAATCATTTTTTCACTCTTTCTAGTTGTTTTCAGCACGTAAAATAATAGCATACATTTTTTGACATGGCAACCATTTTTTCGAACCTTTCTTATGTTTTTTATATCATCATTCGGTTTTATGCCATATGCTCAGTAGATACCTGTTGATAAATATAGAACGGAATACCCACAAACATTAAAATAAATACCCACATGGCCGATTCAGCACCTGAACCATAAATAATATAAATAGTATATGCAAAAGCTAAAAGCTGTCGTATATTCTTCCAAATAAACCCACCGATATGTGCCGGCTTATGTTTTAAAGTCAGTATGATTTCAGCACCAGTCGTTAAAGCATAAGCAGGAATAAATGAAAGCGTTGCCAGATTCACCATAAAGTCAAAAGCTGCTGTCAAAGTGGATACATAGTTTAAAATTAAAATCAAATTCGTACAAATTCCCGTGATGATAAGCGACGTATAAGGCGTTTGATAACGCGGATGTACCTTTGCAAAGAAGTTTGGAAATATGCCATCTTCACCAGCTGCAAAGGAAAGTCTTGCTGTTGTTAAAACCCAACCTGAAAGTGCACCTGTGGCAGAAATAATAATACCTAGTGCAATAAAACCCCCGCCCCATGTAGCACCTGTAATTTGATTAATAATTGTCGCAAGTGGTGCACTAGAAGCTGCAAGTTCCCCTTGTGGTAAACTCCCCATTGCAAGTATTGAAATAACTAAATAAATTACTGCTACAAATGCCGTCCCTAAAAAAGTACTCTTTTTAATATTCACCTCTGGATTTTTAATTTCGCCCCCAGAAATAGAAGCACTTTCAAGTCCTATGAAGGACCATAATGTGACCGCTATGGCTGCCGGCAAACTACTAAGACCTCTAACGGATTCCGATGAATACGTCTTTAAATAAGTAGGCTCAAAACCTATAATTGCCACTATCACAAATACAACAATTACAGCTAGCTTCAATATAGTACTTATAATGCCTATATAACCAGCCTGCTTCACACCTAAGCAGTTAATAAAAGTAAAAAGCCATAAAATACCAGACGAAATTAAAAATGAAACTAAATTATTTGTTGCAATCCCAGGAAAGAATACTGTCACATAGCGAATAATTGCTGTAATAATTGCTGCATTACCAATCCACGAACCAATCCAAAATGTCCATGCAACGAGAAAAGCCATAAATTTTCCATAAGCCTTGTCTACATACACAATAGGACCGCCTGTCTCTGGATAAAGCGTTCCTAAATTTGCAAAAGAAAGGGCTAACATCACAGAACCAGTACCTGTAATCACCCAAGCCCACATATTGGTATACGGATTTGCAACCTGAGCTAATGTCTGAGGTGAGGTAAAAATCCCCGAGCCCATCATATTTCCCACAACAATAGCTGTTGCAGCCCCTAGCCCAAGTTCACGTTTTAATGTTTGAGAGGGTATCTTTTCTTTTTTTTCCATAACTTTGTCATCCTTTATTTCAATTTTTCTCTGTCAATTATGCTTATTTTGTCATTTCCCTCTATTATTTATGCCTTATTCTCTTTTTCTCTTCCTAAAAAAAAGATGCTTGAACACCCTTCTTGGCGTGCTCAAACATCTCTTTAATCATTCATCCTTAATTATTCATTTTTAATTAGTCTTACTTAACTATTAATGCTGTACTGCTTTTTTACTTCTTCTATAAAGTACAAATAAAATAATTCCAAGTAAAAGCACTGAACTGCCTAATGTAAGCCATACGTTTGCTGTAAAGCCTGCAACAATATAACCTACAACACAACACGCTGCTACAACTAAAGTATATGGAATTTGAGATGAAACGTGATCAATATGTTTGCATCCTGCTCCTGTTGAAGAAAGAATTGTTGTATCTGAAATTGGTGAGCAGTGATCACCAAATACAGCACCAGCAAGTGTTGCTGCAAGAGAAACTGTTACAAGTTGTGGTGCCACAGCACTACAAATCATTGTGACAATAGGAATAAGGATTCCAAATGTTCCCCATGAAGTTCCCATAGCAAAAGCAAGTCCACCAGCTATTAGGAAAATACCAGCTGGAATAAGTTGTGGTGGCATATGAGAAGCCGCTACAAGACCACCTACATATTCGCCTGTATTTAAAAGATCACGGCATACCCCACTAATTGTCCAAGCAAGTGTTAAAATAATGAATGCACCTACCATTGATTTCACACCCACACTAATACCTTCCATGAAATCCTTGAAAGAAAGTACTTTACGTGGTACGAAGAGTACGAAAGCTACAAGTAACGCCCCAAAGCCTGCCATCGCAAGTGCTGGACCTGCATCAGTATTTCCAAATCCTTGCGCAAGCGTCATACCACCTTCAAAGTATCCACCTACATAAAGCATTGATAAAATCGCTAAAATGATTAATGTAATAATTGGAATTAGTAAGTCAAATACACATCCTTTAGATGAAACTTTCATATTTGCAAGCTCATCGCCGCCTTCTTGGTCCATTCCCATACTTAAAGAACCTTTGCTACTTCTAGCTTCTTCTTCAAACTTAGCCATTGGTCCAAATTCAATATCTGTCACACAAAGTACAATCACCATAATCAATGTTAAAATCGCATAAAGGTTAAATGGAATTGTTGCCATGAATGTTTCCATTCCATTAAGCGGTGTCCCATTTACATCTAACCCACCCATTTGAGAAATAACTGAAGCTGCCCATGATGAGATTGGTGCGATAATACAAATAGGTGCTGCAGTAGCATCAATAATATATGCTAGTTTTGCACGTGATACTTTGTATTTATCTGCTACTGGTCTCATAACAGTCCCAATTGTTAAACAGTTAAAATAATCATCTATAAAAATCAGTGCCCCTAAAACAGACGTCCCAAGCTGTGCACCTTTTTTAGATTTAATTTTATTACCAGCCCATTCACCATAAGCTCTTGAGCCACCTGCCATTGTAATAACAGCTACAAGTGCCCCTAAAAATCCTAAAAATAAAATAATCGATGCATTATCACCAAGTTTCTCTGCCATTAAACCAAAGGTTACATCAACAGCCTTTACAATGCCACCACCTGTGCTAAAAGCATAAATAAGTGTTCCAGAGAAAATCCCTACGATTAGCGCTGAAATAACTTCTTTTGTTACAAGCGCAAGTACAATCGCGATAACTGGTGGAATAATTGATAAAAATCCTACATTAATTGCGTCCATATGTATGTCTCCATTCTGCCATTTAGTCTAACAAAAAAAGTCCTGAGCATACCACTCAAGACTTCTTTCTAAAAAGCATATGAACATAGTCTTAAAACTATTTTCATCTTACCTTATTATCCGTTCTCTCGTGATAGCTCTCCACAAACCAAGTTTGTGACAGTGTTATATATATTCTATATAACCCCAACGCTATAGTCTTAAAGCATAAACTATAGGTTTCGGCGAATTCTCCTTTTTATTTACTTCAACGTGCTTACCTCTGTAAATATACTCTTAGAAATCGCAACCTCTATCTACTCTTTATTTAATTGTTAGCTGAGTAAAACTATATACTATATAGTATAAAAAGTAAAGCTTTATACTAAAGTTTATATTTTCTAAAGTTTCACTTTATTTATTGCATCTAATTTGCTGTAACTGCAAGCCCACAATTTCTCTCTCCAATATCATTTCACTACTTCTTGCATATGGCTTAAATTGACAATGATAGGTAAATGTAATACGTTCTTGACTATAACGTTCCCTAACAACTTCAAATTCTAAGTCTAATTTTTCATTTTTTAAGGTTATTAAATGAATAAACCCATTCTTAGTCACAAGAGGTGTATCCGTTTGAAAACAGATACCGCCTAGTGAAATATTCTTCAAAATCACTTCCTGCTCTTTATTATTGGCAGTAATCATTACTTCATTGACGTATTCTACACGTTTAATTTCACGAAGTTCTTTTTTCTCCAGTTGAATATCTTTTAAGTATAAAACGCAAATAACCCCCGGTACATTAAAAACTTTGACCTGGCTTTCAAAGCGTCCTGTATTGGCACAAATAGATAACACAACCTTTGAATATTTCTCTGCGGTAAAAGTGCTATCATTAATTTGTACATATAGACCTTCTGCCCCATGAGGTCTATAGTACTCTACCTCATGGACATTCATATTATTTCCTATCAGTTCAACTCTTTGTGCGACTTTTAATGTTTTAAGTAATAAAGTATGTTTTGACACGTTGTTCTCCCTATTTTTTTATCTTATATTTCCTTTTTAAACAATAGTTTAACATTTTTATTATATGTTAATTTAGCCTATTTTTCAATTATTTTACATCTCATTACAAGAAAAATCTGCCACAAATTAATCTTGTGGCAGATTAAGGAGAATGTATACCAGTTTTAATCTCTATACATCTGTGTGACAGGTACTATATTTTCATCAATTTCTTGAAAAATATCTCTGCCCTTTAAATTCAGCCGTTCTTCTAATGCACAATAGTCCTTAGACGAGTAATTCATTAATGTGATTCCTTTAACATGCTTAAATAAGAAAAACATACTTTGATCTTTTCTTTTGTACAACGTCACATCGTGGATACTGGGCACATTATTAATTAAAATACTAATCCTGCCCTCATCCCGTACTACTTCATAATTACTGGGCTCTAACCATCTGATTGCCATGGTACCACCTGCACTTCATATCTTTTGTATAAAGTATGCATGTCACAGATTGTCTCATTCCATAAAAATGCTAACACCCTTTTAGTACAACTTTAACATTTTTCTAATATCTAACAAGCAATGATTTCTTTTATCATAAATTCCTTTCCACCTAAAAGCTCCCAGTTTTCACTCTGACACTTTGGACATTTCCCTTTACTTGCTAAAACATTAAACACCTTCTGACACGCTAAACAAATACCATTACCAGGCAAAACCTCTATTTTAAGCTTAGTATTTTGAAGCAATGTCCCCTCTACGGCTGCCGGATAACATGCTTCAATATATTGGGGAATCATTGAAGATAATTCACCAATTTGTAATACTAATGTATCAACTTTTGTAAGATTATTACTTCTAGCAAACTTCTCAACGGTCTTTATAATTTCTATCACAACACTTAATTCATGCAACGACTTCACCTCTTATAAACTACTTATGTTTCTTTTTAAATACTGATTTCACACTCTTCTTCATTTTCTTCGCTATAATTCTTGCTTGACGTTTTGCTGCATATTTAACAACCACTGGCTTCATTGCATTAATTTCCATCCCTGCACTATCATATTTGCGAACAAGTGAAATGGCCTCAAATTGACATTTTGTTGTACAAACACCACAGCCAACACATTGATAATCATCAACCACCGCTACACCACATCCAAGACAACGTTTTGTTTCTTCTTTCACCTGTTCTTCTGTAAAGGTAAGGCGTAAGTCTTTAAAGCTCTTTTGCGTTTCTTTTGTATGATGTACTTTTTGTCTAGGCATACGGTCATAGCTACTTAAATCTAAATTGTCTTTATCAAACATTTCATAATCGATTTCACGCCCTATGGCAATATTATCACCTTGAAGATAACGGCGAATTGAAATGGCGCCTTGTTTACCTAAAGCAATTGCATCAATTGCAAACTTAGGACCTGTAACAGCATCTCCACCTGCAAATACATCTTGTTCACCTGTTTGGAATGTTAATGGGTCTGCTTTCAACGTTTGATTTGGATTTAATGTCATTTGAGATTGTTCAAGCAGTCCTCCCCAATTCATACTTTGACCCACTGAAACAATCACATAATCAGCGTTTACAAATTTCGTTTCATTTTCATCAAACTGAGGATTAAACTTCCCTTTATGGTCAAATACGCTTTGACATTTTTTAAATTCAACCCCTATAACGCGTCCATTTTCTTCTACTATGCGCTTTGGTCCCCACGCATTTTGAATCATAATGTCTTCAGTTAATGCCTCTTCTATTTCCTCCTCAAGGGCAGGCATCTCTTGTCTTTTTTCTAAGCAATACATTTCAACCTTCTTAGCACCTACTCTTGTAGCTGTACGTGCCACGTCAATAGCGACATTACCACCACCGATGACAACGACTTGCCCTGTCATATCTACTGCTTCACCTAAGTTGATTTGTCTTAGGAAATCCACACCTGTCATTACGCCTTCTGCCTTTTCTCCTTCAAGCCCTAGCTTTCTGCCACTATTTGCACCAATTGCAAGATAAAATGCTTGATATCCCTCTTCTCTAAGATTTGCAAGTGTGACATCTTTACCTACCTCAATACCTTCTTTAAAAGTAATACCAAGTTGTTTTAAAATATCAATCTCTGCATCTACCACTTCTTTCTCAAGTCTAAAAGCTGGAATGCCTAAAGTTAACATCCCACCAAGTCGCTTTTCTTTTTCAAATACTGTCACCTCATAGCCCCAAATAGCTAAGAAGTATGCACAAGAAAGTCCTGCTGGACCTGCCCCAACTACTGCAACCTTTTGATTTTTGGCTTCTAATTTTTCTGGTATAAATCGATGTACTTCATTCAAGTCTTGTTCGGCAATAAATTTCTTAATTTCATCTACTGCAAGTGGCTCATCTATATCTCCTCTTGTACAAGCTGATTCACATTTTCTTGGACAAATGCGTCCACAAATTGCAGGCAGTGGATTTTCTTTTTTAATAAGTGCTAATGCCTCTTTGTACCTACCTTGAGATGCCATTTTAATATAACCTTGTACCGCAATATGTGCTGGACAATTTGTCTTACATGGACTTGTACCCGTTTCTTCTACGATTTGACGATGACGATAGTTAAGATTCCACTTTTCTTTACCCCAAGGCGTATCATAAGGTGTTTCTCTTTCTTCTTTTTCTGGAAGTGGCACCTTGGTACATAAACTCTGACCTAATTTAGCTGCATTAGCTTGACAATTTTCTACACACGCACCGCAAGCAACACATTTGCTAGGATCAACTTGTGCAACATAATTTGATCTAGAGAAATCTGGATTTTTATACATGGTTGTATTACGTAGACCAAAGCAAGAACAGCCACAGCAGTTGCAAATCGCTAACGCTTCTCCTGGTCCTGATAAATTAGGAATCTGATGCACTAATCCTTCTTTTTCAGCTTTTTTACAGATTGCAATGGCTTCTTCTCTTGTAATTTGTCTTCCTCTACCTGTGCGAATATAAAAGTCTGCTGCTGGCCCTAGCTGAATACACATTTCTTCAACTGTATGACCACAGCCTTCTCCCTTTAGACGCATAGACGTACGACAGGCACAATCTGCTACCGAAAACATGTCATGTTTATTTAAAAGATATGTAATTTCTTCATAAGATGCTTTTCTTGTATCTCCTTCAATAGCTTCTTCAATAGGAATAACACGCATAACGCCCATACCTATTGGTAAGTTTCCTGCAAGTACAGGGCCTAGCTTTCTTGTGTACTCTTCAAAGCATTCTCCTATAACAGGATATTTTTTTACATTTTCTTTATTTGCCACCATATACTCCATGACACCTGGTACAAATAACTCTAAGAAATACTTGTCAATCCCGTGTTCTTTTTCAACCTTAATAACACCATCGACAGCTAATTGAAATAATATTTTCTCCACTTCTTTTACTGGCTTTTTACATAGCGCTGCCACTTCTTTTACTGTCTTAGGTTTACGCACCTCAAGACATAATGCAATCTCTGCCATTTCATCTGTTACGACAGGTTCTAAAATTCTATACTCTGGATCTTCTGGCTTTACTCTAATTAATCCACCTGTAATTCCTGCTCCAATCTTATTTGCTAATTCAAGTACCTTTTTCTTAACCATTACGCACCCTCCACTTTAACTTATATGATGATTATTCATTCCAATTTTCAACTTCTTGACTAAGCCATCTTGCCCATTCATCAATACCTTCACCTGTCTTGGCTGAAATTGGTATCACCTTTGCATTAGGATTTAACCTTCTTATACGTTCCTTTACAGCTTCTATATCAAAATCAAAATAATCTTTGGCATCTATTTTATTAATCAGTACAACATCCACTATGGAAAACATAAGTGGATACTTCAAAGGTTTATCGTCTCCCTCTGGCACACTTAAAATCATTGCATTTTTAGATGCCCCTGTGTCAAACTCTGCTGGACAAACTAGATTGCCTACATTTTCAAGGATTACAAAATCCACATCCTCCATGCCTAATCCATATAATCCTTGTTTCGTCATATCTGCATCTAAATGACACATGCCACCTGTATGAAGCTGAATTGCTTTGGCACCAGCTTCAGATACAGTTCTTGCATCTACATCTGAATCAATATCTGCTTCTAAGACACCGATGCGCATTTTATCTTTTAGCGCTTCTATTGTTCTTAATACAGTTGTTGTCTTTCCTGAACCAGGTGATGACATTAAGTTAAGTAAGAATGTTTTATTGACCTTTAATTCTTCTCTTAGTAAATGAGCCTGTCTATCATTATCTTCAAAAATACTTTGTTTAATTTCCATCACTTTAAATGTTTCCATTGTTGTTCTCCTTTTTTGCTTTTATACTTTCATATTATATTCTATTTTCTAATTAATGTATATTCAATATACAATATGTGAAAAATGTCTACATAACAATATATTCTTCAATATGGTGCATGTATGAAATCAATTTTTCTTTGTCATAATAAACATTGAAGGATTTTATAGTATACAAGGAAAGGAAAAAACTATGACTAATACCGAAAATATAGCACTTTTAAAAAGTGTGAGGATGAAGTTAAAAAAAGTATTTCATCGATTAAAAATCTGCTCGATCCTATGAAAGATCCAGACTTTAAACTAATGGTTATCAAGAGTACGGATGCCCTCAAACACTACGAAGAACAACTCAAAACAAAACTATCTACTCTAGAAGGCAATGAAAAAGATGAAAACAAGGTGAGTCAAGCTGTTTCAAAAGTTATTTTGATGATTGTAACACTGCTGTAAAAGAAATCTACACCTATCTTAATCATTACAAAGATATTGAAAAGGATGTCAAAAAATTAATCAAAGAAGCCGTGAAAGCTGTGGAACGTCTCCGTGAACAATTAGCGCATTATCTCTAAATAAAAAATCCCCTTCTTGGATAAGATACTTAAATCTTTTTTCCAAGAAAGGGATTTTTTATTTAGCGCAGGATTTTTTTGATTTAACATGCCTGATGAGTTGCTTTAAGCTTACCATCTAAAAAAGCTTCTACATTATCTTCAATATCGCCATGAACGCCTACAATGGCTTCTACGCCTTTTTTATTGAAGATGTTCAGGCTGTTATTATCCATATCACCAGCAATAACAGCTTTTACACCAATGTCACTCAAATAGAGGGATGGATAGTCAGGATTATGGCCAGTATTACTAATTGTCCATTCTTTTTCAACCTGTCCATCTTCTGTTTCATAAATTTCAAATTCCTTACAATCTTTGAACGCCTCTACTGATTTTTTCTCATTACATGCTACTGCTATTCTTTTCATAATAGACTCCTCCTAAATTTTCAGTTCAAAATGAACTAATTATTTTAAGGGACTATTAAGGAACTTTGTTCGAGATGATTCTGGACGGAGTTTCTTATCTGGTTCCTTTGCTTATTGATAAAAAGTATGCTTTTTTAAGGCGCTACTTTTTATCAATTACATTATATACATCTAATCCAATTTTATTCACATTTTTTGAAAGAAAATTGACCTTGCAATAATTTGTTATAAGCTGACTGTGTATCAATATCAAATAATTCTTCTTCACACTGTACTTCATAAGTAGCTACCTGAGATAAATGCTTCTTAATCACCTGTCTGCCACCTACATCACCTTCAAGACTTAAAAGTTCCTGCTTGTATGCTGCCGAAAAAATGACCGGATTTCCTCTTTGCCCCTTGTAACTCGAACAAAGTATGGACTTTTCATTAAGGTAAAACGCTTTAAATGCCACTAGCATTTTCTCTATTGTTTCTGCTTTGATAAGCGGCATATCACCTACGAAGAACATGTAGGCTTCACAGCAATCACCTTCTTGTATCCCCAATTTAATCGATTCACTTATTCCTTTATGGGGTGCATTATTTTTTATCACCTTAATGTTCGATTTGGCATGCTTTGAAGCGTTTACTAAATCAAGAATTTCATCATACTGGGAAACAATAATCACCTCATGAAATTCTTGCCTTATGACCTTCTCGACAATATGCATAATCAATGGTTTTTCTTTATAAATTGCTAGTAACTTATTGCCTTCAAAGCGCTTTCCAAAACCAGAAGCCAAAATAATTGCTGTTATTCTCACGCTTTGATTAATCCAGCTACAATTTTTTCCGGTGTAATTGGCAGCTCTCTTATCGCAACACCTGTCCCATTATATACTGCATGTGCTAAAGCTGGTGATGGTGTATTAATTACGACTTCTCCTATAGATTTTGCCCCAAAAGGCCCTGTTGGTTCATAGCTACTTTCAAAGGCTACACGTACCTTTCCAACATCTAAACGTGATGGAATTTTATACTGCATGAAAGAATTATTCATCATCTTTCCTTGGGCATTGTACTGAATATCCTCATACAGCGCCATGCCGATTCCTTGTACAAGGCCACCTTCAGCTTGAATTCTAGCAAGAGATGTATTGATGACTGTCCCACAATCTACAACCCCTACATAATCAATTATTTCCATTTCACCCGTTTCTGTGTCAATTTCAAGCTCTACGAAGCCTGTCATAAATGGTGGTGGTGACGTTGGACTTGTATGCGATTTAGTAGCCGAGAAGTATCCCGCAACGCTACCTGATGCTTGGCCTACCGCTAAATCCCTAAGACTTAATACTTGATTGCCATCTGCTGTTTCAAACTGATTGCCCGTAAAAATGATTTGCTCCTCTGAAACTTCTAATACCTTAGCTGCAGCTTTTATCATCTTTTCACGTAATTCTTCACATGTTTTAACGACTGCTTGCCCTGTTAAGTAAGTTGTACTTGAAGCGTATGAACCTGTGTCATATGGTGATGTGTCTGTATCTACACCAGTTACAATAATTTTATCCATTTCACACTCTAAACACTCTGCTGCAATTTGTGCAAGGATTGTATCACAACCTGTTCCCATATCTGTTGCCCCTATCATTAATGTGTAGAAGCCATCATCACCAAGCCTAATTTCAACTGTCGCAACGTCAATGTTGGCAATTGCAGAACCCTGCATTGTCATTGCCATTCCCACCGAACGTACTTTATTTCTACCAACTTGTCTAAATGGATATTTTTCATCCCATCCAATCATTTCTTTACCTTTTAATAAACATTGTTTAAGTGCTGTACTTTCCAACCTGTTATCATAGTAAGCAGGCATGATTTCGCCTTCTTCACCAATGTTTTTCAAACGAAGCGCAACTGGGTCTATGCCAAGCTCACTGGCAAGCTCATTCATAATGCTCTCTAAGGCAAATAAACCTTGTGTTGCACCATATCCTCTGAAGGCCCCTGCCGACATCGTATTCGTATAAACAACATCATAGTCAAATCTAAAAGCTTTTGCTTTATTATAAAGTGGAATTGTCTTGTGTCCTGAAAGACCAACTACCGTGGAAGCGTGTTCACCATAGGCTCCTGTATTTGATAAAGTATATAAATCAATAGCCTTAATATTTCCTGCTTTATCGCTACCTACTTTAACACGAATCTGCATTTCATGGCGACTTGTAGAAGCCTTAAATGTTTCTTCACGTGTGAAAATCATTGCAGCTGGCTTTCCTGTCATGTGTGTTACAAAAGCAGGATAAATATCAGAAACCATGTTTTGTTTTGCCCCAAATCCACCACCAATACGTGGCTTAATAATGCGCACTTTTGTCTTTGGAATATCTAAGGCTCTAGCAATATGTCTTCTAATATGAAAAGGTACTTGTGTGCTTGAAACAACGGTTAATCTTCCATTATGGTCTAAATATGTATAGCTTCTAAATGTCTCCATCATAGCCTGAGCATTTGCCTTTGTATGATATGTACGTTCTAGAATTACATCACTTTCAGCAAAAGCGCCTTCTAAGTCACCCTGTGTAAGCTTTTCTGAAGCGCATAAATTACGCTTGCGATCCCCACCTATAGGGAAATTATTAAAATAATCTTCTTCAGGGTGAATAACTACTGGATGATCTAGCGCCTTTGTAAAGTCAAGCACAGGTTCTAAAACCTCATATTCTACTTTTATCAGTTTAAGCGCCTTATCAACAGCCGCATCATTTTCTCCTGCTACAATCGCTACAACATCACCTACATAACGGACATACTCCTCTAATATGTAACGATCATATGGACTTGGTTCTGGATAAGATTGGCCTGCTGTTGTAAAGCGAATACGTGGTACATCTTCATAAGTATAGATAGCTTCTATGCCAGGTACTTTTAAAGCAATATTCTTATTGATATTCTTAATTCTTGCATAAGCATGAGGGCTTCGTAACACTTTAACCACTAAGCATTCTTTTGGCATCATATCTTCTGTATAAACTGGTTTTCCAGTAACAAGTGCCTCAGCATCTATTTTTTTGATGCTGCTGCTTACATACTTCATTGTCTCTTTCATCTTTTATACTCTCTCCTCTAAATAAGCTTGAATGGCACGAAGTTGCCCCATATATCCTGTACAACGACATAAGTTACCTGCTAGATATTCTTTAATTTCCTCTTCTGTAGGCTTTATAAGTTCACGCTTCATGGCTAACACATTCATAATAAAACCAGGACTGCAAAAACCACATTGTTCTGCCCCCTCACCTGCTAAAAACTCACCAAATTCTCGTGCTTCCTCTTCTAACCCTTCTAGAGTCGTTACTTTCTTGCCATTTGCACGCATAGCCAGTACACTACATGATAAAACAGGTGTCCCTTCTAGCCAAACTGTACATAAACCGCAGTTAGTCGTTTCACAGCCTCTTTTGACACTGTAATAACCTTTTGAGCGTACATAATCTATAAGCATTAAATCTGCTGCCACTTCATCTTCATAAAGTTTATTATTAATCCATACCTTTATCTTCATTGTGCCTCATCCTTAACTATATCTAGTATTTGTTCTTTTAATTACAATTCAAACTCCTATTTGTTATTTACCTTCTGTCATAAGTTCTTCTAAACTTCTTCGCACAAGCACCTTGGCAAGATGTTTACGATAAGCCCCACTTGCACGCATATTGTCTCCAAAATTAAGTTCTTCTGCTACCACTTCTGCCACTTTTACAGGGGCCTGTCCCTCATTTAGAAGTTTCATACCTTCATAAGCAAGTTTTGCTTTTTGTGGCCTTGCACCTACTACAATTTTGTATTTTTCTTCCCTTTCACTTACACAAACTGTAAGATTCGGAAAATCTGTGGCTGTTTGACGTTGACATTTATAAATCACCTTTGTTTGTTCTTTCTTTATAATCAGTTTGACTAAAAGGTCTTTTTGAGGTTTCGCTAACATAAACTCTTCAAGGGACATCCTACCTGCCCCATAAAGCTCTACCTGTGTATCTAGTGCTAACAATACGGTTAAAGGATCAGAAAATCCAAAGCGTGAAAAAACACTTCCACCTATAGTTGCTGTATTTCTAAATTGTGTCCCTACAATATGCGATAACGCGTTTTTAAATACATCACCAAAGTATTGTCTTAAAATATCACTTTTCTCGAGTTGTCTTAAGCTTGTCATGGCCCCTATTTCTATCACATCGTCTTTTTCTTCGATTTTATCTAAACCAAGTTGTGATAAATCAATAGCAACAGGCACCATTTTGCTTTGCATCTTAAGCCACATCATACCACCTAATATAATATTTTTCTTACCACTTGTCAGCTTGTTATATGCTTCTTCTAAGCTAGCTGCTACAAAGTATTCCTTAATTGTAATCATATATACCTCTCCTCTAATTCTACCCTAAAAAATAGGTGGTACTTTTTAGAAGCACCACCTTTTACACTATAACTGACATAGATTTCTTTTTATGCCTCTGCTTCTACGCTTTCTGCATCTTTTGGTAAGACCAGATGTAAGAAAGATGCGACTAAAAAGGCCACAACAATACCACTTTGTGCAAATAATAATTGAACAAAGCTTGGTAAGTACATTAGTGCTTCAGGTACATTACCAAGTCCTAATCCAAGACCAAGTGATGCGGCTACAATCATCACATTTCGTCCTGACATATCTTGTTTAAAAATCAGCTGCATCCCACTTACTGCAATAGAAGCAAACATAATCACTGTTGCACCACCAAGTACAGATTGTGGCATTGCTGCAACAACTGCACCTAACTTTGGAAAGAATCCAGCAAGCATTAAAAAGATTGCACCTGTCATAATAGTGAAACGGTTTACAACCTTTGTCATAGCTACCAGCCCTACATTTTGACTAAAAGAAGTATTTGGAAGTACCCCAAAGCATGCTGCAATCCCGCTTCCTACACCATCAGCAATAACAGCGCCTGAAAGTTCTTTATCTGTCGCTTCACGATCTAAACCACCCATTGTAATCCCTGAAATGTCTCCTACAGTTTCTACTGCAGTTGCTATGTACATAATACACATTGGTACAATTACATCCAGCTTAAATTCAAATGGAAACATAAAAGGCTGTGGCACACTTATCCAGCTTGCACTTGCAACACCACTAAAATCTACTTTACCCATAAAAATAGCTGCAATGTAACCCACCATAATACCCACTAAAATATGGGCTGTACATAAAAAACCTTTTGTAAATTGTTTAAGGATAATGACAATTGCCATGACTAAAAAGCCTAAAAATAGATTGCTAGGTGAACCAAAGTCTTCAGCACCTACGCCACCACCTAAGAACTTAATACCCGTTGGAATTAAAGAAATCCCAATAGAAAGTACGACAACCCCTGTTACAACTGGTGGGAACAATTTTTTAAGCGGCTTAATAAAAAAGCCAAGTATAATTTCCACCAATGCACCTATGAGGGACGCACCTAAAATAGCACCATACCCATACGAACCTGCTGCAACCTTAACTGTAGGTAAAAATCCTGAACTTGTTCCCATTACCACCGGTAAATTTGCACCTACTCTTCCTATAGGATAGAGCTGAATAAGTGTCACAAGTCCTGCAATAAACATTGCATTTTGCATCAGTACTGCTTTTTGCTCTGGGGCAATAGCCAACATACCGCACACAATGATTAGTGGCGAAACATTCCCTACAAACATGGCCAAAACATGCTGGATACCCAATGGCACCGCCGTTTTTAATGCAACACGTCCGTCTAATTCATAAACACTGCCTTCTTTTCTACTTAGCTTTTTTGATTCTTGTTCGTTATTTGCTTTTGAAACTTTCATTACTCCTCCATATTAACGGTCTCATATCATTAAACAGTATAAGATTGTAAAAAGACAAAAACATGTCCTTCACTTTATAGTCCAGTCTTTTACGGTGACTAGGTAGAAACATTTGAACCTTATTTTCAAATTTATACAAAGTTTAATATATGAAAGATTATTTATTTTTCTCAATAAGTATAATAACATATTAATGTGTATTTGTAAATTTTTATCTATATTTGTCTCATTATTTCACTTTATGTCTTTTAATTTATCCTTTTCTTTTCTACTCTAAAAAAACAAGCTATTTAGCCGTTCTACTAAATAGCTTGTTTTTTATTAGGTTATTTATTTTTTGTAGCTAAATAATTTGCGTTTCTCTCATCTATTATTTGATATGGATCCCATCCTAAAAAGGCTGGTGTTAACATTTTTTCAGCTTGTGTTTTAGAAATTTGTAAACGATTGTTGTTAATTTCAAAACCTGCACCATAAGAATAATATTCATTAAAACGTGCGGCTGTATATAAGTTACCGCTCATATCTGCATAAGGTGCTGTTTTATTAACAATTCCGCCCATATATGTATTGATAAATGTCGCAGCACCATCTGGTCCCCATGGGCGTGCTAATAAGTATTTAGATCCATTACATCCTGATTCAGCTAAAACTCTACAGTTATTAAAGATATAGCCATAAGCATCATCTGCATCTGTTTTTGGTGCTGTAATATAACCTGCATTTTTATTTGCACTATAACGGTATACTAAATCACAATCTTCAAATAAAGTTTGCCCTGTTCCATAGATATAGTCAATATTTCCACCAATATAACATTTATAGAAGTATTGATGATTTGTATTTGTTTGTAATGTATCTTGGTAACCTAAAATCTTAACATTTACAAACGTAGCTTGGTCCGCATCTACACGTAGTGCATCTGCTGATTCATTAGAAATTGAACCATCGCCTAAGTAGTCATATGTATTTTCAAAAGTTAAGTTTTCTGCTGCGAATCCTTTCGCACTTCCTTTTACATAAACTGATGGACGTAAACTTGTATCGCCACCTGCTGGACCTTCTGCTGCATCATAGAAATTAATATTTACTTTTTCACGGTCTTCACCAATTAATGTAATATATGGTGATGTTACTACTAAATGCTCTCTATAATTACCTTCTTTTATAAGAATGACAATTTGTTCTTTATTGTTACTTGGCACGCTATTGACAGCACTTTGTACAGTACGGTACATTTTTGCACCTACAAAATCTGTACTTTCTTCACCTTCTTCGCTCTCAAAGCTGCTATCTACCACTAAATCATATTGTGTTAAATAAACAAAGTTATAAGCTTGGCGTGTCACCTTGCCTAATTCATCCGTAAAATGTAATTCTACTGCATTTCTACCTTCTTGTAATCTTGCTGTAAATGCAAACGCATCTTTGGCTGCTACAGAAACTGTTTCTTGCACTTTATCATTTACGACTAATTCAAGCTGACCCTCTCTATCAATATAACCTGCTAAAACAGCCTCATCAGTATACACTGTATCATTTGATTTTTGAGTCATTGTGATTTTAGCCGCTTCTTCTTCATAAACATATGAGCCTTCACGTCCTGCTGTTGGTACAGTTAAGATTGTCATGGAAGGATTACTTGTATTATCTACTGATTTTGCCACAATATAATAGTAATATGGTGTTTCATTTTCAACTGCTGTATCTGTGTACATTGTTGCACAAACTTCTTGAATAAGTGTATAAGCTGATTCATCAACTGCCTTACGATATACCTCATAAGTTGTTGCCTCTGCAATCTCATCCCAGCTTAAGTTCACACATGTATCACCACCTGTTACAACTAAGTTTGGTGTTGCAAGTGGTGCTATAACAGATACACTTTCTGATACCATAGGCGCTGTTGTCACTAAACCACATAAACCTGAGATACGAAATACATACTCTCCGTTCCCATCAATCTCATATGTATAAGACTTTGATGTGACATCCTTAGCAAGTACTGTATAAGTTTTTCCACCATCTTTAGAAAGTTCTACTTGATAAGCTGCATCCTCTTTACAAGTATCTCCCTCCCATTTCACTGTAATCTGTGTACGGTCTTCTGAAATAACTGGTGGCTCAATACATTCTACTGTCGGTGCTGTCCCCATAGCTGCATAACAATCTGTTTGGGCATAAAGTACATTTCCTGCTGCATCTTTATATGTTAAGTTTGAAATTGTACCTGAAGCGTTTGCAAAAGCAAGTCCAAAAGCTACCTTTGTACTGCTATCGTCTAATAAAGCTGTATTTGTATATTTAATAGTCCCATTTGATGAAAGTCCTGGAACAGTTACCTCCGAGTACCAGCCTTTCTCTTCTTTGCTTACTTTAATATGAATAGTATCCCCTTTGTTATAACTCACATTAAGTCCGCCTGCAGCTGGTAACTGTGTACCTTGTTTATTATAAATATTTCTAATCTTTCCGCCACCACGGATCCCTACTGTTGCAATGCTTATAATTTCTTCAGCATCTTCAAACATCCCCACAAGTATACCTTGGCTGCTTGATGAACCGATACTAGAAATTTTAATATCTACTTCAATTGTTGCTGCACCTTCATATGCTTCAAATAAATAGTAGCCCACGTTATTTAATGAAGTGATTGTAGCTGAAGCCTCTTCATGTGCAAATAACAAACGGTGTCCTCTTGCGACTACTGATAAGTTATCTGTTTTAACATAAGGCATTGCCAGCTGTGGATTTACAATTTCTGAGTCCATTACAGCACCTGTATTTTTCACAGTCATACCATGTAAATATACAGTATCTTTTGCCTCTAATGTAAATCTTAATGTTGTGGCTTCACCTGTATAAGTGTATGTCATTGTGCTGTTACATGCACCTTGCATCTCATTATAGTCGAATGTGCCTTCAGCGCCTTCTGCTAAATTTGAAACAGTAAGTGTTGCTGGACTACTATATTGACATCTTGCAAAACTAATCACTGCATCACCAGCTACTTTTACATCAATATAATTATCGCCATATAATGCCAGACCATGTCCACTCCCGTGCCAATAAGGTGCTTTAGCTCCTTCACCTTTTCCAATTGTTACAATCCCATCATCTACTGTATATGACTTTTCAATACGATGAGATGACGTAAATTCACTTGGAATCACACTTCCCGTAAAGGCATATGTATAAGTATCTGCTGCCTCTGGTGTTTTATACTTGCTTTTATCTTGCACTTTAATCGTATATGTATATGGATAAGTTGTTTGATCTTTAAATGTAACAACAACATCCCCATTGCCATCTACTGCTAAAGATTCCACCACCTCTGGACTATAATTCGTTAAGGATGTTGGACGCAGCGCTTTATCCTTTAAGTCTACACTTACATAAGCTTTTTCACTTAAAGCATAATAAACATCACCGTCTTCTGCTGTCACTTCTGCTAAATCTGCATCTGTAAGCGCCCCTGTCACATCTAACTTAGCTTCGCCAATACCAATTTTAAAGTCTTTTTGTGCCCAAGTTACCATATCTAATGTTTCAGAAGTGTTTTCTACTGTAAGTCCATGTAAATATCCATTACCATTAATCGTAAATGTTAATGTTGTGGCTTCACCTGAATATTTAAAGGATACCTTTTCTCCATCTTTCTCCCCTTTTAAGTTAATGTAAGCTTTGGATAACATTCCGTCTTCTGCATCTACATCTCCTGTAATGGTCCCATCTTTAGAATAACTACAAAGGTCAAAAGTAATGATTGCATTACCCGCCACCTTTACTTCAAAGCTATTCCCATCATAAACAACAAGACCATGTGCACTATTGTGATTGTACATTTTACCATTTCCATTGATTGTCATTAATCCATCTGGTGAAACCAATGTTTCAATAGGATTAGTTTTATCATACGTAGCTGGTACAATAACTTCTTGTGCTGTTGCTTTAAAATCATATGTATAAGTTTTATCCTTCTCTGGTTTAACTATATCCACAGCCCCACCTGTTGTATAGTTCATTGAACGTAATACGTCATCCTGTTTGATGAGGTTGATCTCCTTGTTTGCTTTCACCTCAACAACATTTCCAAAAGAAGGCACTGTACTACTCACTACCAGTGAGCCTACTAAAAGTGTCGCTACCTTCTTGCTTTTTTCAATCTTCCCAAATACCATATATTCCTCCATAAAATTTTTAAACTAAAATTCAGTTTTATTTTATGGTATCGGTCGACATTTTTCAATATAATTTTAGCACTTTTATACATTTTTTACATTTTTATATATTAATTATATCTTCCAATAAATTATATGATTCATTTTCTACTTTTTTACTATATTTTAGAATTAATTATTCTATATTTTGTAAATACTAAAATAATTTTATTCATTGTTTATATTCAATAATAATTTACACAAAACATCCAAGACCTATGCCTTGGACATTTTGTGACACTATGACTTTTTCCCTCCGAACCTTTAGCTCATCTTCGTTATTTAAATCCTCTCTCCACTTAATGCCTTCTAAATAGCCTCCCAATTATTTAGAGGACTTTAAGCTTCCTTATTCTTTAAATACTTCCAAACAGCTAAAAATGCAAATGGTTGGGAGGCCATATGCTTTGCGTTTCTCATGATTTGGTACCCAAAACGCTCACATCTGATTTTAAAGCCATATCATATACTTTTTATTTCTAGCCATATAAGCACCTTTGAAACCATCTGGCCTCTACATCCTTGCATCCTCTCCCCTTCTACCTCATGCATACAAAAGTTAGCAATGTTGGTTTACAGCTTACGAGTAAGCTTTCTGCTTAGTCTTTTGGTTTGTTCGTCCTTACAATTAACTATATGTTCTTTTCAAGTAATTTTCCCTAAAAAAATTTCATTACATTAGTTTGCCCAAAAATACATCGAGGCTTAGAACGAAAAAACGCTCTAAGCCTCGATATAACTAAATCTTATTTACTTAACTTAACGACAGTCTCAACGTGTGGTGTAAATGGATAATGATTAGATGTGCAATGTAAATATGTGTAAACTCAACGCTTTTGTTAGCTTTACTATAGTTAAGTTAACTTAAAATCCTTTAATATAGTATTAAAAAGTGTCCAATTTTTGTCCATGATGAATTTGGACACTTTTAGACTATATTGTGGTTAAATTTAAATATAAGAAACAGAATGCTAACATTCTAGCACTCTGTTTAAAACAAATTATTATATTTTTATACAGGCTACTTAATCACTATATTACCTGTACTTGAGTCATATGTAACTGACTTTCCAATTGCTTCGGCAACTACTCTTACAGGTACCATAGTTCTACCTTTATACGCTACTGGTGGTACATCTATTAATATTAGCTCGCCATTTTTCCACATGTTTTTGCTATCAATTTGTAATATAAATTCATCAGTTCCTTTAATACATTTAATACTTTTTAACTCTGAATCATATTCTACTATTGTTATTCCTAGCTGATCACAAAGTGTTCTAAGTTCTATTAAATTTGTACCATTAACATTAATAGCATCAATAGTACTATTTTTATTATTAATCGTAAAACCTACTTTCTTTTCAGTATATGTAGTTTTTTCTTTTGATGCTGAGTTTATATAAGTAACTTCATCGTATGGACACACTCCATTATCATGTAAATGTGCTGGGTACCCTCCACAGTGATAATGATACGAACCTAAGCCACTCACATTTTTATTATCCTTATGCCCTCCGTTACTATCTGTTCTACCACTATGAGCAAATAAATTACTACAAAGCATCACTACAACCAATAAAAATGTAATTCCTTTTTTCATCTTAATTCCTCCTATAATATAAAATCTATTTTATATTATCATAATTTGTTTAAATAAAAAAGACATAGGTTTTGCATTTAGTTTAATAAAATTTATAAGCATACAAGTCTTTGTTCCAATTTTTAAACCGTATCGTGGATAAAAACAAAAAAAGACCAGTAATCAACTCACTGGTCATACTAAAAATAGTAGTTATTACCTACCAAATTGTGCTATAATAACTTTAGCAAGTTTTAAGGGCTTGCAAGTGGTAATTGTTACCACCATGTTCTGTTATTTGTCGTATTGGCTAGGGCTTCGGCTCTGGTCATTATTTTTTTGCCAAAAAAGAAGCTAGGACACTATATCCTAACTTCTTTTCCTCTAAAATATAAAAACTCTATTTTTTTGAGTATCCCCCAAAAGATACTACGAATCCCTATGGGATTCAACAAAATGATATTCTATTTTGTGTATGATGTCAACAATATTTAACGTCCTTTTTATTCCTTTGTATACAAAATTAAAAAGACCAGAGTTTATACTCTAGCCTTTTACTACGTTGCTTGTTTGGAATATATAAACTATCAATATATTTTGGGGGACTTTGATAGTTTACAATGTATATTATATGACATTTTTTTACATTTGTCTATTTTTATAAAAAAATAAGCTAGAGGATCATTCCCCTAGCTCTGTAATTCTAACATCTTCACTTGATCCATCTAAAACGATATTTTTAAACAGAAAAATAAGACCAAGCTTTTATGCCTGGTCCTACTAAAACTATTATTTTAGTATATAGAAACAGTTTGGTATTTTACATCTAAAATATTAAAACTATCACAAAATATACTTAAGTTAGCATTGAAAACCTAATTTTTACATAATGTAATTTTATAATCTGTTTCTATATAGATGTTACCTACAAATGATATTTTTATTTAAAGTACTTTAGACTTTTAATTTGTTCAATATCTATCCTATTTTGAATACATAAATCTTCAATTACCTCTAATGCCCATTGACACATATATTGATTTTGAACACCAATGTTCCATTTATCTGTCCTTATATCTTCATTAAATCCACTTGCTAAGCCTGGAATTATTTCACAATATACTTTTAAAATAATTTCTGTCCAATAATCATCTACCATTTCAACCTTACCATTTTTTATAACTGATGATAAATTCTTATTTATATAACAAACCCCATTATTTTCGAGTCGTATCTCCAGGTTAGCTTCATCCTCTACCTCTATAGCAACACCTAATGAGTCTACAATAGCTGCCGTACCTAAACCTGTCTTTGGTATAATATCTTGTTGTAATGCAGGTCCTTTACTGGAGTAACTACTCTCACCTCTATCAGAAATATTATTTATATACTTAGCATCATTAATACATATTAGCTTATTATGGTAGCTATATGAGTTACTTATATTGGCAAACATCCAATAATAAAAGTCACTGGTAAATTTATATTGAAATATATCATCTATTTTCACTTTTCCCCAACGCTCATTTAGTTCATCTTGTCCTCGTCCCCCTCCCATGAGAGCTGATTTCAACTTTGTATCTAAATGTGCGGAGCATCTAATTGCACAGTACACCTTTCTATCCTTTTCAAAAAATATAGCTGGATACTCTGCCGCATTCACCCTATTATCTCTTGGTAAGACCGTACCATCTATAATAGACTGTGCTCTTGAAATACTTGTCTCCATAAAAGCATTACATACTATGTATTTAATTTCTGGTATGTCTGTATTTTCCTGGTAGCTACAAACATTAAACGTATTACCTTCTTTTCTCCATTTATTAATTAATGTTTTATCCCTTGGACTTAAATTAAATCCTTCTAAATATGTTAATTCTTTATTATAGTTCAACTCTAAGATAGGAGGTAAGTCCTCGATTCTAGTGATATCACTTAACTCAAATAATTTAATTCTTACATATTCTTTCGCCATACTCTACTCCTAGCTCCGTATAAATTTGACATGATGTTCCTCTAATTCAACTTTAGTAAATATCTTTACTATATTTGTAATAAAGCCTCGATGTGATAGTTGTGCCTTTACTACTATCTGTTCATCTACACTATATATAGTACTACTTTCTACTATCTTATAATAAATTGACTTAGACACACTACAACTGTCAGTATTTTGTAAAAGTTCTTGTATATACTCTCCTACGTTAAAAGCAAATCCTTTTGGTGTTTGCGTTATAGATCTAATATTATTCCCATCTATTACTTGGATGTTAATATTATCACTTAGAGGCTCTACCTCAATAAAGAAGTCGATATTTTTCAGTAATTTTAGTACCCAGTATCCCCATATTGAATATTGTCTTACAATTTCTATTTTAAACTCTATTGTTCTTTCATGTTCAGGTGTCTTTGTCCTACCTTTAACTGAAAAATTAGTATCTTCTCCTTTATATTGCTTATTTTTCTGAAAAACTTTTGCTTTTATTGGTGCTGCAAATGAATAAAAGCAAACCCCAATAGTTGTATATATAACACCAATAATTAAAAAGAAAGACATCTCTTTTAATTTGTCATTTCTCCAAGCCTCTTCTGCCAAAAAAATCCTTGTACCATAATAAAATATTATAAATTGAATTATTTGAGTTGAGATATATTTTACTCGTTGCATATTATTCATCTATCCACCTCACAAGTCCTGATGCCGAAGAATGCCTCTATAAGCTTTGAGTTGAATATCTTTTTTACTTCACTGATATTATCACTACTGAAACTTATAACACCACTTTCACTAACTTCAATGTTCAAAACTTTACTTTGCCCACCTAAATAAGTAAAAGAAATTTTTCTAACATCATTACTGTACTCATATCTCTGCTCATCAATAAATTGTAATATCTCATTTTTTTTCTTTGAATATATACAACTATTTAAGTCTTGCATTTCTGTATCCGTTAGCTGATGCATAAATTCAATATCTCTAATCATACAGTTATATTGTTCACTGTAATCTATGAAGTGTATAAAACTTCCTTGTTCTACTTCATATGGTCTTAATAAATACTTTTGTTCAATCTCTTGCCTCTGAATTCCTTTATATCTTTGTGCCTCTAAACCTACAAGCTGTTTATTATCGGAGGTTAATATATTTTCATCATTTGGCAATTCTTGCTTGCCTGTATATATATACATATATACTACCTTACTCATATTCCTCCTCCCTTCCATTCTAGGTATACTTTTATTATACAAATATCATTGAATTTTTCAATATTATTCCCTAAAAGTACTTATCTAATTCTTTTATCATCTATAAAATCAGTATTTCAATACCTCTCTATAAACAAATTCGCCTTTTCTTACACAAAAAAATAAAAGGGTAAAGCTTTCGCCCTACCCTAATAACGACATCTGCCTATCCAATTTTAATACTTCTAGTACTTCATCAATTTTCATAATCACATCTAGCGAGTAATCAATATCTTCCCACTTGCTTACTCCTAGCTCAGCAAACAATACCATCTTAACATTTTCATATGCACTATTAGCCTTATGAATACACATCTTATTTTTTATGTATCTGCCATAATCAAACTTCTGCTTGCATCTAAGTCCTATGAGTTTTTCTGTGCGATCTAGTCTTGTGGCAAGTTCCTTAATATGATCCATATAATAACCATTTAAAGATGTTGCTAGTTTTTCACACTGTATAAAATACTTCCTTGCTGCTTTACCTTTTGCATTATCTTGTATCATAGATAATTCTTTTGCCATTTCAATGCTTATTGCATAGTCTTGTAATTCTTTTTTAGCTCCATTATTTACAACCGTAAAGGTCTTCACACTTGTAAAATCCATGTTTTCTACAAACTCGTATTTCTTCACCCTTTTATCAAACCATTGCTGGAACCTTTCTGTTACACCTAAGAATGCATGTAACTCCCTAGCACTTACTAACTGTTTACCATCTTTTATTTCAATATTTAATAACTCGTACATACTCTTTTTACCTCATTCTCTTATTTTGATAAAACTAAAGGGTAAGCCCAAGCCTACCCTAATCTATTTGCATATTTAATCAATAAACTTCTTACATGATTTACAGTATATGTTCCATTTTCCCAAATTTCAGTTGAACTAATTACACCATCTGTCACAAGCTTATTTAATCCACCTAACTTATTTAATAGCCCTGGTACATATTTTAAATTAATTTTATTAACATCATTCCAGGATGCAGCATTAATATTTACACCACTTGCAATAATTTCATTAACTGCAGTAATTAAAGCATAGTCTTGAGTTACTAATGGATCATGATTAACTAAATTAGAAAAGCCAAACTCTTCAGCTACCCCCTTCACAATCCCTTTAACTAATTTCTTTTGATATTCTTTTGTGTTCATTAATTTAGCCTCCTTAGCATTAGAGATAAAACCACATTCTAATAAAATAGATTTGTCAAAGCCATTTAGCACACCTAAATCTGTACGTTGCTTAGCCCCTCTGTTTCTTGCACCAGTTTTAGCTACCATTCCATTACATACTTTCTCAGCTAAAGCCTTTTGAGTTTTATATAATACCTCAATCCCTTCTGCTGCTGGTCCAGCTGAATTAATATGTACACTAATAAGCAAATCTGCTCCTAATTCTTTTGCTTTTTTAGGTCTATCACTTACGCTAATCGCTTCATTTTCAGTGCTTCTAGTCAAATAACAGGTTTGGCCACACGCTTCAAGCTCTACTTTAAGTAATTTAGATATACTTAAAGCTAACTCACTTTCTTTTAAGCCATTTCCTACAGCTCCGCAGTCACTTAGGTTATTTCTATGCCCTGGATCAATAAGTATTTTCATGCTTTTATGTTCTCCTTTTGTATTATCAAATCTAGTTAAATCATATTGATTAATAATTTTTAATAGCTTTTCTTTATATCCTACATCTGCACAATATGGTGATTTATCTAAAGCATCTAATGCCTTATTTAAATCTGTCTCACCTATTAGTTCAGCATAAAAATGAGGCTTACTATTATAGTAAACCCCATGTTGTATGACACATTCTTCTATGGAATTAAACACTGACCAATCTATACCTTTGTAACTATGCTTTCTAGGTGTTTTGTAAGCTGCCCATTTAATACCAAAACAATTATTTGCCTTAGTTGCCAATTCACTTGTGAGGTATCCGCTTTCAAGACAAGCTTGTGCCACAATGATACTCGGTAAAACCTTACTACTTGAATAATTCCTTTGAGCAGCTACACTCACTAGTTCTATACATCTTTGTACTTCATCTTTAGTTGCCATATTTTACTCTTTCTCTCTTTCTAATAAAGTGTTAAGTTTTTCATCCATAACAAGCACTGTGTTTTCAACACGATTAATCTTTACACTATGTTCATTAGCTAAGATGCGATAACCTTCTGCTAACTCCATATTAGTCTTAAGTAAGGTTTGATTGGTTTCATCTCGCTTATCAATTTGAGCCAACAATCTCTCGTTATGTTCAGCTCGCTCTTTACGATCTTCTTCTCGTTCTTGACGAGCTTGTTCTTTGTAGATTTCCATTCGAGTAGTCGCATATTTTATAGCACCTTTTACAGATGCCAAGATAGCTGTACCACCACCCAAAGTCGTCACTATAATTTCAAATACCTCCATGAATAAAACCTCCTAATTAATATTAATAATCTAAAATAATCTATGTGAACATAAAAGAACCCTTTTTCACCCTTTTAGTGATTAATGCCTTCTAACAGGTGATTAATAATGTATTTAGTAATCTTTTGGGTTATTTTTGTGTACAAAAGGCATAAAAATAACACCTTTTTCGTTCTTAAAGGTGCTTTCTTATGACTTATGTAGTTTCAAATTATTCTTTTATTATTTTTGTACAGCTTCTTCTTTAGGAAGATATTCTTTATTTGTAACAAGCTCAGGCATATCACATTCTTCTATAAGAATTTTTGCCACTTCTTCTTTCAGTTTTGTTGGTACATCCTCAAATGTTATTTTCCCTAAGATAATTTTTTGTGCGAACAACTTTGCCATATGTATTTACCATCCTTTTATGCATTTTAACTATAAACAATTTGTGCCATTTCCATTAAGCATTCCTCAATAAATTCTTGATGCTGCTTTAATTTTTTATTTTCTATTTCTGCTTCCAATAGACGTTCTTCTACTGTTTTACCTGGACAAATATCTATTTTATTAGCTTCTTTTTCTTCGTCAGTTAGTTCTATGAGCTTTCCATCTTCTAGTTTATAATTTTCCACAATATCAATAGTGTTTAGATCAATGTCTGTTTCTATCTCTATCTTTCTAATTAAGTCTTTGTTACTAGCATAACTCATAATCACTTTGTTTTCGTTTAATTCCGCATAAATTATCACAATTAATTACCCCTTTTTAAATGCAAAGATACGTCTTAAAATACCTGTATTATTAGATACTGTAGCACTCATACCATCATCAGAAAATACAATGTCTAATCCCTTACCTGTAGCTATAGGTATTGCATACTTTGTGTTTGTTTGTAATTTCCATCCATGTTGCCCCCTGTCAAAACTATACGCTGTGTAACCATAACCTCCAGCTGGTTGTGTGTGTAGGTCAATTCTATTAAAGTTAGTTATTTTTTCAGATAATGTTATAGTACCATTTACAATGTTTCCGCTCCAAATTTCAACTATTGTATCTTTGACGGCTATTTGTTGCCCCTGTATCTTAGGGCTTCCTGTAAAATTAGGACTATCTTCTAAAACATTGATTTGATCTTTTATTAAATCTATTACTGGTGAATCACACATACAAACAGGCAATCCGTCACTATTTGGCACCCACAACTTGCCTACTGTATCATTTTTATTTTTTACTGTTATGTACCACTGATTTCCTATTATCTTTTCAGGAAGATTTTTTTCAAGTATACAACTGACCGGCAACATGATGCTCCCATCTATATTCATGAAATCACTCCTTCTACAATATAATTACCATTTATTTTTTTTATACTTACAGTATCACCTAGGCCGACACTCACATGTTGAAATTTTTGTGCTGCTATTGGTGTATTTGAGTATGGCATTACTACCATTAATGGCTTAATTTGTGTAACTGTTGCATAGGTAGATGAAAATTGCTTTAACTCTATTTTTACTTTTTTTAAGATTTTCTCATACATACTGATCACAAATACATCACCTGCCTTATTGTGTGTTGCATATACGGTTCATTTGAATTAATTGAGAAGCCTGTCCACTCGGCTTTCATATTTATTTTTTGATTCTTAAACAGTACTGCTTCTAAATCATTAAGCGGTGGAATTAATAACGATTTAAAGGTTACTGTGCAATATTTTTGAGAGCTGCGTGCTGCTTTTTCTTTGACTTTTGATTGCAGTTCTATAGCATTGCTTACTTCTTGAAATTCTTCTGGCTCATCGCAACGATTAAACCAGTTAGTGGTACTAATAGCACTATCTGCACGATCGTTCACATAGGTATATTTCAAGCCAAGCTCTGAATTATAGCCAGTGAATATGTTATATACTTCAGAGGTGTTAATCGTATATTGAAATTGCTCTAATGTAATTTGGTTCACTTCATCTGTAAATTCAAAAGTTATTTCTTTGTCTTGTGGTAAGACATAAGGTGCTGCTGTAAAATAGCCATCACCATCAACTCCTAATGAAGTATATCCTAACGCATCTAATAAGTAATTAATTGCTTCAAGTTTTGTTGTATTCATTTCAAAAACCTTATTATTTCTTAATTGTTTAGATGATGCTGGGATTTTTACATTTTGTGTATTTAACAAACGTATTATTTCATCATAAATAGTAGTACCGTTATTTATTTCATAGTCATCTTGGAACTTATCATATTTATATAAATTCAACTTTGAGTAACCACTAACCGTTGCTGTATCTGTTAATATACTTGTTGTATTACCATTCTTCTCACCACTGCCTTTTTCCAGTACAAATACACCAAGTGGAATAGATAAATAGGTATTTCTTACATATGTATGAAGCGTTACCTTGATCATATCCCCTGTATAACAAATGCTAGGTTCTTCAGATATATTAAAACTTGCTGTACTTCTTATATCACTAAAACTGGAGTATGTAATTGAGAAACTCTCTACGCACTCCAGTTTTTCTATTTTTACATGTTCATTTTTATCTAAGAGCTGAAATGTAAACCAATTCTTTCTACCACTCTCGCTTAGAATATCCAAAATAGACTGGCTTATCATATTCCACCCCCGAATAATAAGTCTCTGTTACCACAAAATTAATGTACTTGTAGTAATTCATCGAATCTATTGTACTTGTTATTTGGATCGTACAATAAAAAGCTTCACCTTTTCCATCCCTATACAATAGAATCTCTTCATCTTCTAATGCTAAAAATTGTTCATATTCCGCTTGTGTTTCACAACAACATCTACATGCAAATGTTTTATACCTGTCTCTTGTCTTTACCTGCTTAGGAACTGATAAGCCACAAATTGCAAGATATGAACTACTGCTATTGAATGTAATCTCTGCTAATGAATCTTGTATTGTTTCAAAGTTTGTTAAAGTAATATGTGTATCTGTTCCTGGAACACTTAATACACGACCCTCAAACAATACTTTTCCTTGTATAATATCGCTATCTTTAAATGTTCCAAGTGTTGAAATAGCTCTCACTTTATACTCATAAACAACATTACTACTGCAACCATAATCACTATATTTAGATGCATATGGTAAATTATCTTTTATTTTTTGCCATGTTGTTTCATTTTGCTTTTTACGATATATGGCATGCTTTAAAAATAATTCTTGTTCTTCACTTGAAAAAATAATTGTAATACACGCTTTTTGCATATCAACATATGTACTTACAACTGGCTCATTCAGTTCTGCAAACTGGACAAGAAATGTTGCTGTTGCATATTCTGACCATTCATTATAAGCATTTTTTATGCGCACTTTAATAGTGTTATAGGTATTATTTTGTAAATCTATACATGCATATTGATGTATTTTGCTTGAATATGCATTTTGTACAACTGTACCATTTAAAACAACTTCAAATTGAATTTGCTCAGGATCTAAATGCCATGAAATAACTGGACAAGGTGTAGCATACTCTTGCTGATATTCTAAAACAGGTGTGTTAGGTGGTCCATATGCTGTAAATTTAACAGTTTGTGTTGTTGTATTAGAGTAATAAGTTCCCTTATAATTTGCTGTTACTTTAATTGCTACACTTCCACTTGTGAATGTATATGCAAGTACTGTTGTTGTAATATCTTTTAGATTGTTTCCTTGTATCATTTTTGAATATTTAACAACATTATTTTGTGTGCACTCAATAAGTACTTCACTCATATTTTCACCTGAAACTTTGATTATAATCGGTTCATATAGTTTTTGTGGTGTAATAGAGGGTTCAATTGCAAATAATTTTACATGTGTGCCTGTTAACTCAATTTCTTTTTCATAGCTATTGCTATACACTTCATTATATACAGTAAGTTTAAAAACGACATTTCCAGTAACCTTTAAATCACCTTGTTTAAAAGTTGATATTTCCTCATCGGTACCAGTTTTTATACATACAACTTGATTATCTTTAATGACTTCAATTTTCCAATTTGCTACATCTTCATTACACCATGTACACGTAATAATTTCATCAATACTCGTACCAGTCACTTCAAAGTTTATTGCCTTCGGTTCTACTACATCAACTTCTAAATAACTATCATTTATGTTGAATGTATTCCCACTATAATAAGACTTTAATGCTATCTGATAGCCATTTGCGTTATATGGTAATTCTGTGACTGCAAGATTGCTATTTTTACTTGTTTGTAATGTGTCCCCTACACTCAAAAACCATCCTTCATTATTATATACTACATTATTTTCTTTATTTTCAACATTTGTAAGCGGTTCTTTTAATGTTTCCACATATATAGTTTGTGAAATATTGACATATAGTCTTGTCTTAAAATATTTGTACTCTTCTGGTATAGCAAAAACTGTTTTTATCAACCTTCCGCTAGATCCAGTATCCATCCTTAGTTCAGCATTATCTTTTTGCCATCTCCAATATTTTTCATAATTACTATACGGACAAATATATCCATAAGAATAACGTAATATTTCGCTAAAAGGTATTTGTTTTGTAACTACTGACATTTTACACCACCTTTCTAAATAAGACCCATTTCAGCTATCTCTCTATAATATGTTTGTGTTTGCTGTTGCTTAAGTGATCTAATTTCATTTAGTGTTGCTGCTAATAATACTTCAATGTCTTTATTTGCTGCTTTCAACATGCTTTTTGATTCTTCGTTTCTATGTACTTGACTGCCAGCTCTCATGTTAACTAGCTCACCATGTCCATTGGCATCATCTCCCACAATGGCCAGTCCACCAGAGTGAAACTGTGTGCCTACTGCATAGCTTTTTATAAGACCAGACAGAATACTTCCAACACCCGAGCTATTACCTAGTTTATTGCGTTTTTCCACTTCTTCTTGTACCTTTTTTGTTTTCTTTTCTTCGTTCTCTGCAAATGATGTATAATCCATTTGATATGCTTTATTTGCATAATTATTTAATGAATCACTTCTAGTTTGTAATTCTTTTTCAAGTTTACTTGTATAAGATGTTTCGATTTGCTCACGTTTACTAGAAGTTTCTCTTGCCAACCTTTCTTCTTGTTTTGCCTGGTATTCTGCTTTTTGAATATAGTAGTTCATAGAGCCTTCCATGCTCTTGTGGGACTCTTCCCATTTTTTCATACGTTCTTGTAATGTATCAGATTCATATTGGTCTAAAACTTTCATTTTTAGTTCATATTCATTAAAATACTCATTTGCATTTTCTTTAAGTTGGCCAAATGTATCATTATCAAGTTTTTGAATATTACTATACATTTCTTCAAAACTACTAAACACATGACTTGCACCCAATCCACATGCATCTGCTATATTACTGAACGATTGTTTTGTGTTACTCTCTAATTCACTTGTCATTGAATTAATATCTTTCACACTACCATTCCAAACAGATTTCATTGCTCCTGACATATCCGAAAATGTATTCTTTAAACTATTGAAATGTGTTACAAGTCCACTCATATCAAACTGTGCTGCACTTGTGATAACACCTACTAAGTCCCCCCATTTACTTACTAATTGCTCAATAAATACATTAATCGTTTCAATAATTTTTGTTACAAAATCTGCAAAGTTACTTAATGATGAAAAAACATTTTCAATACCATGTCCAATATTTTTTAATGCATTAACAACTGGTTCTACAAAGCTCTCTATGCCTGAACATATTGTATCTATGATGCTATAAATGTTTTGTAGCCCAGTACCAATCGTTCTAATAACTGATGTAATAAGAGATATTGGGCCTGAAAAAAGAGGTATTAATGTATTTTGCAGAAGTTCTATAATCCTCATAATAGAGCTAATTACTGTTGCAAGCGGTGCTCCTATAGCATTGCTCAAACTAGTTATTGGTTCTAAAAACTGTGTTAATCCATTTAAAATTGTATTTACCATGGATAATATAGCTTTTAGAATAGGCTCAATGTTATTATATAGACTAATTTTTATATCTGATAACTTAGAATCAATAGAAGTCTTAAGACCTGCCACATTATCATTCATAGTTTGTGCCATTTTAGATGCTGTACCTGCTGAATTTGCCATTGCATTGGCCAATTTGTCTACCTCTGAAGTTGCTGTATTGCACATAATCGCAAAACCTGATAATTGGTTTGTACCAGCTACTGATTTCATAAATAAATCTTTTTGTTCATCTGTCATGTTAGACATAGCCACTTGCATATCTTCCATAATATCTGTAAATTCTCTTGCGTTGCCCATAGCATCAAAAATAGCAATGTTATATTCTTTAAGTGCACCAACAGCATTATCATTTTGACCATAAATTCTAGCAAGAATTGCATTTAAAGTTGTTCCTGCTTCTCCTGCTTTTAATCCACTATCAGCCATTTTCCCAAGCCATGCAGTAGTCTCTTCAAGCGACATTCCAAATGTAGCTGCAGTACTTGCACAATTCTTATAGGCTTCAGCAAGTTGCTCTGTGCTTGTATTACTATGCGACATTGCATAGGCCATTACGTCTGCTAAATGCCCTGCTTGATCCGCTTCTAAGTTAAAGGCTGTTAAGTAGTCTGTAACAACATCTGATGCCTTTGATAATTCCATTGCAGATGCTGCTGCTAAGTCAAGTACACCACCTAAAGCTTCACTGCTTTGCTGTGCATTCCATCCTGCCAAACTCATATATTCTAAAGCTTGTGCTGCTTCTGTTGCACTATATTGTGTTGATGAACCAAATTCACGTGCTACATTTGTAAGCTTACTCATATCACCTTCTGTTGCACCACTTATTGCTTTTACTTTTGACATTTGTGCTTCAAAAGTTGCACCAACTTCTACTGCACTTGCCATAAATTCACCTACTGAAGCTATTAGTTTTACAAAAGCTTGTATAGCAATATCTATTCCCGCACTTGCCAACGTTCCTAATGCTGTTCCTAAGGCAACACTGGCAACTTCTCCACCATTAAATCCGCCAACCAAATCAGTCAATGATACACCTAGTATTTTTGTGTTACTCGCTGTATCCTTCATTTTTTCTTTCATTGCATCAAAAACACTACTACTTGTAGAACCTTGGTTAGATAATTGTTCAAGTTTTTCTTTTGTATCACTTAATTCATTGTTATATACATTAAGCTTTTCTTTTGCTTTGTTAACATTAATTGTTTGATTATCTAACGTCTTAACGGTGTTATTAATCTTTGTATTACCTTTGTCATACTCCGATTGTAAGTCTTTTAATTCTTCTTTAAGCTTTTGAGCTGCTTCTGACTCTTCACCCTGACTTGCAACGATATCTTGATAACTAGATTTTGCTGCATCCAACTTTTCTTTTAATGTGGATTGTGCCTGTGCTAAATCACTTAATTTTGCATTCGTCTTTTCCACTCTACTTGAATGTGCTTCTACAATAGAAGCTTGTGTTTCAATCGCTTTTGATAGATACTCTATCTTTGCTTTATTGCCATCTAGTGTATTATCAAAATCCTTAGAAGCTGATACTGTTGCTTTGTAATCACTCTGTAGCACTCTCATCTGCCTATTAAGTGTATTCATTTGATTTTGAAAATCTGTAGATTCGGATGCAAGTTTGACAACCATTCCTACAACTTCTTCATTAGCTGCCATCTGCTCACTCCCTTAAATTTAATTAAAAAAGCACCTATTCGTTAAAAATAGATGCTTTTTATATATTTCTCTTCCCCTATATCCCTACTAGATCTATCACAACTTGATTTGTCTTTTGATAATTGTTGTGATAAAAATCTACCAACTGCAAATAATAAGGTATATCCATAGCATAAATCTCGCTAAGTGATAACTTCTTTGCCCCTGGTAAAAGCTCTTTTGTCATTAAGGATATAAATATCCTCTTTATGCTATCTTCCAGGGGTTCATCATTGAGGGGATGCTTTACCACCCTTTTGTAATGAGTTATCTATGTTTTGTTTGTCTTTCACAATCATTGCACCTGTTTCATTAAAGACAGATACTATTGTCGACAATACTTTATCTAACTCAATTCCTTGTAAGAAGTCATCAATTGAAAACTTGTTACCATAAACTTTGCATACAAAATCAATTAATTCATTTAATGAATCTTTATCAATTTCACCTACAAGTTTATTTGACTTCTCAAAGAACTCTTTGTAAATTAATCCATTTAAATGTGTACATACGTAAGTTTTTTCAATATGTGCATTTAAAAAAGCTACATTTTTATCAATTTCAGATAATCTTGTAGCTTCTTGTTCGTTGACTTCTCTACAATCTAGTATTGCATTTTCAAAGATTTTTTCTTTTTCATGTTCTAGAAAAGTAATTTTTTCAAGTACCTTTTTATCTTTTAATACTAACTCCACTTTTTACACCTCCTGTAATTTACTTGGATTCTCCTGTAATTCATATGGCTTTTCAAAATATTTTTCTTGCTTCTCTTTTGTAAAATTTTCATCACTTGTCATAACCGAATGTTTCCACACACCATCTCGCATACGTGCACAACCACTTCCCTTTATAGTTGGTGTCTGATAATTTGTTTTATTTGAATCTGTTTGTGCTGAATCATCTGGTTCGACAAAAGAAATTTTTGTAAGCCAAAAGAATTTTTCTTCTCCATCATCACATGTTCCTACTCCACCAATCGCAACAAATGGTGGAACATCCGTGTCTCTTTTGATAACACCACCAAAATTAAGGTCTCTTTCATGTCCAAATAAATCTGCTTCAATTTCATCTGTCATATTTGCAAATCCTAGCTCAATGTTGAACTCATTCATTCGGTTTGATACTTTTTTCAACCTGTTGTTTGCATATAATTTTTCGCTACTTGCACTTGGTGAAATTTTACATAAAATTGCATCTGGAAACTTCTTCACTTCTGCATTATAAATTTCTTGTGCATCATCTTTCATTACACAATACACTAAATCCCTTAAACCTGTAATAACACTATCTGCCATTATACATCCTCTTTTCGTATGAAAACTCAAGTGGTACATGATATACCGTAGGTGTTATATCATCCTCAATCATCAAATCACCACTTGGTAAAAATTTAAATCCATGTTCTTTAAGTTTCTTCTCAACTTCCTCTGCAACATCATCTATAAGCGTTGCGTCTTGGGTATAAATATCTACATCAATATAAAAAGTCCTGGTCTTTTCAGCATTGCTGCCAAAAAGATTAGGACTCTTAGTAATGCAATTATATACAATATATGGATCTGTACTTGGATTTGGATTATATGCCCTGGTCACATCTAATTTAAGACTTTCCAGGGCTACATCAATTAACGCTGCTATTTGTTTCACTTTCTAAGCTCCTGCTCTATTATTTCTTTTGTTTTCTCAATCATTTCTTGCTTACATTTGTAAAATGATGGTCTCAGAAACGGGTATTTCTTCCCTTTCCATGAAGCACATCCACGTTCTAAAATACGTACAACATGTGCCCTGTTGCTTTTATAAGCGCCTACAAGCTTATATTTTTCACCATCTTTAGTTAATACACCAGATGCTTTTAAGCTATCTCGTGTTCTCCCTGTATCTACATTGATTGTATTTTTCATCGTATCTAATAATATTTCAGCTTGTGCATTTACAATCTTGTTTTGCACCTGCTCTGCGTTATTCCCCATCTTATCTATAAGGTTCATCACCTCATTCAATCCTTCTATTTCAATCAAATTTAATCACACCTTTCGCATATTACATCTAAAAATACATTTTTTTCTTCTATGTTATTGATAGAAATAATATTATAAGATTTATCTTTATACATAATTCTCATTTTGCTTGTTAGCGTATCTAAGTAGTGCATTTTTATGAATAAAGTCTCTCTATTAAGTGTTGTATTGAATTGTGCAATTTCTTCTGAGCTAATGTGACGAATGTATGCTTCACAACTATACACCTCTTGCCATTGTTCTTTTTTGATACCGTTAACCTTTTGTGTTGTAAGCTCTTGAATATTTATAGATTTATCAAATTTACCTATAGGCTGTGATAAATCTATATAAGACATACCACAACTAGATGAGTACTCTACTACATAAAATAATGTTGCATCTACTTCCATCACACCACCTGGTGATATTTTTTCTATTGCTACTGTTGGTATGCCTATACTTAGATAAGATGTTATGACACCTTTTTTATTTTGAATGTTAACATCATTATCTTTTTCTGAAGCCATCAGGCAACATGCTACTAATTCACCATTAATAACATGTTGCTCTGCAAATTCTCCCATACAAAATGTCTGCAAATCGGCTTCTAATTGCTTTTCAAATTCTAACATACACCTGTTGCAACCACAAAAGAATCTACATCATTTGGCGATGGCAATGGTCTTGATGTAAGTTTTAATATTTCAACTTGTGACTGTTGATTTACTGTGTAGAGTGGCACACGTTTTTCTTCATAAGTCAACCAACCTTTGTCTTGCTCAAGTTGAGTTACTGCACCATAGTTCATGGTTCCTTGACCACTTGGTCCAATAATTACTGTACCACTTGGAAGTAATTGTGTAGCTGTTCCTGTTCCTTGGTCTACAAGATTTGAGTAAGAGTATACTTCAAGGTTATACTTTGTAAATCTACCTATGAATGTAGCGCCTTTTCCTTTGTATGTAGGTTCTTGAACTGTACCTGCTTGTGCACGTCTTTGTAAAATCTTATCTACATAAGTATTATTAGAAAATGCTTCTGCTGCATCAGGGTCAAGAACAACAATATCAGGTGTATTTGATGAATTTTGAATCACATATTCGTCAATCCATTTTTCAATTACTTTAATTGGATTAACTGTGCTTGCTTCTTTAGTTGAATCTTCAACAGATGGTTGTCGTAAATTCCACTTTTCAGTTTTTTTAACTTCAACTAAATTTGTAAATCCATAGTCAATATTAAATTTACCTGCTACATTTCCAGATTCATCTACTTCATCAATATCTACACTTGCACCTAAAAGTACTTTAGCTGCCATGTACTCCTCTGTATATATGATTTTCTTATCTAAATCAACAAGATCCTTTGCAAGAATTTCTTGCGCTCTTTGTTGCGCTGATTTCCCGCTGATAAGACTTTCTCCTGGTGTACGTTTTTTAATATCATCACCTGTAAGCGTTCTAAATGGCGCTACTCTTGGCGTTGTAATCTCTCTTGTTTGGTAACCGCTTCTCTTATCGAGGGAACCATTAACATATGGTGCAACAAGAGGTGCCATTGTTTTTCCACCTTTGACAACATCAACAAGTGCCTTTTCTGTCATAAAGGTTTCTACATTTGGGAAGAATGTGTCTCTTAAGAATGTAAATGGTTCATTATAACCTTGAATTGCCTGTAACATAAAATGTGTTTCGTAAATATTTAACATAATTTCTCTCCTTATTTCACAAAAATACCTAAATTTTTAAGTGCTACTTTGTAGTCAGATACGTTAACAGATTCTCCAACTTTAATTTCATCAGCACTAAATGAGCCTGTAATATACATTAATGCCTGTGTTGTTTCTGATTGATCTTGAACTACATCCTCACATAAAATACCCACTGGTACATCTGAACTAAGTGTGCACATGTCACCAGTGGCATTAATTAAAGTTCCTCTTAATAATGTTTTTGCTCCTACTGCAATTGTTACTGCTTCTGTATCTATTGGATGAATGTTATCCGCAATAAGATTGTCAGGCACCATTGTTCCAATTACTTGTGATGATTTACCCATTGTCTTCTTCCCCCATTCATGATATTTGCCATATTTGCTAAGGCTGATTGTTTTTCTTGTTCATCTGTATTTTGTGGTACAGGCGTAGAATTAATATTATTCACACCACTTTCTAAAGCATCTTCTTGAATTGCTTTACCTTGTACCTTATTGATTTCTGTTTGTGCATTAAGAATGTTAATCGCAACCTCCCCTGCATTAAGACCATTTTCAATACCTTCTTGAATTTGTGCTTCTACACCTGGTCTTGTAAGTGCATTAATTGTTTGAATACGTTTTCTTTCATTTTCTACTGCTTTCTGCTCTAGCTCATTACATAAATCAGGATATTGTGCTTTTAAGTCTTCTACACTATTCATTGTTTCATTCTCCTTTTCTTTATCTTTAATTGTATTTGTTACAATTTGACCCAACCCTTTATTTTCTAATAATGCTTGTTTTACATTTTCAACACTACCTAAGCTTAGTAATTTATTTATAATTTCTTTTTTTGCTTCATCTTGTGCCGAATTGTAAACCTTGATTTTAGAACCATTGTTTCCTACAATTTCATCAATCAAGCCCATTTCTAACATCTCTGAAGATGTAAACCAGGTTTCTTTTGCCATTAAATCAAGTAGCTCCTGCTCTGATTTTCCACTTTTCGTTGTATAGGCTTGTACAATAGTCCTATCAACTTTATCTAAAAAGTCTCTAGTATGTTCATGATTGTGCTGATTCCCTCTTGTAGATGTACTGGCACCATGTATCATCATCATTGCCATTTGTTCAGCTACTACTTTGTCACTTGCAAGTGGTATAAATGAACCACAACTAGCTGCTAGTCCAACAATATGTGATAATGTGCACCCTTGATATAATCTAATGCTGTTAAAAATCTCATACCCAGCCCATACATCACCACCTGGTGAATTAATGAAAAATTCCACATCCTCACCTTGTGCATCTTCTAAGGCTTGATTGATTTTACCTGGTGACGTATATTCTAGCTCTAACCAATCGTAAATCCATGCCATATCATTACTAATAATGTCACCCTTTATATCAATTCTCTTCATTTTCTTCTTCCTCAACTTGTACCATATTCATTCCTAACCCTGGAATTTGTTGTCTTACGATTTCTTCTCTTATTCGTTGACGATTATTTTCAAAGAAGTCACTTCCATTAAGCTCCACTGCTTCTTGCTGTCTTGTACTTAATCCTTCTTCAATTCGTATCTTTGCACCATTAGCTTCCTTTACAGGATCAAGTTGTCCCTGTGATGGTCCATTCCAACTACACATCGAATAAGCTTTGCGCACTAATGGGTCTTGGAAAAATCCTGGTGCATAAATTCTTCCTTTTGCAACTGCTTCTGCAAGCCATTCATCATAAATTGGCTGACAGAAATCATTTGATAACCATGTTCTATACATACGAAATGTCTTCCATGCTTCTAGCAACGCTCCACGTGATGCTGAATAACTGTTTGTGAATTGTTTTAAGAGAAGCTCTGGTGGTATTTCAATAGCTGCACCTATTTGTCTACATAAACTTGATACAAAACCATCAAAAGCTGTGTTTGGCCTTCCTGGATTTGCCATGTTAGCTTTCTCACCTTCATTAAGTGCAATAATTGCACCACTCCCTAGTGACATTTCACTTGATAAATCTTCATCCTCGTACTGCTCATTACCTTCGCCTATTTTTTGTTCTGGAGAAGGCGTTTCAATAAATACGGTAAACATCCCACTGATTACAGCTGCCATAAGTTCAGCATCCGTATAGCGCCCTAACTGCTTAATGGCTTCAATAACAGGAGAAAGTAAGGGAACTCCTCTGTTTTGACCTATACGTTCTTGCATCATGCAATGTAAGACATTTCTTCTTCCTGTCTTAGAGCCATATGCCAATACCCTGTGCCATTCTTTAGTTTCTGAAAAAGACTTAGGATGTACATTACATATGTGATAAGCTACGATTTCTCCTCTTGCATTTCGTTCTACACCTTCTACTACTGAATTAATGTTTTGATAGCTACAATCCATCGGATTACAAACTCTATCAGCTTCTATTAATTGCACACGTAAATCATATGGGCTATTTGGCCTTTTGAAAAATGGTAATAACGCAAATACATCACCATTCATAAGCCACGACATAAACACCAATTGTTGCATTTCATAGAAATTGTTAATCCTTTCAGCGTCACAATTTGTTGATTCTGCCCAAAGTTTAAATTCTCTGAGTGTATTACATTCCCATGTTGCTGCTTCTTCTTCTGTAAGGCCTAAGAATTCAGCATCAATATTGGGCCTTGGCTTTAAGCCACTTCCAACAACATTTGTTCGTGTTGTTTTTAGTGCACTTGTTGCAATTGGTGCACCACAGTATGTATCCCTAGATTTTTGACGTAGTTCATCTACATTTAAGTCAATGTCTTCTTTTGGCCCTTTGCTATGCCAGAACCAATGCCTTTGTGCTTTTCTACTGCTATTAGCCCCATAATTGCCATAGCCGTATCCAGTTCCATTAAGTACTTCTAACTTTCGCCTTGAACATACTCTTTTTAATGCAACACCTGGTGCAATTGCTGCTATGGTTTTATCTAGTAAATTCACTACTTTCTCCTTTCTTGCATAATTTTAGGGATATACCCTTTTACACGATATATCCCTACTCATACATTTTTTTAAGTTCATCATTTCTTTTTGTATTTGCTTCTATAAGCTGCTCATACTTAGCAACTTCAAGCTTATATAGTTTTTTATACTCTTCAACTAATATATGTATTTCTTTCTTGAATTCTTTTTCTAATCTTCTTTTTACTTTTAATTTGTTTGTTGCTCTAATTTTCAAGCCATATTCTTTTTTTAATGCATCTATTTTACACTTTTGTTCACTGGCTATTTTTCTAATGAATTGCTCTTGGCAAACGGCTTTTTTAATGTTACATCTTAACTCTTCATCCGTTACAGTTATAACATATTCTGAACAACACCCCTTGCACTCTAAATACGTTACTTCTATGTCACCAAATCTATGTTTTAATTGTTCTGTACTCACTTCTGACTTACAATTATCACAAATAATCATATTTACACATCCCTTGGTACTGCTCTATATATTCTTGTACGTGATCTACTTTTAGAAGCTGCTTTTGCTTCCAATACTTTTTTATTCCAATACTCTATGGAATCTCTAACTTCAGTTAAATTTGCTCTTGTTAGTGTTCTACTTCCATTTGTTGTTGCCAATGTATAAGATTGTCCAGTGGCTATTGTAAGCTCTGCTTCAAGCCATACATTCAAATGTTTTTCTGCTGTTTCAAGTGATATTGACATCTAACCAATTCCTTTGCTTAATATTCTTCTTTTTTTCTTTTTTACACTTTGCTTTTCTACATATGTGCCTTCTGCCATCCTACTTTTAAGTGATTTCCAGTTAGGATTAAGTATTTTTAATGCTGCTCTTGCATAATTTCTTACATCTAGTGGCTCATTTCTTACACCACTTTTTTTAACCCATGTTGCTTTTCCAACACCATTAACCATTTTAACTACTAAACTTTCTGATGTAATTCCTTTAAAGTAATCTATTCCATAACCTTTTTCATACTCACTTGGAAAATGGCAATAACCAGGTCCTTCATTTTCTATTTTCAGGTTAGAAATAATTGTTTCCTTACCTGCATCTACTCCAATTGTAAATAATGCTGCTTTTTCTCTATTATTTCTACTTACAGTGCTTACAAAAGGCACGCTCTCGCCACCTTTCCCTTTGATCGCAAAAATTCTTCTTACTTCTCTTGGTTTTGTAAACTTATAGACTTCTTGAGTAAAGTGACCACCACTATCTTGGCAAGCACAAGAAATTCTTATCTTTCTACCGTCTTCAAATTGGAACTCGGTTTTTAGGTACTCATCTAGTTCTTGCCATATCTCTGGTCTATGTAAGTCACCATAAATGACTTTGTACTGAATTCCCCAACTTTCTTCATCTTCATTCCATCCCACCACTTCTATTTCAAATCGGTCGTCTTGAGTATCTATACCAGCTGTTAAAACAAGTACACCCTCTGGTACTTCACAACCATATTCTTCTCTTCTATCAAAGAGTACTTCTTCATCTTGTCCATCCCCACGTTCCTCCCATGATTCGCCTAACGCCGTGTTTACCCAAACTTTAAGTGTTTCCGTAGACTTCTTAGCTGTTTTAAAGTCCTCTATAATTTCAGACCATCTTTTCCATGGTGATGCCATTTCATTAAGGTGAAAGCCTCGTTTTTTTCTTTCAGGAAAACGTGCAATCCACTTTCCTTTTCTTGCTTTCCACTCGTACTCTTGATGAAGAGTACCACAATGTTTACATGTCATTGTAATAGAATCAAAGTTTATACGTCCCCATTCATAAGGCTGTAATTCCTTACATGATGGACAGTACACATGCCACTCTTCCATCGTGCTATCTTCATATTCCATTTCAATACGTGATGCACCTTTAATTGTTGGTGTAGATACATATACTTTTTTCTTGTTCCAGAAGGTTGTTGTACGTTTTGTTGCTAACATTAACGGGTCCCCTTCTGTTCCTGCTGAAACAGGATACCTATCAACCTCATCTGCTAATACTGCTCGTATAGGTCTACTTGCAAGTGAAGATGGTGAATTTGCACCAGCCATTGTAATGTGACCACCTGGAAATGTTTTATGTAATAATGTATTACCACTATTTCTAGCTTTTGCATCTCCAATTCTTTCACTTAATACAGATGTGTCTCGAATCATTGGTGCTAGTCTATCTTTTGAAAAAGCTTCTGCCATTTCAAGTGTAGGTTGCAATAATAATATGGGTGACGGGTCGTAATGTACATAGTAACCAATTATATTCAAAAGCAATTCCGTCTTTCCTATCTGGGCACTTGTCATTACAACAACTGTATCAACCAGTGGATCACTAATGGCATCCATTATTTCACGTTGATAAGGTGCTCTATCTGTCACCCACTTACCAGGTTCGGCAGATGCTTCCTTAGATAGTTGTCTATATTCATCGGCCCATTCACTTACTGTAAGCTTCTTGGGTGGTTCAACTACTTTTGCTATTTTAGCAAATAATGAAAAAAGTGCTTGTTGATTATCCATCAGCAACCACTCCCTTTAAATCTATATATGTTTCATGCTTAAATACCTTAGGATCATATTCGCTAAGTTCTTTTAGTGCGTTATAAATTTCATCTCTCAACATAGCTTCAATAGCTGTTATATCATCTGTAACACTTGCCTTAGGTGCTACTTTGCTAGGAATTGAAAGCACTCTGGACCTAAACGCTGATAACATTTTTGTCATCTCTCTTTCTACATCCTCTGATGCATGGCATTGACCTTTCATAAGTGCTACTTCTAGCTCTGCTTTTTCTCGCTTTGCCTTTTCAAGCAATGTATGCTCCTTATTAAACTCTTCTGCCACAGATGTTGTTTCACTAACAGTATCATTTCTTGCCTTTAAGAATCGAATATAATCTCGAACTGTTGGCACTAATTCAAAACTACCTTGTTTTATTTTTGTAAGAATACCTTCCTCACATAATTGTCCAACTCTTCGTGTCGTTACATCAAACATATCTGCAACAACTTTTGTACTTACAATTAGCTTTTCACCATCCATAATCTTTCCAGACATCATTTCACCTCATTTCCGTTTTTTGATTGTTTTTCGGAAGGAAGTAGAACCCTAAAAAACCCTATACCTAGAAAAATGGTGGGGTTGTACGCACCCGCAGGCCTTCCCCTCTGTCACAGTACCTTAAGCCATTGATACTCAACGTTTTTACTTTTTTCACTCGTTCACTCCTTTACTCACTTGTTGGAGTTTTTTAATTAATCATTTCAAGCTTTGACTTCAAATTGTATCTCGTGTATACATGAAAAAGCGGAAATGACATCTTTTTTGGGTTCCTATGTACAAATTGCACAAATGCCTTTTTATTACTTTCATACCATTAGTACACCCTCCCCTACCCTTAAAATATTGATTATCAAAACTTTTCTTCACTTCTAATCCACTTTTATTTTAGTTGACTTATCTTACTAATCTGTTAACCAAATATTTTTTTATTCCCTTAAATGAAGAAACTCATGTTTTTCTCTACTTTACTTAACACACTCTCAATATGTTAATATCTCTTTTTGAACGACAATCCCTTCATTAATGCATCTTTTGAATCCTGATTTACTCCTATGTATCTTTTTGTTATAGATGGGTCACTATGATTTAATATTTCTTGTATAGCTACTACATCATATGTTGCTTTGTACAACCAATATCCAAAAGTTTTTCTTAATGTATGACATCCTATTTTATCTGTATATCCAAAATAAGCTGCTGCTTCATTTAGTATTTTCCATACTGTTTGTCTTGAAATATATGGTGTCTTACCAGTTCCTTTAACTCGTGGGAACAAGTAATCATAATCATGTTTATTTTTTATATATGGTTTGAGTGCTGACTTCAGTTCATCGTTTATAGGGAATCGTTTTTCTTTATCTGTTTTCATTTCTCTCAGATATATATAATCCTTCCCTCGTACATCTCTGACTTGCATTGGAAGAATATCCGAAATACGTAAGCCACTATATATGCCAAACAAAAATAAGATATAATCTCTTTCATTTCTTTCTTTCAAATAATCTGCCATATTTAATATGATTGTCTTGTCCCTAATCGGCTCTACTGTATTTATACCACTCATCCCTTTCTTCTAAATAACAAAAGGTAATAGCTTGATTGCTACTACCCTTAATAATTCGTAATAATTAACTCACCATATTCTTTTCTAGCTTTCTTTTCTCTCGATACAGAATAAGGAACATTTACTTCTTCTATATGAAAATCTTTATACCATTCTCTAACTTGCTCATGGTCATTTATTGTAACCATAAACTTACCTTGAATATTTGCTAAGGTATCTCTTAATAATAAATGCTCCTTTTGGCCAAACTCATTACCATAACCTGTAGTTTCAAAATATGGTGGATCACAAAAGAAAAAGCTATGTGGCCTATCATATCTTTTGATAATATCCTCAAAGCTTTTATTTTCAACATAAGTATTTCTAAGTCTTTCTTTTACATCCTTTAATACACCCTTATAGAAAATATGTGGTGCTGGACCTTTATTGGTTCCATAGCCATATGTTGAACCTTTACTCGCAAAGCTTTGTGAAATTAAGTATAAAAAACGCACTGCACGTTGAATCTCTGTTAGGTACTCCACAGTACAGTGCTTATACTCTTCAAATATATCTCTTCCTGAAAACTCATATTCTAGCTGCCTTTCAATTTCAGGTGCATGATATTTAATCATCTTGAACATATTGATAAGCTCTTGATCTATATCATTAATCGCTTCTGCTTTACTTGGTTCTTTTCCAAAGAATACCCAACCTGCTCCAAAAAACGGTTCTACATAACACTGATGCTCTGGTATTCTTTCTATAATAGTCTTTCTTAATTTTGATTTTCCTCCCATTCTTGGGATAGGTGGTTTTAACATTTGTATTTCGCTCCTTAAACAAGTTTTAGGGTTAAATCATTACGTACACACCTGCTTTAGTCACTGATACAAAATTGTACACCTCTTACCAAAATTTTACCCATATAAAAAGGCAATAGCTCTTTAATTTGAACTATCGCCTTTTACTGTAATGTAATCACTGTGTACTTCTCTATCTCTCTTGATAGATAACAATTACCTTTTCTTATTTTGGTATAATACAATAATAACACACTTTTTCCTAAAAAATTCCCCTACTTATTTTCCACGACTATTTTTCCACGACTTATTTTCCACGACTTATTTTCCACGACTTATTTTCCACAACTTTTTTTATCCTACTTTTTTCACCCTATTATACATAATTCCATTTGCTGCTGCTCTTAATGCAACCTGTATAATAACATCATTTCTTTTATCATAGTATGTACTTTTTTCCATATTGAGCAATCTTAATATCTTAGCCACACGTATTTGTTTGTTGTATGTTAGATCAATTAATCTTTCATACTCTGTATCTACAAACTCACTTACCACATCTTCAACAGTTTTTACCCATTTGCTTTCTTCTGTTTCTGCTAATTCGATTAGGCTTAATGCTGCTCTTTCAACTTTACTTTCATTACCAGTACTCATACTTCCACCAGTTTCTTCACCAAGATGTAACATCTTTACACCATGTATAATGTCCTCTTGTTGTAATTCCAGCTGCTCTGCCACCTCATAATGCTTATATAAATAATGTTCAACTTTCTTATAAAATTTCTTTTCTAAAATCATCTTTACCCTCCCTTTTTATAATCTCTCCATCTAACCTAACCTTATATCATCTTCTAAAATCTCATATGTACGATATTCTACAATTTCTATTTCTTCTTCAACATACCCATTACTAAAATAAACAGGTACATTGCCATGAGCATCCACTAGCTCTTGTAATTTTTTAATTAGTTCATTTGCTAACATAAGTTTATCCTTTCTAACTTAATTTTTTACTAAATCTGGGTTATGATATATATTTCCAAATACTTCTATCTCACACTCATCCATAAACCACATAAAAGGTTTTAACCATGTTTCACCTTCTTCATCAGCATACTTTATACTATATGTTTGGTCTTCAAAACATACTTCTCCATATATTTCTTCTACTTTCCATATCTTTTTTCTACTGCAGTTATCGTAATGTGTAATCTTTGCATGTACAATGTCACCTTCATATATTTCTACACCATTCTTATCTTTAAGTCCTGTATACTGCATAATATCAATATCTTTTAAGTAACGAATATCATTATGTTCATCTAATATATATTCTTCATTAACATCCTGGCAATTTGACTTAAATATGATTGCATCAACTTTTACCATTTCATGCATATCTCTATCCCATGCTCTAAATTTAATGTCTTCCATTAGAATCCCTCCAAAACATCATTTTATTTAAATCAATTCAAGTTCCTCTTGTAACTTACGTACCTTTTTAAACTTACATTCAATAACAGCTACTATTTCATCAGGCCACAAAACAACCATGCTCTTTATGCTATCTATATTGTCATAACAATATAAATTCTTATAGCTTTTGTTATCTGGAATCCCAATTAATTTCTTTATGCTTATCTTATTCTTTATTGATGTAAGTTCACTTATTTCAGCCTTTAATGTATCTATTTCAGCTTTAATACTGTTCGCTCTTTCTAATTCTTCAAGTGTCATGATTTCCACCTTTCTGAACCATCCGGAACAACCGGATAGTTCAATATCAGATTTTATTGTCTTAAAAACTCAATAGCTTTTTTGTATTTCTCTAATCTTGCCTTATCTTTTGGTGTAATATCCTTCAATCTATTTAAGTCACTGTTATGTGTTAAATCTGCAATCTTTACATTAATAGCAACTTGACTTTCATATGCCTTAATGTTTTCAATGTACTTCTGATAATTCACTCCGTCATGACTTAATATCAAAACATCATTAATTAAATCTCTATCAATTCCAATTAATAGAAGATCCTCTTTTGTAGCATCTGTATCCTCAATTACGTCATGGAGCACTGCTACAATCTTTTCATCTATTGTATTTACCATATTCATAACGGCTAAAGGATGTAGAATATATGGCATACCAGCTTTATCATGTTGCCCACTATGCTTATTAGTTGCAAATATAATGGCATTTGTTAACTGCTCTTCCTTATTCATGACTTTCTCCTCCAAACTTATATTTTATTTTGCTTCTCCTAAAATTACGCTGCATTTAAGACCTGCTTTTAATCTTCTTTCTCTTTTTTCATATTCTTCAAAATTTCCTGTTTCATGTGCTTTTAGAAGTAATTCCTCATTTAAATCAATATACTTTCTTAAAGCCTTTTTTAATTTCTTATATTCGTTCATGTTACCTCCTATTAAATCTCTGATTTTATTTGTCGTAATAAGGATGATCCTTAGCGTAATGGATTTCCTTATTACTTTCTTTCAAGTCCATTTCAATTGCTTTAGCTGCATAAGCATATCCCATTGTGTCGCAAGCATAAATGCCTCCATCTGTTCTATTATTCTTATTACACTCTGGACATTCTATAGTACCTCCTGGTTGATAATCTTGAAACCATATCAACCCACAATTACTACAGCAATATTCTCTCTTATATCCCATCTTCTCACACACTCCCAAATTTGGATTTTATTTAGATTCAATCATGTTAATCAGATTATGCAAATCATTTAATGATAAATCTACAAAATCATATTCTTCTGTTTCATCATTGTGATATCTTCTTATAACAACCCTGTTAGGTACGTTTGGACAGTATGCGTACTGCTCATGCTTAACCATGCCTCCTGTATCACCTATTCTTTCCATGCACTCACCTCCACTTAAACAAATTCTTATTTGTAACTATAGATTAAACTCTTTCTTCAAATCTCTAGCAACATCCATCAAATCTTTAAACCTTAAATCCATCTTGCTAGAATCCAGCAACACTAAATGTCTTACTAAATCCTTAAAAGCATTTCTGTCATCCTCTTTCTCCTGCAGGTCCTTTTCTAACTGCTCCGGATTAAGTGCATACTTGCTGCTGTGGTTACCTGATTGCTTTCTCATGTTGAAGTCCTTTCTGTCTCAAGTTCAATGATATGGTAAACAACATTGCCTATCATTTGCTTAGCAAACTCTTTGCCTTTTAAAATATCTATGTAAGTCTCAGACGCTTCTGTGACCTTTTCCATAACTTCAGGTGTAGCAATGTTAGGCTTATTTTTAACCAGTTTCCTGTAAGCCTTTAGAAGCTTTGAGCATTTCTCTAATACATCATCTTCTTCCATCATCCACCTCCTTCATGAACTGCTTCCAAAATGGAAACAGTTCAAAATTCATTTTGATTAACTTAAAACCCATTCCATACAAGTTCATTATTATATTTAAAACACTCCTTATCATTACAATCTTCCGGTGTAAGATCAGCTATTCTTTTCCTGCTCCTTGATATATAAAGCTTGCTCCTAATCTTTGTATTAGGCTGCTCTCTTTCTAACATCTCGTCAAATTCAACCGTCTTATCATACTCCTCTTTGTGATGTTCTTTAATGTGTTGGAAGAAATAATTCCTGTGAAACGGACAAAAACAACAAGCACTTGCCTTTGTTTCTAAACCCCATATATCTTTTATATATGCGTAATTGTCCTTTCTCTCTAGGTTCATATCACATAGAGGAAACTTATTAACAAACATCTTGTGCGGATTATCTTTGCACCTGTGCTTCTCCTCTATCGAAAACCCAAGATGCATCTCGTGTGCTTTCATATCCTCTTGTTTAGTTCTTTGTCCTTTTTTGTATCCAAGCAATTTCATTCTTGTAAACTTAATCATTATATTTATCTTGTAGTCCAATGTACAATTTCTCATCATCTTTCCTTTTTTACCGTTCTCGTCTACAGACCAAAAAGGTATAGAAACAACTCTTGAATTTCCAAAGTTATTAAGATAGTCATCATATAATTTGCTCTCGATTATATAAAAAGGTATTCCAGCCCATTCACAAGCTTCTTTGATAAAATTTACTTGATCTACTACCCATTTAGGTTCAAGACCTAAATCACAAAACAAAATTGCATCATATATAGGTACTTGCTCTTCATATGTAAAATCGAATCCTACTGATTTACCTTCTGTTATTAACTTGTTAGCACATGACATCAATGCTAATGCTGTGCTTTGCATTCCAGCACCGCAGCTTAATATTTTCATATGTGTATAGGAGATCTATAGATTTAAGGGCCCACTCTTTTCCTCCTATTCTTTAGTTGATAAAAAGTCAATTTTATCTCTTATATTCTTCAGGTAATGGCATCCAAGCTATTACTTTTTCATCTACAACATTGTTGTAAATATCATCAGGATTAAAATGCCTGTACTCCCACCATCCTTCAGGAATATAATAAGTATCAGTTTCTTCGGCATATGTATACTCAATATCATTCCATGACCATTCACTATCATCTTCTGCAATAGTTCCGTCTTCATACATTGCTGTTGTAATTGTTCCTCTTTCTGTTATGATCAAAACCTCTTTCTCAACACCTGGTAACTTTTCATTTACATCAATCCATGTTCCCATTTCTATTCTCCTTTTCAAATATTAATTTGTACTACTTCCATCCTTTTCTACTTAGCAAGCATGTCCTAAGATATACCTCTATTTCATCTTGCTTATATGTTTCTTTAACTAAATCAAATAGTCTAAACATACACTTGCTACGTCCTTTTATATCATCCTTCTTTAATTTTTCCTTAATCTCTTGCGACCAAAACATGTTATACACTGTAAAGTAATCGTTAGGAGTTTTTACAGCTCTCCTATATTCGATTATTCTATTATCGTGTATCCATATAAGGCCCCATTCATTAGGTATAAATTCCATTCCCTCATTCATGTGCTTGTCTGTAGTAACTAAGTAGTTATAATCAAAAGCTTTACTGTACTTTTCAATCTGATTTGTAAGTCTCATGAATGTATCATGATCTGATTTTATTTCAAATCCAACCATGTAGTCTTCGCATATTCCAACTACATCAGCTACAACTGTACCATGGTCATATATCTGTTTTTCCTGTATAACCTTATTAAAGTGTAATTCTAACTCTGGTAACAGTAGTGCTCTGATATCTTTATCTAGCATACTTCACCTTCTCAAAAGCAAATTTTATTCTAATCTTTCTCCTGATTCTATTGCTTCACGTTTCTTATTATCAAGTTCTGAAATATACTCATTGTACGCATCAATCTCTGAAAATCCTTCACAATTAAAAGTATCTTCTACTGATAGATCAAGAATTACATTATCTCCTGTTAAATCACAATTGCATCCAAATTCTTTATCTAGGTTTTCACACTTCCAGCATCTTTTATCTTCTTCTCTTTCTTCCATGACTTACCTCCATCTTCTTTAGTACATATCTGTACTTTTTTCTAATAGGCTTAAGCAAGTAATACTTACACATTTCAATATTATCTTGTGTACTCATTAGCAATGCTGTCCTCCACTTCATTCAACACACTATACATATCTTCTGTACTTAAACTAAATAGTTCATCTAATAGTTTCCTTAGCATATTTTCTCCTTTCTGAAGCTTATGCTTGACCAGATTTTCAAAAAGTCATTTTATAAGTTTAATTGTCCTTCTATTTCACATTCTTCCTCTTCTTCATCTTCTTGGCATCCATTTTCCAACCACTCTATGAAGCTTTCAATGTTGTCTTCTCCTTCGTAAACTCCGTAGTATAATCCTCCAATAATTTCTGCTAATTGCTGATTATCTATATTCACTTTTTTACACCACCTTCAAAAAACACTTTTATTTGTTTAATACCTGGCTAACATTTTTAATCTTTAATG
>DYCF01000013.1 GCA_019418225.1 Clostridiales bacterium | reverse complement strand
AAAAGGTTCTGGAATGCAATGCATTCTAGAACCTTTTTGTCAACAATCTGATAGGTGCTACCCTATGGGTAGCACCTATTTTTTAAAATTTTTATAATATTTATTTCGTTTTTTACGTTGAAGTGTTTTTTGCCTAATTTTAAAAATAAGGAGTAGGAAACAAATAAAGGCAGATGTTCCTAGAATTATATACCAGAAGACTGAAAGTTTTGTGCCTTCCCATGGAGTCGTCGTAGCAAAAGGTGAAGGAGAATAGGAGATATCTTTAATAATAAGTTTATCTGTACGTAATTTTTCACTACCATAGAGGTATGTAATCTCACCAATTTCATCACCTACTTGACTGCCAAGAGGTACATAGTTTGGAAGACTTAAGCTAGTTGTAATATCTTTAGCTGTGATTGAATTGTGCACTAAAACAGATGTATCTTCTGTGAGCCCAATGCTACAATTACCAGCTTGATAGTTTTTACCACTTTTTACACTATAGAGTGGTAATGTTGTTAGGGTATCTGTAGCTGAGTGAAGTGCTAATGGACTATAAGAATCAAAACCATAATCTAATAAGGTAGCAGTATCATCATAATAGGTAGCCTTTTCGCCTTTTAAGATGACTGCAACTAAAGTGGTATCATCACGTCGTGCGATAGTCACAAGTGTGTGTCGTGCTTCGTCTGTAAAGCCGGTTTTACCCCCAATTACATCTTTACGGTAGTATTTAGGGTTCTTTGTTGGATTGAGCATACTATGCTGTTGATACAAATAACGAATTTCGTCGGTTTTATTCGTACCAGGAATCTGATAGGTGGTATCTTTCATAATATCTAGAAAGTAATCATTATAAGCTAAATAACTGGCGATGAGAGCCATGTCATAGGCTGTTGTATAATGATTAGAATCATGAAGGCCATGAGGATTTACAAAGTTTGTATTTTGCGCACCTAATTCTTTGGCACGCACAGTCATACGGTTGGCAAAGTTTTCAATAGAGCCGCTTACAGCTTCAGCTAAACCATTAGCGACTTCGTTAGCAGACATTAAAAGAAGGCCATGAAGTGCTTGGTCTACAGTAATCTGCTCCCCAACATCAAGACCAATGTGGCTACTGCCACGCTCAATGCCAAAGATTGCTTCATGCGAAAAGGTAATTGTATCCGTTGGCGTAAGGTTTTCTATAGCTAATAAAGCTGTCATTAATTTAGTAATACTTGCTGGATATTGTTTGCTATACCCATTTTTTTCATATAAAACAGTTTTTGAATTGGCATCTATTAAAATAGCGGATTCCGCTGTAATAGTTGGTAATTGGTCTGTAGGTTGTGTAACTTCTTCAGCCTGCAAGGTAGTGAAGCTAAAGTTGAAAACACAAATCATAAGTAGTAAGCTAATCATCGATTTTAATTTCATATAAAGAACTCCTTTCATTAGATTAAGTATATCAGATTTTTTCAAATTTAGGTAGATAAAGTGTCTATTTCATTAAAAATCCGTTAACACTTTGTAATAGAGGTGATTATATGCTAAAATTATTGAAGCAATATAAGTTTATTATATTAGTCCTATTGGTTTGCTTAATTGGTATAGGGGGCATTGCTTATGAAAAAAGTACATCACAAGAGTTTTTATTAGAAACAGAGCTGCCACAAGAAGCAGTAGTACAAGCTGAAGAACTATCCTCTGAGGGAGCCAAGGAGATTATAAGTTTAGAGCAAGCTCAGGAAAGTGAAAATATACAAATAGAAAGCACATTTAAGGCACCTCAGATTGTACCTATTTATATATGTGGTGCAGTCCAGAATCCAGGAGTATATTACATGGCAGATAATGCTCTTATAAATGAGGTTATTCAGATTAGTGGTGGCTTCACAGAAGAAGCGAATACAGAGTATTTAAATTTAGCAAGTCCTATACAAGCCAATGGAAAAATTGTTGTACCCAAAAAAGGTGAAGAAATTGACAAAAGTTTGGATTCGTACGACAATAAAGAAAGTATCATGACTGAAACTGCTAATATAGCACCAGCAATATTACAAGATAATGTACAGTGCATTAATATTAATTTAGCATCAGAGCAAGAACTTATGAGTTTGCCAGGAATTGGCGAAAAGAAGGCAGCAGCCATTAAAGCTTATAGGGAAGCAAATGGAGGCTTTAAAGAAATTAGCGAGTTAACAAAGGTAGATGGCATAGGCAATAAAACCTTTGAAAACATACAAGAGCTTATTATAGTGCAATAGGAGGAGAAGGGATGAACAGCAAAATTTTAGTTGTTGATGATGAAAGATTAATTGTAAAGGGTATTAAGTTTAGCCTTGAACAAGAAGGATGGGAAGTGGATGCGGCCTACGATGGCGAGGAAGCGTTGAATTATGTGAGAAGTAATAAATACGATGTAATGATTTTAGATGTGATGCTTCCAAAATATGATGGTCTGCAAGTTTGTCAACTTGTACGTGAATTTTCAAATATTCCAATCATTATGCTCACAGCAAAAGGTGAGGATATGGATAAGATTATGGGACTTGAGTATGGGGCTGATGACTATGTGACAAAACCATTTAATATTCTAGAACTTAAAGCACGTATCAAAGCAATTTTAAGACGTTCTAACCATAGTGAAAAAGAAACAAATAAAAAGACAATTGAAGTAGGGGATCTTAGACTTGAAGTAAATAGCCGTCGTTTATTTATTAAAAATCAGGAAATCAATTTAACGGCTAAAGAATTTGATATGCTAGAGCTTTTTGCAACTCATCCAGGCAAAGTATATAGTCGTGATCAACTTTTAGATACGATTTGGGGAAGAGAATATCCTGGAGATGTACGTACAGTAGATGTACATGTGAGAAGGCTTCGTGAAAAAATTGAACCAAATCCAGGCCAACCTGAATACATTTACACAAAATGGGGGGTAGGTTACTATTTTAAAGATTAAGATGAAGTGGTTCCAAAGTTTAAGATGGAAACTTTTAATATTATTTTTTATTGTAAGTTATATGCCGCTTGTAATTTTTTCAACGGTGGTATTAGATCGTATGGAAACATACTTTGTGAGCCAAAAGGAAAAAGATCTTTTAAGCAAGGCAAATCGTATTGCTGTAGAGATTAAAGAAGGTAATTATCTGACTGCAGATGAGAAGTATAACAGTTTTGCTGCACTAATTCAAAATCGTAGTAGCGAAAGTGATATGAATTGTCGTATCTTAGTGGTTGATAGTAATGGTATAGTTGTAGCAGACTCAAGCTATGCTGCTTTGAATAAGACAGTGATGACCCCACTTGTTTTTTCTGCACTAAATACAACAGCAAATGAGGGGGTTCAAAAGGATAGCGAAAATCCTATTTTAACGGCTGCTGTATCTGTTGTCGATAAGGATAACAAAGAAGTGATTCGCGGTGCTGTTATTTTATCGGCAAATATTGAAAGTGTATATGATCCGGTAAAAGAAATGAGAAATCAAGTGTATATTATAGCACTTATTGTAGGACTGCTTGTAGGTGTATTAAGCTTTGTGACGGCATCTTTTATTACAAAGCCGCTTAAGAGTTTAATGAAGGTCGTACAAAAGATGACTATGGGACAAATGGAGCAAAAGGTAGAGGTCGTAGGCAAAGATGAAATTGCAGAGCTAGGTCATGCTTTTAATCATATGGTAGAGCAATTACAACGTGTGGAACAATCAAGACAAGAGTTTGTATCTAACGTTTCTCATGAGCTTAAAACACCGCTATCTTCTATTAAAGTTCTAACAGAATCCCTTATTTTTCAAGAAAATGCACCTGTAGAAATGTACCAGGAATTCTTTGAAGATATTAACTCAGAAGTGGACCGCTTAAATAATATTATTACGGATTTACTTACCTTAGTACGTCTAGATCAACGTGAAATTCCGCTTAATATTACCAATATTGACGTGAATGAAATGACACAAAATATTTTAAAACGTCTTATTCCATTAGCAAAACGTAAAGAAATTAAGTTGATTTATGAAAGTCACAAAGATATTATAGCTGAAATTGATGAAGTGAAATTTACGTTAGCTCTTTCTAACCTTATTGAAAATGCCATTAAGTATACGGCTAATGGCGGAGAGGTTAAGGTTATTTTACAAAGTGACTTACAGGATGCTTTTATTACAGTACAGGATACTGGAATTGGTATAGCAAAAGAAGAGCAATCTAAGATCTTTGAACGTTTTTATCGTACAGATAAGACACGAAATCGTGAGACAGGTGGTACTGGACTTGGACTTGCTATTACGTACAAAACTGTTGTCATGCATAATGGTGCTATTCAGGTGGAAAGTGAAGAAGGCGTAGGTTCTATCTTTACAGTACAAATTCCACTACGCCATGTATGGGAAGGAGGACGATAGATGAAAAGCATTAAAAAATATTTAATTCTCCTTTTAAGCCTTCTTCTTGTTTTGAGCACAATTGGCTGTACGAGTGACAAAGTTGCCTCAAAGGTGCCTGAAACACCACCTATTTATTTCTTTGATACAGCTAAGGAAAAATTATTCTTAGAAAATTTAGATGTAAGTTTTTTAGATCAAAAAACAGAAGATGAGCAGATTAAATTTATATTAGAATCATTAGCGTCAGGACCTAAAATTACAACGTTGCCAACTGTCGTAGAGATGCCTATTCGAAGTGCAAATCATGATGGTAATAAAATTACCATTGATTTTGAAAGTCGCTATAATGAATTAAGCCCTGTACAGCGTATAGCAGTACGAGCCATGTTAGTGGCTTCATTATGTGAATTAGACTTTATTGATGGCGTGGCCTTTTCTATAGAGGGGCAACCAATGACTGGGTCCAATGGAAAAGAAATTGGACTTGTTAAAACAAGTGATATCTTAACTGGCGTGATTGACCCAAATCAAGCGACATCTAAGCCAATTGTAACTTTATATTTTGCCAGTGAGACAGGCAGAATGCTTGTTCCTGAACAAAGACGCATTGAATTAAATAGTAATGTATTACAAGAAAAAACAATGATTGAGGAACTGATAAAAGGACCTCAAACACAGGGGCTTCTGCCAACTTTACCTGCAGAAACAATCGTCAAGGATGTAACTGTAAAAGATGGTATGTGTCAAGTAGACTTATCATTTGATTTAAAATCAAAGTTCTTTACAACACCAGAAAGTAAATATATGATGATTTATTCCATTGTCAATACACTGACGGAGTCATCTAAGATAAATAAAGTAGCCTTTTTAGTAGATGGTAAAAAAGATATAGAATTTACTAAAGACATTGACTTAAGAGAAACCTTTGTGAGAAATAACAAGATTATTGAAAAGGTTGATGCAAGTGAAACAAGATAAAAGGCCGTTAAATTTCTTTGTATTTTCTTGGACTTTAGGTTTAATAGGGGGTACTTTGTATGTTAATGACATACAAAGTGGCCCTCTTTTTTGTGCAGTAATAAGTATTTTATTAGTAGGATGTTATTATTATTTCGGTAAGAAGCGACTTATGTTATTTGTAATAGGTTTTTTACTAGGAATGGCTATGTTAGTACTGCACCCTACAACCCGAAACTTAGGGAAGCTGAAGGTAGATGAGAAAATTACCTTAGAGGGTAAGGTAGAAGAAATACAAAAAACTGAATATGGTCAAAATCTCATATTAAGGGATATTGTTTTACAACATATGGCATTACAGGGAAAAGTACAAGTTCAGGTTTCTTTAAGTCAAAATATTTTTGAGGGAGAGCGGTTACAAGTTATAGGAGGTGTAAAAGCATTCCCAGTCCCCATGAATCCTAGTGATTTTGATTATGGGCAGTATCTAAAGGGAAAAAATGTAGTAGGTGTTATTAAAGCAAAATCATGTGAAAGTTTAGGGGGGAAGCCAAATGTTCTGATACAGCTTAGAATATATTTAGTGGGCTGCCTAGAAGACATTTTCAAGGGGCAAGATGAAGGGATTATGCAGGCAGCGCTATTAGGAGATGATGCAGCATTAGTTGATGAAACACAAAGTTTGTACAGTGCAGTTGGTATTGGCCATATATTATGTGTTTCGGGATTTCATGTAGCATTAATAGTTGGATTTTTATTAGGTTTTAGTGCATATGTAGGAATTCCTTATACAAAGCGTTATGTTTTCGTAATAAGTGGCATATGGCTATATACACTATTGACCGGGATGGCAACGTCTACAGTACGTGCAAGTGTAATGGCAACGCTTGTGATGCTTTCAAGAATTTTATGGGAAGAGGAGGATTTTTGGATAAGCATAGGGCTGAGTGCTTTTTTAATTTTACTGTGGCGGCCATACAGCATTTTTAGCATGGGATTTCAGCTTTCATTTGGAGCAGTGATAGCGATTGGAATCAGTCAGATTTATCTTAAAAGATGGGAAAAAGAATGGATTGGGCTTAAAAAGAAGTTTCTAAAGGTTGTAATACCATGGATTACCATTAGTTTGCTGACAAGTCCAATTATAGCTTTTTATTATTATGAAATTCCTTTTTTAAGTAGTGTGCTTAATTTGATAATTTTACCATTATTTTCGCTCATTATTGTATTAGGATGGTGTATATTAGGCATACACCTTATAGGCATACCCGTTTTTGGGGTTCTTGCAAAGGGAATTATTGTGTTATTACAAGCAGTCCATATGCTTTGCAATGTAGCAGTTAAATTGCCACTAGGGACACTTTGCACAGGTAGACCATCTTTTATAGCACTTATAATGTATTATGTCGTGTTAATACTTATTGGCTTGTGGCTATATGGGATTAGGTTGCCAAAAAAGGTTTATACTATAAGTATGTTAGGCGTAGGCATGTGGTTGGGAAACTCACTTTTCTTACCCCAACTTCTGCAAATAACCTATTTATATGTAGGTCAAGGAGATGGCAGTGTGATTAAGACGCCACACCAAAAGCTAATTGTTATAGATGGTGGTCCACCGGGTAAAGGGGCGGTGGTAGAGCGCTATATTAAATACAATGGGAAGAAAGAAGTGGAAGCACTTATGGTATCCCATTCTGATAGCGATCATATAAGTGGCATTATTGAATTGGTACAAGGTGACCTAAAAATTAATCATGTTATTATTTCAAAAACAGATGAATCAGAGCTTTTAGATACGTTAATTACAGAATGTGCACGAGAAAATATTCAAGTGATTACGTTAGGCGCAGCAGATTGTTTTCAGGTGGACACAGTAGACTTTAGAATTCTAGCACCGAAAGTAAAACAAAGCGATGCCAATAACAATTCACTAGTTTGTTTAACAACCTATAAGAACTTTAAGGCGCTTTTTACGGGTGACAAGGAGAAAGAATCCGAAAGTAGTATTTATGAGGGGATTGCCCCTATTAGTTTATTAAAGGTAAGCCATCATGGCTCGAGAACGGGTACAGAAGAAAAGCTTCTTTTGAAACTACGGCCACAATATGCTATGATAAGTTGCGGGATTAATAATTTATATGGGCATCCCCATAAAGACGTATTAGACGCATTAAATACATGTCAAGTACCCTATAAACGTACAGATTTACAAGGTGCTATTTGGGCACGTACGGATGGTGAAAAAATGACTTTATATACACAAAGAGAAGCAGATGGAGAGGAAGAGTAGCATGGAAAAAATAGAGGGGTGTTATTTACTAGTTGGTCAAGATAACTGGTCAAAAGATAACTGGATTAATCAGGTAAAAAAAGAAATATTAAATGATCCAAATGATATGATGAATTACTTAGAAGCTAAAGATAAAGAAGTAATTGTAAGTAATATTATAGATTTTGCAGAAACATTACCATTTTTTGTAGATAAAAAGCTAATCTATTTAAAGGAAACAGGTCTCTTTAAAGCGGGTAAAAAAGATGAAACTGAGAAGTTTGAAGCCTTTATTCAAAAAATCCCAGATTATATAGTGCTTTTAATTGATGAAAAAGAAGTAGACAAACGTGGTAAACTTTATAAAACTATGAAGTCAAAGCATCATATTAAGGAATTTGATTATCCAGGAGAAGAGGCAGTATATAATATACTTTCAGCAAATGCTAAAGAAAAGGGCGTTATGATTGAGCAAAGTACAATGCGTTATTTCATCCGTAATATGCCAGAAAATATTCCTTATATTTTAACGGAATGGGAAAAATTATTGGGTTATATAGTAAACAATAAAGTAATTAAAGAAGATATTGATGCAGTATGTGTGTTTTCACTAGAGCAACGTGTCTTTGAAATGGTAAAAAAGATTGCTCAGCATCAAGGAGAAACTGCACTTGCAATTTACAGTAGACTGATTCAAAGTAAAGAGTCTCCTATTGGTATACTGGTGCTAATTGCAAGACAATATCGTATGCTCATGCAAGTGAAGTATTTATTAGCACAAAGAAAGCAGCCCAAAGAGATAGGTAGTGCCCTTAAAATACCATTTTTTGCAGTACAAGAAATGATTAATCAGGCACATGGTTATTCTTTTAAACAGTTAGAATCTATTGTGGGGGAGTGTTTACAAGTTGATAAGGATATTAAAACAGGTAAAATGGAAGCATCACAGCGTGTAGAGATTTTAATTATGCACTGCTTAAATACCCAATAAGGGATTTAAGCAGTGTTTTTTGGAAAATAAAAAGACCGTAGGCGCTCCTACGGTCTTTTGTATACTTAATGTCGCAAACTATGCTACAGTTTTAACTAAACGAGCTAAAGTAGATTTTTTACGAGCAGCTGTTTTCTTGTGGAAAACACCTTTTGCTGTAGCTTTATCAATAGCTTTAACAGCTACTGTTAAAGCTGCGTTTGCTGCTGCTAAATCTTTAGCTTCTACTGCTGCTCTAACTTTTTTGATTTGAGTTTTAACTGCTGAGTTGATTGCACGGTTACGTGCTGTTTTTGTTGCGATTACTAAGATACGTTTTTTTGCTGATTTAATATTTGCCATTTGGTGGCACCTCCATTCATATTCTTGGACACGGTTTGGGGAATTATGAACGGTTTCAACAGTACCCATTATATTACATATGTCCCTATAAGTCAATGTATACGTAAAAAAATAATGGTCAAACTACTTAAGAACCCGTTCATGAAACTAAAAATGATTATAAAGTATTTAAATGTTTTCGTAAAGCATTTTTTCGAATAAAAAGGAGTGAATTTATGGATAAGGTTATAAAAGACGACGGTTTTCATCCTCGTACGGACTTAGCAATTGAGATTAGTGACGCTTTAAGACTTGATAAAGATGAAGATTATCAGATTCCAGGTGTGCAAGTAGACACGAAATCCTTAGAAGAAGGACAGATTACAATCACCCGAGTAAGGGTGCTAGATGAAACAGGGGAAGAAAGTATGGGTAAGCCCAAAGGGGATTACATTACTATTGAATCTAAAGCTATTAAAGAGAATGATCCGCCTATGCATGAAAAAGTTATAGAAGTGCTTTCTGAAGCAATTAGAAGTTTATTGCCAGATAAAAAGGGACCAGACTTAAGTGTACTTGTTATTGGATTAGGAAATCGTTTCGCCACGCCAGATACATTAGGACCTAAAGTAGCTAATAAGGTTTTTGTAACACGTCATATTGCTATAAGGGCCCCAGAAGCTTTAGAGGATTCTCTATGTCACTTAAGTAGTCTTGCACCCGGTGTTATGGGACTTACAGGTATTGAAACCGCAGAGATTATACGCGGTGTAGCTGAAAATGTTAAACCAGACTGTATTATTGCTATAGATGCTTTAGCTGCTAGGAATGCTGCACGTATTAATGCAACAATTCAAGTAACAGATACAGGTATTTCTCCAGGAGCAGGTGTAGGAAATTGTCGCAAACAATTAAATGAAGAAACACTAGGGTGTAAAGTTATTGCGATTGGTGTTCCTACAGTGGTGGATACAGCAACATTATTATCCGATGCTTTAGGAGAACTGATTAAAGCTATGCTCAAACAAGCTGAACATTCCCCACTTTATGATATGTTAAAAGATTTAAGTGAGAAGGAACAATATGAGCTTATTCGTGAGACATTGTACCCTGAAATTAGAGATTTATTTGTGACACCAAAAGAAATTGATGAAATCATAGAGTATTTAGCAAGTATTATTGCAAATGGTATTAATATAGGAGTACATCCAGGTATGTCACTACAAGATATTAATAAATATACGTATTAATCATAGGCCTATTTTATAATACAAATGTTATATCTATAAATTTAAGTTATTTTAACTTTTTAATTTAAGAGAGTTTTAATAGCATTTTAGTCATAAATGTAAAGACAAGTTTATAGAATAATAAAGAGTATACAAAGGGGGAGGCGTAGGTAATGATGCATGCGTTAGAAAAGATAAAAAAGGAACCTATCAAATATTGGGTACTGTACATGATACTGATAGGTTCCTTGATTAGCAATTTGTGTGAAATGGAAAAACAAGGGATACATCCAGGAAATTATTTTATAAGGATGAGCAGCCCAGCTGTAGGGCAAGCACTTACTGACGAGGATGAAAGTAGTTTTTGGAAAAACTATGGTTACCAGTTCACACAAATTAGGTGGGAAGAGCCACTTTCAATCATTGTAAACGCCATACCTTATTTGAAGTTTAGTCATTTATTTTCAGATTACTTTGAGCAAAATGAAGTAACTTTTGATACAAGTGGTCTTCCGGAAGAAAAGCAGGGGCCTAAAGTAGATTTTAGTGAGGAGTTACCAACAGCCAAAGAGGTAGAAGTACCGCTTGAGAAATATAAAGATTATTACTACGTCCTTAAAAATTTCATGACAGGTGATGGGAGCTTAGGTCTTGATATTGATATTTTAAAAGAATGGAATTTTTATGAACTAATGAAAAAGAAGATTACAATAGATGAACATATAGAAGGTCCTAAGGTACTTATTTTTCATACACATGCTAGAGAAAAGTATATGGGTGGGCAGAGTGTAGTAGATATAGGAGAGGGTTTAAAACAAGTATTAGAGAACAAATATGGTATAGAGGTCATGCATGTTACCGAAGAATTTTATGCGACTGATAATACAAGTGGTGGTGTTGATGGTAGTGAATATGAACGTATGGAACCCCGTATAAGGGAAATATTAGAAGCAAATCCTTCAATTCAAGTTGTAATGGATTTACACCGAGACGGCATTAGTGATAATGTACGTTTGGTAACAGATATAAATGGTAAGCAGACGGCACAAGTTATGTTTGTAAATGGTTTGTGCTTGAATAGGAATTTAGCAGGTGAAGTGGTACATAAAGAAGGCCTCAAAAATCCTTATCTAGCAGATAACCTAGCTTTTTCTATGCAAGCAGTAGCGATAGGACATGAATATTACCCTGGTTTACTTCGAAAGATATACTGTAAGGAGTATCGCTATAGCACGCACATGTGTCCTAATTCATTACTTATAGAAATAGGCGCTCAAACCAATACTGGAGAAGAAGCAATGAATGCGGTGGAGCCTTTAGCCGATATTTTAGCAAAGGTGTTACAAAAAGATTAATGTAAAAACATTGATAGAAAAACTAAGGCTATGCTATAATGAAACGAAAAGAATAGACAAAAGGAATAAGGAGGGGCAAAATGTCTCTTTCAAAGCAAGAAAAAATAAGAAATTTTTGTATTATCGCCCATATCGATCATGGTAAAAGTACACTTGCCGATCGTATCATTCAGATGACAGGTACTTTAACAGAGAGAGAAATGCAAGCACAAGTTTTAGATAACATGGATTTAGAGCGTGAACGTGGGATTACTATTAAATCACAAGCTGTACGTCTTGTTTATAAAGCAAAAGATGGCGAAGAGTATATTTTTAACTTAATTGATACACCAGGACATGTCGACTTCAACTATGAAGTATCACGAAGCCTCGCTGCATGTGAAGGTGCAATTCTAGTAGTAGATGCTGCGCAAGGTATTGAAGCACAAACGCTTGCTAATGTATATTTAGCGTTAGAGCATGATCTTGAAATTATGCCAGTTATTAATAAAGTAGACCTTCCAAGTGCAGATCCAGACCGTGTAAAAGCAGAAATTGAAGATATCATCGGACTTGATGCGTCAGAAGCACCACTCATTTCAGCTAAAACAGGTCTTAATGTTGAAGATGTATTAGAACAAATTGTAAAAGTTGTGCCGCCACCAAAAGGTGATGCTAATGCGCCACTTCAAGCACTTGTTTTTGACTCTTTATATGATCCATATAAAGGTGTTATTATCTTCTGCCGTGTGAAAGAAGGTCAAGTAAAAAAAGGCATGAAAATCCGCATGATGGCAACAAATGCAGAATTTGATGTTGTAGAAGTAGGGACATTTGGTGCAGGCCAGTTTAGACCAAATGAGGCAGGGCTTATGCCTGGCGAAGTAGGTTATATTACTGCAAGTATTAAAAATGTACAAGATACACACGTAGGGGATACTGTAACAGATGCTAATAATCCAGCACAAGCACCACTTCCAGGGTACAAACAAGTTAACCCAATGGTATACTGTGGACTTTATCCAGCAGATGGGGCAAAATATGGAGACCTTCGTGATAGCTTAGAAAAACTCCAACTTAACGATGCAGCACTTGTATTTGAACCAGAAACATCTATTGCTTTAGGATTTGGTTTCCGTTGTGGATTCTTAGGACTTCTTCACATGGAAATTATTCAGGAGCGTTTAGAGCGCGAATACAATTTAGACCTTGTTACAACAGCACCAAACGTTATTTACAAAGTGCATAAAACAGATGGTGAAGTACTTGAACTTTCAAACCCAGCAAATCTGCCAGATCCATCAAATATTGACTTTATGGAAGAACCAATGGTATCAGCTAAAATCATCGTACCATCTGAATACGTAGGAGCAGTTATGGATTTATGCCAAGAACGTCGTGGTATTTACTTTGGTATGGAGTATTTAGAAGCAACTCGTGCGGTCCTTTCGTATGACTTACCACTTAATGAAATCATTTATGACTTCTTTGATGCCCTTAAATCACGTACACGTGGTTATGCATCATTTGACTATGAATTATCTAGCTACCAAGAATCAAAACTTGTTAAGTTAGATATCTTAGTTAACCGTGAAGTAGTGGATGCTCTTTCACTTATTGTGCATGAAAGTAATGTGGTAAGCAAAGGTCGTAAAATCACAGAAAAACTTAAAAAAGAGATTCCGAAACATCTCTTCGAAATTCCAATTCAAGCAGCAGTTGGAAATAAAGTTATTGCAAGAGAAACAATTAGCGCCATGCGTAAAGACGTACTTGCAAAATGTTATGGTGGGGATATCTCACGTAAACGTAAACTTCTTGAAAAACAAAAAGAAGGTAAGAAACGTATGCGTCAAGTAGGTAACGTAGAAGTACCACAAGAAGCCTTCATGAGCGTACTTAAATTAGATGAATAAAAAATTTAAAGTGTTAAAAATTAAAATTAAAAGAGGAACTTAAAATGGAAATCGGGCTTTATATTCATATCCCATTTTGTACATCAAAATGTTTTTATTGTGATTTCTTATCTTTTCCTAAAGAAGAGATGCAGGAAGCTTATATAAATGCTTTAGTTAAAGAAGTCGAAAACTATGGGAAAATGTTAGATGCTGCGGTAGCTATTAAGTCTATCTTTATAGGTGGTGGTACCCCAACGGTACTACCGCCTTTTTTATTAGACAAACTAGCAGCAACTATTACAAAAAACTTTAAATTAATACCAAATGCAGAGTGGACCATCGAGGCGAATCCAGGAACACTGACTAAAGAAAAAGTAGAAGTCATTGCAAAATATCCGATAAATCGTATTAGCATGGGACTTCAGACGACGCATGATTATCTTCTAAGGAAGATTGGCAGAAAACATACCTTTAAAGATTGGGAAGAAAGCTTACATCTTGTCAAGACTTATACAAATTGTGCAGTCAATGCAGATTTAATGTTTGCATTACCAGGTCAAACTTTAGAGGAATTTAAGCAAACACTTGAAACAGTCACAAAATATGATTTGGAGCATCTGTCTGTTTATGCCCTCATTATTGAAGAAGGGACTTGCTTTGGGAAGCGTTATGAAGAAGGTAAATTAGAAGAAGTGTCAGAGGAATTGGACCGTGAGATGTATCATTTAGCCCAGAGCTATTTAAAGCAATGCGGTTATCATCAATATGAAATTTCTAACTGGGCAAAACCTCATAAAGAATGCCAGCATAATATTGTATATTGGCAACGCATACCTTATTTAGGATTAGGGCTTGGGGCAAGAAGTCTTTGGAACAATATCCGTTATGCTAATGAAGAAAATCTTAAGGCGTATATTGAAGCAGCAGGAGATGTCCACAAAATTCGTCATGAAGAAGAAAAACTGACAGAAGAAATGTGTATGGAAGAATATATGTTTCTAGGTTTAAGACTCCTTGAAGGCATTTCAGAAGATGACTTTGAAAAACAGTTTGGACAATCTGTCTGGGATGTTTATGAAGAGCAATTAAATAAATGGATAAAATACAAGGTTCTTGTAAAAGATAAAGGTAGGATAAAATTGACGCCTTATGGCCTAGATGTATGCAATGAAGTGTTTAGTTCATTTCTTATGACATAACAAAGTCCGAATTAACAGGGATTTGCTAAGGCAAAATCTTGCTAATTCGGACTTTGTAAATATATGTAATAATTTTTAAAAATAATTGCAGAAGGTTATTGACAATTATATTAAGAAGTGATATCTTTAGATTGTAGTTAGCACTCGGCTTTAGTGAGTGCTAACAAAAAGAAGGAAGTGATGATATGGATATGAATGAACGTAAGCTAAGAATACTAGAAGCCATCATTCGTGATTATATCCAAACAGGTGAGCCTGTTGGTTCAAGAACCATTTCTAAAAAGTATGACTTGGGCGTAAGCTCAGCGACAATTCGTAATGAAATGGCAGATCTTGAAGAGCTTGGTTTCATTGTGCAACCCCACACTTCCGCTGGAAGAATACCTTCAGATAAAGGTTATCGCCTTTATGTAGATGGCATGATGCAACGTACAAATATTAGTCCAGATGTGGCAAAAATCATTGGGAATATGATTCAACAGAAAATTACACGCATTGATGATTTAGTTGAAGAAACTGCAAAGCTTATCGCAATGCTTACCAATTGTGCCACTATTGCATCGACACCGCCTATTAGTCAAGTGCGTATTAAGCACTTACAGCTTGTTCCGGTGGATGAACAAAGTGTGGTCTGTGTTATAGTTACAGACACTAATAGTGTGAAAAATCACATGATTAGCACACCGAAAGCTTTAGATGCTAATATTTGTATGGCACTTACAAATATTCTTAACGAGAGTCTAAAGGGCAATGCACTGAGTCAAATTAGTTTAGACAAGATTCGTTTATCAATTGAAGAAAAAATGAAAGAATATGGTGGTATTGCAAGCAGCGTTTTAGATGCTATTGCCAATACTTTAAAAGAAAGAGATTTACCGAATATCTTCATACGCGGTGCCAATAACATTCTTGATTTTCAGGAATTTAATGATAAAGAGAAGGCGAGAGAACTGTTTAAACTTTTAGAAGAAAAACCATATCTTGCAAAAATCTTAGATCATAATCCACCAAATCAGATTACAATTCGTATTGGTGAAGAAAATACTTTGACACCGATGAAAGATTGCAGTGTCGTAACAACAAGTTACAGCATTGGTGAATATACCATTGGTAACATTGGTATTATAGGACCAACACGTATGAATTATAGTGAGGTAGTCTCAGTGTTAGAATATGTTTCTCATCATATTACAAATATGCTAAGAGGACTTAATGATGGTGATACAAAGGCATAACAACAAGGTGTAACTAAAACATAAACGTTCTTAGTAGGAAGGGTGAAACAATGGAAGAAAATAAAGATTTAGAACAACCATTACAGCAAGAAGAAGTAGCAGCAGAGCAAACAGTAGAAGCTGAATCTTCAGAGGTAGAAGCTAAAGAAGAAAGCACAGCAGAAGAAACAAAAGCTGAAGATAAAGCTGCCGAATATTTAGATCGTCTTCAACGTTTAATGGCAGAGTTCGATAACTATAGAAAACGTAGCGAAAAAGAAAAGTCAGATGCTTATGATTTCGCTGTAAGTAACACTGTAGCAGAGTTATTACCAATTATTGATAACTTTGAACGTGCTCTTAAGATTGATAGTACAGATAAAGCATTATATGCAGGTGTACAAATGATTTATAAACAACTTATGAGTGCACTTGAAAATTTAAAAGTAACACCTATTGAAGCACTTGATAAAGAATTCGATCCAAAGCTTCATAATGCAATTATGCACATAGATGATGAAGCATATGGGGAGAATATCATTGTTGAAGAACTTCAAAAAGGATATTTATATAAAGAAAAAGTAATTAGACATAGTATGGTTAAAGTAGCCAATTAATGATAGGAGGAATTAATCATGGGTAAAATAATAGGAATTGACTTAGGAACAACAAACTCTTGTGTATCAGTAATGGAAGGTGGAAAACCAGTTGTTATCGTAAATGCAGATGGTAATAGAACAACTCCTTCAGTTGTAGGTTTCAGTAAAACAGGTGAAAGACTTGTAGGGGACGTAGCAAAACGTCAAGCTGTTACAAATCACGAAAGAACAGTTATTTCAATTAAACGTCATATGGGTACAGATTACAAAGTAAACATTGATGACAAAGCATTCTCACCACAAGAAATTTCAGCAATTATTCTTCAAAAATTAAAAGCAGATGCTGAAGCTCATCTTGGTGAAAGTGTAACAGAAGCTGTTATTACAGTTCCGGCTTACTTCACAGATAGCCAAAGACAAGCAACAAAAGATGCTGGTCGCATTGCTGGTCTTGATGTAAAACGTATCATCAACGAACCAACAGCAGCAGCACTTGCTTACGGTCTTGATAACGAGCACGAACAAAAAATCATGGTTTATGACCTTGGTGGTGGTACATTTGATGTATCTGTAATCGACATCGGTGATGGTGTTATCGAAGTACTTGCTACAAGTGGTGATAATCACCTTGGTGGAGATGACTTCGACCAAAAAATCATTGATTTCTTAGTAGAAGAATTCAAAAAACAAGAAGGCATTGACCTTTCAACAGATAAAGTTGCTATGCAACGTTTAAAAGAAGCTGCTGAAACAGCTAAAAAAGAACTTTCACAAAAAACAAGTGCAAACGTTTTAATTCCATTCATCTGCAGTGGTGGTCAAAGCTTAGACGTAACAATTACAAGAGCTAAATTTGATGAATTAACAGCTGACCTTGTAGAACGTACAATGGGACCAGTTAGAACAGCTTTAAATGATGCAGGTCTTAATGCTTCAGAACTTGACAAAGTATTATTAGTTGGTGGTTCAACACGTATTCCTGCTGTTCAAGATGCTGTTAAACGTATCACAGGTAAAGAACCATTCAAAGGAATTAACCCAGATGAATGTGTAGCTGTAGGTGCTGCAATTCAAGGTGGTAAACTTTCAGGTGAAGCTGGTTCAGGCGATATTCTTCTTCTTGACGTAACACCTCTTACACTTGGTATTGAAACAATGGGTGGTGTAGCAACACCAGTTATTCCTAAAAATACAACAATCCCAACTAAAAAATCACAAGTGTTCTCAACAGCAGCAGATAACCAACCAGCAGTTGATATTCATGTTGTTCAAGGTGAAAGACCAATGGCTAATGACAACAAAACACTTGGTAACTTCAAATTAGATGGTATTATGCCAGCTCCACGTGGTGTACCTCAAATCGAAGTAACATTCGATATCGATGCAAATGGTATCGTAAAAGTATCTGCTAAAGACCTTGGAACAGGTAAAGAACAACACATCACAATTACAGCTAGTACAAACCTTAGTGATGAAGAAATCGAAAAAGCTGTAAAAGAAGCAGAACAATTTGCTGAAGCAGATAAAAAACGTAAAGAAGCAATCGACACAAAAAATGAAGCAGATTCAATGGTATTCCAAACAGAAAAAATGATGAAAGATATGGAAGACAAACTTGAAGCTGATGATAAAGCTAAAGTAGAAGCTGCACTTACAAAATTAAAAGATCTTAATGACAAAGCAGTAGTTGGTCAAATGACTGATGAACAAGTTGCTGAACTTAAAGCTGCTAAAGAAGAACTTACACAAGTATTCTACAGTATCTCAGAAAAAGTATACAGCCAAGCACAAGCTGCACAAGGTGCTGGGGCAGGCCCAGATATGAATGCAGGTAATGCACATGCTCAAGATGACGATGTCATTGATGCTGATTTTAAAGAAGAATAAAAATTAATGCATGGAAACGGTCAAAGAGCATTCTCTTTGACTGTTTCTGTACGTTTAATATATAATTGATAGAGAAAAAGTGACGCAATGTCTCTATACGTTATATTTAACGTATGGAAAGCATTGGGCATATTTTATAAAGAGATTGGTGTGATACTCTTAGGAGACATATAAGCACGATCTTGGCAAATTTTAATAGTGGTGGTGACAAGCGTGGATAAAAGAGATTATTATGAGGTCCTAGGCGTATCTAAGTCGGCCTCAGATGCAGAAATTAAAAAAGCATATAGAAAATTAGCAAAGCAATACCATCCAGATGCAAATCCGGATAACAAAGAAGCAGAAGCAAAATTCAAAGAAATAACAGAAGCTTATGAAGTATTAAGTGATGCTGACAAGAAATCAGCATATGATCGTTATGGTCATGCCGCCTTTGAAAACGGTGGTGCAGGTGGTGCAAGCGGCTTTGGCGGCTTTAGTGGCGACTTTGACATCAACGACATCTTTGATATGTTTGGTGGCGGCTTTGGCGGTTTCGGTGGTGGCGGTGGACGACGCCGTCCAAGAGGTCCACAGCCAGGTGCTGATATCAGACAAACAATCCAAATTACATTTGAAGAAGCGGCTTTTGGATGTGAAAAAGAAATTTCAATTAATACATCAGAACTTTGCGGTACATGTCATGGCTCAAAAGCAAAACCTGGCACATCAACGACAACATGTTCAAAATGTGGTGGTACAGGGCAAATTCATGTAACACAACGTACGATTTTAGGTGCAATGCAAACAGTTCAAACTTGTGATGCCTGTCATGGCGAAGGCAAAGTAGTGAAAGAACCATGTCCAACATGTCATGGTCATGGTAAAGTAAGAACAGTTAAAAAAGTTACAATTAATATCCCAGCAGGTATTGATCATGGCCAAACACTCCGTGTGGCTGGTAAAGGAGAAGCAGGAGATGCAGGTGCACCAGCAGGTGATTTACTTGTAACAGTTTCTGTTAAAGCGCATGGTGTATTTGAAAGACGTGGCAACGATGTTTATATGCGTATGCCAATTAGTTTTGCGCAAGCTGCACTTGGTGCAGAACTTTCAATTCCTACATTAGACGGTAATGTGAAGTTTACAATTCAACCAGGTACACAAACATCTTCTAAATTTAGATTACAAGGGAAAGGTATTCCAAGTCTTCAAAATAAACGTCATCGTGGTGACCAGTATGTAGAGGTTTATGTTGTAGTACCTAAGAATTTAACAGAAAAACAAAAGAGCATTTTGAGAGAATTTGAACCAGAAGAAGGCGCACAAGCTGAAGAATCTAAAAAAGGTTGGAAGCACATCTTTAAGAAATAATTAAGAGCCCACAGAACTTAAATCTGTGGGCTTCCTTTATAAATAGTATTATTTTAAAGAGCATTTTACATCATCTACGTGGCCAGCTACTTTAACTTTACGATAGATTTTAGTAATGATGCCTGCTTCGTTAATAAGGAATGTACTACGTTCAATGCCGATGCCTATGCGGCCACACATATTTTTTTCTTTAAGTACATCATAAAACTTACATACAACTTCCTCACGGTCTGAAAGAAGAACAAATGGTAAATTATATTTAGCAATAAACTTATCATGAGCTGTTAGTGTATCACGGCTAATGCCTAAAATAACTGCATTTTGGCTTGAAATTTCTTCAAAGGCATCACGAAAAGCTTCAGCCTCTTTTGAACATCCTGGTGTATTGTCTCTTGGGTAGAAATATAAAATAACTTTCTTGCCTAAGTAATCACTTAAAGCGTGTGTCTTTTGGTCAGAACCTATTAAAGTAAAATCTGGGGCTTTCATACCCTCTTCTAAAATAACTTTTGACATATGTTTATCTCCTTGTTTCTGAGAAGTATCTCATTTATAATAGTTTATGATAATAATTATTATATAAAATATATTTTTTGTAAAGTAGATATGATATTTTTTATTATAATAGAGTATGCACTGATTAAAATATTTTTAAAACAAGGAGAAGAAACATGTTGCTTATTATTTCACCCGCTAAAACATTTACAAAGGAAGAAAATCTTGTACCGTATGAGCCTTTAAGATTTGAAGAGAAGACAAGGAGACTTATTGAACGGTTAAAGACGTATACAATTGAAGATTTAAGCAGGCAGATGAAAATCTCGGAGACATTAGCCAAGCTTAATCATGAGCGCTATAGTAGATTTTATAATGGTGGACAAGGAAAGGTAGCTATTGACTATTATTACGGAGAAGCATTTAAAGCGATAGAAAGCACTTCATTAAGTGAAGAGACACGTCAGTTTATGAATAGTCATCTCGGAATTTTATCTGGCTTATATGGCTATTTAAAACCTTTAGATGTGATGCAAGCTTATCGTTTAGAAATGGCCTTTAAGTTTTCTGAAGCAAAGGAAAATCAACTATATAGTTTTTGGAAAGAAACGCTTACGCACTATGTATTAGATGAATTAGCATGCACCAGTGGAGATAAAATTTTAATAAATTTAGCATCAGATGAGTATAGCAAGGCATTAGATTTAAAGGCTATTGCTAAAGATTATAGAGTTTTAAATATTCAGTTTAAGGTATTTAAAGATGGGAAGTATAAGGCTATTAGTATGTATGCAAAGCACGCTAGAGGCCTAATGACACGTTACATTTGTGAGCATCAAATTGAAAATGTAAATGAAATCAAGAAATTTGGTTTAGAGGGATATAGTTTTGAAGAGAAACTTTCGAGTGAGAATGAATGGGTATTTATATTAAAGCAGTAGTCTGTTTAGATTATAGTATTTTGGGTAAACTGAATGATAAGAGGATAAAAATGGGAGATTACTTGAATTCGACAACATATTCCCTTATAATTTAACTATTATACAATTTAAGATGGAGATGAATAAATGAATTGGTTAGAAGTAACAATATACACATCAAAGCAAGGGCTTGAAACAATCACAGGCCTTTTATTACAATTAGGCGTAACAGGTTTTGTTATTCAAGATCCAGATGATTATGATGAGTTCTTGACATTACAAGGCACAACATGGGATTACATGGATGAGGACATGGAAAAGCTTAAAGACTGTGAAACAAGTATTAAATTCTACCTTGCGGAAAATGGGCAAGGACAAGAAATGTTCCATGAAATCAAGAATATGCTTAAACGTCTCAAAGGAGAAAGTGATGACTATGGTAAACTTACAATGGAACTTGGCAATGTCAAAGAAGAAGACTGGGCAAATAACTGGAAACAATATTTCAAACCTTTTACAGTAGGTGAGAAGTTTGTGATTAAACCTACTTGGGAAAGTTATGATACCGAAACAAATCGTATGATTTTAGAGATCGATCCAAACTCAAGCTTTGGAACAGGTCAGCACTATACAACACAGCTTTGCATCGAACAACTAGAAGGTATTATTAAACCAGGTCAAAAAGTACTTGATATGGGGTGCGGAAGTGGTATTTTATCAATAGCAGCATTAATGCTTGGTGCTGAACATGTGACAGCAGTTGATATTGAGCAAAATTCAGTAGATATAGCAAAAGAAAATTTCGAACAAAATAAAATGGATGTAGCTAAATTCACAACATATTGTGGGAATATCTTAGCTGACGAGGCACTCGTTACAACAATTGGTACAGAGTGTTATGAGGTTGTTGTTGCTAATATTGTAGCAGATGTTATTATTCCAATGCGTCACTTATTAAAAGATTTCTTAGTGCCAGGTGGCATCCTTGTAGCATCAGGTGTTATCGGTGAGCGTGCTGAGGAAGTAAAAATAGCACTTGAAAGTGCAGGTTTTACTGTAGAAGAAATTACAGAGAAGAATGATTGGGTAGCACTTCGTGCTGTAGCAAATGTATAAGGCCCCATATAAAAAGTAGAACATATAGAAAAGGATTAAATAAAGTGGCAAAGTTTTTTGTAAATCCGGAAAATGTTAAAGAAAATGAAATTTTGATTACTGGTAGCGATGTAAAGCATATTAAAAATGTGCTGAGACTAAGTGAAGGAAAAGAAATTACAATAAATGATGGACAAGGTCATGATTATGAGTGTATAATAAAACAAATAGATCGTGATGTGATTTCAGCGCAAATCGTAGAAAAAAAAGACGCAAATTCTGAACCACCTTTAAGCACTGTACTTTTTCAGTCATTAATTAAAGGTGAAAAGATGGAGTTTGTCATTCAAAAAAGTATAGAAATAGGTGTTACAACAATCATCCCAATGATTACAGACAGATGTGTTGTAAAACTTGAAACACCCAAAAAACAACAAAGTAAACTAGAACGATGGCAAAAGATAGCGGAAAGTGCTGCAAAACAAAGCAAGAGAGGGATTATTCCACAAATTTTAGCACCAATGACATATAAGGAAGCTATAGCTTATGCTTGTAGAGATCTAGAAAAATCTTGTATCCCTTTTGAAAATGAACATAGTCATTACCTTAAGCGTTTTTTAAGCGGAGAAATGCCAAGTTCAATAGGTATTTTTATTGGCCCAGAAGGTGGCTTTACAGATGAAGAAGTTGCCTATGCCATGCAGCATCATATTTCGCCAGTAACTTTAGGTAAAAGAATACTAAGAAGTGAAACAGCAGGACTTGTGACACTTGCGAATATTATGTATGAGGTGGAGGGAACTGATGATGGAGGATGTAAGATTTCTAGTTGTTGATGATGCTATATTTATGCGGACCGTTTTAAAGAAAATACTCACTGAATCAGATTTTAATGTGGTGGGTGAAGCAGGAAATGGTCTTCAAGCAATAGAGATGGCAGAGCTTTTGCAGCCAGATGTTGTAACGCTAGATATCACTATGCCAGAGATGGATGGCATCCAAGCTATCGAGAAAATATTAGAAGTAAGCCCCAATTCAAAAATCATCATGTGCTCAGCAATGGGACAGCATTCTAAAGTTGTAGAGGCCATTAAACGTGGTGCAAAGGACTTTATTGTGAAACCTTTTGAAAAAACACGTGTATTACAAGCTATTTATAATGTAATGAATAGATAAAAATGAGGGGGATTTTCCCTCATTTTTTTATGGCGTAGTAAAGTTCAAATTGTAACCTTACTATGCTATAGATAATGCGACGCTAGTCGCTTTATTTTAGGTAGGAAAGAAATGGGACAGGAACGGAGAATGGTTTATGAAAACGGAAATATACTTAGATAATGCAGCTACGACCAAACCTCTTGATTGTGTTGTAGAAGCTGTTCAAGAAATAATGATTCATACTTTTGGTAATCCTTCTTCACTGCATAAAAAAGGCATGGAAGCAGAAACTATTATTAAAGAAGCAAGCAAATTCTTTGCGATGCAAATAGGAGGATTACCAGAAGAAATCATCTATACATCGGGGGGGACAGAAAGTAATAATACAGCTATTGTAGGTGCTGCTATGGCATATAAACGTAGAGGAAATAAAATTATTACGACGACAATTGAACACCCTTCAGTAGGTGAAGTTTTTAAATACTTAGAAAGTCAAGGTTTTGAAGTATGTCATTTAGATGTAGATGAAAAGGGTTATATTAACTTAGAAGAGCTCAAAGGTCTTATTGATGATCAGACGATTTTAGTGAGCATTATGCATGTTAATAATGAAATAGGAACAATCCAACCGTTAGAAGAAATTGGAAAGCTTATTAAGACCCAAAATAAAGAAACATTATTTCATGTAGATGCAGTGCAGTCTTTTGGTAAACTTCCTATACAGGTAAAACGTAGTAAAATTGACTTTCTATCTATTAGTGCACATAAATTTTATGGTCCACGTGGTGTAGGACTTTTATATAAAAATAAAGCTGTACGTATGCAAAGTTTATTATTAGGTGGCGGTCAACAAAAAAATGTACGTTCAGGAACAGAAAATACACCAGGAATTGCAGGGACACTTGCAGCTTGTAAATATGTAATGGCACATCAAAAAGAAATTTATGAACATATGATGGCGTGTAAAAAACGTTTAGCTGAAGGCATATTAAATAATATTCCAAATACATGGATTAATGGCCCAAGTATTGAAGAAGCAGCACCATATATTTTGAATCTTGGATTTGAAGATGTACGTGCAGAAGTATTGTTACATGCTTTAGAGCAAGAAGGTATTTATGTTTCTTCAGGCTCAGCTTGTTCAAGCCATAAAAAAGGGCATGGAGATGTTCTTGCTGCATTAGGCATTAAGGGACCAGCACTAGATAGTGCTATTCGATTCTCATTTGCCCATGATACAAGTCTTACGGACATTGACCATGTTATTGAAGTTTTACAAACACAGGTGACTTTATTAAGAAGATATACAGTAGGAGGAAAGAAAAAGTGAAAAATGTATTTTTAATCAAATATGGTGAATTAGCGATTAAAGGGAAAAATAGACACTTATTTGAGAATAGATTATTAAGCAATATTAAAAAGAACTTAAAGAATTTAGGTGAATTTGCAGTTACTAAAGAGCAAGGCCGTATTATGGTTGAACCAATGGAAGAGGATACTGTTGATGTAGGTGCGGTGCTTGATCGTTTAAGTCGTATTTTTGGGATTGTAGGGATTGCTTATGGTCTTAAAGAAGAAGAGGTTTCTTTTGAGGCGGTAAAACGCTTAGCACTTGCACAAATGACTGAAGAATGTGCAGATAAAAATATTACCTTTAAGGTAGAAACAAAACGTGCGGATAAACGTTTTACAATGACTTCTATGGAAGTAAGCTGTGAACTTGGAGCGTATCTTTTAGGAGCACTTGGCGATAAAGTAAAAGTAGATGTGCATAATCCGGATGTTGTTTTAATGGTAGAGCTTCGTAACCATGCTTACGTATATGCTAAAACACATAAAGGAGCAGGAGGTATGCCTTATGGTACAAATGGTAAAGCAACGCTTCTTCTTTCAGGTGGTATTGATAGTCCAGTAGCAGGTTGGATGATTGCTAAACGTGGGGTAGAAGTAGATGCTGTTTATTTTCATGCACCACCATACACAAGTGACCGTGCAAAACAAAAAGTGGTAGATTTAGCTGAAAAGGTTGCAATGTATACAGGAAGTATGAATCTTCATATTGTAAACTTTACAGATATTCAGCTTAAAATCTATGAGCTTTGCCCACATGAACAACTTACAATTATTATGCGCCGTATTATGATGTATGTTGCAGAAGGTATTGCAAAAAGTAACGGTAGTATGGCACTGATTACAGGTGAAAGTATTGGGCAAGTAGCAAGTCAAACAATGCATAGTCTCGTATGTACAAATGAAGCAGCAACAATGCCAGTATTTCGTCCTTTAATTGGTTTTGATAAAGAAGAGATTGTACAGATTGCAAAGCGTATTGATACGTTTGAAACTTCAATTCAACCATTTGAAGATTGCTGTACAATTTTCGTAGCAAAACACCCTGAAACAAAACCGAAACTTGAACAAATTGAACGTTCAGAAAAAGCTTTAGAAGGGATTATTGAAGAAATGATCCAAAAGGCAATTGACGAAGTAGAAGTGGTAAGAATTCGTTAGTCAAAATAGGAATGTATATTCTTAGATAACAAAAAAGTCCACATGAAGTGGACTTTTTTCTAAGGTTCATAAATAAAAGGTGTCAGCGCTTTGATGACTTCATCTGCAATTTCATCATCATAGATGTCTAAACGAAGTGGTTTACCTAGATCTAAACTAAAGATTCCCATGATAGATTTGGCATCAATGATATAACGACCAGATGAAAGGTCAAAGTCGCAATCATATACATTTATAAGGTTAACGAATTGTTTCACTTTTTCAATAGAATTAAGTGAGATTTGAAGTGATTTCATAAATTAAAGACCCCCTAGATTAGTATGCATAGGCTAAATAAGAATTAGAAACCTATGAAGTTACTTGTATAATATATTTAGAAAACAAGAATGTCAATAAAAAGAGGTGATAAATTTGAGAAAAGTAGCATTTTATACACTTGGCTGTAAGGTAAATCAATATGATACAGAAGCCGTGTTAGAAAATTTTAAGTCAGCAGGGTATGAGGTTGTAGATTTTAGTGAATATGCAGATGTATATGTGGTGAATACATGTACAGTAACGCATTTAAGTGACCGTAAATGTCGTCAAATACTTAGAAAAACAAAAAAAATAAATCCAGAAAGTATACTTGTCGCTATGGGATGCTATGCTCAAATCGCAGCAGATCAAATTAAAGAACAAGTTGAAGAAATTGATATTATCGTGGGTACTAACAAACGTAGTCAAATTGTGGAATTAGTAGACCAGTTTATGTCAGAACGTCTGGAGACACTCAATGTGGTTGATGATATTATGGCCGTTGAGAAATTTGAAGAATTAAAGATTTCAGATATGGGCGAACGTACAAGAGTTTACATTAAAGTACAAGAAGGATGTAATAATTATTGTAGTTATTGTATTATTCCTTATGTTCGTGGTAAAATAAGAAGTAGAAAAGAAGAACAGGTTATTGATGAGGTTAAACGTCTTGCTAGCCTTGGCTATAAAGAAATTGTTTTAACGGGAATACATGTCCTTGCTTATGGGAAAGATTTAGGTAATACAAATTTAATGCAGCTTTTAGAACGTGTTCATGAAGTAGAAGGCATTGAGCGTATTCGTATGAGTTCCATTGAACCAGTTGTTGTAACGGATAAATTTATTGAAACACTTAAAAGGTTACCTAAGGTATGTCATCATTTCCACCTTTCTTTACAAAGCGGAAGCCAAACGGTCTTAAAGCGCATGAATCGTAAGTATACAAAAGAAGAATACTTGGAAAGTGTGCATAAATTACAAAGTTTATGGTCAGATGTGGCCCTTACAACGGATATTATTGTAGGATTCCCTGGTGAAACAGATGAAGAATTTGAAGAAACTTTAGCGTTTGTTAAAGAAGTAGGTTTTGCACAAATTCACATTTTCCCATTTTCACCAAGAGAAGGTACGCCAGCGGCTAAGATGAGAAATCAAGTAGAGCCAGCTGTTAAAGAGCATCGTGCAAAAACACTTGGAAATTTAGAAAAAGAGTTACGTCATATCTATATGGCAAAACATATTGGTCAAAGCATAGAAGTTCTTTTTGAACAGGCACATGATGATGGCACAATTATAGGACATACAAGCAATTATTTAAGAGTGAAAGCTAAAGGAAGTGAAATCTTAGAAAATACCTTACAACATGTTACAATTGATGCAGTAGAAGGCGATTTACTTATTGGACATTTAGAAAAGTAAATCTTTCTAATAATATTTTTTAAAATTATATATAGTTTTATGCAGTATTATGTTATACTTAAGCTATATAAGGCTAAGGTGTTGGAGGATGAGTTATATGGAAAATATGAATGAAACAATGCAGTTCAATTTCGGGAACTTAGATAATATATCAACCAGAGAAACACTGATGGACGTATATGTTGCATTACAAGAAAAGGGTTATAATCCAATCAATCAAATAGTCGGTTATATTATGTCAGGCGACCCAACTTATATTACAAGCCACAATGGGGCAAGAAATAAAATTCGTAAGTTAGAGCGAGATGAGATTCTGGAAGAATTAGTTACAGCTTATCTCAAATCATAGATTGGGCTGTAGGGACATAAAATGCCCTACAGTTTTTTTATAAGTGTGACGAAGTGTCACTTGATTTTAGGAGGTACGTTTTGCGTATACTAGGTTTAGATTATGGTACAAAAACTACAGGAGTTGCCGTTAGTGATCCATTAGGATGGACAGCTCAAGGTGTAGAAATTATTAGAAGACAAGAAGAAGAACATCATAAAGCAACGTTAAATCGTATTGCAGAGCTTTGTGAAACTTATAAAGTTGAAAAGATTGTCCTTGGCCTTCCTAAGAATATGAATAATACAATTGGAGAAAGAGGCGAGAAAACGCTTTTGTTTAAACAAAAATTAGAAGCCAAAGTGAAAATTCCGGTTGAAACATGGGATGAACGTTTAAGCACAGTAGCAGCAGAAAGTGTTTTATTAGAAGCAGACGTGAGTCGCAAAAAGCGAAAAAATGTAATAGATAAACTTGCTGCTACAATCATATTACAAAATTATTTAGATGCTCACCAATAAGATTGGTAAAATATAGAAGAGAAGGAAGAGAAAGATGGAAGAGATAGAAAGAATTACTTTTGTAGATGAAGAAACTGGAGAAGAGATTTTATTCGAAATTGTAGATGAAGTACTTTTAGAGGGGGTAAAATACCTTCTTGTAGTAGATGAAGATGATATTTCTACAATTTTAAAACAAATCGGTGAAGAAGAAGACGAAATCGAATATGCACTTGTAGAAGATGAAGACGAATTCAAAAAAGCAGCAACAGAATTCATGGCAAGTGATGAATACGATATCGAGATTTAAAAATTAAGTGATGAGGGGCGGAAGAGTAAGTGGACGCTACAAGTTTTAAAGAAAAATTAAAAGAAAAAGGTTGTAAATTAACATTACAACGTAGAAGCGTATTAGATGTTTTAATTGAACACTGTGACCAACATTTATCGACAGAAGAAATTTATGGTGAGGTTAAAAAGAAATACCCAGAAATTGGACTTGCAACAGTTTATCGTACTGTTCAGCTTTTTGAAGAAATGGGCATTGTAGACCGTCTCAATTTTGATGATGGATGTAGCCGCTTTGAACTGGCATCAGAAGACTCAGTACATCATCATCACCATTTAATTTGTGAAACATGTAATCGTGTATATGAAGTAGAAAATGATTTGCTTTCTGAAATAGAAGCAGAAATAGAACGTGTTTATCAATTTAAAATACATGACCACAACTTAATGTTTTATGGAAAGTGTAAAAATTGTGTAGATAAAGAAAAAGAATAGAAAAGATATATGGAGGTGTAGTCTTGGTACCAAGAAAAGCTAAAAGTAAATTGCGTATTATTCCATTGGGAGGACTTGGTGAAATCGGCAAAAATATGACAGTCTTCGAATACGAAGATGATATCATGATTGTAGATTGCGGTTTAGCGTTTCCACAAGACGAGATGTTAGGAATTGACCTAGTTATTCCTGATATTACGTATTTAATGAAAAATATTAATAAAATTAGAGGGATTGTACTGACACATGGCCATGAGGACCATATCGGTGCATTACCTTATGTATTACAAGAAATTAATGTGCCAATTTACGGTACAAAATTAACAATCGGACTTGTAGAAAATAAGTTACGTGAGCATAATCTGTTAAAAACAACAGAGCGTATTAATGTGAGTCAAGGTGAAACTATTAAACTTGGTAATAATTTTAAAGTAGAGTTTATTCGTTCGAACCACTCTATTGCAGATGCCGTGATGTTATCAATTTGGACACCAGCAGGTATTGTGGTGCATACAGGTGACTTTAAAGTAGATTATACACCAATTAGTGGTGCACCATTAGATCTTCATCGCTTAGCAGAAATCGGTAGAAAACGTGTCCTTGCACTTATGGCAGATAGTACAAACGTAGAGCGTCCTGGTTTTACACAATCTGAAAAGGTAGTAGGTCAAAAGTTTGAAGATGTTTTTGCAGCCAATACAGATAAACGTATTATGGTAGCGACTTTCGCATCTAATATTGACCGTGTACAGCAAATCATTTATTCAGCAGCTAAATATAAGCGTAAGGTTGCAGTTATTGGCCGAAGCATGGTAAATGTTGTGAAGACAGCAAGTGAACTAGGTTATTTATCTGTACCAGAAGGTATCATGATTGAAATCAATGATGTGAAACGTTATCGTGATGATCAAGTAGTGCTTATTATGACAGGAAGTCAAGGAGAACCTATGGCGGCCTTATCACGTATGGCTACATCGGATCATAAACAAATTGATATCAAACCTGGTGATGTTATCATTTTAAGTTCAACACCTATTCCAGGAAATGAAAAAACAGTTTCAAAAGTTATTAATGAACTTTGTAAAAAAGGTGCAAAAGTTGTACGTGAAGATACACACGTATCAGGCCACGCAGCTCAAGAAGAACTTAAACTTATTCATACATTAGTTAGACCTAAATACTTTATTCCAGTTCATGGTGAATACAGACACTTACAAAGACATGCAGAGCTTGCAATGGAGCTTGGTATGCGTCGTAATAATATTCAAATTCCAACAATTGGTGAAGTGATTGAACTTTCATTAGATAGCTGTAAAGTAGTAGGCAATGTACCATCAGGTCAAGTTTTAGTAGATGGGCTTGGTGTAGGTGACGTTGGAAATATTGTTTTACGCGACCGTAAACACTTATCACAAGATGGTTTACTTATCGTTGTGATGACATTAGAAAAAGAATCAGGTATGGTAGTTGCGGGGCCAGATATTATTTCAAGAGGTTTTGTTTACGTAAGAGAAGCAGAAAACCTAATGGACGAAGCGAAATCAGTTGTACGCAGAGCCTTAGATCGCTGCGAACAAAAACATATTGTAGAATGGTCACAAATCAAAACAATTGTAAAAGACGATTTAAGAGAATTTGTATGGCAAAAAACAAAACGTAGTCCAATGATTTTACCAATTATCATGGAAGTATAATAAATCTCTTAAGAGAAATATAAAAGGAGCCATAACAAAATTATTTATAATTTTGTTATGGCTCCTTTTATATTTTAAAGTTTCTCTAATTCTTTATGAAGTTTTTTAAGTGCCTTTTTTTCGATACGGGACACATAAGAGCGGGAGATACCCATTTCCTCTGCAATCTCTCTTTGTGTCTGTTCTTGTCTATTATAAAGACCATAGCGACGTAGCAAAATTTCTTTTTCCCTAGGCTTTAGCAAATTCTTGATCTGCATATAAAGCTTTTTGACTTCAATGTCTAGGTCAACTTGATCGAAAATGGTATCACCATCTATACAAATAATATCAAGAAGGGAGATCTCATTGCCTTCTTGATCAGTCCCAATAGGAGCTTGCAAAGAGGTTTCAGACTTCTTTTTACGATCGGAACGAATACTCATTAATATTTCATTTGCTATGTACTCCCTGTGGAAACATTTGCGTTCACTTATCGTGAGTGCTTCCAATCATAATAATATCAAGGTCTTCACCATCCCACAATACCTTATCGATAAGTGTGCGTATTTGATTTCTTGACCCTACAATATCCTTAGATGCTTTAATAGTAGTCCCAATAGAAAGTACTAAATTATCCATCAGCTCATGTTTATGACTTTCCATTTCGATAAAGGTTGCCTTTTGATTGAGGTTAAAGAGTTCTTCTTTAAGCATAGCAGTTTGACGATCTAACGCATTAATTTGGTCAATGATATATTTACCAGCAGCAGTTTGCTCAGATAAAGATAAAGTACTGACTAAGTTTTTAATAGCCTCTTCATTACTTAAAATTTTATCTTTAACAGATTGAATTTGTGTATTTAGCATTTCACTATGATTTTTTAGATTAATCTTGATATCACTCATTTCAGAGCGTACAAGAGACTGATCATCAGATGCTTTATTTAAGAAGTCAATAACAGCCGTATCAATCTTAGGACCTGGCGCATTACGACAATCACATCTAACACCTTTAGAAGCTTCTTTTAATTCACAAAGATAATAAAACATTTGTGAGCCATCTTTTAAAGTACGCCCCATTTTAGGTCGCATATAGCTACCACATTTATTACAGCGTAAAATGCCAGAGAGCAGAGCATCTTGATTACGTGTTTTTCTAAAAGTCTTAGATTTATTTTGATTAATGAGCTCTTGCACCTTGACCCAATCCTTTCCTTCTATGATCCCTTCATGTTGCCCAATAGCAATAATCCATTCAGAGGCATCTCTTAGCTTATTAGACTTATTTTTCTTTTGAATGGTCTTGTTATAGGCCATAATACCATTCACACCATTAAAGTCTTCTTTATCAACATATATTTCATAATTATTCATATCAAAGTAATGATAAACATCTTCATCTGCTTTTGCATAAACAGGGTTGTTGAGGAGTGTGCGAATTGTAAAACGTGTAAAATTCCCACCGTTTTTAGTTGTCATATGATGCTGTAATAAATACGTTTCTACCTGAGTCAGGCTTTCAAGTTCTAGATACTTATCGAAAATAAGCTTCACCATTTTAAGCTCACTTTCAATAGGTGAAAGTTTAAAGGCCTTTCTCGTTTTACCATGCGCATCTTCAGCATGGATTTCGATAGATTCAAAACCAGTAGGCGTTATGCCACCTAACCAGCGACCTGTTTTAGCAAGTTGCAGCATATTATCCCTAATACGCTCAGCAATCGTTTCCCTTTCAAGCTGAGCAAAAACAGAAGCAATATACATCATAGCGCGGCCCATAGGTGTTGTTGTATCAAATTGTTCCCTAATCGAAACAAAATTAATACTATGCAGCCCTAAATCTTCAATAAGAGAAGAGAAGTCCGCAATATTACGGCTGATACGATCCAGGCGATAACACACTAAAGTATCAAACTTCTTGGCCTGAGCATCCGCTAGCATTTGCTTAAATTGTGGCCTATCAATACTGCCACCACTAAAGCCTTCATCTTCATATATGATTAATTCACATTCTCCAAAATGAGAAGTGATATATTCTTTACACATTTCTATTTGGTTGCCAATAGATTCACCTTTGCCAGTGAATTTGGACTTTCTAGAGTAAATTGCGATTTTCATTGTGCACCTCTTAAATTGCTTAGTATTAATTTATTATATTTTAAATATTGAGTGAATAAAAGGGTGAAATAAAAACCACTAATAAATTAGTGGCTGGTACTATATTATTAAAGTACTATAAATACAAAATAATATTGAGAGTAGTTATAAATTAGATTGTTTAAGTTTTAATGACTCCCTATATTGTTCTGCTGGTGCTACTTTAACAAAATCTACTGTCTTATCAAAATTAGCTTTAACAACTTCTTCAATTTCCTCCAGTGTAACATTAAAGAATTCTCGACGTTGATTAATCATGTTTAATTTTTTGTTTTCAAAGGCTTTATGTAGTGCATTTTCAAGTGCAGGAGCATCTTCTGAGAAAATCATGGCATGTACATCAAAATTAAATGGTACAGATGCATCACCAAGCTCATCAACTCGGTCCATTGGTTCTAATCGTCTAGTCATACCTATTTTAAATACATTTTCACCAAAGGCACCTATATTCGAGATAATATAAACATAGCCAGCACGTTGATTGTTTTGTCTATAATCAATGTCTTGAAGTTGTGTTTCTAGAGTTGTAAGTTGGTTTTGGAGTTCTTCTTGTTTTTCTAAAAGAAGTTCTTTTTGTTCAGCAGAAAGTGAGGAATCTTCAAGTTGAAGTTTAATTTTTTCAGCAGCCTGCATGAAATGCTTTTGATCTTTGTAAATATTTTTACGTGCATCTTCAAGTTCTTTTTGTAGTCGTGCTTGTTCACGCATTTCTTCACGAATACGTTTTTGTTCTTCTTTTTCCTCTTGCTTTTTAACCTGATATTCATATGCTAAGTGAAGTTCTTGAATTTTAAGATTTAAAAATTGATGTGTTAAGCTGACGCGACAAGATTCGTTCATTTTATTTAAAGATTCAAATGACTTATTAATACGTTTTTCCATAGAGTCAATATTATTAAATTTAACGCGATCAATTACATTTTCACATTCAATATTAAAGGTCCTTATGATCTGCTTGATATTATTATTATTCATTTTAGTACCTTCAGCTTTACTACCATTTACTAACCAATCATTCGAGTAGTTTACAGCTGTTTTATCTTTAATTAATTGTTTTTGCTGATTGCGATTATCATTTAATCTTTGCTTAAATTGTTCAGAATTAACAAAAGGATAGAGTGGTTTGTATAATCCAAACTCTTGAAGAAGTATTTCATCATCCATTGTAACGAGTTGTTCTTGTTTAGCAGCAATAGATTGTTCAAGTTGAGCATATTGTGTATTTAGTGACCTAATATCAGCACTTAAGGAATCTTTAGCTGTTTGTAAATTTTTTATGGTGTTTTGTAGTGTCAATGCATCATTGTGCTCTGGTGCAAGCATAGATTGTAGTTGCGTAATTTGGGTATTTAAATTTCTGATAGTATCCTGTAAGGTTAGGTTGGTGTTATGCTCATTTGACAGTTGTGTTTGTAGTGTATTAATTTGTCTTTTGTATTCATTTGTTTTAAATAAATCTAATAGTCCCATATATCTAATTCTCCAGTTCATAATATTAAAAGACATGGTAAAATGTTTGATATGCTGTACCATTATCATGCCTTTTCAGTTGTGTAAATTTTTAGTAGCAAAGAAGCTATATTTAACAAATATGTATATCTTGATCTAATTCTATTAGGAGGTCAGCAAATAGATTAGCTTCATTTTCAAATTTGCTGGTTACCATATATGTATTAGCAGATAAGAAGAGCGTATTTAAAGTAGGATGCATTATAGCATGTCCTAATTCATGTGCACATGTCCATTTGCTTTTAGCATCGTCTAGGTTTTCATTAATTCTTATCTGTTTAATTCTGTTAAAGTAATGATAGTATCCATCCAGTTTGCCTAAAGGCTCTTTTTCAACATGAATGCCTATTAGATCGCATAGTTCAAATGGATTAGTTGTTTTGTATTTCTGTACAAGTTTTTTTATTACGTCTAAAATTTGGAGCTCAGTCACATTATCCCTCCCCAAGTAATCTATTTATGCTGTTATGTGACTTATTGTTTATATTTATTAGGTGTAAACTTTTCTTTTGCAAGTACTTTTGATTGTCTTATTGTGCGTTCGAGGGACGCTAGTAAGAATTCTTTTGTTTCTTCATCCATCTCACTACCTGAAAAGAGTAGACCGGATTGTGACTCTAAGGTTTCTTTTAATTCATCTAATTTCTTTGCAATATCTTTTTCTTCTTTTACTGATAAGTTATCAGTTGGTATATTTGTATTGCCTAAAAGATAATCAATAGAAACATTAAACAGATTTGCCAGTTCATTGAGAGCTGCTGGATCTGGCATAGTTCTATTGGTTTCATAGTTTGTAATAGCAGTGCGAACTACTCCTAATTTTTGAGCTAAGTCTGCTTGTGTCAGATTGTGCTCTTTTCTTAATTCTTTTAATCGTTTAGAGAATATGGATTCATTTTTCATAAATAAGACCTCCGTATAGGTTTATTATAGTCATTTATAATGACTTATTTCTACAAAAGTCATAAATTATAACAAAAATTTAAGTATCAGCTTGACATGTCATTTAAAATGACTTATTATTATGTCATAATAAATGACAAAAGAGGTGACAAATTTGAGAATTAAAATGATTGAAAGACGTAAAGAACTTGGTTTAACTCAACAAACTGTTGCAAATTTTATTGGTAAAAAGAGAAATACTGTAACAGGATATGAGCAAGGAAAGCTGACACCGCCATTAGATATTGCAATTAAAATAAAAGAAATTTTGCAAACTAATGACGATAATATTTTTTTAAATCACAATGTCATAATTAATGACAAATAGCAAAGAAAATGAATTTAAGTAAGTGATGTTCTGTGACATATTATAGAGGTAGTATGTACATGATTAGTAACTTTAAAACCATAATGATTCATTTTTTAAAAGGCATAGGACAAAATTCTACAAGCATAAAATTTACTACATACATATAGGGGTGAGTACTATGAAGGTAAGAGTACACTATCCACAAACTGAAGAGGGTATGCAGCGTTTTAAGAAGCAACTGGCGCATATTCATGCTCAGCTTATTGTAGACTATATTGTTAATCTAGAGTGTAGTGATGATGAAAAACGAAGTTTGTTAAATCGGGCTATTCATGGACCGGAACAAGAGCAGGTAGTCGTACATACATAGGAGCAATTAAGATAGTTTAATTATACAATTCCAAGAAGTGGAAAACAATGAGTTGGCAAATCAATATTTTAAGGAAAACTTGTTTTGTGAAAACAAGTTGAGGGAGGCTTAGGATGAAATCAAATACATTTACAAGGCTTATTGCTGAAGAAAGGCATAAAAGAAAGTTAAGTCAAGAAGCTGTTTGTAAGTTAATTTGTGTATGTGATGCAGCAGTTATTAGTAAATGGGAAAATGGCGTCGTGATACCAAGTGAAGATATGGTCATGCGATTAATCGAACTTTATGAGAATCCACTTATTGGTTACATTTATTTACGCGAATGTACACAAATAGGCAAGATGCTTTTACCTGATGTTGTAACTGCGGATCTAGACAATTTAACTTTGCGGTTTCAGAAAGAATACAACGATATTTTAAAAATCCAGACGGATATGATTGAAATTGCTTGTGACAATGTAGTCCAAGAGGATGAGGTGGAACGCTGGCGAGAGGTACAAAAGGAAATAGCAGAGCTGGCAAGTGTGAGTTTACCTTTATTACTACAAAGTTTTATGAAAAATAAAAGGCCCTTGCAAGGCGGCAACCTTACAAGAGCTTATGTATAATCTAATACACAATTCATTGAGCTCTTTCAAGACGGCAATCCTGGAAGAGTTCGTATATAAAACTTTAGATGTTTTAAGTATAGCACAGGTAACATGATTAGTCAAATTAATACAAAAAAGTATATATTTTAAAGTAAATACAAGCAAATAGATAGGATTTAGGGAGGATTTTCAATGGACAAGGCCGTACAATACGCAAAAAGAAAAATTGCAATGTTTCCAGAAGCTTATAAAGCCTATACCACAGATATGGCGCTTTTTAAAATCTTGGTGGAAGATTGTAGAAAACAATTAGAGGTAGAACAGTTTTCTTTAAAATTAATGGATGCAATAGGAGAGGCAGCTTATGAGAAAAGTGCTATTTGATAAATCACCATTAGTGGTAGATACGGTTTTAGCAACCTGTATTGGACTAAATGAAGCGATTGTATTGCAGCAGGTGCATTACTGGATAGAAATTAATAAAGCGAAGGAACTGAACTTTTATGAGGACAAGTACTGGACGTATAACAGCATGAAAGAATGGGGGAAGTCATTCCCATTTTACGGTGATAAGACGCTAAAACGTATTTTTAATAACTTAGAAAAGCTAGGCATTTTAAAAACAGGGAATTTTAATAAGCTGAGAATGGATAGAACCAAGTGGTACACCATTGATTATGATAGGCTAGAAGCTTATATTGACGAGCAAGCAGCAGCTGAAAATGCAGCTGAAGAAAAAGCATGTCCAGAGGCAGCGGACAAGCTTGGACAAAATGACCCTATGCAATATCCCAAATGGGAAAATGCAAGAGGACAAAATGACCCAATGGAAGGGGACAAAATGACCCAATGCAAAGGGACAAAATGGCCCAATGCATATGGACAAAATGACCCAACCAATACCAGAGATTTCTCTAAGACTTCTTCAGAGACTTACCCAGAGACTTCATCATCATCTTTTGAACAAGTGGTGGACTTTTTCCAAAACAATTTTTATTTACCTAAAGCATATGAAGCAGAGGTTTTAAACGATTTAGTGACATGCTACGGTGCAGAGCTGGTATTAATGGCGATGAAAATTGCACGTAAGAATAATGCAAGGGGGCTTAGGTATATTGAAAAAGTATTAGTGAATTGGGGAGAAGTAGGGATTAGATCAACAACCGCATTAGAAAATTACTTAAAGGCAAGAGAGGAAAAACAAGATGGACAAAAGAGTGGAAATCATGAATCGTTTAATGACAAAGACGCCTATGCAGGACTTGGACTTAATTTGTCAGATTTGCAGTAAATGTGGCACACCACAGGAATATATCTTAGAAGTTTTAGGACGTAAGCGAAAAGTTAAAATCCCTTGTGCATGTGAAAGTGAAGCTTATGCCAAAAAGCAGGAAGAAGAACAAAACAAGGAAAAGCTTAGAATGCTTGAACGCTTAAAACGATATTCACTCATGGATGGTGCTTTTGAACAATGCACATTTGAAAATTGGCAACTAGATGAGCGTAATAAGGTGTGGTATAAGCTAGGTAAAAATTATTGTGAGAACTGGCAAAACATGAAGCAGCAGAATGTAGGTATGTTATTTTATGGCTCACCAGGTACAGGTAAGAGCTACTTAAGTTTTTGCATTGCCAATGAGTTACTTAGGCAATATGTACCGGTTATTGCTACAAGTAGCATTAACATAATTAATAAAATTTATGAATCATATAGGTCGTATGGTGAAGAAGGCGAAGTGGCTATTTTAAATCAGTTTAAGCAGGCAAGTCTAGTGATTTTAGATGATTTAGGTGCTGAGCATGAAGGCAAGACGGGTAAAGAAAAGCAGATTATTTATTCGCTAATTGATACACGTATGCGATTACAACTGCCCACAATTATTACAACCAACTTAACACCTCAACAGCTTAAGAATAAGCTAACAGGTGCAGATGGTGTACATAGAACATATGACCGCATTGTTGAGTCTTGCCCAGCTATTGAGATAACAGGGGAATCAAAACGTATTGATAACGCTAAACAAAAACTAAGTATCGTGAGAAATTTAGTGAGGTGACAAAATGGATCTAACAGTAGGATGCAAAGAGCAGGTAGGAGCACACTGGATTTACCATTTACGAAATGGCACTGTATTATCTCAGGAAGAATGGATAAATTATGTAAAAGACCATATTGCGACCTATGACAATAAGTGTGTTTTTGAACACATAAGAAGTACAGTTAAACTTTGGAGTAAGCAAGATACTTTGGAAGAAATCGCCTTACAAGTATATGCTTCAAAGTATTGTACGAATTTGCAATTAGCACCACAGCAGATGAAACATCAACTACAAGTGGTAATAGATGAGATGGGTTGTAAACAGCTTTCGTTTTATTAACGTGGTCATACACTTGAAATCACAAGACATTAAGTAAGCAAGATAGAAAGGCAGATAGAAGATGAACAATGAAAAAGCATTAGAAATCTCAAAATGGATGAACTTAGTGGCTAATCGCTATAACAAATCAATAGTAACAGTTATCGCGGAGTTTAAAAGCGCAATAGAAGAACTTGAAGATATTGAACTTGCAAAATTGTGTGTAGTAAAGAGATTAAGCTAAAGGGGTGAGGGAAATGACAGTTATGCTAAAAGAGATTGCTGAGATTGTATATGATATGCAGATGAGTGATACAGATAAAGTGGAGGCACTTAAAGAATATATTGAAAGCGGTAATGAAAGTTAGCAAATAGAGGATAATGGAGGAGACTATGCAAAATGTGAAATGGACAGCAGAGATGGATCAGTTTATCAAAGCGTATTATACCAAGATAGGACCAGTAGCAGCAGCTCAAAGATTAGGTGTAAGGACAGCAGCAGTGAGTGAAAGAGCATTATGGCTAGGTGCGACAAAGCGCCAAGATAGCTTAGAGCTAAGGGACTTTGATTGTTATGACTTAAAGTATCAAGCCTTAAAGCAAAACATTCAGGTAGGAAGTCAGTTAAGCTTTCCGGTGGAGCAGGTTATGAATGACCAGGTGATAAAGTGTATGCAGTTAAAGCAGGTAGTAGCGATTTATCCAAGTTATATTGTGCTGGATAATGGCAAGTACAAAGAGACAATGATGTACAAAGACTTAATTGATTTACTTAAAACATCATAAAACTAAATAAAAGATGATAAAAGAAAATAAAACATCATAAAAAATAATAAAACTACGTAAAAAGGTTGAGGCTTATGGATAAGTTGGACTTTATGATTTTAAATATTTTAGATGAAAACAAGGCAAATTCAATTATTAGTGGTATGTCACGTAAAACAATACTCGAACAGATGGAAATAGGTGCACAAAATCTTTTCTTAAGGCTCGGCAAACTGGTAAGGGCGGAGCTTGTAGCTAATGGCCTTAAAGAAGGACGTGAACATACATATTTTATTACAAAACAAGGGATAGAAAAATTTAGGGAGGTACTCAAATGAAAAATAGAATAGGTTTTATTGCAGTAGGACAAGCAGGTGGCAATATAGGCAGTATGCTCGAAAAGAATGGTTATAACGTATTATTTTTAAATACATCAATAGAAGATTTAGATACATTAACTAAAGTGAAGTTTAAGTATCACATTAAGGGCGGTGAAGGCTGTAATAAAGATAGAAATAAGGCAAAAGAGCTAGTGGTAGAAGACTTTGAACAAATTGCCAGTGCCATTCAGCAAAAGATTCCTGAAGATTTTATTTATGTGATATTCAGTAGTGGTGGCGGGACAGGATCAGGTGCATCACCTATGCTTATTGATTTATTAGGACAACATATGGAGAAAAAGGTTGGTGCCATTACAATTATACCAGGTGAAAATGAACCACTTAAAACCCATATTAACTCGTATGAGTGCTTTAGAGAATTAGCAGATATTGAAATGGCAAGTACTATTGTTTTAGATAATAATGCCTATAAAAATAAGCTGATAATCAATCAAGAATTTGTAAAGGCTTTTGATCAAATGATGGATATGCCAAATCATAAAGATGTAAGAGGGAATATCGATAAGGCAGAGATTAAGGAGTTAATTGAAACAAGGGGAATGTTAACCATTAACAAAGTGGAAAAAGCAGAAACAACAGCAGCTAAATTAGTAGAAAGCTTTAAAAACAATATCTATGCACCAATGGAAAGAGACTACGTCATTAAATACATAGGTTTATTAGCAGCAAGAAGTTTTGAAGTCAGTGAGCTAAAGAAAGAAATAGGAAACTACTTAGATGTTTTTCAAGGTTATCATAGCGACTATACAGTATGCGTTTTAGCAGGATTAAGCTTACCTTTCACAAGACTTTTAGAAATGAAAGAGAAGGTCAAGGCTAGTCAAGCAACCATTACAAATAATTTAAGTGCAACAAGTATCAATAAGCTCAATGAAGAGATAGACTTTTTAGGAGGCATCACGCCGCAAGTAAAAGCTGTTAAAGCAAGCAGTACCAATGATATTTTTGCAAAATACCGTAAGAAATAAAAGTGGAATAGATTTAAAAACACTTATGCCCAGGTTATGGCTGCATAAGTGTTTTTGCGTCTATTTGACGATAAGAGGAGGACATAGCATGATATTAGAAAAGGACATTATTAAAAAGATTGAATACTATTTTTACAACTACGAGCAAGAATATGAACAGTTAGAGATTTTAACAGAGGACATTATATATGGTGTACAAATGGGCTTTATGGAAGGTGGCAAGAGTAATGCCATACGTAGTAAGACCGAAAATAGCGCATTAGAGCTTATGGATCAAAAACATGAAGAAAAAGAAAAATGGCTGAAAGTTGTAGAAGAAACTAAGGCTAGATTTAAGGATACGGAGTATGAAGGCGTGTTTAATTTAACCTATAAAGAACAGTATAGGTTGCCAAAGATATTGAGGATATTGGCTATGGAAAAGTCGTGTTATTATGATAAGAGGAATGATATTATTATATATGCAGCATTAAAGGCAACTAGTAAAGGGTTAGTTATTTATAAATGAAAAATATGTGAGCATATGTAAAAATAGGAGAGGCAGTCAGTATAAGTAGGACTATTACTGGCAGAATATTGTTATCATTAAAGATAGTTATTTTAGTTTGAAGGTGAAATTGGTAAAATTATATATTTAAATATAGTTGTTTATTGTGTATAATACATATAGATTTTAACGAGGTAGGAGGGAGAATATGTTAAGTGATATAGATATAAGACAAGCACTTATTGAAGAAATTAAAAAAATAAATTCAAAGCATAAGAATCCTTCCTTTAGAATTATAGAAGAACTTACTATTTGTGATGGTGATGCAAGGGTTGATATTGCAGTTGCAAATGGCCGTTTATGTGGTTATGAAATAAAAAGTGATAGGGATACTTTAGAGAGGTTACCACATCAAATAGAGTGTTATAATACAACATTTGATAGAATGACTATAGTTGTTGGTGAAAAGTTTAATGAAAAAATATTAGCTGAAGTGCCTGAATGGTGGGGCATAAAGGTTGCATATATTAATAAGTTTGGAAATGTATCCTTTAAAAATATAAGAAATTGTAAGAATAACTCTAGTCAAGAAGTATATAGAATTAGTCAACTCTTATGGAAAGAGGAGCTTCTGGAGCTATTAAGACAATATAATATAAAAGGGTTAAGTAATAAAAGTAGATTAAAAATGAGAGATATAGCAGCAGATACTATATCTCTCAAAGAAATAAGAAAGTACACAATTAATAAATTAAAAACTAGAGAAGGTTGGCGAGTTGATTAACTACTAAGGTAATGTGGTGATTAGTGCCAACCTTTCTCCATGTACAAAGATTACCACCACCAACTTGTAAATTTGAGCAGTTGTTAATATATGTATCTCCCCATGAATAGGTAGTTCCCAAATATATATTTGGGGTTGAAATTATAATATTACATAGTTGTGCATGTTGACTACCACCAGCTTTTTTAAAAGAGGTACCTTTTGTAACAAAATAGGTTTCTTCAGTAGTATATCGTATATTACATGATGGATTTAGAAATCTAGGATCAATATCATCTGCTATTATGGGATTTGTTATTGTATAGTCTCCAAATAGGAAATCTCTATCCCAAGTATTAGTAGAAAGAAGCTGAGTATATATATGATAAAATGAGCGTACAATATGGGCAGTACCATTTGCAGAGACTGAGCTTAAATTTTCAGGGAAAGATGTACCAGCTAGTGTAATATATCGCCAATCCTTAATTTGAGGTATATCATTTAAAGTACTTTTTACAAGCTTTAACATTCTGCTTTCTAGAGAAGGATCTATATAACTAAAATCAAGTATTAAATCTACATTGGAAATATTGGCTGATGTAATCTTAAGATCTATAATTGTAGAATTTATAATATTACTCATATCTTCAATATCATCAAACTTTAATCTAATAGCAATTTGACGTTTGTTTGTAAGACATGTTGTAAAATATGAGATGTTTTTGTTGGGACAGGTTGGAGTATATACAGGAATAAAATTAATATTAGTCAATAGATCATCCAGATAATCATATACATATGTCCCATCAGTCATTATTTTATTTTGTAGATTACATATATCTAGATAAAATTCATTTATTGCAGCTGTAGTAATAGAGTTTGGAAGTTTTTCTATATGATTTTCAATAGATTTTTTATAAGTTTCTTCTTCAAAATCATAATCTTGTGCAGGTATCTCTAATAATGGTAGAAGAACATCTTTAATTGGCTGTGTTAATTCTTTGATTGCCCCTTGTTCGCCTTGTTTCCATTTTAAAATAGGTACGTATGTAAAATTAGACACTTATATCACTCCTTCTGATTTTCTATTAGATAATATGTAAGATATAACTGTTAGATAAGGTTATGTTGAGATTAGAATAACTAGTGAATTAAGAAGAAGAATTAATTCTCCTTCCAGTAAATAGGACCTTCCTTTCTTTAGGATTTCAAGAAAAATTCTTGATTAATAAAATTATACTGGAAATTGTATATATAAAATGTCGAAAGTGGTGATTGCTGAATAAAAAATTAATAAAAGTATAAAAAATAGATATTAACGTGAAAAAAAGTAAAGAAGTAAATTTAAGTAGTGGAAAAAAAGTTACAGAAAATAAATAGGGGAACTTTTAGCCTTTTTACATGATAAAATAGTATTGTCCAATAAAGGCAATAAGCCTCCCTTATATAGCACTTAGTTAGCAAAATGTTAGCTAGGTGCTTTTCTATTATTTAAATTTGACACAATATAGGACTAGAAGGAGCTGACAGCATATGAAGCCACCAATAGCAAGATTAGGCGGAAAGTCTAGACTGCGAAAAACAATTATTGAAAAAATGCCAGAGCATACATGTTATGTAGAACCATTCTTTGGTGCAGGTTGGGTATACTTTGGAAAGGAACCCTCTAAGGTAGAGGTGATTAATGATATTGATAAAGAGCTTATTAATATGTTTAAAATGATAAAGTATCATGCACCAGAAATAGAAAGGATGCTGGAATATGAATTTTCAGGAAGAGATATATTTGAGGAATACAAGCACTGTACCATTGAACAATTAACAGAACTTCAACGGGCAGTGCGTTTTTTATACTTAATTTCTCAGAGCTTTGCAAGTAGAGGAGAAACTTATGGTTATGGTACGAATAATATACCAGCCCCTCAAATCTTTTATAAAGGGGTATTAGCTGATATTAAGGAAAGACTAAGAAATACTTATGTCGAAAATAAAAGCTTTGAGGAGATTATTAAGCGTTATGATAGGCCACATAGCTTTTTCTTTTGTGATCCGCCTTATTTTGAGACAAGTGGATATGCCACTGCTTTTAGTGAAGTAGAGCATCTCTTACTCAGGGATACATTAGCCAATATACAAGGGAAGTTTTTACTGACCATTAATGATCATCCAGAAGTTAGAAAGTGGTATAAGGATTTTAAAATAGAACCAGTAAATGTCTCCTACTCAGTATGTCGAGAGCAGAAAGCAAGGAAAGAATATGGTGAGTTAATCATTACAAATTATTAGATTGGAGGTGGTGGCGTGGGAAAGACAACCCAACCTATTAAGGATATAGAGCAGGAGATTACTTTATATGATTATCTTTATGATACAGACCGTATGTTGTACATATTAGTTATCTTAATGCGTTATACAGGTTTTAGAATAGGTGATTTAAGATGTCTTAAGAAGCGAGATGTTTTAAATGAGTATTTGGAGATTACAGAGAACAAAACAAAGTATTTAAAAGATAAGTATGAAAAGCAGGCCATACAAAGTGAAAGTAAGCCAAAGAAGGCTAAGCCACCACGTAAAGTTTTGATTCACCCCAGTTTAAGAAAAGAACTCGATCTATATACGCAGCATATGAAGAATTGGCAAGTGCTTTTTCCAAGTTCAAGAGGTATGAATAAGCCGATCTCTTATCCGCAGCTTAATAGGCGTATGAATAAGGTAGGTGAAGTACTTGGTCTAAGAGACTTTGGTTTTCATGCCATACGTAAGACGTGCTTTTATAATTTCTATAAAAAGAGTGGCAAGATAGAAGAAGTACAGCATTTTGCAGGTCATAAGTCTCCTGTAACAACCAGTGTGTATATTGGTCTGACGCAAGAAGTGAATGACAATATGGTAAAAGAAATGAATGACCCATTAAAACAATTTAAACGGTAATCACAGGGCGTACAAAGTGACTTGATACGTTATGGAAGATATGTATCATTCCCTTGATAAAAAGTAAGTATAAAGCTATAAAGCGCAAAGGATAGCAAGGTATAGAGAGAATGAGAAAGATATAAAAGATAACTCTCATATTTTGAAGGGGAAAAATCAAGTGGGTGAGAGGTATCTAGCCTTTGATAGTCAAAGGTACTTTCAGACGAAAAAAAGGAATTGCGGGTACCTTGACCCCAAAAACTCCCTAGTTCTAGAAAAATAAAATTTTAAATTACCGTTTCCGTACCTAAATAAATATGATAATAAATTAACAAATTAATATAAAAGTAAGTGTATCAAAGGATTGAGGTGAGCGTGTGAAGGAAAAGGAGATTACGAAAACAGATACAATTGAAGGTCTAACCGTATCAGCTTCTGTATTAGGTGAATTATTAGGTGTCACAGATAGACGTGTGCGTCAACTTGCCAGTGAAGGTATCTTTAAGCGTGCTGCAAAAGGGCGATATGTATTACCTGAAAGTATTAAGACCTATATTAAAATGCTCAAGATGGAAAGTGACATTGCAAAGGGCAGTGAAGATCATGAAATCGACCTGGATAAAGAAAAGGCCATTCATGAACGCATTAAGCGACAACAGTCTGAAATTAAATTAGCTTTAATGAAAGGTGAAGTGCATAAATCAGAGGATGTAGCAGATGTGATGATGGATATGTTAGCTTCTTTTCGTTCCAAGATGATTGCCTTGCCTTCTAAGTTAGCACCGCTTTTAGTGGGTAAATCAGCTGCCAATGAAGTAAGAGAAGTATTAACGAAAGAAATTCTAGAGGTGCTTATGGAGTTAAAGGACTATGACCCTGCTGATTTCTATGGGGAAGAATATATTGAATATGATGAAGGTGAAGTAGAAAACTATGACAGTACAATCAAAGAAGAAAAGGACTAGGAATAACACTTTAGCATTATTTGCAAAAGTCGCTAAGACTTTAGAGCCACCACCTATTTTAAAACTGAGCGAATGGGCAGATGCCAATAGGCGTTTATCGGCTGAAGCTTCTTCAGAGCATGGCCGCTGGAATACAGATCGTGCACCTTATCAAAGGGAAATTATGAATGCCATTAGTGATGATGGGGTGCATCATGTGATTGTTAAAAGTTCCAGTCAGGTTGGAAAGACTGAAATTGTACTCAATACCATTGGTTATATTGTAGACCATGAACCTAGTCCCATGTTGGTAGTTCAGCCCACAGAAACCGCAGCAGAAGATTTTAGTAAAGATAGGCTTGCCAATATGATTCGGGATACACCTTGTATTCGCGATAAAATTAGACCTTCTAAAAGTAGAGATAGTGAAAATACAATCCTTAAAAAGAAATTCCCAGGTGGGATTTTAACTATTGTTGGTGCCAATTCTCCAGTAGGCTTATCCGCAAAACCGATTCGCGTGGTACTTTTTGATGAGGTAGATCGTTATCCTGCATCTGCAGGTGTAGATGGTGACCCTGTAGATTTAGGTGAAAAGCGTACCAATACGTTCTGGAATCGTAAGATTATTAAAGTATCTACGCCAACGATTAAAGGTATTTCAAGAATTGACCAAGAATATGAAGCCAGTTCTAAAGGGGAATGGAATTTGCCTTGTCCCTGTTGTGGTAGATATCAGCCTTTAGAATTTAAGCGTTTAAGATTTGAGGATGCTACTATGCAATGTATGCACTGCCTAGAGCATTTTACAGAAATGGAGTGGAAGGAGCAAAAAGGCAAGTGGATTCATGCCCATGATGAAAATAAAATAAGAGGCTTTCATTTAAATGAGCTAGCGTCACCCTGGAAACATTGGGACGAAATTATTGCAGCTTTCAAAAAGGCTATGAAAAGTAAAAAGGAAACTGGCAGTATTGAGCAGCTTAAAGCCTTTATTAATACGTCTTTAGGTGAAGTCTGGGAAGAGCGGGCCGATGGAGAACAGGTAGAAGATGAAGAGCTTTTAGCAAGACGTGAATATTACTTGTCTGATTTGCCAGAAGGCGTTGTTTTAGTCACAGCAGGTGTAGACGTGCAAGATGACCGCTTTGAAATAGAAGTTGTGGGCTGGGGCAAAGGTTATGAGAGCTGGGGTATTCAATATAAAGTCATTAAAGGGGATTTAACAAAAGAAGAAACCTGGGACAAGCTAGAAGATTTTTTAGATACCGAGCTTTATTTTGAAGATGGTAGAAGCTTATTAATTGCTGCCACTTGTCTAGATACAGGTGGACATTTTACAGACCAGGCCTATCGTTTTATTAAGCAAATGGAACGTAAACATAAACGTATCTATGGTATTAAAGGGCAAGGTGGTGTTGGTATTCCACTTGTTAACAAGCAGACTACTAATACCAAGACAGGTGTAAGAATCTTTATGCTAGGTGTAGATCAAGGCAAAGAACTCATTATGGCAAGGCTAAAAATTAAGGAAGTAGGCCCAGGCTATTGTCACTTTCCTAAAAATGCAGAGAGAGGTTATGAAAGTAGCTTTATGAAAGGGTTAAATAGTGAGCAGCGTCTTATTCGCTTTGTAAAAGGTAAGCCAAGACTAGAGTGGGTCAAAAAAGCAGGAACTAGAAATGAACCTTTAGATCTACGCAATTATGCCACCGCAGCGGTAGATATTTTAAATCCTAACTGGGATAGCTTAAGTGAAAAGGTAGCAAAGGGCATTAATTATATGAAAAGTAGCAAAAAGCCCCAAATGAAGCATTTAAAGAGAAAAAGTGGGGTGGCTAATAGAGGTGTAGAATTATGAAGCTGATATATATAAGGAAAAAATAGGTATTGTTAGACAAGATAATATACAAACCATCCTGAATTGTATTATACTAAGAATAAATAGAACTTTTATATGCTAGTAAATTAGAATTTAGGGAGATGAATTATGAAATTATATAGTGAAAGACATGGTGTAAGAGCACCACGAGAAAAAACATATTCTATTAGTAGTGATGTCTATTCATTACTTTTAGATTGTTGTAGAAAATATCAAAAGAACTTAACACATATTTTTACTTTAAATTGTCATTATGACTTTCTTAATCAAGATTATGTTACATTTGATGAAAGAGGATTTGTCACTAAGATTAAGGTGAAGATTCCGGCTCTTTTTAGAAATGAAAATGATAGAATTTGTGCACCAACATATGATGATCAATATGACCAGTATGCACTTTTAGATCTTATAGAGTATATCGCACAAAATATTAAAGATATTTCTGAAGAGTGGAATAATACAACTTATCGAAATTATAAAGAGATAGCGTGTTTAAATACTTCAAATGTATTTGAGGTTTTTCAAGAGGAAGTAAATGAGATATTTATTGAAGCAGGAGTACTTTATGAACTGACAGATGAGAAAATTATTGAAAGAATTATTGAGAATAGTCCGCTTACAGTAGAAATTGAAAATAATTGTGCAGCGATACAGGAGTTAGGTTTAAAAGAGTTGTTGGAGGATGCTATTGCATTATATAAGACACCTAATTCTGCAGCTCGACAAGATTCCGTAGAAAAGATTTGGGATGCGTTAGAACGTCTCAAAACTTACTATATAACACTAAATAAGAAGCAGTCAGTAGGAAACATAATAAATGATATAGCAGGTGGAAATAGTAACTTTATTAAGTTATTTGATGCTGAATTTGCTGAGTTGACAAAGATTGGAAATGAATATCGCATACGTCATCATGAAACGAATAAGATTGATATTATTGATGTTCGTCATTACGATTATCTTTTTAATCGTTGTTTATCACTAATTGCATTAGCTATACAATACTTAGGATAAAAAATACAGATTATCTTATATTTTTTTAAGAAATGTAACATAACTATAGAACATATTGTTAGGCTAAAATCAAATTACATACTTCTGAATTTAAAGTATGATGACGTTACAAGATATTAAAAAAGTATTAAGATAGATTTGCATCAAGCAAAAAAATAGTTATTTAAAATAGGACTTCCTACAAGGAGGTCCTATTCTTATATCTAAGTATCAATGGTAGCCAAATTTTTAGATGTTAATTTAAAGTTCAAACTGAAAGGGCGAAAACTGAATGAATACGAGTTTATTAACCGTGACTAAGCAGCGGCTGCAAATGTATTATGATGCAGAAGCTGCTATTTTAATGAGCCAATCTTATACCATAGGGAGTCGGTCTTTAACAAGAGCCAATTTAAGTGAAGTAAGAGCGGCGATTAAGCAGCTAGAAGCTAAGGTTTTACAATTAGAAAATAAAACGAAGAAAGTCAGGCGGATTATTCCAATGGATAGATAAGGAGGTGAAATAGTGAATGCTGTAGATAGGTTTTGGGAATTGGTAAGCCCGCAGGTGGCGCTAAAGCGTGAGGCGGCTCGAATAAAACTGAATATGGTGAGGAGCATTCAAAATAGTGGTTATGATGAAGGCGGTGCCAGTACAAAAAGAAATGCCATGAAAGGTTGGTATGCAGAGAGTTTAAGTCCCCAAGAGGATATTGACTTAAATCTAAATACTTTAAGGCAACGGTCTAGAAGTTTATTTATGACAGCACCTTTAGCCACCAGTGCCATTAAGACAAATCGTACCAATGTAGTAGGGGCAGGTCTTAAACTTAAAAGTCGTGTTGATTTTAAGGCTTTGGGTATAAGTCATGAAGCTGCTGATTAATTAGAAAAGCAAATTGAAAGAGAATTTAACCTGTGGGCAGAGTCTAAGCGTTGTGACAATTTAGGCCTGAATGATTTTTATGAATTACAGCAGGTGGCGTTAATGTCCTGGCTGATTAATGGCGATTGTTTTGCACTTATTAAGCATTTACCAACAACTGATTATATGCCCTATGGTCTTAAAGTACATTTAATTGAAGGTGACCGCATTGCCACACCACGAGCTACAGGAGATTATCTAAATTTAAGATATAAGGCACCTAATGGGAACCGCATTTACAATGGGGTGGAGATAGATAAGGAAGGTGCAGTGGTTGCGTATCATATTTGTAATGCCTATCCGGATTCTAGCCTAGATGTACAAAAAGAATGGCGAAGAGTAGAGGCGTTTGGTGCACAAACAGGTTTGCCTAATGTATTGCAGGTTATGGAAGCTGAAAGACCGGATCAATATCGCGGTGTGCCTTATTTAGCCACTGTAATTGAAAGTTTGAAGCAACTGACAAGGTATACGGAAGCAGAGCTGATGGCAGCAGTAATTAATGCATTTTTTACTGTATTTGTAAAATCTGAGTCACCAGCTGAAACCGCTAGAGATTTTGAAGGTGTGGTGGATGAAGAGGTACCCATTGAAACACCAGATTATAAGTTAGGACCAGGTGCCATTAACATTTTAAATGAGGGAGAAAGTATCGAGATTGCCGATGCAAAAAGGCCGAATGTAAATTTTGATGGTTTTGTGTCGGCAATGGCCAAATATATAGGGGCAGCCCTAGAAATACCTTATGAACTTTTAACGAAGTCTTTCACATCCAGTTATTCAGCCAGCAGAGCGGCTTTACTGGAAGCGTGGAAGGCTTTTAAAATGCGCCGAACTTGGTTTGCTAATGATTTTTGTCAGCCGATTTATGAAATATGGCTTTGTGAAGCAGTAGCAAGAGGGCGTATTCAGGCACCCGGTTTCTTTAATGATCCTGCCATTCGCAAGGCTTATTCAAGGGCAGATTGGAATGGTCCAGCACCGGGGCAATTAGACCCTGTTAAAGAAGTAACTGCAGCAGCTAAACGTGTGGAAAATGGCTTTTCAACCAGAGAACGCGAAACCATTGAAATGAATGGTGGCGACTTTGACCGCAATATTGAGCAGTTAGTTTTAGAAAATGAAAAAATGCAAGCCATATCAAAAGGAGAGGGGGCGTAAAATTGCCAAAGATTATTAATGTGAAAGGGTTTATTATCCCACAAGAATATGAATGGGCCTATGCCTGGCTAGGGTATCCATATACAACTGCAAATATGGTAACTAGGGCCTTAGAGGAGGCAAAGGGTGAAGATGTAGAGGTCCATATTAATTCTTATGGGGGTTCGACTTATGTGGGCAGTGAAATTTATACAGCTTTAAAAGACTATAAGGGCAAGGTTTTAAATAAAATTGTAGGTCTTGCCGCCAGTGCTGCCAGTATTGTAGCTATGGCAGCAGAATGTTGGATAAGTCCTACAGGGGAGGTGATGATTCACTGCGCTTCTACAGGCAATGAAGGGAATTATCGTTCCATGGAGGATACCAGTCAAATGTTACAGGTAGTAGACCGTACCCTTGTAAATGCTTATAGACTTAAAACCGGTATGAGTGAAGCAGAAGTAAAAGAGCTGATGAATAATGAAACCTGGCTCACACCGCAGCAGGCCTTAAATCTCAAATTAGTGGATAAAATCATGTTTGTAGAAGAAGGTCAGTTAGAAGATACCATGCCATTACAGCCTGTGGCAGCCTTACATGAAGGTTTTATTATGCCTAATACAGATATTGTGAATGAGCTCATTAAATGCGGGAATGTAGAGGCTTTTAAGGCTAAATATATGCAGACATCAATAGGACCAAACATTCCCACAAATACATTAAAACATCAATTAAATGCAAAAGCAGAGGAAGGAGAACAAACAATGACATTAGATGAATTAAAAGCACAATACCCTGATTTAGTGAATCAAATTCGTAATGAGGGTAAAGAGGAGGGCATTCAAGCTGAGAGACAACGTATTCAAGGCATTGAACAAATTTCAAATAGTATTCCAGCAGAAATGGTGGAGGCTGCCAAGTATACCAAGCCTATGAATGCCCAGGAGTTAGCTTTTAATGCCTTACAAGAGGCGTCTAAGAAAGGCCAACAGTTTTTAAATCACTTGGCACAAGATAGTGAGGCGTCAGGGGTCCAGCATATTGGGGCAGAACTTACACCAAGTCATGAAACACAAGAAGATGTTGAGGCAGCTGCACTTGCCGCCGCTATGAATAAAGATACAAGGAGGGCAAGATAATGGATTATGTGACACAGGGGATAACAGTGACAGCAGATCAGTTATTTGCAAGTACGAAGATTCCTGTTAAAACAGGTTTTGTGAAGCTTAATGGCGGACAAGGTATTTTAAAAAGAGGCAGCATCATTGCACTAGATGCCGAGAAAAAAGGGAGTTTAGCAAATCATACTAAAACTGAAGAGCAGGTTTATGGCATTTTAACAGATGAGCTTGTCACAAGTAGTGAAGCAGCAGATTATGCCATTGCCGAGGTGTATTTGACAGGTGATTTTAATGCAGCAGCTTTAAGCTTTGCAGAGGGAACAACTTTAGCACATTATGAAACACAATTAAGAGAACTAGGCATCTTTACAGATTGCGTGATGGAGGGATAAATTATGCCAATTACAACAAAAGCAATGTTACAAGCTTTAGAACTTAGAACACCTATGAGAAGCTTTTTTACAGGCTTCTTTCCACATTCACAGGTGCATGTGCAGGAATTGTTAGAAATTGAAACAAAAAAGGGAAAACGTCTGATGGCACCTTTTGTAGCCAAACGTAAAGGCGGTAAGCTGATTACAAGAGCAGGTTATTCAAGTAGGCTCATTAAGGCGCCTAAAATTGCACCAGAACGTATGACCACAGCAGATGATATTTCACAAAAGTCGTTAGGCGAAAGTATTTATAGCAATAAAACACCTGCCCAAAGAAGTAGGGAAATATTAGCCGCTGATTTAAGTGAACTAGAAGAATATATTTTAAGACGTAAAGAATGGATGTGCCGCGAAATCATTTTAAATGGTTGTATTGATATTCAAGATGAAGAAGAAGGTTTAGATATTCAAATTGATTATCAGTTTGATAACAAAGAAATTTTAACTGGTGAAGCAAAATGGGATACCACCACAGCTGGTATTTTAGAGGATTTAACAAGATGGCGTAAAGAAATTATTAAAAAGACTGGCAAGGCACCTAAGATTTGTTTAATGGCGTCTGATGTGTATCAGCTCTTTAAGCAAAATAAAGCCGTACAAGAAGAACTAAATTTATTAAATCTCAAAACAGCAGATATTACTCCAAGGGTGGTAGATCCGTCACTCACTTTCTTAGGTAGACTTATTGAACTAGATTTAGATATTTATTGTTATGATGAATGGTTTATTGATGATGAAGGTGAAGAGCAACCAATGTTACCTGGAGGACATGTGCTGCTATTACCTGAAACAGTAGGGTCTATTGAGTATAGTGCAGTGACACAGTTAGAGGGAGAAGATTTTGTGACCTATGACTTTGAAATGGTACCTAAGTTTTGGGTGGATCATGAAAATGAACGTAAGATGTTAAGAATGACTTCACGCCCAGTCCCTAGACCTTATGATGTAGATGGTTGGTATGTGGCAGTAGTTAAATAATGGAGGTGACTTATGGTTTTAAAAGTATTAGCAAAGATTGCAACAAGAGAAAATAGGCAACTTGTCCAATACCGAAAAGGTGACTGTATAGAAATCTCAGAGGCAGAAGGCCAGCGCTTAATTCACTTAGGTGTGGCAGAATGTGTACAACATCAAGCGCAAGTTATACAAGATGAAGCACAAGACTTTGATGACCAAGAGGATACAGTAGCTTATTTAGATACTGAGGCCTTAGAAAAGATGAAGAAGCAAGAGTTAGTAGAATATGCAGCATCTATTGGTCTAAATTTAGATTTAGGACTTAAGCATCCGGAACTTGTGGCACAGATTATAGATTACATAGAGGAAGTGGAAGATGGACAAATTTAAAGCCCAGTTAAGTCAAGATTTAGAGCATTTAATAAGTGTCATGGAATTTGCACAGTATCATGAGTTAGGGGACCAAACGGTCCCTTTAATCATTGGTGAGGATGAACTTCAAAAAAGGCAAATGAAAGCAGCTGAGGGAACTTATTTAGGTGATTTACTTTTACTTGTTGAAGCAAGGCATTTAAAGAGTAGGCCTGTAGAAGGCAAAACACTCAAACTCGATGGCAAGATTTATTTAGTTGTTTCTTGCAAAGAAAAAGAGGGACTTTATGAAATTGCCATAGGTGCGAATGAATCATGGTAGAAATAAATGTTGATCAAAAGGTTATTAAAAGTGTGGAAAAAGCCCTTAAAAATATTCCCAATGGTTCTAAAAGAGCCATAGCAAATGCCACAAATCGGGCTATTACAAAAGGGCGAATGACCATTAGTAAAGAAGTCACTAGTGAATTTACCATTAAAGCAAAAGATGTGAAAGCCACTTTAAGTTTACAAAAAGCTACTGTAAGTCGATTAGGTGGGGTGGTGAAATCTGCAGCACCTGTCACGACTTTAATTCGTTTTAAAACGACGCCAAAGACAGTGACCAAAAAGCGACCAGCAGCCCTTAAAGTAGCTGTTAAAAAGGGTGGGTATAAAACTTTACCTGGTGCATTTATTGCCCAAACAAAATCAGGGCATATTGGTGTATTTGAACGGTCTAAGGAAAGTAGATTACCAATTAAGCAAATCATGGGACCCTCTATTCCATATATGGCAAAAGGGCAAAATGTATCAAATACCGTACAAAAAGATATGACCAATATGTTTTATACGCGTTTGGAGCATGAAATGACGCGATTACTCAAGAAATATTAAAGGAGGTAAGCAGTGACAGTTTATCAGGTGATGCAGGACTTTAAAGCAGTACTTGAAGGAGCAGTAAAAGAAGCCCATTTAAAAACGAAGTCACATGTCGTTAAAGACCCACAAATTGTATTAGGTTATTTAGATCCACTGCAAGAAGCAGATAAGGAGCAAGAGGATTTTCCTTATATTATTGTGCGATATAGCAATGATATGATATTAGAAGAACAGTCTCACTTAAGTTTAAAGTTAATTTTGGGGGTGTATAGTGAGGAGATAGAAGGCTGGGTAGATGTGCTGCATTTAATGGAACTTGTTAAAAAGGCTGTGTTAACTCGGCCAGTGTTTAACTTTTATACCATAGAAAGGCCTATTAAAACCTCTATGCCAGAAGAGCAACCTTATCCGTATTTCTTTGGTTTTATGGAGCTTACTTTAAATATCCCACAATTACAAATGGAAGGAGTGTAAAAAAGATGGCAAGTCGTGTGAAAAAGGAAACAGAAAAGATACAAGAAGAAGAAAAGAAAATGGTGTATTGTGGCCCACATTTAGCAGGTATGCCACAGTTTACTGTTTTAATGGGCATTCCTCAATTTATGCAGATTCATATTGCAAGTTGCCCAGCAGTAGAACGGCTTATTGTGCCTTTAGAAAAACTAAATAGCACAAGGTTAAAGCTTTTAGTAAAGGGCAGTTATGAGCAGAAGATGTACTTACAAATACAAAATTATTTACAAGGAGGTCAAAATTAATGGCGTATCAACATGGCGTATATACCAGTGAAATTCCAACAAGTGTCGTGCCACCAGTAGAAGCTTTAGTCGGTTTACCAGTTGTAATTGGGACAGCACCGATTCATTTAGCAACTTCACCTAAAGTCAATGAGCCAGTATTATGTTATAGCTATGCTGAAGCAGTACAGTCCTTAGGGTATTTAAGTAACTTTGAAAGTTATACATTATGTGAGTTTATGAAATCACATTTTACACTTTTTAGTGTGGCACCTGTTGTTTTTATTAATGTATTAGATAAAGAAAAGCATAAAGTAACGGTTGAAGAGGAAACTTTATCAGTTACAGAAAATGAAGCACTTCTTGCAGTCGAGGGAGTACTTTTAGAAAGTGTTAAAGTAAAAGATGAAGCTGGTAAAACATTAGAGGCAGATACTTATGCATTAAGCTTTAATGATGCAGGAGGATGTGTGATTACCTTACTAGAAGGTAGCAGAAGTAGCATTAAAGTGAGTTATGCACATTTAGATGCCAGCTTAGTGACGGCAAATGATATTATAGGTGGGATTAGTCAAGAGGGACAAGCACTAGGCTTAGAACTTATTCATCAAGTTTTACCACGTTTTGGATTAGTCCCAGGACAATTAGTAGCACCTAAGTTTAGTCAAAATCCGAGTGTGGCAGCAGTGATGGCAAGTAAGGCGGGAACGATTAATGGTTTCTTTAAGTGTATGGCATTAGTGGATGTACCAGTAACAGAAGCTAGCCAATATACAGAAGTTGTGGCATGGAAAAACAAAAATAACTACATTTATGAAAATCAGATAGTTTGCTGGCCAAAGGTACGCTTAGGTGAGGATATTTATCACATGAGTACCCAGCTAGCAGGCTTAATTTGTCAAACGGATGCCAATAATGATGGCGTGCCGTATGTTTCACCGTCTAATCATAATTTGCAGATAAATGGGTTAGTCGGAAAGGATAATAAAGAGGTTATTCTGGGGATTGATCAAGCCAATTATTTAAATGGTCAAGGCATTGTCACAGCCATTAATTTTAGTGGGGGTTGGAAACTGTGGGGTAATCGTACCGCATGTTATCCAGGTGTGACAGATATTAAAGATGCCTTTATTCCAGTGAAGCGTATGTTTTATTATGTAGCACAAACGATTATTCAGAGTTTTTGGCAAAAGGTAGATGGTCCAATTACACCAAGGTTAGTGGATACCATAGTAGATAGCTTAAATATTTGGCTTAATGGGATGACAGCAGCAGAATACATATTAGGTGGCCGCGTAGAGTTTTTAGAAGCAGAAAACACTACAACAGATATTATGGATGGCAAAATAAAATTCCATGTGTACATTACTCCACCAAGCCCAGCAAGAGAAATTCAGTTTGCCTTAGAGTATGATACAGCATACTTGGCCGCATTATTTGAATAAAAGGAGGACAACAAAATGAGTACAATTCCAGACAAGTTAATTGCCTATAGAGCTTACAAGGATGGCAAAGACCTATTAGGCATTGCAGATGTGCAACTGCCAGATATTGAATCTCTTACAGAATCTATCAAAGGTGCAGGCATAGCAGGTGAGGTAGAAATGCCAGTTCTTGGACACATAGGTGCCATGAGTATGACCGTTAACTGGCGAACGATTACAGGAGATTTAGTTGCCTTATCTGCACCTATTGCCCACGCCCTAGATTTTAGAGCATCCCAACAAAAATACGATAGTGCCACAGGTACTTTAAAAACATCTGCAGTAAAGCATGTTGTAAGAGCCATTCCTAAAAAGATTACCCCAGGTAAAATGGAAACAGGCGCAAGCACAGAAAGTGGGAATGAATTTAGCGTGTTGTATTATAAGATGCTTGTAGATGGGAATGTGGCGATTGAGGTAGATCCTTTGAATTATATTTATATTGTTAATGGGGGCGATTATTTGGCAGAGGTGAGGAAAGATTTAGGACTATAAAATAAAGAGATAATTAGACAAATGTTTAAAAGTAAAATATAATAAAATTATAAAATTTAGAATATTTTACGAGGTGTGATAGAATATGGCAGGATTAAGGGTTTTTGTATCGTCTACTTGTTATGATTTAAATATTTTAAGGTCACAGTTAAGAGTATTCTTAAATTCTTTAGGATATGAACCTATGATGAGTGACTTTAATGATATTTTATATGATCCAAGAACACATACACATACTAGTTGTGTTGATGAAGTGATAAATTGTGATATGTTAGTTCTAATAATAGGTTCACGTTTTGGAGGACAAGCAGTGCCAGAAGCTTTAGATAAGATAGACTTTGAAGGGATAGAAAAAGAAGGTATTAGTGTTGAGAATTTTAAAACCAAAGAAAAAGTTTCTATTACTCAACTGGAAGTGCTAAAAGCAATAGAGGAATCAATTCCTATATATACATTTATAGAACAGAAAGTATGGCATGATCATCAGTTATATCAAAAAAATAAAGGTAAGAATATAATTAATGAAATTGAATTCCCTTCAATTGAAAAGCAGGAAACAGCAAAATATATATTTGAGTTTATAAATTTTGTTAGATTAAGAGCTACTGGAAATAATATATTTACTTTTAATAAAATTGAGGATATAGAGAACACATTAAAAAGACAATGGTCTAGTTATTTTCAACGTTTATTAAATGAGCAAAGATATAATGAAGCTCAAACTAAAAAGATAGAAAATCTGACAAATCAATTTGAAGATTTAAAAACTGCTATATTGACATCAATTGGTTCAAGTGAGCCAAAGGAAGTAGCTATGGGTGTAGTAAAGTATAGACGAATGATTGGATTTATTCAAAGGATAAAAACTATAGGTTTAAAGGAGATTAGTACAAGTAAGTTAAGCTGGGATGAGTTACTTAAAGAACAAGGGATTGTTAAGATAATAGATATTAGTGAAACGGAACAACTACGAGCAAAAGGGCGCATAAGTCATATAAATAGAGGATGTGCTTTGATAAAAGATGATAATACATTCTATATATGCAGATATCCAATTGATGTTGTAAGTGAATTATCGTTAGAATGGGATACATTTATTACAATGAATCAGGAGACTAGAAGAATAATTGCAGAAGCATTAGTAGATATGCCTGTAGGTATGGAAGTGTCATATTTTAAACAAGATATAGATGATTATCTAAAAGAAAAATTTGAGCAATGTCAAATACCTGAATTTCTAAGAAAGGATTTGAGGTCAATTGCGGAGTAAATAAGTATATCTATAAGACCTTCAGTTGTTAAGGTCTTTTTGTATATTATATAAAAGGAGAACATAATGCAAATCACATTAAAAAAGCCCATCCAATACGATGGTACAGAAATCAAAAATCTTACATTAAATCTAGAGTCGCTAACAGGTCAAGACTTTCTAGATGCAGAAAAGGAAACAGGTGTTGAGCTAACTGCCTCAACCCCAGTTAAAGAATTTAGTAAGGCGTACTTAGCCGTTCTTGCAGCGAAAGCGTGTAATGTGCCGAGTGATATGATACCGCTATTGGGCATTCAAGACTTTAGTAAAATTACAGTTATGGTGCAGAATTTTTTACTCGGAGAGGAATAGATCCTAAGGTTAACTTTAGAAAGATTTTATTAACTATGGCCAGTGAGACATTTACCCCTGTGACATATTGGTCATCTATTCCCCTTAGTGAATTAGAAAATTGGATTATAACTATGGCAGAAAGGGGTGAGCACTAATGGCAAGTAATACATATCAGGTAGCTTTTGCACTAAATAGCCGATTAAATAGTGGTTTCGCTAAAAACTTTAATCTCGCTACACAACATATTAATAATATGGTGAAGGTAGCAAAGACAGCCGCAGCATCTTTGACTGCGGCTTTTAGTATTAAAAATACTTTAGGGACAGGCTTAAGCGAAGCAATGAACTTAGAAGGGTATCGTATGCAGCTTGAAACGGCTACAAAAAGTGCTGAAAAAGCTGCAGATATTATGAACTGGTCAGTTAACTTGGCAAATCGTACGCCTTTTGAAACAGGCAGTGTGGTTGAGGCAAGTGCAAGGCTTGAAGCTATGGGTCTGGCGGCTAAAACCTATTTACCGATGATTGGTGATATGGCAGGTGCCACCAATAAAGATTTAATTCAGGCAACAGAAGCGATTATTGATGCCCAAACAGGTGAGCTTGAAAGACTTAAAGAATTTGGGATTAAAAAGGCGGATATCGTTGAGTATGCTTATAACAAAATGGGGCAGATTCAAGTGGTGAATAATAGTGGCCAGATTACAAATCAGGAAAAGTTTAATGAAGCGATGTTAGCTTTAATGGATGAGAAGTTTAAAGGGGGTATGGAAAAGCAAGCCACAACCTTAAAAGGTGTCTGGTCGACTGTAACAGGTGTAACAAAGACGGCACTTGCCAATATTGTAGGGATTACGAATGAAGGAACCATTAGGCAGGGCAGTTTATTAGAAGTGATTAAGAATAATATTAATGACTTAGGGAATCTTTTAATGAACTTACAAAATAGTGGATTATTTATCAAAATTGGTGAGTGCCTTGGCAGCCTTGTAAGTAAGGCAGCACAAGGCATTAATTTTGTTAAAAATCAGGTGACAGGCATTAGGCCAACGCTAATGAATGGTTTTAAGAACTTAAAAACTTGGGGTGTCACTGCCTTTGAGAATATTAAACAAAGAGTAAGTGAAAATGCCCCGATAATTACAAAGTTTAAAGGGATCATTGACCAGCTTAAAACACAATTTGCGAATTTAAAGGCTACTGGCGGTCACGTATTTGAGGGTTTAAAGCCAGTTTTAGCTTGGTTACAAAGTGAAGGTTTACCAGCAGTTGTAGAAGGCTTTATGGTCATAGGTGAAGCAACTTTAGACGTGTATCATTTAATCCGCAATAACTGGCAAACCATAGGCCCGATTATTGCAGGTGTAGTTGCGGGTTTAGTGGCTTATAAAACCGTAACATTAGCCGCCAAGGCAGCGACAGCAACTTATATGGCTGTTACAAAAGGCATGGTACTTGCGCAGCAGGCGTTAAATGTAGTTTTAAATATGAGTCCTTTAGGGTGGATGTGTCTTTTAATAGGTACCGTTGTGGCAGCAGGTATTTATCTTTATAAAAACTGGGACACCCTCAAAGTAAAAGCCAGTGAATTATGGAGCAACCTGCGTAGTACTTTTGCAAATATCGGTAGTTTTATTCAATCCATAGGGCAAGGCATAGTTAGCTTTTTAAACAAGTTACCGATAGGTGCAGGCTTACTACAAAATATCCAAAATATGATGACTGCCATTAAGACTATTTTTAGTGGCCTTATTACTTTTATTACAGGCAGCTTTACAGGTAATTGGCAAAAGGCATGGGAAGGGGTTAAAACAATTTTTCAAGGTATTTTTAGCGGACTTGTGGCGATTGTCGCAGCACCGATCAATACGATTGTCAGTCTGATTAATAGTATGATTGATAAGGTCAATGGCATAAATATTACAATTCCAGACTGGGTACCTGGACTTGGCGGGAAGTCTTATAGTATGCACATTCCTAAAATCCCGATGTTTGCAAAAGGTTCCACAGGTTTTAATACACCAGATACGTTTATTGCAGGTGAAAAAGGTGCTGAGTTAGTCACGAATGCCAGAGGTTACAAGGTATTTAATCATGGGCAGACCAAGGACTTATTACAACCTAAAGGCAGCCCATTTGGGAGTAACCTGCAAGCAGACAATCATCAAAAGGTTGAAATTGCTTTTAATCCGCAGATTACAGTAAATAGTGGCAATGAAAACATGGTACAAGAAATATTAGCAGAGCTAGTGAAATATGAGCCAGTACTTATTAAGAAACTTTTACAAGCACTGGGTAAAAACATACAAAATGAAAGGAGACTAAATTATCATGCTTAGTACCTATACAACTAAACAAGGAGATACCTGGGATATGGTTTGTTATAAAGTTTATGGGAATGCCTATGTGATGCATCAACTCATGGCAGCAAATCCTCTATATCGAAAATGCCTTGTGTTTTCAGCCAATGTGATACTCAATATACCAGAGATAGCAACACCGCCTGTAAAGACGTTGCCACCTTGGAAGAGGAGCAGTAGCCTATGAAAGATTATGAAAGCTTTATGGCAAGAAGTGTCCATCTCATCATAAAGTATCAAAAAACAGATATCTCTCAAGATATTCGTAAATATATAGTAGGTTTAAGCTATACAGATAATGCAACAGGTGCTGCAGATGATTTACAGCTTACCCTGGAAGATAGGGAAGGGCTTTGGCATAGTCATTGGATGCCCACAAAAGGGGATACGATTGAAGCCTCTTTTTATGTAGAAAATTGGAACCTTAAGAAGGAAAAACAGCTTTTACCTTGTGGTACATTTGAAATTGATGAAATCGCATTAAGTGGGCCGCCTGATACAGTAGAAATAAAAGGACAAAGTGTCCCCATAAGCGGTGGCATCAAACAAACAGCCAGAACGCAGTCCTGGAAAAAGATTAAGCTCTCTAAGATTGCAAGTGAAATTGCAAGGCGTGGAGGGCTTAAATGCTTTTTTGATGTACAAGAAGATGTGACGTATGAAAACTTAGATCAGGTGAAACAGCCAGATTTAATCTTTTTACAAGAGCTGTGCAATGAAGCGGGTGTATCGCTAAAGGTAACAGCTGGGCAACTTGTTATATTTGATGCATATGCCTATGAATGTAAGGCACCTATCTTAACGCTGGTAAAAGGAAAATCCCATATTATAAGTTATACTTTTACACATCAAACCAATGATACAGGTTATAAAGCCTGTCATGTTCGTTATACAGATGCTCAAACAAACACCACTATAGAAGCGACTTTTAAAGATCCAAGTAAGGCGCAAGGGCCTGTACTAGAAGTGAATGAACAGGTGAAAAGCTATAAAGAAGCTTTAAAACTAGCTAAAAGCAAACTCCGAGAAAAAAATAAGCAAGAGTGTACAGGCAGTTTTACTGTTTTAGGTAATGTGCAGTTAGTAGCTGGTGTCACACTTTTAATTAAAGGGTTTCATGCCTTTGATGGTAAATACATTGTGAATAAAGCAACGCATCATATTGTGGGTGGTTATACCACAGATATTGAAATCTCAAAATGTTTGGAGGGATATTAGATGAAAGAAACAACGATTGTGCGTATAGGAAAAGTCTCAAGTGTGAATGCCCAAAAAGGGACTGTACAAGTTGTCTTTGCAGATATGGACAATATGGTCTCCACCGATTTACCTGTTTTATTTCCACAAGGCCTTAAAAATAAGGCTTATGCTATGCCGGATGTAGGTGAAAATGTGGTGTGTCTATTTATGGCACAAGGCGTAGGGGACGGCTTTTGCTTAGGGTGTTTTTATACGCCTTCAGCACCGCCGCCCATTCAGGAAACAGAGGTCGTCTATTATGCTTTTGCAGATGGTTCATCTATTGCCTATGATCGAAAAGCACATAAACTGACCGCAGATATAAAAGATGGGGAAGTGGATGTGACTGCCAATAAGGTCAATGTAAATTGTGACCTATTAAGCGGATCATGTAAGCAATCCACCATTGAAGGGGAAGCTTTTGGCATAGGAAGTAAAACATTAAATATCGCATGTGAATCAGGGGATATATCCGGTAATTTGACCTTAAGTGGGGAGGTTGCACTTACAGGAAAAATAGTCCTAAGTGGGGATATTGTCTTAACGGGTAATATTACGTGCCCAGGATACTGTAAATGTTAGGAGGTAGATAGATGATTGGTGCATTAGGGGATATTTTATTTAAAGTTTCTTATAAAAATATCAATACCTTTCAAGATTTAGTTAGAAGTAGCTCCGGACGCTGGGCATATCATGAAGTTCATATGCAAAAGCCTAGGTCAGAGTTTTTAGGGCCTAATTTAGATACCATTACTTTTTTAATGCAATTTGAAAGCAGTTTAGGACGCAATCCCCGTTATGATATGGAAAAGTTAATGAAACTGACGCGTACAGGTGAAGCCTTGCCACTTGTTATTGGTGGGGATGCTTTAGGGTATTATCGCTGGACAGTAGAGGCAACGGAGCAGACGTATAAGCAAGTTGATAAAAATGGCAAGGTTATATCAGGCGCCATTACAGTGACGTTAAAGGAATATGTGAAATAGATGGTGAGAAGATGTATACAGTAACAAATACAAGCACAATTAATTTTTATCCCACAGGCATAGCCGAAATTTTGCAGAATGTGGCAACCATCATGAGTACACCAAAAGGAAGTGTGCCTTTAGACCGTCAATTTGGCATTGATATGAGTATGTTAGATTTACCTTTAGAAATAGCAGAAAATCTACTCACTGTACAAATTATGGAAGCCATAGAAACCTATGAGACACGTGTGGAGGTAATCAAAGTAACCTATGAAAAAGACCATTTAATAGGCAAATTACAACCGAAAGTGCAGGTGAATATTATTGGGACTGAATAATCTAAGTGAGATTACATTTTGTAATACCAATACAACAGATATAGAAAATGATGTGATCACAGCCTATGAAGGTATTGCAGGAAGGAAGCTTTATCCTGGAGACCCGATTAGGCTGTTTTTAGAAGCCCTTGCTTATATTATAACGCAGCAGCGTTTTTTAATAGATTTTACAGGTAAGCAAAACTTATTAGCTTATGCGACAGGAGATTACCTAGATCAAGTGGTGGCATTAGTAGGGGTTACACGTTTAGCCGCAACACCTGCCAGATGTACCGTAAAGTTTAGCTTGTCTGATGCACAGCAAAGTGTCATCACAATTCCAAAAGGCACCCGGTTAAAAAGTGGGGAACTTTATTTCAAAACGTTAAGTGATGAAGAAGTGTCGCCGGGCCAATTACAGTTAGAAACGATTGTGGCGTGTGAAACACCAGGAGAATGTGGCAATGGGCTTTTACCAGGTCAAATAGAGACTTTAGTAGATGTTTTTCCTTACTTTGGTAGTGTGACCAATACAACGACTACAACAGGTGGTAGCGATAAGGAAACAGATGATGCTTTAAGAAAAAGAGCTTTTGAGGCACCCAGTTCATATAGCTGTGCAGGAAGTGATGGGGCTTATGCCTTTTGGGCAAAAAGTGTTTCTTCAGAGATAGGAGATGTAGCAGTCATTTCACCTGAACCAGGAGTAGTAAATATTATACCCATTAGTAAGGCAGGACAGCTTTTATCAGAAGAAGTGCTAGCAGAAATCTTACAAGTGTGTAGCGATAAACATGTAAAGCCTTTAACGGATAAGGTGGTTGTTTTACAGCCAGAGCAGATGAGCTACAATATTTCACTTGAATATTATATCGACTCAGGCCAGGTGGCGCAAATAGCAATGATTCAAAAAAATATAGAAGCTGCCATTACAGACTACATCGTATGGCAACAAAGTCAGCTAGGAAGGGCAATTAATCCTTCAGAACTGATTCATCAAGTCATGGCTGCAGGTGCTAAGCGTGTAGTCGTACAGGAACCGCTTTATACGCCTATTGAAAAATCACAAATTGCGCAAATCAATAGGCAAGAGATTATTTATGGAGGCTATGAAAATGGTTAATGCAAATCTTTCGTTTCAAGACTTACTCCCACTCAGTATTAGCCATGATGCCAATATACAAGCCGCATGTCAAAGTCTAGATCAGGAGCTTAGTAAATTAAGAAGCTGCATCGAAACTTTAAGTATTTTACCCAATATTGCAAATGCCAGTGAGGAGATTGTTGATTTATTAGCCTTGCAGTTTGATGTGCCTCATTATGAAGCAGCGCTACCTCTAGCCAAAAAGCGGGAACTTGTAAAGAAGGCAATCGCTTGGCATAAGAAAAAAGGTACTGTTGGGGCAGTTGAAGAAGTGGTGAGTTTAATCTTTGGCGAAAGTACCATTGAGGAGTGGTATGAATATGGCGGTGAGCCTCATCATTTTCGTATTACAACCACTAATATTAGCGTTGATGATAGCTTTGTAGAAAGATTTAAAATCGCCACAGAAAAGGTTAAAAGAAAAAGTGCCTGGTTAGATGAAGTCATTGTGACACTAGCTAGTGCACTCAATCTTTATATAGGTTTTGTGGTGCATATGGCAGAAACAATAACGATTAAACAGGAGGGATAAAATGAGCATTGCCAATGTATTTTTTACAAAACAAGGAAAAGTGCTACAAGCCAAGTGCATGGCAGGCAAAACACTCCATTTTACAAAATTAGAATTAGGAGATGGTGAATTAGGCAGTAGAGTCCCACAAGAACTTAAAAGTTTAATTTCACCTCAGTTAGAAGTGCCACTTAGCAAACTTATCGCATTAGAAGAAGGGCAGGTAAAAATAGGTGGCAAGTTTAACAATAGTAATTTGGCAGCAGGCTTTTACTTAAGAGAACTGGGTGTCTATGCACAAGATCCAGACACCTTAGAGGAGATGCTATATTGTTATGGTAATGCAGGCAATTTAGCAGAGTATATTTCAAGTCAAGGTAGTGAGATTATTGAAAAGCAAATTGATATTATTGCCCTTGTAGGGAATGAGGCTAATGTGACAGCCACTATTAATAGTAGTTTGTTAGTGGTCACCCCTGAAGAATTAGCGGTTCATAATCAAGATGAAAATGCCCATGCCCCCATTCGGGAATGGGTCTTAAAGCTTTTTAGTGGCTTAAAGCTTACCTGGGACAATATCACCGGTAAGCCAGAGACTTTCCCAGCTGCAGCTCATACTCATAGTAGTAGTGAGATTACAGGTTTACCTACAGCTTTACCAGCAAATGGTGGGAATGCAGATACAGTAGATGGTTATCATGCTAGCAGTTTTGCTAAGAGTAGTCATAACCATAACGGGACATATTTACCGAATCCTAGTGCAGGAAGTGTCTCAGAAATGGGCCAATATATTGACCTTCATAAAAGTGGGAGTAGTGCGGACTATGATGGGCGTATCTTTGTGAATGCTAATAATCAAATTGTTCATGCAGATCAAAATGGAAGCCTGGCGGTGAATTATGAAATTAATAATTTAAAATCTACTGTCGTTAGTGGAAAAACAAGTGTTGCCAACGCCATTAATGACAAATTAGGTACCACGTTGAGCAACCAGACAAGCTTTGATGATATGGCCTATTATATTGGGCGTATTGTTTCTATCAATAATGTAGCAGTAGATTTAACCACATATACGCGTTGGTGGATAGATAGTTATTATGGCACACAAGAATATACAATCTCAGGAGACAAATTCTTAACGGCATTATATACAGATGTTGCCTCTAATATAGATGATTGGAAGATTTCAATCGCGGCATTAGATGCCCCCATTTATTATCGTATGGAACACGCAACCTCTATGACCACAGTTGCTCAAGGTGTAACCACCTCTGAGTTTACCCCATCTAGAAGTCGTTTTTATCTTTATAATCCCAATGGCTCAAGAATTAAACTGACGTTACGTGTGACCACATCATCCATGCATTATATGTATTTATCTCACATTTTAAAACGAATATAGGCAGGTGAAAGTGTGAAAAGACTTTTGATTTTAAAAGACCAAGAACAAAATACCTTGTTAGAAGCAAGACTATTAGAAGAGACAGCCAATATTAGCTATACCATTATAGATGAGCCACCAGAGATTGAAGCAAAGGAAGGCTATACGGGAAGATATGCATTAGATGAAGCTGGCAATCTTACTGTAACGTATGAAGCGATTCCAAAGTCTGAAACAGAACTATTAAAAGAAAGAATTGAACGCTTAGAACAAGAAAACATATCCATTACACAACTTGTAACAACAAATACACTTTTATAGGAGACATGCTATGACAAACACTGTATTTTATGAAACACTAAAAATAGAAGTCCAAAAAGGCCAATATATTTTATCAGAAATGATGAACAAAATTGAAATAGCCCTTGCCAAAAGTTACTTAACCTTTGAGAACGCAGAAGAACTTAAAAGCCTAGCTGCAACTTGCCAAGATGCAAGTTATTCCCCAGCTATAACACTTGAAAAGCGATTATCTTCTGCAGAGGTAGAAATCTTAAATAATAAGTTATGTATTGCAGAACTATCTGAAATGGTATTTCAGCTAGAGGATCAATTAAGTCACTTAGAAAATAATACAGTCGCAAACTAAAAAGGACTAGAGGAGGACTAGAAATGACACCATTAGTAATTAACTGGAGTTCACTAATTATAAGTGGACACAAAACATTTGAACAAGTACCACGTCAACTTAAACAAAAGGTAGCCGCACGATTAATAGCACAAGGATATACCCATTTGGTAACAGATGCGGCATATTGCCAATAAATACAGGCAATTAACAAGAGGAGGGATACAATGCAAATTCAAGAAATAGGCGTAGTGGGTGCAATCGGATTAATAGGAAGTCATATTACCAAATTATTTGGTGGGTGGTCTGTAGATTTACAGACCCTTTTATTTTTTATGGCCATAGATTTTATTATGGGCCTAGTTGTAGCCGCATTTTTTCAAAATAGCACAAAAAGTGAAACAGGTGCCTTAAGCAGCACAGCAGGCTGGAAAGGGCTATGCAAAAAGGGCATTACCTTTTTACTGGTGCTCGTAGCCCATCGTTTAGATATGACATTAGGTCTCGACTATATCCAAACAGCAACAGTCATTGCCTTTATAGTAGTTGAACTGATTAGTATCATCGAAAATGCAGGACTTATGGGCGTACCTATTCCAAAAGTCATTACAAGTGTCATTGACGTATTAAAAAAGAAAGCTGGTGAACAAGAATGAGTTATACAAGAGCACAATTCATACAAAAAATAGCCCCAATGGCCCAAGCAGATGCTAAGACTTCCAAGGTCTTAGCATCTTTAACAATCGCCCAAGCCATTTTAGAAAGCAACAATGGTAACAGTCTATTAACCCAGCAAGGCAATGCTCTATTCGGCATCAAAGCAACCAGGAGCTGGCGAGGAAAAGTATGGACAGGAAAAACCATAGAATACTACGATGGCAAAACAGCCACCACAATAGTCGATGGCTTTAGAGCATACACAAGCTGGGAAGAAAGTATAAAAGATCATAGTAAGTTACTGACTCAAGCAAGTCGTTATAAAGCCGTAGTAGGGGAGACAGATTATAAAAAGGCTTGTCAGGAGATTCATAAAGCAGGCTATGCCACAGATCCTAGTTATGCAGAAAAATTAATTGCCTTAATAGAGAAATATAATCTAGTACAATATGATATAGCCCATAAAGTTATCAAAGAAGATCCAGAGCTTGCAACTGCAGTAAGTAAGCTAATTAAGAGTGGTATTCAGTTACAATATAATGATTGGAAGCGTGTAGACTTAATCAAGCTGAGTAATGTGCCAGCTTTATTGTATAAATTAGGCGGACTTCAAAAGATAGAGAGTAAGTTAAAAGAAAGAGGAATGGGATTAGATTTAGAGATATGGCAAGGAAAGAGATACACAGTGGATAATGTACGCAGTCTACTTATTAAGTGCGCAATCGTAATACTTTAAATAAAATATATAAATAGGGAAGAATTATTAGGCGAAGTAAAGATAGTATATAGAATGTAAAAATATTTGAATAAATATTACTTGTATGTAAACATGATGCTAAATTGCATAAAGAATTAAAAATGAAAAAGCAAGGGACTATAACTAAGGTTATAGTCCCTTGCTTTTTTGTATATTGGAGCATGAGTTCTTATTAGAAATGTTGTTGTTAAAGATAAGTAGGATGATTAGAAGAAAATTCGATTATATGTTCTATGCCAGGCATTGATAAATGCATTGTTAAGTAATGATTCTAAGTATGAAGATTGTGTAACAGCGTTCATCAGATTTAAACGTAAGTCATCAACAATTTTCCATTTATTGTATTTGGGTTGCTTGCTTAAAGACGCGATACTCATTTTGCATCTTGAATCTATAGTGGGATTATTTGCATCTTGAAGGACAAAGTTGCGAACTGCGTAATACAGTTCAGACTCTAAGTTTGAAATGAATTCCTTTTTAATCATATCAAAATCTTTCTGTGAAGTAAGTTTTAAATTTGGAGTGAAACGAAGGTTAGAAAGATTGTCAAGGCAAATTTGAGTCATATTAGTGAAGGTACAGATTTGTACATTTTCCCACACGAGAGCATTAGAATGATGTTGGTAACCATATAATAAATTCCATAATATGGCATCTAATGTCCAATGATGAATTCTACTAGATGAGTTGCGAAGCACTGTGTATTCAGTGTCAATTGCAGTGCCGAGTTGATTAATAATTTGCCCCACTAGTAACGCAATAGGTGTAGCGGTGGCTAAACAAGGTGTTGTATTAGTAACACCGTTTATATGAATTTTACTACGAATAGTATCAAAAGCATGTGCTAATGCCATGCGGAGTGTATCATATTGTGAGTCATTGTAGATTGCACAGGCATCTAACCCGTGCTTCTTTTTGCTTGTCTTATTAGAAATGCAGATAATGTCATCAAGAGTAGGCGGAAGAACATGAATATCATTAGTGATAATTGATTGAACCATGTTAAGGAGATCTTTTTTCCTACGAACATGAGCTGCTAGAATATCAGCTTCTGTTGGATAATCATCATCTGATTGAAAAATATCATCTAAATCCATGAAGGTTGATGCTATGATGAGTTTTGCAGGTCTAATAGTATTTAAGATGCTATTGATATAGCTTTCATGAGTTTTATTTACCGCACGTGTACTAGCAAAATAGATGATACCATCATAAGAATATGGAGTTAATGTTACTTGTTTAATACGTTTATTGATATTACTAAGACCATCATTGTTAAAGCCTACAACATCAATAATGCAGTAAGGGGAATTCGGAGTATTTTTTAGAGGTAATCCTTTTCCTGGTACAGTAATTGTCATTTGTTTTAAACCACATGCAGCACTTTGAATTGTATCGAATTCTTTTGAGGATGAGTTAGTAATAGCTCTACAACAGGTGTCAAAATCTTGAGCAGAAAGATTGTTTGCTTTATAGTTGTTAAAACCGACATTATTTAAACAGGTATCGATTTGACATTGGATTGATTTTGCTAATTCATTAACTAGCTCAGCACAAGTTTCTAATGTTTGTGAAACAAGCATATCGACTATATAGAACGCATCTTGTTTAGATTCTTTAGCTGTTTCACTGTAATTGGCACGAGATGCTTCTGTGATAGTATTTAATAAACAATTAATGAGATTATTGAGAAAATCTGAGTATTCTGATGATAATTGTTGAGAGTTGAATAGTTTATGAATTTTAAAGGTTTCATCATCTAGTTTGTAGCGAGTTTCTACAGCTTTTTGAATAAAAAGTTGTTTAGCTTGTGGATTGTCGGTAGGAAGACTTGCTAAGGCGTTTTTACATTCCTTAGTGAGCAGGGGTCTAAGATTCCTTATTAAATCAGTTACAATTTCATCATAAGTTTTTACTAAGAGTTCAATCTGGGCAAACTCTTCATAAGGTGTGAAAATAGTAATGGAAGGGCAAGGTGTTGTCATACCAGGACCAGCAAGTGTTCCCATACCTTTTTGAAAGGGGATGGATGGAAGTTTACTAAGGGTAGAGCTTTTAGCACTACCACTTTCTCCAGCCGCAATAAATGTTGGTAAGTCAAATTTCTTAAAAAAATTCATAAAAAAACCTCCTATTAAGTTTATAAAGTAAATCGAATATACAGAATGCGCATAGTCATTTTTACTACATAAATAAAAAGGTGGTTTTATAGCACTATTTTATGTTAGTAAATAACTAAAGTATCTTTGATACTGGTATAAATATACCTTTATCGAATTCACTTAATAATACAATGCAGATACCCTTTATAATATCAACATGGCAAAATGGCTAAACTCAACAAACTGTTATAAGATTTAAAATAATAATAAAATAAAGACAATTAAAAGTCAATAAAAATATTTTTATCAAAAATTTAAAATTAAGGTGTAAGAAGTATTTTAATTTATTGGGGTTTATGAATGAGAATCTAAATCAGGGAAGAATAGAAAATAGAATGTAAAAATATAAGAAGAAATATGGATATTTGGTATTATGAGTAGTCCTAGTCTTAATATTATATTAATGCTGATAGGAGGTATTTGCATAAAGGATGTATCTAATGCTTATTTGGGAAATTTAGAGGTTTTCAATACTTTTATAATGCGGTTATGTGAAAAATTTATTTCAATACTGTATAGCATAAAGACCTAATATATAATTTGGAAGTGTTTGAAATGCAATACAAAAGTATATAAATATTTAAAAAATAACCACAAAGTATTATAATGATTCCATAGAGTATTAAAAATAAGGAGAAGAGCATGAAGATATTAGAGCAAATAAAAGAAGTAAAGACATTAGAAGAGTTAGAAGAATTAATAAGGTCATTATTTAAAGAGGAAGATGAAGAATATATACCAGCAGTTATAAATGAAGGTAGGTTTACAGTGGAAGAAGGAGAAGACTTTTACCTGAAATTAGTTATAGCACATGATAAAGTTAATTTATCAAAAACGTGGTTAAAGACTAATATGACTCTAGGAATATTAGATCCAGATTGGGATAATAAAGAGGATATATATCAAAAATTAGTAGAAAATATTGTTACAAGGCGTAATGTTAAGGGACATTCATTATATCAACTAAACCCATTATTGGTAGGTGAAGAAATAGAAGAAATGGAATATGATAATTCAATAGTTGTTAATGCCGTGTATAAGGGGGGATATGGAAGTGGAAAAGGGCAATTAATCTTAAAAAATGATGAGGCTAAGGGGTTATTAGTGTTAAAGAAAGTAATAGAGCCATTTTTAAATGAGGCTCATACTAATTATTATCCTAAATATAAATTAGTAGCAGAGTATGAATATCGCACTCACAATAAAAATATTGAAAATATTGAAACTAATGTATATCATACAAAGGAAGGAATACATGATATAGTTGTAGATGATAAAGGAATGAGGATAATAGGTAGTATTATTATTGGTGGCTTACAAAGTAAAGAGATAGAGGCAAGAAATATTAAGGTAGTGGATATGGGGTCAGCAGCAATAAGGAGTCATAATCCTAGAAATTATGATGATGATACACAAGCTGGATTTGTAATATTTAAAAAAGAAGTAGTAAATATATTAAAAGATGAATATTATATATATGATTTAGTAATGTTAGAAAAAGATAACATACAAAATTCAGTTATTATAGATATACTATCAGATAAAATTGTGTTTTGGGAAGGAGAATATAATAAACTTCCTAATGAGGTAAAGGATAAAATAGATACTTTTAATTATATTCCAGAACCAATTGAAAATATTATTTCACCAGCTATGATGGCGTGGCAATTAGCAGTAGATTGGAATTACGATAAAAAATTACTACCTAATCAAAAATTAGCTCGTGCAATTAAAGATAAGTACTTTAATAATGCGGTTGATGTAGGAATTTCATTTTACGAACCTAATAGTGTAGAGGAGTTTAGGGAATTTATTTTAAAAGTTGAGAAGGTTACTAGTATACGTTTACAAAGATTTAATCCTGAATATAGTGATGTTAAAAATTTATATAAAATATATAGCAAAGAAGATATAGAGCTTTCAAAACTAGAGATAATAACATTATATCAAAAATACTGTTATCAAATATACAAGGGGATAGAAAATGAGTAGCTATTCAGAAGTTATTGAAGATGATTCATCGATATTAGTTTTTGTAGGAAAAAATGGGGCAGGAAAGAGTTTTACATTAAGTAAAATATTAGAGCATTATCCTCATAATTCATTATATATTTCAGAAGAAGGAATTCCTAGAGTCTTGCATCCTAAAAATAAAATTGAAATTTACAACAGCAAATATTTATATAGTGACGAAAGAAACAGGGGGGAACAGAGAATAACGGAAGAATATGAGATATCAGCTAAAAGTCTAGAGATAATACGATATTGTGAATCAGTACTTAGAGAAATTAATAAAATAAAAAATAAATCTCAAGGACAGAAGAAGATGGCTAGTATTTTGGATATTTTTTTGAATTATAATTTCAATAACATAAATTATATTCTATTTGACGAACCGGAAAATTTTCTAGATGAATCATATTTAAGAGTTATAGTAAGATTAGTAAAAAAGTTACAAGAGGGAAAATTTAAGGTTAGAATAGCTACACATAATAGTACACTGATGGTCTTATTAAATATCAATATAATAGATATACGCTTTTTTAAAGATAGAAAAATTATTAAAATAACTAATGAGAAGTTAAAGGAGTTATTAAAAAAATCTCACGAGATGATAGAAAATCAAAGAATGAAGAGAAAGCTGGATGAAGATGGTTCGATAGCATATAAGTTACAAATTTATAAAAATGATGATCTGTTCAATAACTATGTAGATAGCCATATTAAAGATATAGAATTTTATAAAACTATATTTTATCCTAATATAATAATTGTGGAGGGGATATCAGATCAACAGGCTTTAAAAAGTATATATCATATATTTAATGAAACTACTGTACTTTTTATAGCTAATGGAAAAGCATGGATTCCATTTTTTGTTTTATTATTTAAGGAGCTTAATAAGGAAATCAGAGTCATAATAGATAAAGATAATGCAAAGCATATGCTTGCAATTACATATGTATTACAAGATATAGAGGATATTAGGGTCATTATACATGACCCTGATATGGAAGGAGAATATGGACTAAATTTAGAGGAAGTCGGACGTAAATATGGGATGAGTAATAATGTGAGAAAGAATAATACTGGGTGGCTTAAACAAATAGCAGCATATGATTATTTTAAAATAGGAGAAAATCAAGAAAGACTTTTAAAGAAAGTATTTGTTATTGATGAGCATGAATATGAATTTAGTTAGTTATTATATTGAAAAAAGTATCCCTATTAAAAATCAACGTACCTAAAGTTTTGAAGCACTTAATGGAATTTATGACCACTAAATTACCATAGCAGAGGTTATGAATTAGTTAACTACATAAGAAGTCTAAAATATTGGATACTAGGAAACGTTTTATTTTGTTCCCAATATGCAATGGTCTTAGTAGTAACATTTAGTAACTTACTAAGTTGATACTGTGTTAAGTTATGCTTTTTACGATATTCTTTAATATAACTACTATAATCGTTAGCTATAAATTGCAAATACTCATCATAGATCATTTCAGGCATAATACCCAAAGCTTCAGCAAGAACCTTACAGGTTGCAAGCTCAGGCCTTGTTTTATTATTTTCTAATCTTTTAATAGTAGACACATCAAGTCCAGCAGCGAGTGCTAGATCTTGTTGTGTCATTTTTTTATTTTTGCGGTAGTAGCGAATCTTGCCGCCAATGGTGGTGAGGTCTGAATTTATCTTTAGCCAGTCCACTTTTTCTTCATGTTTAAATGTTTCCGTAGTGTGAATATAGCATTATCAATGCACCTAGCAGCGTATGTGGCAAGACGGGTACATTTAGACGCATCAAAAGAAGTGATTCCTTTAATAAGGCCAATGGTACCAATAGAAATCAAATCATCCATTTCGGTGTTTACGTTATTATACTTTTTAACGATGTGTGCCACAAGCCTCAAATTGCGTTCAATTAGAATATTTTTAGCGTTTTCATTGCCCTGCTGATAAAGCTCTAAGTAATATTTTTCCTCTTCAGCACTGAGCGGTTGAGGAAAGGAAGTAATGCTACTAAAATAAGAAAAGCAGAATAAAGGTAGCATAGACATACCTCCATAAGAAAGGGCTCATTATTAGTGTATGTAATGAGACAAAAATTGGTGTTTGTACTTTTTTAAAATTTATAAAGAAATAAAGAGGAAAGGCGTAGGCTTATGTTAAAAATGAGAAGAAATAGGAATACCAAAAAAAGGTCTAAGGGATTATAAATAATTTAGTCACTTATTTTTAATAATATATAAGAGATTATTTATAGTAAAGGAGCTAGAAAATGGCAAAAGATAAAGGTTTTGCAAGTTTTACACCTGCACAAGATAAGGCGTTTATTAAATCTGAAAAGAAAAAACAACCTCAAGCTACAGGAGAAAGATATGCAATTAAGCAAAAACAACATCAATAAGGAGGTGCATCACAATGGATGAAGCAACTAAAAAACTCATCCCTCAGCAAGGTTCACAAAAGAGCAGAACTAAAGGGGGATTATGTAAAGACCCTGGGACAAAAACTACTGATTTTAAAAAGCATTGGAATCATAATGATAATAAGAAGTAGCGGACTGGATATTTTTCAAGAAAGTGAAGCATGTAGTATTCCAGTCATGGAGAGCTAGCGATATTAAATAAAATAAAGCTCCTCCTTTGCAAGTTGACTTTACGAAGGAAGAGCTTTATTTTTGTGTGTCAAAAGATATGATAAAGTTACACCTATATTACAAATTATTAATATCTCCATATAAAATTTTAAAATAAAGTAAAGCTATGTTATAATAAAGCACAGTAAGCGATAAATATAAAAGTTTTATAAGAGGAGAACATATGAAACATAAATGGATGAGTACGCTGATTATGGCGAGTCTTGTGCTTAACAGCAGTTTATATGCACAAGAAGCGTTAGAATCAGTACAAACAGAAATAGCTACAGTAGCTCAGGATGGGCTAGTAGCAACCCAAAGCAGTACAGAAGCAGTAGCAAATACGCAAGAGGAAGTAGCAGAGGATAACGGTGATAAAAGTAATGAGGCTGATCATAATGCAACCACCGATAATAACCCACTGGATAATACAATGACAGATGATAATGCTGAAGAGTCAGATATACATATACCTGTAGAGGATCAAACGGACAACAGTGTACTCAATAAGGGGAATGAAGTAGTATTAACATTGAATACAACAAAAGCTCTTGTAAATGGGGAAGAGATGAGCTTATTAAGTCCACCAACAGTTATTCAAAATACCACACTTTTACCACTACGCTTTGTAGCAAATCAGGTCGTTGGGGCGCAGGTAGATTGGAACAGTGAGACACAAACAGTGACCATCACTAAAAATGGGACAGTCGTAACGGTGACAGTGGGCAGCAAAATGGCAACGATTGATGGTTTAGAAGTAGAGTTAGAAGTTGCACCGATTATTCAAGATGGTGTGACACTTTTACCTGTACGTTTTATTAGTGAAGCTTTTGATATTAAAGTGGACTTTGATAATATTACAAAGGTGATTACATTAACTGAAAAGGTACCGGTTATTATACCTGACGAAGAAGAAAAGCCAAATGAAAAGCCAGTAGCAAGTTTTAGCTTTCCGCAGACTTATACGGCAGGACAAGTGGTTGCAGTAACAAATACAAGTATAGATCCAGATGGTGATACAATTGTAGATCAGCTCTGGAGTGTAGTAGGTGAAAAAACAGTTACGAATAAAAATTTAAGTAACATTTTTAAAACACCACGTGCAGGGACTTATGTGATAGGTCTTCAAGTACAAGATAGTAGAGGGTTATGGAGTGATTGGACTTATGAAACCATTACAATTGAAGAAAATAAAGCCCCAGTTATTACAGGTCTTACAGCAAAAAAATCTAACTATGCACAAGGGGAAAAATTAGAATTTACTTATACATATGATAATGAAACATGGGAAACAGTAAAAGAAGGAAAATGGACATACCGTAGTAGTAGCGAAGCGCCTAATCGTGCTACTTTAGGAAAGCCAGATGTTCTCTTTAATGAAGGAGATTATATTATTACGCTTTATTTAGATGATGCTTATGGCAATCGCAGTGAAGGTGTAGAAACGCGTGTACATATTACAAGCGAAGTTAAAATGAGTGAGCTTGCTTATCGCTTTACAGAAGGAAAAATAGGTGGATGGATTGATAACTTCCAAAATACAAATTACCTAAATTATAAAGATGTCACAGTATTAGATAAAACTGCTGTATCAGGGACACTGATTATGAGTGATTCACCAGAAATGGTAAAAGGTGAAGGGATTTTATATCAAGATAAAATGCAAGGAAATGGGCGACTTCTTATCCACCATGTAAGTGAAATTCCAGATGCAGGTAAAACGCAGCGTCTTGCAGTCATTATGCGTAATGATACAACACAACCAATAACTGTTACTTTAACTGATAAAGTATTTAAAGGGCCAGTAGCTGATACACTTCGAGCAGGTCAAGTGGCATTAGAAGCCTATTATAAGGGGGTACCACCAGAAACAATTACACTTGCCCCAGGAGAAAGTAAATATATGTATGAAAAGAACTGGTTATATGGTCAGTGCATTACAGGACATGTAGATGTACAAGCGACAGGAGAAGTAACTTTTGTTGTAGCAGCCCTTAATAGTGATCAAGATTTAAATAGCCTTAATCAACTGATTTATTATCCGGCAGATGGTTCACACTTTAGTGGAACATATGATAAAGTTGCATTTAATTACAATATTGTATTAAATGGTAATGAACCAGAAAAGCTTAATTTAGGTATTGCTAATTCAGGAGAATGGGTAACAGGTTATGACCAACGTGACATGAGTTATGTTGAAAATGCAGGAAACTTTGGTGTTTCCTATTATTTAACAGTGACCGCAACAGAAGATACGGGTGTTATCTTAAACAATCGTGGTGGGACTTTCAAAGGTGCCATCAAATGGAACAATGATGTATATAATATGCCTTTAGAAGGAACCTTCTCAGGTACAACAACAAAAGCTGTAACAGTTGGTATAATTAAAAAGGGTGAAACAGTAACCTTAGAATATATGTTGCCAAATGGTTCAGCAGCACCAACGTTAATTGGCTTTATTCCAAAAAGCTGTTGGTAAGTAGAAATATGATAAGAGTTATTTTTGTACTATTTTTTAATCTGTAGTGCAAGAATAACTCTTATTTTTTTGTATAGGTTTATATAATTTTTGTATTTTGAATTATATAAATCTAATAAAAATAATAAAAAATAAAATAAATTGTAAATATTACAAATTAAAATGTGCAAATATATGGTAACAAATATATGGTAAGATATAAAAAACAAAAAATAAAAATAAAAGGTGAGCGATATATGGGGAAAAAAAGTAGATTGGGTATTTTTGTGATTTGTTTCATTATGCTTTCTATAAACTGTTGGGCGGAACAATTAGCAACCTTTACGTATAGCCAAAATGACTTAAACATTATGTTTGTAGTGGACTATAGTAATTCCATGAATAGCAATGACAAAGAAAAGATGGGATTAAGTATGATAGAAGCTTTTGTAGATGAAGCTTTTTCAAAGAAGAGCAATGTAGGGTTTGTAGCTTATAATCATACAATCCTTGCTTATAGTGAGCCTATAAGTTTAGCAGAAAAAAGTAATCGTAAGATTATTAAAAACAAATTAAGCAATATTGGGCGTTCAGGAAGTACGGATATTGGTTTAGCACTAAAAAAGGCTGAGAGCTTATTAAGTAAAAGTAATAATAAGCAGTCAGTAATCATTTTGATTTCAGATGGAGAACCTGATTTAAGTTACGTGCATACAGGCAGAACCATAGAGGATTGCTATGAGGATATGAATCAATCCGCTCAAAAGTGTCAGGCGCAAAATATCCCCATTTATACAATTGCCTTTGGTGAAAACTTTGATGGTGAAACATCATGTTTAGAAACCCTTTCAAATAGTACGGGGGGAAATGCTTACTTAGCAAATGAAGCAGGAGATTTAGTAGAGATATTTAATACAATTTTGCAAAAGTATACGATGTCGACAGTTGTACCGGTTGCGGCAAGTTTAGCTTCTGGCGGGCTTCAAACGATAGAGATTCCTTTTGAAAGTGAATATACCAGCGAGGTCAATGTCTTACTTGTTTCTTCTGCGCCTTTGAAGGAAGCAAATATCTTTTATTCTGGACAAGAGGTCGATTTTAGCCAGGCAAAGTATTACTTTACGTGTAAAATCAACGCACCCCAGGAAAATAATGTGAAGCTGCAATATCGCACGCAGTCAGGTGAGGCCATTAAAGTTTACCTCTTACTTTATCAGGATGTGGATTTTAAAGTAGAAGTACCCAGTGAAGCAGGTAAAAATGTGACGTCGCCATTTACAGCATATTTTGTTGAAAATAGTACAGGTGAGAGCATTGCAGATGAAAATTTTTATAAACGCTTTAATTCGTTGGCCACAGTTTACGATGACCAAGGGGAAGTGCAAAGCAATCCGCAGATGAAATATGCACAAGGTAAGCTGATAGGTGAATTAGCACTAAATAAAGTAGGCAACTATGGTATGGATTATGAACTTAAAGAAAACCATTATGCGTTCAAAGTAGAAGACATTGCTTTTAAATGTGTCAATGCAAAGCCCATAGGTAACCTTAATATTCAAGAGAAATATTGCATAATGGGCGAAAAAGATACTTTTAATTTAGATGAGTATTTTAGTGATCCTAATGGGGATCCACTTACATATAGCTTGATGGCAGTTGAAGGAGATAGCTTGCATTATGAACTAAATCATAATGAACTTACTTTAACACCTAAACATATTGGGGAAATAAGTTTTAAAGTTGTTGCAACAGATGAAGAGGGAGAAACGGCAATTAGTCAGCTTTCAGAAATTGCTGTACTACCTGTTTGGCGTTATTATTTGCCCATTACTTTAATAATAAGCGCTTGTATATTACTGGCAATCATAGGTGTCATCGCTTATATTTTGCGTAAGAAAATGAATGCACCTAAGCCTGTTTATTCAGGAAAAATCAATGTATATTTTACAAAAACGCCAGAGGATATAGAAATTGAACCACTTACTTTTTCATTCTTCCAGATGGCACCTCACAAAATTACGCTAAATGATTTGTTAGAAGGTGCCGGGTATAAGATTGAAGAAATAGAAGCCAAACATATTTACTTTGAGCCAGGTTTTGACAGACAAATTGTTTTTAGCCATGAAAGTCAAAATGCGGTGATGATTGGATCTTCTATTGCATGTCGCAAACTTAAATACTCTATAGCTTATGGAAGCAAGCTATATATTACAGCAGCAGATGAAAGCTACGATTTGGAAATCCATTTTGTATCTGCAAGAAGCTAGTTGGTTATAGAGTTTTGAGTATAAATTATTACATTCATGAGAAAAGAGGGATTAAATGGAGATTATTGAACAAACTAACCGCACCATTTTATTTGAAGAAATTAATCCAGAAAAATTAGACCTTATTACCTTAATAGGGGATACAAAGGGCATTGATAGTTTAAATGATGACAAAATCAAAGAAATTAATGAAATGCTGTTGGTAAGAAGCTTTGATGAGTTCTTAGATAAGTTTGCACCTGTGGTGTATTCATTTTATAATGCCAACAATCAAAAAGTAGTTTATACCTTAAAAAAACCAGAGAACCTGCCAGAAAACTATGTGACAGAAATTCCAATTACAATGGAAAATGATTTTCTAAAAATGCTCTTTACACTCATTGAAACAAAAAGAGCACAAGGTATTGCTAACGTAGATTTTAAATTTGAAAACATCTTAGATATGATCTCACCTAAAAAGGTAATGGAAGATATTCGTCAATCACGTAAAGAAATTCAATATGTACATAGTCAATATGAAGCATTAGATGAAGAAGATCCTAAAAAATTAGATTTAGGGGACAAGCTTAACTATATGTTTGAACAAGCAAGCAATAACTATAACAATATTATGGCCATGTTACCTCTTGCTATTGAAGATATTAAAACAAGACTTTTATTAGGGGATGACAATACAGGTAATAATGGCGAACAGCTTAAAATTGGTGTGCTCAGTATGGGGGAAAATGGGGAACTTAAAATTTTAGAAGCACCAAAAGAAGAAAACAATGCCTTAATGGTTGTAGATGATGGGGCAAATACAGCACTTATTGAAGCTTTTAGAGAAGATTATGATGCGCTTAATGAAGAAGAAGCTTCTGATTAAGTAAGAGAATTAGTGGTAAGAACATTCTGTCCACTGACTTCTACCATGGAAAGTAAAATTGATATGGCAGTGGAAGTAAGCAACTACAATAACTATCTTGAGTTTTACAAAAATGCAAAAGATGACTTTGTAAAAGCAGTAAAACCACTTATTGAAAAAATGCTTGGGGTAAAAATGTTCTTTGAACAATATCAAGTTAAAGCCAAAGGCATGTTACCATCACTGCTTATTACAAATATCAAACCTGATATGATGGTAAAAGCTAACAACCTACCAAGACTTGTAACTTATTTAAATACAGTCAATGATAAAAATGATTTTACTAATACCATTTGGTTTAGCATCTTCCCATCTGTGGAAATCTCTGGTGCAAGTGGAGCTAAACTTAAACGTTCACGTTTCAAAGGCAATGAAAAGGTAGAAAAAACAGATGTAAATAGCATGGAAACATTGGCAACTTTATTGACTGTGATGAAAAGCTATCGTGTACAAACCTTCTTTAACTTCCAAACAGGGGAAGAGACAACCTTTAATTATGTAGCTACAGAAGGTGTGGACAGATTTATTGATAAATGTATGCCACTTACACGTAAAGAATATAGTGAGTTTGCTGTACCATGTTTACCAAACTTCACAGTTATTCCAAAAGACAAATCTGGTCTTGTGTTAGATAAACGTATGTATATGACAGAAGAAGGTGTTGCAGAGCTTTCTAAAGAAAAAGAAGATATCTTAAAACTTTGGATTGAAGGAGTTTACATTGGCGCTGCTTATATTGCAGCTGGTCTTGTAGCTGCTTACCAATGCCCAGAGTATTTAAAAGATCGTTATCGCAATACAACTTATGACTATCCAGGTGTACGTTATGATATTGAGTCAGCTGATCATGCCCTTCGTACCACAACAACACTTGCAAAAGAAATTTCAGGATTCACAAATAATATTAAAAATGCCATCAACCGTAAAAACTTTGGCTTTATTTTCTCTTCTGAGAATGCCCAAGTGGACGGAAAAGATATAAGACAAATTACTGTCTATAAAGCAAGAAGTATGCAAATGGCAGGTAATGACTTCGAGTCTATTTATAAGACACTTGTAACGACCTACATTGAAAGAATTTTACGTTTCCACAGTAATGACTTTAAACAAGATAACATTGTGAAATTCTTTAGCAATAATCCAAGCAGCCAAAAGAGTAAGTGGGCAGGTAACAAAGCCTTCATTAACTCTATTATGCAAGAAGGCGATGATATCAACTTTGCTATTGATGATCAAAATGGAGTTTGTAACATTGATATTACCTTTAATGGTAATGTGAAAAATCTTGAAGTGGAAATTACACGTAAGATTGGATAGGGATTATACCCTTTACCAATAAATAAAAAAATAAAGGAGGAAGGAATATGGGTTTCAGAGTAAAAGTAGAAGGAAATGACACCATTGAATTAGGCGTAGAAAACATTGAAACAGTAGAGTTTAAAACAGATACACCAGATGACTCTAATGCACGTTCAACAGACTTAGGGGTTACTTTAAAGGTAACAGGAAAAATTTTAGCAGCAGTAGATGGTGAGGAAGCTGACCAAACTATTAAACTTGCACAATGGTCACTTGTACGTGCAGAGGATGCAGACTGCTACCGTAACATTGTGATTGATGTAATTGCAGCATCTCAAGTTGTAAGACAAATTACATTTCCAAATGCCTTTGTAGTAGACTATACAGAAGACTTCGGAGATGAAGAAGGTGTAGGAACATTCTATCTTTATGTAAAACAAAAGAAAGACAAAACAGCTCAAGTAGCCTTTGAAGGCGGATTTGGTGAATAAGGTTAAAAAATAAATATAGAGAAAGGAAGTTGCATTATGGGATTTAGATTAAAAGTAGAAGGTCCTGATACTATTGAATTAGGACTTGAAAGTATTCAAACACTTCAGTTCAAAACAGATACACCAATCGATTCTAATGCACGTTCAAAAGACTTAGGGTCAACAATCGTTGTAACAGGTAAGATTTTAACAGCAGTAGATGGAGATCCATTTGACAATACAAGAAAGCTTGGTCTTTGGTCACTTGTACCAGCCGAAAAAGCTGATTGCTATAGAAAGTTTACAATCGAAGTTATTGCAGCTGATCAAGTAGTAAGAAAGTTCTATTATCCAAATGCTTTCGTAGTAGATTACATAGAAACATATGGAGACACTGAAGGTGTAGGTACCTTTGAACTTATTATTAAGCAAAAGAAAGACAAAATTGCTGGAGCTACTGTAGAAGGTGGCTACGGGGTATAAAAGAAAGTGGCTAACGCTGCGTTCTTAATTAAAACGGGCTGTTGCACGCAAGTGCTGCAGCCGTTTTATAAAGCTGAGAGAGGAGGATGAAATGAAGAATTTATATAAGGTGCTGGGGGTTGATGAAAGTGCTTCTGGGGCTGAAATCAAGAAGGCTTATCGTAAATTGGCGAAGAAGTATCATCCGGATGTGAATCCTGATAATCAAGAAGCAGAGAAAATCTTTAAAGAGATTACGGAGGCTTATGAGATTATTGGCGATGAAACGAAACGTGAGAAGTACGATAGAGAACGCAAATTAAATGGTCAACAAAGGCAGCAGACACAAGGCGAACCTAAGACTCAGGGACCTTTTAAAGGGCATGGACAAGCAGAAACAAAAAGAACAGCGCCTAATATGGGAAATATGAATTTTGAGGGACAGTTTGCAAATTTCTTTGGTTTTGACCCGCATACGAAGGAAATGAAAGGAAAAGGGCCAAGCTCAAATCCTCTTAACACAGATGCATTATTTAGTAGTTTTTTTAATCCTAAGAAAAAGCGATAGGGGGATTTTATTTGAAACAGGTTGTCATATTAGATTGTTTTATCGGCAGTATTGTACTGCTGGCCATACGTATGATTCCAAAGCTTATAAAGGATGAAGGGATTCAGGAACTTTATTTCTTATTTTTTGGGATTGTATTTGTTTTTTTAATAATTGATTTAATAAGTGTCATAGGGGGCGCCTATTTGAAAAAACGTGGTGACCGTAAGGCACGTGAGCAGCTGAATTTAGGACAGGCGAGCTATGTGCCCTTAGTAGATGGACAAGAAGATATTACAGAGATTGCCTTATTAAATGAAGAAGATCAGGTGATTAAAACTTGGGAGCTGTTAGGGCGTACAGCACTTGTAATTGGCCGTGATAAGGGTAGCAGAGAAGTTGATATTGATTTGGAGGAAAGTGCTTATAGTGCTTTAATCGAACAACAGCATGCAGTTCTTAATTATGCAGCTCAAGCATGGTTTATTGAGGATTTACATTCTAATAATGGGGTGAGAATTCAAAAGAGGCGAGATGGTCAGTGCTATAAGCTGGCGAAGGATAGACCTTGTAAGTTAATAAAAGGTGATATTGTACTAATTGCAAACACAAAATTACTAGTGAGATGAAAGGCGTGGGAAAATGGGTTTAATAAGATGTCCAAATGGTCATATGTTTAGTTCAAGAAAGTATGGGACAATCTGTCCTTATTGTAATATGGAAACAGCTAAAAAAGAAAAGGTAGAGGAGCCACCTAAAGATTTTGATCCAGAGATGGAGCTCTTAGAAGAAGATATTGAACCTGTATGTGGTTGGCTTGTTTGTGTGGATGGGGCTAGAGTTGGGAAGGATTATAAGATTCGCACAGGAAAGAATTTCATTGGACGTGCAGATGAGATGGATATTCAAATATTGGGGGATAACAAAATTTCCCGTAGAAATCATGCCATTGTTGTGTACGATCCTAAAAAGCGACAAACAGTATTGCTGCCAGGAGATGCAGCTGGGATTGCTTATTTAAATGATGAAGCTGTTTATGTGCCTACTCCGCTATCACCTTATGATGTGGTGGAGCTTGGAAGAAGTAAATTTTTGTTTGTACCTTTCTGCGGCGAACATTTTGAATGGGATGATACAGGTAAATGATGATAGGAATAATTGTTTTATTAATGGTACTGATAGGCCTAAGAGTGAGTTGGCAAAAAAAATTGCAAAAAGAGATTAAGCCCCCTATGGAGATTGGCAGTGCTACTTTTATAGGAGACTTAGAGGTACAGGCAGATGCTTTTGAAATTATAGAAGGAGAAGCAGGACTATTAGCCCTCTTAGGAGATGGCTTTGGAAAAGGTAATTTAGGTAAGGTGGCAAGTAGGGCAGCACTAAATGCTTGTCGCTCACTTTATCTGCAATATAAAAAGTTAACCAACCCTCAATATTTCTTTAAACGTGCCTTTAACTTAGCCAACTTTGAGGTGCTTAAGCTTTTAGAGGACCGTACAGGAGGATGTAGTTTGCTTGCTGCTTTTATACATGCAGATGAACTGGTTTATGCACTGGCTGGGGATATTAAAATTTGTGTTTTTCGTGGTGGGGATTTGATTCCTTTAAGCGAAGGCCATACTTTAAGCAAGCTGGCACAAAGTGCTTATAAAACAGGAAAGCTTACAAAACAAAAAGCACTTTGGACCCTAAAAGAAGAACGTCTATGGAATTATATTGGTCAAGATGGCTTCAAGGACATTGAACTTTATGATGTACCCGTGCAATTAAAAAAAGGGGATATTGTACTCATGATGACCAAAGGGGTTTATCAAAATATAACGATGTGTGAAGTAGAAAGTATTTTAAAAGATAGCACCCTTAGTGCGAAAGTACAGGCACAGTATATTATAAATGCTGTGAAGGATTCATCCAATGAGAACAAAGAAAATGCAACCGTTATTGTGACTAAGATTAATCAAACTAGGAAGGATGCAGTATGAGAAAAATCAATTCAAGCTTTCAAACAAAATTTATATCTGAAGCAGGCAGTAAGCTGATAAACAAAGATTACTTTGCTTTTGTAGAGTTAGACAAGCTAGCCTGTTATGTACTAGTTGACGGGATTGATGAAGACCTAGAGAAAAAAACAGGCCATCTGGTGGCAGAAAGTATTATTCGGAGTTTCACAGAAAAGCCTACTTTTCGTAAAAGAGCATTAAGAGAATACATTAGGCGTGCCCATCGCTTGCTGCAAGCTGAAAGCAGAGAAATGCATTTAAAAGCCGCTGTAACTGTGATTGTAACAGATTATATTAAAATGCGATATGTGGAAGTAGGAAATACAAGATTTTATCTTGTGCGTAATGGACGTATTTTATATAAGACAGAGGATCAATCCCTTAGTCAGCTTTTGGTAGAAGATAATAAGTTACCCCAAGATAAGGTGGCAGTACACGAAGAACGTCATAACTTATATACCTATTTAGGACAAGAAGGCTTTATGCAGCCGTTTATTTCAAAAAAGCTTAAGTTAGAAGATGGTGACTTATGGGCGCTCGTAACAAGAGGTATTTGGGAAAACTGCGGCGAAGGTGAATTATTGGATGCCACGAGTGAAGCTAAAGAACCTCAAGAAGTCGTTGATGGTGTAGAAGAATTAATGCTAGCCAAACAGCCAGAGGAAATTGATAATTACACCATTGCAGTAACTTTTGTTAATAAGGTTTATCAAAATCCTAAGAAAAAGATTACTTTCAAACAAGTTGTAATGATTGCATTACCTATTATATTAATAGGGGGCACCTTAGGGATTACACTTTATATTAAGCATCGTATCAAACAGAATAATATTGCTCAAATGCAAGATTACATAGCTAGTGCAGAAAAATATGTGCAAAGTGAAAATTACTTAAAAGCCAATGAGGACTATACAGAGGCGCTGACTTTAGCTAAAAAGGTAAAAGATGAAAAAGAAAAAACAACCCTTGACAGTTATCAAAAGCTACTTGAGCAAATTATTGTAGCAGATGAAAAACTGCAAAGTGGAGAATATAGTGAAGCACAAACGGCTTATCTAACTGCACAAAGGCTTTCTTATGAAGCAGATTTAATGGGTAAAACTTATATAGAAGGTAAGTTAGACAAGGTTCAAAAATTTATTGATGTATTAGACTTATTACAAGACGGTGATAAGCAAATGGATTATGGTGAAATAGATTTAGCTAGAGCAGCTTATCAAGAGGCTAAGACACTGGCAAATGAGAACTTTTTCCAAGAAGGCAAACAAGAAGCTATCGAAAAAATAGATAAAATAGATGCCCAAAAGGCAGCTGATAAAAAAGAAGCCCAAGCAGCAGCTGAAAAAAAGGCACAGGAAGATGAAGCAGCACAAAAAGAAAAAGAGGCTAAAAAGGCAGAAGAAGAAAAAGTAAAGGCAGAACAAGAGGCAGCGGCGGCATCTGCTGCTGAAGAAGAACAAAAAGCAGCAGATGAAGCTGCGGCTAAACTATTAGAAACCAAGCTTGGCGCATTAGAAATTGAGAAACAAGGAAATGCCAGTTATAAAGAAGGCAACTTAGAAGATGCTGCCATGTATTATTTAATGGCACAAGATATGTATAGGGATGCTGGTGTTACTAATAAAGTAGATGATTTATATGAACGTGTCAAAATTATCGATAAAATGTTAGCTACGGATACAAATAACCTTAGCAAAGCCAAGCTTTATCTAGAAGAAGCAGATCAAAAGGCAGCAAATAAATTTTATCAAGAAGCAAGAATGCTTTATATCTTATCCAAAGGCATCTACTTAGAAGCAGGCGATGAAGGAGCAGCTAAGGCAATCGATGAAAAGATTATACAAATCGATACTATTTTGATGGCAGACTAAAGTATGTGAGGGGTAGGCAGTTGAAAGAAGAGATATATGAACAATTAGAACATGTAAGTGATTTAAATCAAAGAATATTATTAAAGAATATTTTAGAAGGTGTATTTAGTGGATTATACGATCATTCAGAAGAAATGTATTCTATTTTAGAACAAAGAGTATTTGATGAAATTGAATATGTAGAAGGAAAATATACCATTTATACGAGTACGGTATTTAAAGAAGATATAGACCCTATACATGACTTTTTATATCCTATGACACCAAATGACTTAAAAGATATAAGCTATGATATGAATGATATATTAGAAAATCTGTTAAATCAAAAAAAGACCTTTATATTTAAGGTGTTTTTTCAATGTGATTATTTAATATTTAATGAAATATTAAAGCAAAGAAAACTCTTTAAAGGAAGCATTCGAACAGATAAAAAAATATATACAGCCTATTTCGAACTTGAAAGAGATGAGACATATAATACAAAAATCAAAGATATGTATAAGATTTTTATAGAAAACCAAATTCCATGGCATACGATTAATGCACCTTATATCAATAAAATGGTGAATGTTTATCTTATAAGTGTTGAAGAAGAATTAAATAATCAAGAGCAGATAGAAGAAATAGTAGTTGATTTTGGAGAATACGGACACTATGTAAAATACAATATGGTACCTGTATGGAACATTGAAAAATTAAGTGTGATGGGAATGGGATTTGCTATGCCCTGTGAAGAAGAATTTCTTTATGAGCATAAAATATCCTTAAGAGAGCTTGGTATGCAACATGGTTATTTGGTCGACTCAGAAAAGTGTAAAAGCATACGTCATGCAAAAGAATATCTTTATGTTACAGCAGATACGGAAGAAAGTATGATATGGGATGTTTATAAAATTACAGTGCCTACTTTAAATGATATAAGAGGAAAGTATTATGAGATTATGACAAATGCTAGGAAAGTGAATTTTTTAGATAAAATTGCACAGCAAGTCATTTATCCTATAAAAACGAAAGCAGAAATTATACGTTTACTAAATATTTTAGAAGCTGCTGAGCAAATTGAACTGGGAGATATTAAGATTATAGATGCAAGTACATATACAGAGTCTGAAACTTATAATTTAAATCCCTTTATTATTGATGAAATTAGAGATAGTAGCTATAGGAAGGTTTTATTACTTAGCTTTTATGAAAAAGGACAAACTTCTTATGTAACAAGAGATATTTTAAGTTTTATTATTTCAGAAATTCAACATTATTATCCTGAATATCGTTGTGAAGGAAGGCTATTATGAATTATATATGGGATGTTTTATTAAGAGCTAAACAGCAAGGAATTTCACCTGAAAAAATAAGGTTTATACTTGCAAAACATTATAGTCCTTATATGGAAATAAGTTTTGAAGATCTTAATACTAAAAAACTAGAAGAGTTAGAGGTAGAAATTAACCCATATTACCGATTTTATAGTATATTTAAGGATTTATTTCATATTGACTTTAAAGAAGAATTAGAACTAAGGGAAGTGCTACTAGATGTATTGATGCACTATTTAGCAAGTATTGATTTAAAACAAGGGCTATGTAAAAGCGAATATTATAGAAAGTTTATTGCAAATGATTTACAAAGTGGCATTTATGGGCAAAGGATTGCCCATGTTTTTAAAGCAATGCCGTATGCAGAAAAAAATGCTTTGTTAGATGGTATTTTAATGCTTTATAAAACAGGCGTATCCCAGCTGATTTTTCGCAAGATAATGGGAGCAATTTTTAAAAGAAGTTATATATACCAGAATCAAGATGCAAAAGATGAATTACTTATTTATATAGGTGAGCGCAAGAGCGAGATTAATAAAAACAAATTGCAAATGATATGTGAGATATTCTTACCTTTACATACAAGGTTATCAATATATTGGGAGTATCATTTTTGTATTATGGAAGTTCCAGAAACTAGTATTTTAGATGAAATTGCATTGTATTAAAAGGTGAGGTGAGCGGCATGGCAAGGTACTCATATAAACTTTACAAGAATGAAGAGACCAATCAACATACACAAAGATATACATATACTGAACTTTGTAGAAAAACGACCTATCAACTTAAAGAAATATGTATTAAGGAGAAGCTTGTTAAAAATCAAATAATTGAACTTAATCGAGAAGCACTTATTCACCTTATTATGGTTTATCGTGGGGTACAGGAAACAAAATTTATCAAAGAATTTGAGGAAGAAGGCATTGCCCGATTAGAAAGTCTATTAAAAAAGGTAGAGCATGTCCTTCAAAATGATAGTCATTTAATCGTACCTAGTAAGATTAAGGTTTATGAAGGTTTAGATGTAGGGATATATGATCACTATACGATAACTGCACAGCAGATATTAACAGAAGGCAATATGTTATTAGTAGATGAACAATTTCATATTGCCACTATTTTTAACTTACATAAGGTGGGTAATGAATACTATTTAATGAAAACAAAAGAAATACCCGCACAAGAAATTACAAATGGCCATTACTTTTTATTGTATTTTGAACAGAAAGAATCAGATCTGTTATATGCCCATTATTATAATGAAAATGAAATATTACCGCATCATATAACATATGCCAGAGTGCCTATTTTAGAATTTAAGCTGCAAATACCTAAACAATCAGAACAGCCATTGGTAATTGATTTTGGAACGTGTAATACAACACTAGGTATATTTGATGAAGAAAAGGGAATCCAAGTGGCGCAGGTTTTAGATAGTACATGTGCTGAAAAAAAAGTCACACCCTTTATTCCCAGTGTCATAGCTGTAAAAGCTATTTCTGAAGAAAAGATAGATTATTTAATAGGTTATGATGCCTTAAGATTATCAGCTTCTAATTATATTAAAGCAGGTATTCATGTTTTCTTTGATATTAAGCGATGGATTAGTGATTATGAACGCATGGAAAAGATTACTTCTGAAGATGGACAGTATATGTGGATCAAACGAAAGGATATATTAAAGGTTTATTTCGAGTATATTCTTGCATGTGGGGAAAATTATTTTAAAAAGACTTTCAATGAAATTAGATTTTTAACGCCTATTAGACAGAATAAAAAATTTGAAAAGTTATTTGAAGAAATACTTGAGGAATATGAAGTTAAAACCACATTAGATGAAGGCGTGGCTGTTGTCTTTAATGTTATTAATGGGCTTATTGAAAAAGATAATTATGTGTCCAATCAGACTTATAAGGCCTTGATTATTGATTGTGGTGGTGGGACAACAGATTTAACTGCTTGTGAGTTTACTATAAACAATAAACGTGTAGCTTATCATATTAATATGGCAACTTCATATGAAAATGGTGATACAAATTTTGGTGGTAATAACCTAACCTATCGTGTAATGCAATTATTAAAGTTACAGTTAGTGGGTCAGTTACAACATACCACTACGTTATTTGGAGTATTTGAAGAAGAAGAAGTTAATTACGAAAGGTTAGAACAACTTTATAATCAAGCAGAAGAAGTTTTACCTACGCAATTTAAAAATTATGAGCGTGTGAATGTAGCGGAATATTTTAAAGTAAAGCAAAATTATTATTATCTATTTGAATTAGCTGAAGAGGTAAAACAAGCCTTTTTTGGAGGTAGACCACTTTACGAAATGAAATTAAGCTTAGAAGATGAGCCCATAGATGATGTGAGAAAACAACATATTCATATAGATAAATGGAAGTTATCGGTAAATAAGCATGGACAATTAGAGCATCTTAATGAATTAGAACCCATAATAGTATATCGTTATGAAATTTATAGCTTATTAAGAGGAGATGTTTATGGAATTGTACAAAAGTTATTAATGCCTTTTTATGAAAATGAGCAGCTTATGGAATATCAGCTTATTAAATTAACGGGTCAATCCTGTCAGGCTTCTTTATTTAAAGAGGCTTTAAAAGAATTTGTTCCAGGAAAGTATTTAAATTATAAAAAAGACGATAAAAAGACTTTAAAGTTAGATTGTTTATATGGTGCGATAAAGTACTATCATCATTTAAAGCTAGGTTATATGTCACTTCAAAAAGAACATATTAGTTCAGTCTTCCCATATGAATTAACTGCATATACACATGAAAATATAGAAAAGACATTGATGTATAGCCTTCGCAAAAATAAAGAAACAGGTACAATTTCAAGATTTAAAGATGGTATGACATTAAAGCTTTACCTAAAAGACAGAGAAGGCAAAGTGCTTAGAGTTTATGATTATAGCTATCAAGCAGTAGATTTTAAATTGACAACCTATTATGAAATTGAAAGTGAATACCCTGAAAAAATTGTACAAGATGAAACAGATACGATTGAGAATAATGAAATTAAGTTTTTTATATGGGTAGATGAGATTGAATGGGGATTTTATATTTTACCTATTTTAAGAAAAGAAGAAGAATTGTATAGTGGTACACTCGTATTCTTTGATTTCGAAAATGATACATGGGAAAAGAACTTCTTTGATGGCACAAAATAAAAGGAGGAAAAAAGGTGTTTAGTGCAACCTATCCATTATTTGAAAAAGGACGTCTACTGAAGATAGAGATGCTGGAATGCTTAAGAGACTTTCCAAGGGAACTTTTACAAGTTTATCTAAAAGATTATGTAGAAGGTGTATTAAGCGGTTGTGAAATAACAGTTAATGAGCACTGTTTAATCATTCAACCAGGAATTATCTTTTTACAAGGCATATTATATGTTTTAAAAGCTGCATATGAAGTACCTTACCTTAGTAATGATCGTTTAACACTTTTAAAAGTGAACTGTTTAGATAAAGATAAAGAAAAAGACTTTATACGTTATGTTTCACAAATTTACTTAGACTACAATACAAGTTGTAAAGAAACAGAAATAGAGTTATGCCGCTTTAAATTAAAAAAAGGTGCAAGGCTACGTATGAACTATCAAGACTTTTATGACTTTAATACAGAATATGATACTGTAAACCGTATATATGTTCCTTATTCAGGAAAGGGTAAAGTTACTTTGGTGCCTGAAATAGTTATGGAATTTGCCAAAGAAGCATTAAAATATCACCCTTTAGAAGCGATAGACCTACAGTTTTGTTTTTTAACTTTACAAAATAATGGTTTTTTAGAACGCAACGTTTTAGAAGCGTACTTAAATGCAAAAGATGAACCAATAAATAATGAAGCATCTCAGATGACACTTTATGAAGGGCTTTCTAATATATTAAGAAGGATTCAAAGAGGTGAACAAAAGAAAAATTATCGTAAGGGATTTGGAAAGGGCATTTTAGTAGATTAATAGAAAGGAGTGAGTAAATGACATTTTTAGATGAAAAAATAGCACAGTTAGAAAGAGCAAGTAGACAGCAAAAAAGAGAAGAAGCTGCACAAAAGTTAGAAGCAGCTAAGGAAAGTCAAACCGTAAAAAAGTTGACATTGGATGAAGTAAGAAGTCAAATTAAGCAAGACACACTAGAATTAGATGGCATTAAATTAGAATTTGAACGCAAGAAGTACTTCGAGGAGAAACTACCTTTGAGACTTGCAAAAAATTTCTTTGATGAAGTGACAACAGATGAAAAGGCTATAGTATTTACAAGTAATCGCCATTGTATTTGTGAAATGTTTACTTATGTTGATGAAAATTTACCTATAAAAACTATAGAAGAATATAAGGTTGAAATGGAAGAAAACTTTAAAAAGATACCAGCTTATATAGGAATCCAAAAGGCCATAGCATTAGAGAAATTAGATTATTTAAGTTATCGTACACCCTCTAAAAAAGGCTGGATTTATAATATTATTCTCTTTGTACATAAAAATGAAAGACGCATAATGGGTAATTTGAATTGCTTGGAAACAAATGAGGTAGGGTGCTTATTACTTGAAGCACTTGTATTAGAAATGAATGAAAATATGTAATGATAGGGGGAGTAAGTATGAAGCAGTCAATCATTACTTATAAGGAACTCAAGATTACACTTTGTCAAGTCCTCTATATTAAAAAAATACATATAGAAGAAACGATTAACAATCATAGCACATTAATTTTACAAGCTATTTTAACAGATGAAATGCGAGCAGAAATGATTCATGAACTAGACCAAGTTATTAATCTCTATTATGCAGGTGAAGAGGCAACTTCACTTTTTCAAGGACATATTAGGAAAATCAGTATTAATACAGAAGGAGATTTATATAGTCTGTACCTAGAGGCAAGTAGTTATACCTATGGTATGGATATCACAAGACGCTCAAGGTCTTTTCAAGATATTAATATGACTTCCCATGAAGTGATTAAGAGCATTATGAAAGATTATCCTCAAAGTGATTGTTTACTTGAAATTCCTAATGAGCCCATTGGGGAACTGGTGGTGCAATATGAAGAAACAGATTGGGCTTTTATTAAGCGTTTTATCTCAAGATATCAAGCTGGTTTGTATCCTGAAAATGGTTTTACAAATATAAGATATCATGCAGGCGTGCCAAGGCAATATGCAAAGGTAAATTGGGAAGATTTGCCTTATGAAATTAGCAAAGACTTACAGGATTACAATGAAATACAAAGCAATAGCTTACCAGATATGGCACCTATTCATTATGTGACCTACAAGGTAGGTGCATATGATTATTTGTCATTAGGAACAGAAGTAAATTATAAAGAAATGACATTTTATATTCATCATATTGAGAGAAAACTAGAAGGTGGTGAATTAATTAGCTATTACTTCTTACGTCAAAAAAAGGGGTTACGTCAAAAGAAGCTCTATAACGAAAGAATCACAGGTGTTTCGATTGATGGGGTTATATTACAAGTACAACGTAATAGAGTACGTGTACAACTTGAAATAGATAATGCACAAGATGTGGCAAAAGCTTACTGGTTTCCTTATTCCACCGTATCAGCATCTTCAGGTGGAAGTGGCTGGTATTGCATGCCTGAGATAGGGGAAAGCGTTAGGGCTTATTTTCCTATACATGATGAAAAAGAAGGATATGTTATTACAAATATTAAATCCCATACACCAGATACACCTCAAGAAGGGGATATGATGGGGGATCCTACCAATAAGAATATAAGTACAGCACAAGATAAGCAGGTTATTTTTACACCGGAAGGCGTGTTTATTGTAGCTGATAGTGGCAATGGACAAATTAACTTAAAACTAGATGGTAGCGTGGAAGTAAGTGGCATTGATAATATATCCATTACAGCTATAGAGGATGTTTCATTAAGAGCTGAAAAGGAAGCAATGATAAGTGCAGACAAGAAGATAGATTTATTATGTGAAGCTGAAGGGCATATTGAAATGTTACCAGGTGGAATCACTAAACTAAATGCAAAAGAAATATATGAGAATTCATAGATAGAGAGGAGGATAAAGATGGCATATGGATTTCAAAATTTGAGATTATCAGGTTATGAAGTGGAGGGAATAGCAAATTGCAAAATACAAGGTAATATGGGGGAACATACTACAGCATATGTTAAGGCCTTATTAAAGGAAGAAGGAAAAGAAGAGCTTATTCATGCCACGGGTTCTAATTATCCTATTGAGCTTTATGTAGAAGATAAAGATAAGAAAATAAGCTTATTTTATGGGATTGCTACGAAAGTGAGTGTGCGTTTTGAAGCAGAAGTTTATTGGCTTTATTTAGAAGCTAAAAGCTATACTTATTTAATGGATATCACAAGGCACTCTAGGTCTTTTCAAGATATTAATATGACTTATCATGAGGTCATAAAAAGCATTGTAAAGAACTATAGTCATGCAGAATGTATTTTAAATATCCCTAATGTACCTATAGGACAGCTTTTAGTACAGTATGAGGAAACAGATTGGCAATTTGTTAAGCGTATTACTTCTACATTTAATGAAGGTTTATTCCCAGCTGTAGAAGTACAAGGCATTCGCTTTTATGCTGCAGTAGCCAGTGTAAAAGCGCCAGAAATGGTGATTAAAAAAATTAATGTCAAAAAGGATTTAGATAACTACTATAAAGTAAAAGCTAATACAGCAACGCCAACTTATGAAGTAAGTTATACCATTTATGAAGTAGAAGCAGATGAAATTTTATATCTTATGCATCATATTGTGTTAAATGGCCACACCTTCTATATTAAAAAGTTTACCTATGAGTTAATTGAAGGATTATTTGTTAATCACTATGAATTACAAATTAAATCGGGACTAAAAGAAATTGAGATTTTTCCTATGCATTTAGTAGGGGTCTCATTAGGGGGAAAAATTTTAGTGCCTAATGAGGACAAAGTAAAGGTACATCTAGATATAGATGAGAGTCAGGATGAAGCAAAAGCCTATTGGTTTCCATATTCTACAATGTCTGCTTCTAATGATGGAAGTGGTTGGTATTGTATGCCAGAGATTGGTGATACAGTGCGTGTTTATTTTCCAACTAAGTATACTAAAGATTCAGTTGCATTAAGTGCCGTAAGCATTTATGACACACCTACAGGTGGCACAGATCGTATGAGTAATCCAGATGTCAAGTATTTAGGAACAGTTCATGACAAAGAAGTGAAATTAGCACCAGAAGGTATACGCATTGCATGTAATGGCAGCGTAGCAGTTCTTACAGTTGGTCAAAATGGTGCTATTAGTTTATATGGACAAAAAAGTGTGCATGTCACTGCAGAAGAGACTATTCAAATTGAGGTAAAAGAAGATTTAACAATGACGGCTTTAGAAACAGTAGAGATAGCTTGTGATAAGGGTGGCAGGGTACTTTTAGATGAAGCGGGCAATATAAGATTAGAAGGGACTCAAGTAAAAGTAGATTAGGAGGGATAGTGTGAAAAAAAGAAACCTAGAAGTAGACATAGCAAACAAGCCCTTGGATAACTCCAAGAAGCGACAAATAAGACATTAAAATTTATACTGTGGGCTAAGTTGAAGGAAGTATAGGATCTAAAATATTTACTGTATAACCGTTTTGTTGTAATAAAAGAATGGCTTGATTGAGCTGATAAGTACTTGGGATAACTGAAGGTTCTTTAATTACAGAGGTTAAATACAATTCATGATTAAAATCCTCTTCTTTAGAAAGTATGTGGTAAATACAGGTTAGCATGGTTCTGGCGATTGCAATTAAGGCACGCTTATGACCACGACGCCGTTTGATACGTTCATATTTAATACGAAATGGACTATCTTTATCTTTAATAGCTGCAAGGGCACATTGAACAAGGAGAGGTTTTAGATAGGAGCCAGCTTTACTGATACGAACACTTTTCTTTTTGCCCGCACTTTCATTATTTTGGGGTGTAAGCCCAGCCCAGGAACATAAATGTTTAGAACTATCAAACTTAGACATATCAACACCTATTTCAGAAACTATAGTTGTTGCAGCAAGCTCTTTTATACCAGGAATGGTACAAATATGATTGATTTCACTCTGAAAAGGAGATGTAAGAATTGCTATGGTTTCATCCATTAAATCAATACACTCATTAATGTAATCAAAGTGCTTAAAAGCCACAGACATTTTGGAGGCTTGTGTAGCAGAAAGTGTATGATGGGCAATGGAGCGTCCTATATCTGAGGTTTTAGATTTAAGTTTTTTATGAAGTAAAGATTCGTAGTCAAAATTTGTATCTTCAGGAGAAGAAATCATATGATTAATAATAGCAGAGCTAGATTTACCGAAGGTGTCAGAAACAACACTAGCAATCATGATATTAGAGACAGTTAGGGAGTTTTGAACTCTATTTTTTTCACTAGAACGCATACTAACAAGTTTACGTCTATAACGTACAACATCTTTAAGATCACGAATAGGCTTAGGGTGAATCAAACTGCTACGAACAAGACCATGTTTATGAAGATCAGCAATCCAGATAGAATCTTTCTTGTCTGTTTTCTTACCAGGAATAGCTTTAATATATTTAGGATTAGCTAAAATGATGTGGCAAGAAGTTTCAAGGACATTAAAAATAGGAATCCAATACTTACCTGTGGATTCCATACAGACTTCAGAACAGTTATTATCCTTAAGCCAAGAGGCTAGGTTGAGTAAATCATCGGTAAAAGTAGAAAACTGCTTAGTTTGATAGGTTGTAACATTATTGGAGTTAGTAGTGGCAAGTGTAGCGACAACAAATTTTTTGTGAACGTCTATGCCACAACAAATAGGATATACAATTTTAAGCATTTAAACACTCCTTTAGGCAAAAAAATAAAGCAAACAATCATTGACTGAATACTTAAGAATAAACAAGGCTTTGCTTATGCAAAGATTAGTGTACGTGCTCAATGGCACAATTATTTGTACTTGGATAAAGTATTCGGCACATGTTAAGATACGGGATTTCCCGTAGAGGAATCGTCAATTCTCCTCCCGTGCTCTGTAGTATAATTGTTTACTTACTAAAAGTATTGCCAAAGGTATAGGGGCTTAAACATTTTTCATAAATTTTTGTGCCTTGAGCACAGCGAAAGGAATGATAGTTAAGGTGACAAGACAAGAAGCATTAACACATTTTACAACCTATGCAAATGAAGTGTTAGAAGACTATAAAATGGGCTTTTGGGAACACCTTCAAAAACAAAGTAAGAAATTAGAAGAAGTGATATTGGAAGGTTTTACAAAGCTTAAAGAACAGGTTGAAAAAGCACATAAAGATGAGATTGTACATTTTCAATTTTCATTCTTAAGGATAGATTTAATAGCGCGTCAATACACCGTATTATTACATGCTTATGATGTAAGTTGGTATTTAGATGAAGCTCCTGTTATGGTGAAACTCGATATTAGTTTTTTATTTGAAGAACTTAATAAACGTTGGGATAAGCTTATCGCTGAGGGAAAAAGATATGTAGGCAAGATTAACCAATATGATATTTTAAATAGAATATTTGATGAAGTTAAGGAAGTAAATGGACTGATTGCACACTTGCTACGTTTTACTTTAAAAGATATAGAAAGTAATGCGGATTTTAAGGCCATTCCCAAGTGTGAGTTATGGATTATAAGATGGGGTGAATATCGTGATCATAGTGAAATTATTTTACAAGTAGATCGTTATCCTAAAACACAAGAAGACTGGGAAGAAGCACTTAAATTAAGTGCAGAAAAGGAAGACCAACTGGTATGTAGTTATTGGTATGAAGGTAATTTCAAAGGCGGTCATTTAAAAGAAAAACAGCTTTACTTTGCAGTTTTTGAAAAGTGTCAGTTAGAGGATATAGATTTTTCAAAAGCCGCCTTTTTAGGGGGAAAATTTAAAGAGTGTGAACTAAAAAATTGTAGTTTTAAAGGGGCATTACTTAAGAATAGTGATTTTAGAGAAAGTCATTTTGAAAATGTAGATTTTGAGGAGGCAGATTTAACTGAAGCAATATTCTCAGATGTAGATGTACCTTATTTACATCTTTCCCCTATTCAGTTACAAAGCATCCATATAGAAAGGAGTTAATATGCGTTACTTTATTATGAAACAAGACCAGCACTTATCATATAGTTTTAAGCTAAGAGATTTTGATATGAATGGCAAGCATCAAGTTTTCCATAAAGAAGAAGCTAATCAGTTAAATGATACAAGCTTCCTTTATGTTGTAGGAAAAGGGGATGAAGCTTATTCAGATTTTATTCAAAATCCTGTGTATATGGCATCTGAGGTTGTACAAGGTGTTTTGGATATGTATGAAGATGAACTGATTAGCAAGAAGGTAGTGATTATTCATAAGGAAACGCAAAGAGAGGAAATATATTATCACATTATAACGGACCATATTGAGGCATTAAGTGAAAAGGCATTATTTTATCCAGATGGCCTGGAGAAAAAAATAATTTTAGATAGAGAGAAAATAGGCGATCATCATGTTTTTCAATTAAAGGATGTAAAAGGTGTGTACTTAATAGTGAGCTTAGCTGTGGTAGAAAGTCTATTAAGAAGGCAAGTACAGGGAATTTTATTTGAAGAAGTAGAGGTGGTTTAAATGGGAGGAGAAGCACCAAAAAGTTCTTTTGATGCCAATAAAGCAGCAGATCAAGCAATAGCCCGTAGTAAAGAGAGAGCAAAAGAGCGTGCTGAAGCTGAGAAACAAGCAGAGCAGCAAGCGAAAGAGGGGGGACAAGAGCAATCAGAATCAGCAGCTCAAGAGGGAGAAGCAAACGCATTAGCTGCAGTCGCAGCTAATGCAATGGCTATGATTCAAAAAGCAATGAACCCATCTTATGTTGTACATGGTGCAGAAACTTATTGTTCATGTGGCATACGTGTAAGTCATGTGGTGGTACCATTAAGCCATGGCTGCTTTATTCATGATATTGCACAATTAATAGTCTCAGATTTTAAGCCCTATACGAATATACAGACCTTTGGGGGATGTACAAGCCCAGAAAATCCATCGGTACAAGCTGTGGCAGCTGCAATTACAGAAAAGGTAAATAGTGAGCCTAAAAGCTTTTGGGAAAAAGTTATGGGTATCTTTTGTAAAAATGAGGTAAAACCTGATGATAGCCTTATGGCGCAATGTGTAGGAGAATGTACACCAATTATTGTGTCACCTTGGAGTAATGGAAAAGCAACAGTGAGATTAGAAAGTATCAAACCATTACTTGAGACAGGAAAACTAACTTGCCAGTATGGGGGCGAGATCAAATTGGTATCTACAGGACAGCCTGGATAATTACAGGAAGAAGAAATGGGGTGAGTAAATGGAATTATCTTATAGGGGAATAAAGGTAGAACTACCTATAGAAGAAGCAATTCAAATTGAATATTTTTGTTTAAAAGAATCCTTAAATGAACATGTAAGGCTTTCACTTAAAATATTAATGGATGAGATGAAGATTGCGGAAGCTGTAGAGGCATTAGGGGAAAATAGCTGTATTATAGTGACCCAAATGCACCGGCAAAATAAGAGAGAACAAGCTATTTTTAAAGGAAAACCACTCAAGGTAAGTATGTGTGAAGAGGCCGGACACTATTATTTACTTTTAGAATGTGTTTCTTATGCTTATGACTGGGATTTAGAAAAGAAAAGTCAAAGCTTCTGTGATTTAGATTTAACCTATAAAAGTGTAATCGAAAAAGTATTAAAACCATATCCAAAAAAAGATTTTCAAGATCAAATTACAAACAATGCAAAAATACCTGATTTTTTACTTCAATATGAAGAGACGGATTGGACCTTTTTAAGACGTCTCGCTACCCACTTTGAAACCTTTTTACTAGAAGACCCCACAGAAACATTTGGGCGTATTTACTTTGGGCTTCCCAAGTTACAGTATGGCATGAAGCTAGAACAAGACGAATTTATTATCCAAAAAGATTTGGAAAAATATTACTTTTTTAATGCACTCGAAGCCTATTATCCACAAGAAACAATTACTTGGCATATTCAAACACCTAAAAGGCTTTATTTAGGGGAAGAAATCTTGCTCAATAAGGTAAAAACACAAGTTACAAGCGTTACTTTAGAAACAATACAAGATGAATTGATTTTTAGTTATGTTTTAAGTCGTTTAAAAGGGGTACGTGTGCCTTATCAAATGCATCCAGATATTTACGGCATGAGTATACCTGCAGTTGTTAAAGAACGAAAGGGAAATTGTGTCAGGGTACATTTTGATATTGACCCTGTTTATGAAGCAAGGCCGAATCTGAAGTATTTTACTTATGCCATTGAAAGTAGTAGCTTTTATTGCATGCCAGAAGAAGGCAGTAAGGTACATATTTATTTTCCAAGCCATGATGAAAGAGAAGCCATAGCAGTTCATGCCATACGTACAGCAACAGGCGCAAGTAAGTATAATAGCCGTGCACAAAATCCAGATAATAAATCATTTTCGAATACAACAGGTTCAGAAATGAAGATGACCCCAAGTGATATTAGTTTTGCAGCAGATGAAGGCAAGAAGATCTGTATTACGCTAGATCAATCTGGAAATATCAACTTAGTGGGTAAAAACATTTCTATGCAGACTCAAAAGAGTATGAACATTGGTGAAAGAGAGGCACCTCCAGGTTCAGATGTGCCACCTGTTAAGCCTAAAAGTATTCATATTACGGCTAAAGAAAACCTTGCTTTAGTAAGAGAAGATGGTAGTGAACAAGGTATTTTTTTAACAGAAGAACAAAATGTTATGGCTACTTTTATGAAAAAAGATGGCAGTGTTAAGAATCCACCTGCACAGTCACCAGAGTCATTTTTACCTGACCCAGCAGAAGATGAAGCACTAAGAGCAGACTGTAATGCCAATGCCTATGAGCAATTAGAAGCTAAAAAACAAGCGGCAGTAGATAGTTTTCGTAAGGGTGTTTGTACCATACTTAAAACAGTAGCTATAACAGCTTTAGCAGTAGGTTTAACAGTAGCGACAGGTGGAGCTGGGGCTGCACTAGCAGGTCCATTAATGATGACAGTATATGCAACAGGTGCTGCTCAGACTGTGATGGCTATTAGTGATACAGCAGAGGCAGTGCAAGATTATAAGAAGGTACAATCAGGAGATTTGCGGCAATCCTATAATTTTATGAGGGATACGGTCTTTCAAGGAAATGAAAAAGCTTATCGCCTTGTACAAGGTGGGGTTGAAATTGTTTTTGGTATTGTTTCAAGTATAGCAATAGGTGGTGGATTTAGCAAGTTAGGAGAGTTGGGAAAGCTGGGGAAGGTTGGAAAAGTAGCGCAGCTCTGTAGTAAGAGTAAAAAAGCTCAAGTATTATCGCATATGGGAGTTAATGGTATTACAAGTGCTATAGATAGCTATATTCAAACAGGTAAAGTAGACCCAGGAAGTCTAGCATTTAATGTAACCCTAGGTGCAATTACTGGACACTTTGGTAGTAAAGCGACACAAGGCATTATAGGTAAGCTGAGTGCTAAAGGCGGTAAGTATGTTGATGATGTTCTTAATAGTACACTAGGTAGAAAAGCTACCAATATGGTAGTTGGGACAACTGTGGATACAGCAATGGATGGAGCAGTATCTTGGTTAACAGGGCAACCCTATGATATTAAGCAAAGCCTTGCCAATAACCTTACAGCTAACTTTTTAGCAGAATGTTTTGGTGAACCTATTGATGCTGTAACCGGTGGTTTCTTTATCGATGCCGTAGATTTCAAAATGCCTGATTTAAATGAAGAGTTTGGGTTAAAAAGACATTATAGTTCAGCTGATTTAGCAGTAGGCATGCTAGGCAAGGGCTGGCATTTGAATTATGATAGTCAGCTTTTTAAAGATGAGGCAAGGGTTTATGCCACTTTGGTGACAGGACATACAGTAAGCTTTGTGAAGATAGATGGCACCTGGCAAAATGAAGCAGGCGAAAATGGACGTTTTAGTTTAAGTTACGATACGCTGCATAGTGAGTGGCATATTTTAGACTATAAAACCCATAATACTTATGTTTATAATGCAACAGGTAGAATGATTTACAGTATTGATAAGAATAATCAAAAGACTATTTTTGAATATAATAATCAAAGGCTGCAAAAGATTACAACAAGTTTAGGTTATACTTTAAGGTTTACCTTTGATGAAGATAAGTTAATACAAGTGACAGATGATTTAGGGCGTACGCTGCAATATCGTTATGAAGGCGATTTATTAACCCATGTGGTACATTTGGACCAAGGGATTTCTACTTATACGTATACTAAGGAAGGTTATATAGAGTCTGCTATTGATAAAAATGGGGTCACTTATTTAACCAATACTTATGATGCAGAAGGACGTACTATTTTCCAAGAACTTGCTAATGGTTATACTTATGAAGCAACTTATGATACCAAAAATTATGTAACGACGGTTAATTATAATAAGGGTGAAAAGATAGAACGCTTTTATTATGATGAAAACTTACTCATTCATAAGATTGAATATATGGATGGGACAGCTACGTATTATGACTATGATGCTTATAAAAATCGTTGTTATGAGAAAAATCGTTTAGGTGCTGTTAGCCAAAAGATATATAGTCCATATAATGAACTTCTAGAAGAAGTTTTACCAAATGGCTTACATACTGTTTATAGTTATGATGAAGACCATAGACTTATTAAAAGGGTAGATAATGGTGGTAGGGAAAGTCTTTATAACTATGATTTTAAACATAATCTTATAGAAGAAAAACATAAGATTGCTACAGGAAAGTGGCAAAGTAAGCATTATACCTACGACTATATGGGTAGAATGCTGACAGAGGAAGATAGCCTAAAAGGCATGATAGAATATGTTTATGATGAGGGGCAAAGTGAACCAAGTCGTGTGAAAAATGCTATGGGTGAAATCACTTACTATGAATACGATAAGCTAGGCCGCCGCATGAGCATTGAAAATGACTATGGTACGGTGGAATTTGGTTATAACAACCTGAACTATGTGACCCGCATTAAAGATGGAGAAGGCAATATTACGCAAAAGCTTTATGACCAGATGGGTAAATTGGTGGCATTTTATTCGCCTAAGGCTTGGGCAAGTAAAGAAAAGGGTTATACCTATAAGTATGATTTCTTAGACCGTTTAGTAGAAGTGATTGACCCATTAGATCAACATTATAAGCAAGAAACAGATGTAGAAGGGAATTTGATTAAACAAATTCATCCGAATACTTATGATTCTAGTACAGAAACAGGGTTAACGACTACTTTTGAGTATAATATTGATAATAAGTGTATTAAGAAGCATTATTTAGATGGTGGGATTGAAAGATTTTTTTATGATGCAGAAGGCAATCTGATGAAGCACGTTTTACCTGAAGCTTATGATGCTCAAGTGGATGATGGAAGAGGATATACTTATAGCTACAATGAAATGAATCAGCTTGTCACGGTCATTAATCCTGAAGGTGTACAAGAAGCTTCCTATACATATAACTTAAATGGTGATTTGTTAGAAAGTAGAGATGCTAAAGGTTATACCACCTACTATCGCTACGATTTATTAGGCAATTTAATTGAAAAACGTGAACCTGTTAAGGAAGAATATAACAAAGTATTGTATAAGTTAACATGCTTTGAATATGATTTAAATGGCAATAAGATTACAGAAAAACATGGCTTAGATTTTGTAGTTGAAGAAGGCTATCCAAGAAGTTATCATAGCATTTATTTAAGTTATGATAAAAATAATCATCTGATTAAAGTCAAAGATGATTATGGCGCTATGCTGCGTTATGAATATAACTGCCTTGGTCAAAGAAGCTATGAAGAACGTAAAATTAATGAAGAAGTTTCACAGTGTATTCACTATATTTACAATAAGGCAGGCTGGCTGGTTCAGAAGAAAGAAGCCTTAGATAGCCGTATGTTAGGTGAAAAGAGTACCAGAACTTTATGGGCAGTCACGAAGTATAACTATGATGCAAATGGCAATTTAACCGCTATTCTAACACCAAAAGGTTATCAAATAGAAAGAAGTTATGATGCCTGTGACCGGTTAGTGAGTGAGCATGTGGTAGACAAGGAAAATGGTATTGATCGTACCACATACTACACCTATGATGCAGCCAATAATGTTATTAAAGTAGAAGAGCAAAGTGAGGGTGTGGCACCTAATAAGCGGGCTTATGACTATGATTTAAAAGATAGATTAACGCATATCAAGGAGAATGAAAGTGTAGTCCAACGTTATTTCTATAATAAAAATGATCAACTTATTAAAGAAGTAGATGCAAGAAACTATCAAGTACAGTTAGATAATGGGGCTGGAACGACTTATAGTTATGATGCAAGAGGAAATAGAGTACAAACAGTTAATGCACTGGGACAAATAGTGGAAGCAAATGAATATGATCCTTCTAATAATCTACTGGTGCAAAAAGATGCTTTAGGTCATCCAATCACTTATGATTATACGATTCAAAACCAAGTGTTATCTGTCAGCACAGCAAGAACAGCGGAGCAAGGTAAGAAGCTTCAAACGTATAGCTATAATGCCAATGGTCAAATCACAGGTATCATAGATGGTAATCATAATGAAACCTTCTACCAAGTAGATGGCTGGGGACGAATTACAGAAGTCACAGCAGCAGATGGTGGGGTAGAAAAATATACTTATGACCATGCAGGTAATATCACCACGACAACAGATGCCAATGGTGGCACAATTACTTATCATTATAATAGTTTTGGCAAGGTCAGTGAAATCATTGACCAAGAAGGCTTAAGTGAAAAATTCTATTATGATGAAGAAGGACGATTAACGCTACATATCGACCGAAATGGCAACCGAGTAGAAAATACCTATAATATAGATGGCAATTTAGTCAGTCAAGTAGCTTACGCCGATAAGGGAAATAATAGGTCTAGTATTGCAAATAATCAGGGTGAAAATGTTTCTATTAATATAGAAGAAACCCCATCCACAGTTAGAAAAAGTTATAGCTATAATACAAAAGGCCAACTACTTACCGCCAAGGCCGATGGATTTGTATATAACTATAGTTATACACCAGAAGGTTATTTAGCAAGCAAATCAACATGTGGACGTACCTTAATTGCATATACGTATTATAAAGATGGACAAATTGCTTCTATTAAAGATATAACAGGTAAAAGTACTTATTATAGTTATGACATTTTAGGTAGAATCAATGAACTGACAGATGATGAAGGGAAAGTCGTTGCAAAGTATACTTATTTACCTAATAATTTAATAGAAAGTATCATTTATGGTAATGGTATTAAAACAGTTTATAGCTATGACAGTGACCAAAATATTTCTCATTTACTCACCCTAACAACAGAGGGTGAAAAGCTCCAAGACTTTGCTTACCAATATGACCTCAATGGTAATCGCTTAAGCAAAGTAGGACTTAATCAAGAAACACATTTTGCTTATGATAGTATGAATCGTTTGATTAAAACCCAATATCCTAATAGAGAAGAAAGTTTTACTTATGATTTAGTAGGCAATCGTTTAAGTCAAACGCTTAATGGCGAAATAAGCACTTTTATTTACAATACAAAGAACCAACTTGTTGAATTGCACAAAGATTTAGGCATTACAAACTTTACATATGATGTTGGGGGCAATATACTAAAAGAAAGTAGTCCACAAGGCACTAGCACTTTTAGTTATAATGCTTTAAACCAACAGACTAAAGTTACAACCTATCAAGGCAATACGCTCATTAATCGCTATGATGCTGAAGGCTTAAGAGCAGAGATTGAAGAAAATCAGAAGCTGACTAAGTTTATATTTCATAAAGATGAGATTTTAGTTGAGACTGACCAGGAAGACCAAGCAATATCAAGGTTGATAAGAGGTTATGATGTTGTTGCTGGTGATATTGCAGATGTAGAAGGTAGTACAGGAAGTAATGAACAGGGAAGATATTATTATCAGCTAGATGAGCAATTTAGTACAAGCTTTATTACTAATGACATTGGAAAAGTAAAAAACCGTTATACTTATGATGCATTTGGTAATACTTTAGAAAGCCAAGAGGGTATTCACAACAGAATTAAATATACTGGCCAGCAATATGACCCTGTTACTCAGCAATACTATCTAAGAGCAAGGTTCTATAATCCTATATTAGGTAGATTTATGCAAGAGGATATTTATCGTGGGGATGGACTGAATTTATATGCTTACTGTAGGGATAATCCTATTATGTATTATGATCCTAGTGGATATGTAAAACAAAGTGAACTGGCACAACTAGTAAAAAATATGACTCCTGAGCAGATAAGGCAAGAATTGCAGAATCAATATGAGCAATTTAAAATAAATAAGCTATCAAGCTTAGCTACATCTGAAGAAGATTTAATTTCATTCACATATGGGAAAAAAAATAAGGTGACTAATGAATTAACTATAGCAAGTTATGGAGCTACGCCTAAACCAGTGGGTGATGATATGACACCTCATCATATGCCAGCTGCTGATTCAATTCAAAATGATGGCATAGGATATAAAGAAGGAATATGTACTAATACAAAGACAAGTACACATTACTTGACCTTTACTTATGGAATGGGAGATAGTGAGGCTAGAGCATATGACTATGCATTATATAATGCATTAAGTTATGAAGAAAGATTAGATTTTGATATAGAGAACTTACGCTGGGCATATGGTACTGAAAGAGTTAATGTGGACATGGATGTGGTAAATGATGCATTACAAAAACATAGGGATGAAGCTATGAAAGTATATAATGAAGCACAAAATAAAAAAGCTAATACTATAGATAAAACAGGTAAATGTACTAAATAAAGGAGAGATAAAGGATGAAGGACATAGTAGAAAAGTTGGATAAATATGCCCATGGGCATGAAAAAAATGATTTTGAGGGGTTTGATCATATTTATAATCAAGTAATAAGTGGAGAACTAATCTTAGAACTAAGTGATATTGTCCTATTATGTAGGATTTTCAATAAAAAGTTTGAACATATTGAGCCACATCAATACTGTGACATTCAAGAAATGACTATAGTGACAATGAATAATTATGACTTATGTGATGCTTTTAAAGAATTAATAAAAGGATTAGATTTAATATTTAGTAATGCAAAAGAACATGTAGAGGAATATATTGTAATGCTCTTTGATAATTACGATGATGAAGAACTTAAAATTTTTGCAGAACAAATTAACCCTAATGAAAAACAAAATTTTGTACAAATATTGCATGAGATAAAGTTAGAGCGTCAAGATTACACGGAGGAGATAGAATTAATATTGAAAACTATTACAGAGTAACAAGACTTTTCGATTATATAGCATGGCAAGTTTAATTCTTGCCGTGCTTTTTCTTTTTCATAAGATTAAAAGTTTACATTCTTAAAAGAGGAAGGGCTAACCAATATCCTAATAGAGCAGAAAGTTTTCCTTATGATTTAGTAGGCAATCGTTTAAGTCAAACGCTTAATGGTGAAACAAGCACTTTCATTTATAATACTAAAAATCAGTTAACAGAGTTGCACAAAGATTTAGGTATTACAAACTTTACATATGATGCTGGGGGCAATATACTAAAAGAAAGTAGCCCACAAGGGACAACCACTTTTAGTTACAATGCTTTAAATCAACAGACTAAAGTCACAACTTACCAAGGCAAGACACTTGTTAATCGCTATGATGCAGAAGGTTTAAGAGCAGAGATTGAAGAAAATCAGAAGCTGACTAAGTTTATATTCCATAAGGATGAGATTTTAGTTGAGGCTGACCAGGAAGACCAAGCAATATCAAGGTTGATAAGAGGTTATGATGTTGTTGCTGGTGATATTGCAGATGTAGAAGGTACTACAGGAAGTAATGAACTGGGAAGATATTATTATCAGTTAGATGAGCAGTTTAGTACAAGCTTTATTACTAATGGTAATGGAAAAGTAGAAAACCGTTATATTTATGATGCTTTTGGTAATATTTTAGAAAGCCAAGAGGGTGTTCATAACAGAATTAAGTATACTGGTCAGCAACATGATCCTGTTACTCAGCAGTACTATCTAAGAGCAAGGTTTTATAATCCTATATTAGGTAGGTTTATGCAAGAGGATGTCTATCGTGGAGATGGATTGAATCTATATGCTTATTGTAGAAATAATCCTGTAATGTATTATGACCCTAGTGGTTATATGGAAATTACACCTATAAATGATACTGCAGAGGCATATATAAATAGGTTAAACTACATACCAAAACAAGATGCTCATTATGGAGAGTGGACAGGTAATCGAGGGGAATCTAAATTTGAATTAAAAGAATATGAGGATATGACTAGTCAACATAAGAATGCACAGGGGATACTCAAGCAATACAATGAAACGGGTGTGATTTATAATAATGCAATGCCAGAATTTGATAAGTTTGCTGTTTTTACTGTAGATATTGACATGACAACAGATAGGCCTACAAATTATAAATTAACAAGTGATGCAATTGCTAATGAGATAGTAAAATATAATGGGAATTCAAGTGAGATGGTAAGAAAAAATGCAGCTGGAATGAAGAATGCCCATGAAAACTCTTTGAAGGTAGCTAATGGAATATTAGATGATAAAATTATAAAAAAGCATCTTAATAATGAAAGGTTGTCTCTAAATGAAAAACAGTCTAAGATAGCAAGTAGATTAAATACTTTAAGAGAAAAAAATAAATTAACTGTTCATGAACTGAATAATGGAAAAACAGTACAGTTAATACCAACAGATATAAATGGAACCTTTGGACATTTGGGTGGAGTTTCAGAAATTAAGGCGCAAAATCAAGAAATTGAATCAGAGAAGAAACATGGTTAAAATAGTTACTATATTGGAGGGTGAAAAAATGAAAAAAGAAATAGTAATAATAGATGAAATATTAGGAAAAATTAATTACGAAGGAGAATATTGGAGATTAGAGAATAGTATACTAATGAATTTCAATAACACAAAATTATTGCTATCTGTAAAAGTACATATTATGTATAGCGAATTTACAGAATATAAATTAGGAATAGGAGATTGGGAAGAAGATGACTTTGATATTGAAGAAATAGAAGGATATGATAGATATCAGAAAGATATAAAATCAATATATATGTATCATAAGCGTAAACTTAAAACTAAATCTTTCCAGTAACAAAAATAATAAAAAT